>CAZSXM010000048.1:0-19126 GCA_964610435.1 uncultured Pirellulales bacterium | reverse complement strand
GTTGAGCAGGCGCCTGGGCCGCGTAGGGGTCTTGCCAGGGCGTGGCTGCCCCGTTGGGCGCGGTCTGCGTCATCTGCGGCTGCTGCGTCTGCCATTGTTGAGCAGGCGCCTGGGCCGCGTAGGGGTCTTGCCAGGGCGTGGCTGCCCCGTTGGGCGCGGTCTGTGGCATTGGTCGTTGCGGCGTCTGCTGTGGCTGGGGTGGCGTGGCGTATTGCCACGGCTCCATTCTGCTTGTCGGTGATTGACTGCCCAGCAGCCGAGCGCCATCGAGATTCGTCTGACGCGTACGCTCTTCCGGAGCCATCCATGTGCGGGAATCCACGCCGGGTGCCGATGTGGCTTGCCCCAGTGTCCGGGTGCCATCCAGAGACGGCAAGGACGCCCGGTTGTCGGCCGGCGCCAAGCTCTGAGGCGCTGCCACAGTTTCGCGCGGCGCCGGCGGAGCGCTCTCGGGGCTCTGCCTTACCCTGGAGGCACTCAGAGGGTCGAGTTGTCTGGCCCGTTCACTCGGGCTCATCCAGGTGGGCTGGCTTGCCCCTGTCTGCGCCCTGAGCCTGGCCATTTCTTCGGCGGCTGTTGCGGCCGGACCGCTGCCTGGACTCCAGCCGAATCTCGTCTGCGTTGGCGCCGGGCTCAGGCCCCGTGTCGTGCCGCTGCCCGACGGCGTCTCGGTGGTGGAGCGGCTTCCGAGGGGAGGCAGCGAGTCATTTGTGACGGGAGCTGTTGTCGGTGCTGGAGAGCTTGAAGGACGCCATCCCTGTCTGGGCATCCCTCTCGTGAGTAGTTGCTGGCCGTCGGAGGAATTCAGCCGGTCGGCAAGCTCTCGCATGTAAGTCTCGGGATCGTTGATCTGGCGGGAGAGCTTGCCCAGTCCCGGATCAGGGGTCGAAGACGATTTCTTCTCGTTCTCCTTTGCCTGGCAGATCCCGGCGCCCATCGGCACTGCGCCCGCCAGAAAGGCCAGGCAGAACAGTCCGATGAGGACCGGTCGGTCCGAAGAAACCAGCCTCAAAATGCCGAGGATTCGACGAGAGCCCGCGCGACGGCGGTTGCCGGGATCAAACCGATCCCTTATATCCACGTTCTTCACTGTCATCACCCCCTAATCAGGATCTACCCGCTCGGCGGAGCCCGCCGAAGCTCGAGATACTGTGCGACCTTGGAAACTCGAGCGGCCTGGAACGGTGGTTCGGCAAAATGGCTCACCAGGCTGCTTCAAGTACGTCGTCCTCCCCAGGGCCCGCGCCTGCCTCCGCCGACAGACCCTTGCCGTCTGGCACCATCCGTGGAAATCACCGCATCCGCGAGAAGAGTTTTCTTTCTTACCCCCAGTTCGATCCGTATTCTACCAAAAATGAATCGCCCGGTCAAGCACTCTTTTTCAGAGAATCGGCGTGCGCGATCCGATGGCCTTCAGAATCCGGGTGTGGGATGTACGCCCCATGTCGCGGTCTGATGCAGCCACATCGCTACCTCTGACCTGTGAAGACACGGAATCTTCAGGATGTGGCGGTTCTTGTCACAAGGGCATGATCTATAAAGGTTTATGGTAGTCGTGGCATAACGCCACATCCGGCCGTATGGCGTGTCAACGGCCCTGCCGCCGCCCGATTCATCATGGCAGAAAGGCCACCCTGTTTCTCTTGGCTGTAGATGCAAACCGTACACGCGGTGTGCGCATCCGCCTCGGCGTTATCGGCCCCTTTGTGTCTGCGAGGCGGGCACGGCCGGCGGCTGCAACCGGCCGATCTCCACTGCGGTCGGCGCCCACGACTCTCAGTTCTTCCTTCGTTCGATGGGGAACATCGCCCTTAGTTCCTCGATCGACGGCTGACGGCCGTATTCACACAGTTCGAATGCCTCAGCGTGAACGACACGGGCGCCCTTTTCCGGACCGTAGCACTCGATCAACATGTCACGGAATCTGTCGGCGACACGCCGGTCGCGGGCGGCGATCCGCTCGCGCACCTGTAGACGCCGCTGCTCGCGCGCCACCGGATCGGTGGGGACTGGGACGATCCGCTCGAAGTCGCCGGTGGCCCAGAACGATTCGATCTGAGACTCCATCTTCCAGATGGCGTCGGCTTTCTTGTCGTACACCGAGTCGATCCCGACCACAACGGTCGGCTCGAACGGATTGGGCTTCTGAAAGTTGTCGGACAGATACAGGAACACCGGGTTCTTCGTGAGCTGTGGAACGTCCGGGCAGAAGAAGGCGACCGTGACCATGAAGGCGGCGTCCTGCATCAGGATGCCCGTGTACCGGTGGTCGGGATGATAGTCGTTCGGCCGGTGTCCCATGACGATGTCGGCGTTCCATTCTCGAATCAGCCGGACGAACGTCTTGCGGTTCTCCAGCGTGGGCATCAGTTCGCCGTCGTGGATGTCGAGCACCTCGGTTTCGATCCCCAGCACCTTGGCCGCTTCCTTGACCTCTGCGATGCGCCGCCGGGCCAGCGGTCCGCCGGCCATCTTCGCGTGACCGATGTCCCCGTTGGTGACTGAGACGAACTTGACGTGATGACCCTGTGCAGCCCACAGTGCCGCCGTGCCGCCCGCCTTGAGTTCGCAGTCGTCCGGATGGGCCCCGAAGACGATGATCCGCAGTTTGCCGTCATCGGCCGGAACGCCTGCCTGCGTCGCGAGCAGGACCCTCGGATTCCCCATCAACACCACCATCAGAGCACAGAACAGCCCCGTCATCGCAACGCTTCTTCTGACCCGCATCGTACACCTCCTGGCTTCGTATGTGGTTGTATTGTCCAGACCGATGTTTCGGTCCGACCAGACTAACCGAGATGCCCATTCGGTTCAACACTGTGATTTCGGCCGATAAGCGGTCAAGTGGCCTATTGTCTGCGGCCGCGAATTCGCTATGCTTCTGGGATTCCGGCAGACGACCGAGGTCTGCCGATCCCTTTCGGAGCGTATATGCGTATCGGTTCTCTCAAAGTGCAATGGGCCCGGTTGATTGTTCTGTCCGGCGTTCACTTTCTCGTGGACATGTTCGGCAACATGCTGCCGGCGATCCTCCCGGTCGTTCGCGAACGTTTCACTCTGAGCCTGTCGCTGGCAGGTTTCGTTCTGGCCGCGCTGACCCTGACGGCCAACGGCGTCCAGATGCTCACTGGACACATGCGGGCGGACAGGGACAGACCGCTCTTTCTGCATCTCGGGCTTCTCCTGGCCGCTGCCATCTGTGCGATGGCCTTGGCGCCTCGGTCGGGCCTCGGCGTTGCAACGGTGGTGGCGTTGGGGATTGTCAGCGGCTGCGGGATCGCGATTGTCCACCCCGAGGGTTTGCGCGCCGTCCATATGCTGGATCGCATCCCGGCCGCGACCAGCACGGCGGTCTTCATGACGTCGGGTTTTCTCGGTTTCGCCAGTGGAGGTGTGATCGCCGCCTCGCTCGTTTCCCGCTTCGGCCTGGCCGGGCTGTATCCCTTGGTCCTGCTGCCGGCGGTCGGTATGGCGGCTGTCGCTCTGTCACGCGTGACGCTCGCGGTGGAGAGCCGGCCCGGTTGCGACGGCGCGCCGGTCCGGGTTTCGCACCAATTGCCGTTCGGGCTGCTCCTGGCGATCGGCGTGCCGGCGGCGATTTCGACAACTGTGATCCTGCTTCTGGTTCCCACCCACCTGAACATGCTGGGTTCTGCGTTGACGTTCGGAGGGTTCTCCGTCGCGATGTTCGGCTGGGGCGGCGCCGTCGGGCCGTTTGCCTGGGCCGCAATTGCCCGCCGCAAGGGCGACCTGTCATGCTCGACGCTGGCGTTCGTGTTGTCCGTGCCCTTTACCGTGCTCTACCTGCTGTTCATCGAGAGCCGGGCGGCGGTCGGCTTGCTGTTCGCCGCCGGCTTTTTCTCCATGTCCGCCTACATCCTGACCATTACGCTCGCCCGCTATGCCCAAGGCCTCAAACTCGGCCAGCGCATGGCGGCGATCGTGGGCGGCACCTGGGGTATTGCCTACGTCGCGTTCATGGGCCTTGGCGTGCTGGCCGATCACGTCGGCACCGGCGCCGTCCTGAAGCTGACGCCTCTGGGCTACGCGGCATCGGGCCTGCTCGGTCTCTGGGCCCTGTGGAAGTACCCCGATACCCGACGCCGGGCCGGTGCCTCTGTGGCCGAGGCAGTTGCCCACGAGCATCCACCCGTATAGGCCCATTCGGGCAAGTCGAGCGTTGCAGATCGGCCGGCTTGGCCATAGAATGGCGGAAGGTACCGACGCAGATTCCGAAAAGCAGCTTGCGGGAGGTCGAATCATGATAAGGCGGATTGGCGTGCGATGTGTGGTGTTGGCGGTTCTTGTGATCGGGGCAGTGGCGCCGGCGGCGTCCTCTGAGGATGGATTCGTTCCCTTGTTTCCAAAGGAAGGGGCGCCGGAAGGCTGGCTGGTGCGCGCCTGGAACGACGTGAGCAAGCCGGTCGATTCCAACGTCAGGTGGCTCGTCAAGGACGGCATTCTCCACGGCAGTCCGATGCGAGGGACCTGGCTGGTGAGCGAGCGTCAGTACGGTGATTTCATCCTGAAATACGACTTCAAGCTCGGTGAGACGGGCAACAGCGGCTGCGCGCTGCGGGCGCCGCTCTTCGGCGATCCGGCCTTCGACGGGATGGAACTTCAGATGGCCGATTACCGCTATAACACCAGCGCCGCCGATTCCGAGCTGACCGGGGGCATTTATCGGGCGATCGCACCGCGAAAGCAGGTCTACAAGCCCACCGAATGGAACAGCTACCTGATCGCTTTGGCCGGGGCGCACATGCATGTCGTCCTCAACGGAGAGTTGATCCTCGACGTGGACCTGAACGAGCACACCCAAGCCGTCAAGCGGCACGATGGCTCGGCGGCCCCGCCCATCAAGGACCGGCCGCGCAGGGGCCACATCGGTTTCCAGGAACTCAGTCGCGGCGGCAGCCACGTGCAGATTCGCAATGCCTATATCAAGGTCCTCAACGAACCGGGCTCATAACGCCGCCGAAACGGTGGTTGGCATCTCTATTCGGCTTGTATCTGCTACACTTATGAAACACGTTACCGACAGAGGTTGGCCTGGTTCACGGTGGGTCATCCTCCTGACGACATTGTCTTTCGGCGCCGGCGCTTCGGCGTTGTCCGTGGACACTCTGGACGTTGCTCTGCGTTTCGACCGAGAGCAGGGACGCCTTGTGTCTCTGCTCGACAAGCACGCGGGGCACGACCACATTGCCAGGGACCGTCTGGGCGGTCTTTGGATGTTGGAGTTGCCGGAGCAGGCCGGCGGCGCGCTGGTTCCCGAGCACGCGCAGCAGTTTGAGTACCAGCGTGATGAAGGGGATCCTCTTCGAGTGCGTCTTTCGTGGAGCGGATTCTGCCGGGACGCCATGCCCGATCTGTCCGTGTCTATCGATGTCCGCTTTGACCCTGCGGTCCGGGCGAGCCGTTTCTCCATTGCCGTGCGGGGCCTGGACGGGGTCGTTCCGCTGGTGGTGCGTTTCCCGCGCATCGGTTCCATCGCGCGGCAGGAATCGGAGGTGCTCGCCGTGCCCAACTGGATGGGCGAGAAGACGACGCAGGCCAGGCAGATCCTCTCCCCGACGCCGGGCCGGGCCCATCGGCGCGAATTCGCCTATCCCGGCATCCTGTCCATGCAGTGCATGGCATTCTATCGCGAAGACGGACCGGGGCTGTACCTTGCCGCCGACGATATCGAGGCACGCAGCAAGAGCTTCGCGGCGTTCGGCGACGTGCAGGGCGGCGTCAGCCTGGAGGTCTGCCACTTCCCCGGTGCCGATCCGACGGCGAAGACGGTCTACGAGCCGGGCTATGACGTGCTGGTCGGCCTGTTTGAGGGTGACTGGATCACGGTGGCCCAGCGGTATCGCGACTGGGCGCTGCAACAACCTTGGGCCGGCGAAAGCCGTCTGAAGCGAGGCCGTACACCCGATTGGGTCAAAAAGACAGGATTTTGGGTCTGGAATCGTGGCCCCTCCGACGGCGTGTTGCCCCCGGCCGCCGCGATGCAGGATTATCTGGGTGTGCCGGTCAGCGTGTTCTGGCACTGGTGGCACGGCTGCGCCTACGATGTCCACTTTCCGGAGTACCTGCCGCCGCGCGAGGGGGCGGACGCCTTTCGCCTGGCCGTGCGCCAGGCCCGCCAGAAAGGACTGAATCCCATCGTGTACATGAACCAGCGGCTCTGGGGCATGACCGCAGAGAGCTGGGTTTCCCGGCAGGCGGAGCGCTACGCCGTCAAGAAGCCGGACGGCACGATCCAGCCGGAGGTGTACAACACCTTCACGCGGTCGCCCATGGCGTCGATGTGCATGGGGACGGCGTTCTGGCGCGAGACGTACGCTGGTCTGTCCGAAACCGTATACAACGATCTTGGCGTCAGCGGCATCTACATGGACCAGGCCTGTTCGAGTCTAGTCTGTTACGACACCGAACACGGACACCCGCCCGGTGGCGGCGCGTATTGGATGGAAGGGTTTCGCGCCCTGGAATCGGACATCCGCCGGCGATGTCCCGGCATCGGCTTGGCGGGCGAGGGCTGCGGCGAGGCATGGCTGGGTCATCTCGACCTGATGTTGAGTCTCCAAGTCAGTCAGGAGCGGTACGCAGCGCCCGGCCCGTGGGAACCGATCCCGTTCTTCCATGCTGTCTATCACGGCTACGTCGCTCTCTACGGCAATTACGCATCTCTGACACGGCCGCCGTACGATCCGCTCTGGCCCAAGGAATCTGCCCCGCAGCAGCCCCTTAGATTGCTCGATGAGAAGTTCCGCTACCAGTTCCGTCTGGAACAGGCGCGCAGCTTCGTCTGGGGGCAGCAGCCCTGTCTTTCGAACTTCCTGCCGGAACACCTGGTGGAGCGCGAGGCCGACCTGGCCTATCTGAGGCAACTGGTCCAATTGCGGCAGGCGGCCCTGCCCTTTCTGCTGCACGGCACGTTCGTGCGGCCCCCGCGCATGGACATTCCCGAGATGGAGATCGACATGTCGCGCCTGTCCATCTATGCCGGTCAGCAGGGGGCCGTCCAGGAATACCGCAAGCGCGTGCCGCAGTACCTGGTGGGCGCCTGGCGCGCCGACGACGGCAGCATCGCGGTGGCGGTTGCCAACATTTCCGATGCGGAGCACGAGATACGTTTCACCCTCAGCCGCGAAGAACACGGTCTGTCCGACCAGGGACGCATGTACAGACGATGTCCCGAAGGCTGCGCGGAAATCTGCACGTTTGACAGCGGACAGGTAACCATCGCCGAGACGCTTGGTCCCGCTGGTGCGGTCATTTACGAAGTCGTGCGGAATGCGGTTCGGGATGAAGAGCGGCTGTCTCAGGACGTTGGTGATTCGGTGCATCGTAACGTGGTTCGATGACAGATCGGATCCGTTCGAGATGCGGCCCATTGGCCGTCTGTCACAGGAGTTGCACATAAGACGGTCATCCCTGTGGCGGTATCGAGCGTGACGACCTGGTCCTGGAGATTGGGCCGTTTCCTTCTGGAACGATTGCGGTTTCTCTGATAACCTCTTCTTTGCCACGACCGGGTTTTCGCAGTGTGCGCTTGTGCTATATGCCGTGGCCTGTAGGATCTGAGAATGAACGTATTCCGGCATGCTATCACGGGGGTTCGTCAAGTGGTATATGAGGAGACGCAACAGCAGATGCAGTTGTTCCAGGAGGGTTTCCGGCCTGGGTCCCGTCGGCTACGTGGCACGACTGTGGCGGTGACGCTCTGTTTTCTCGTCGGTATCCTGTCTGGCTCAGATGCCTCGTACGGACAAGTCTCGGAGATCGCATTGGAGTTGGATGGATCCGATGCACACGTGCAAATCGACGTGAATGCCGTAGACCTGGGTATTGCCGGCAATGCGGGCAAGAGCGTTGAGGTGTGGGTGTATGCGCGAGGCTTCAACGGCAACGGTGTCTTCTCGATAGGAAAGGTCGGTTCGGCCGGGGAATGCTTTGGTCTACGCACGGCCGAGAACGTGGATCAGTGGCGTTTCGACTGTGGAGGCGGCAATTACGACATCGATTTCACCCATCCGGCGAAGAATCGATGGGTCCACTTGGCCTTGGTGCACGCGGGCTCGGAATCGATCGTCTACGCCGACGGCCATGAGATCGCGCGGCGGGCGCGAAGGTTGAAGACCGCAGCCGAAGGGCCATTGCGCATCGGCCGGTGTCGCGACGCGACGTTCGATGGCAAGATCGCCGAGTTGCGCATCTGGAACAGGGCGATCAGCGAATTGGAGATCAAGGCCTACATGCACATCCCGCTCGACGGCGAGGAAGAGGGGATCGTGGGCTATTGGCCTCTGAATGAGGGGGCGGGCGAGACAGCCACGGACCGGGTCGGAGGGTATGACGGTCGTTTCGAGGGCGGGCCCACCTGGACGCTGGCGCGGCCTTTCGTGGCCGATCTGATGGCAGACGAGGAATTCCGTCCCGGCAGGAAGGTCGTGCTTGGTCCCATCGCACTGCGCAGCCCCCAAGGAGAACCGACCTACCAGTGGTATCGCAACGGCAGACCGATCGAAGGGGCTGCAGAACCCTCTCTGGTGATCCAAGAAGCCGCTGAAGAGGACATTGGGACCTATCACGTCGAGGTTGACGACGCCGGCGATCTGACACCCGTAGAATCGAACCGCGTGAGGTTGGCTAGGCCCGATTGGCCCATGTGGCAATATGACGCAGCCCGAAGCGCCGATACGCCGCATCGGCTCTCCGAAGATCTGCATCTTCAGTGGGTTCGTGAATTGCCCCCGCCCAAGCGTGCGTGGCGGCATCAGTGGGACGATCACGGCAAGCTGGATTTTGACGTATCCTATTGCCCGGTTGTTGAGGGCCGCCTGATCTTCGTGCCGTCCAATGTCACCGACAGTGTAACAGCCTATCGCATCGACGACGGAGCCGAGCAGTGGCGGTTCTATACGAATGGGCCGGTGCGTTTGGCGCCGGCCGCGTGGAGGGGGAAGGTCTATTTCGTATCCGACGACGGCCACTTGCATTGCGTGGACGCCGAGAGCGGCGAGCTTGTTTGGAGGTTTCGGGGAGGACCGTCGGACCATTGCCTGTTGGGCAATGAGCGGATCATCAATTTCTGGGCCGCTCGCGGCGGACCTGCTGTCGAAGACGGCATGGTGTATTTTGCCGCTGGAATCTGGCCGCTGCACGGTGTGTTCATCTACGCCCTCGACGCCAACAGCGGCAAGGTGGTGTGGGTGAACGATACCACCAGTTCGGATTACGTCCCGCTACCGCACGGCGGAGCGTATGGCTACGGGGGCCTGGCCCCACAGGGGTACATTGCCGTGGGCCAAGACCATTTGGTCGTGGCCGGCGGACGAGGTATGCCTGGGACCTTTGACCGCCATACCGGAGAGGTCATTCACCTCAATCCCCAGGAAGGGCCCAAGGGCACGGGGGGATATGAGGTTCACTCCAAAGGGCTGGGGATGAAGCGCAACGCCATGCTGGCCGACCGTGTGAAAGACCTGTTGGATCAGATCGACGGCGAGGTCTTCTACAAACTGGCCGCCTATGGCAGGCTATTTGTCACCACAACAAGCGGCAAGCTGTACTGTTTTGGGCCCGAGGACGTTGCATCGAAATCATACGCCTACAACCCCCGTCCCTTGAAGCCAAACAACGATGAATGGGGCCCGGTAGCCGGGAAACTCCTTGAGAGCCTCGGCGAGCCACAGGGCTACGCCCTCATGCTGGGCGCCGGCTCCGGCGATCTGCTCAGGGAGCTGCTGGTGCGAAGCGATTTGCATGTCGTGGTCGTCGAGGCGGACGCCGGCCGTGTACACGCTCTTCGGGACGAACTGGCGGGCGCGGGAATGTATGGGCGGCGGGCGGCGGTGATCCACGCCGAACCCGCGTCATTTTCCGTCCAGCCGTATCTGTTCAGCATGGTCTTGAGCGAAGACATCACGGCGGCCGGCATCGGCGCCGAACCGTCCGTCCTGGCGTCTGTTCTGAATCGGCTGCGGCCGTATGGCGGATTGGCCTGGCTGGGTGCTTCGCCGGAGGACCTGCCTTCCCTATCGAGTGCCGCGTTGGCGGCAGGTGTCGATCAGGTTGCCGTGTACGGCCGTGAGGGACATCTCCTGGCGACGCGGGACGGACCGCTGAGCGGAGCCGGGCAGTGGACGCACCAGTATCACGATCCGGCCAACACCCTGATGTCGAGAGACCAGCGGGTGCGGCTGCCGCTGGGAGTGCTCTGGTACGGCGGGCCGAACAATCACAACATTCTGCCGCGTCACGCCGGAGGCCCGCGACCGCAGATCGCCGCCGGACGTCAGGTGTTCCTTGGTGTTGAGACGATCGGAGCGCGCTGCGTATACACGGGCCGGCCGATCTGGGAGCGGGCGTTTCCAGGCATCGGCCATGCGTTCACCGATCTGGAATTGGAGGCCCGCTGGCGGCAGGGCCGCGCCGTATACATGACCAACATTCCCGGCGCCACGTATATCGGCAGCCCGTTTGTCACGCTGGCCGACAGCATCTACCTTCGCCATGAGCGCCGCATCCACCGTCTCAACCCGGCCACGGGCGAAACGGTAGGGCGGTTCTTGCTGCCGGGGCGGTGGGGGTGCGAGTTGTATGATGATGACGATGTGCCTGACTGGGGCCACATGAGCGTGCAAGGCGATTGCCTGATCACGACGGACAGGCCCCATATCTTCGAGGATCAGGAACTGGGCTGGACCGAGAGCTACAGCGGTACGTCGAGCAGGCGTCTTGTGGTGATGAATCGCTTTGACGGCACGATCCTGTGGCAGCGTGAGGCGAAGATCGGATTTCGCCACCAGGCCATCATCAGCACCGCCGACACACTCTTTGTGATTGACGGAATCTCCGAGAACGCCCTCAAGCACCTGGCCCGTCGGGGACGCTGGCCCCAAGAGTCTTCGGTGGTCTACGCGTTGGATCTGAAGAGCGGCCAGCAACGATGGCGCACCGACAGCAACGTTTTCGGCACGTATCTGATGTACAGCGAAGAGCACGACATCCTGATCGAAGGTGGCAGCCAGGATATGCGCCGCACGCTTGAGGACGAGCCGAGGCAGATCACCGCCCGCCGGGGCCGCGACGGCGAGATCCTCTGGGAGGCAGGCCGCTTTCTCCTGCCCGCGACGGTTCGGGACGAAATGCTGATCCCCGGTCGGCCCGGCACGGCCCGCTCGATTCTCACGGGGCAGGAATGGATTCGCCAGGAACCTGACAACGACCAGGGCGATGATTGGACTTACCGAAAGGCGTACGGCTGCAGCACCTTCAATGCCAACGCCAATCTGCTTCTATTCCGAAGCGGCTATGCGGGGTTCTACGATCTGGAACACGACAGCGGCACGGGTACGATCAGCGGCATCAAGTCGGGCTGTACCGCCAATATGATCGCCGCCGAGGGCGTGCTGAACGTCTTGGACTACACGCGCAGTTGTACGTGCAGCTACGCGCATCAAACGTCACTGGCGTTGATTCACATGCCCGATGATTCCAACATCGAGTTGTGGACGCGCTACGACGGCTCGGCGCCGAATCCGCAGGGGCACGGCATCAACTTCGGCGCACCGGGCCGGCGGGTCGCCGAATCGGGCCTGATCTGGCACGACCGGTCTGGCACACACCGCCGCCATCCATCGGCCATTCGAGATGACGGGGGCGGCATCGATTGGGTGGCCGCATCCGGCAGGGAGGGCGACGGGGCCATCACGATCGAAGGTCTGGTCGATACAAGCTACATCGTTTTGTTGCACTTCGCCGAACTCGCAGAAGACGCCACGCCGGGCCAGCGTGTATTCGACGTTTCCATCGACGGTCGTCAGGTTCTGGGCGGATATGATATTGTCGCGAGAACCGGCGGCCCGTTCCGCGGAACGGTTGAAGCGTTCTTGGTCGATGTTACGGGTGGGCAAATAGATATTGAGTTGTGCTCGTCGCAAGAGGCGGAGCGTCTTGCCATGATTAACGGAATCGAACTCATTGCCCAGCACGCTGTGGCGGCGCAATAGCTCGGTGAATGGACTAGAGGGCGTGGGACTGTCTCGGAAAAGGGCGAATACCATGAGTTACCATCGAACGCGTGTACGTTTGCGTTTGGCATGTGTTTGCGCTGCGCTGGTCCTGGGGTGGGGCGTGTCGTCGGCGATGTCCTGTCCGATTCCGGTCTTTCAGTACGCTCTGGAATACTGGTCTGTCGACCCGTACGAGATCACAATCTATCATTCCGGCGCGCTCTCAGAAGAATGCAATAGGGCACTGGATGCACTCAATGCCGCTGCGGCTGGAGAGAAGGCGTGTGCCAATGTCAGGCTGACGATACACGACCTGTCCAAGAGCGAAGACATCGAGCACCCTGCGAGTGCTGAATCGTTGCCCCACATGCAGGTGCGTTACCCACGGCATGTCCGCCTGCGGGTTCCGGTGTGGTCGGGCCCACTGTCGCCCGAGGCGGTGCAGTCGCTACTGCATTCGCCGGTCCGCAGCCGACTGGCGTCTCTGCTTCTGGATCGCAAGACGGCGGTTTGGGTGCTTCTGGAAGGCCAGGAGCGGCCCAAGAACGACGCCGCATTCGAAGTGTTGAAGAGCGAGCTTGCACGGCTCGAACAAACGCTTGTTCTGCCCAGTTTGGCTGAGTGGGAGAATCAGACGGTTCAAATCTACGATACCATCTCGTTCGAGATCATCCGTCTGCGCCGTGACGATCCCGGAGAGCAAATCCTGGTGAAGATGCTTCTGCTGTCGGAGCGAGATCTCGTCGAGTTTGGTGACGTTCCGATGGCGTTTCCGATTTACGGCCGGGGCCTGATTCTGCATGCGCTGGTCGATAAGGGGATCAATCGCTGGACGGTGGGAGATACCGGGGTGTTTCTCGCCGGACCATGTTCCTGCCAGGTCAAGGCCGGAAATCCGGGGTTGGATCTTCTGATGTCGGTGGACTGGAAAGGCAACGTGAAGCCGTTGACGGCCCAAACCCCGGCCGCGCCGGTCGGGACGGGCGGCTTCCTTCGCCGTTTGGAAGAGGCCCAGGACGAACGGAACGACTGATTCGGGTTGTGGGGTCATCTATGAATCTGTGGCAGCTTGTCTCCAAGGAAATACGGTTTCGCAAGATCAGCTTTCTGTTGGGCCTGATCTGTGTGGCTGTGGCGATTGCCAGCTTTATCGGATCGATCACTCTGCTTCATGCTCACGACGTGCGGACCGAGCAGATCCTGATCGCACGCGAACGTTCCACACGCGAGGAGATGACCCAGATGGAGGATGACTACCGCAGAATCATGCGCGACCTGGGATACAACGTCATGGTTGTTCCCGCCGAGCAGAGCCTGGCGGCTCTGCGCGCCCAGGGGCATCCTGACACGTATATGCCCTACGAGTATGTCGAGCGGCTTGGGCGTGGGCACGTGGATACCCTGAATCATCTTCTTCCCGTCCTGCAGACGGGGGTCCAGTGGCCTGAGTACAGCATCGATATCATCCTCAGTGGCACGCCGGGCCAGATACCGGTCTATCACAAGAGCCGATTTCTCACGGAAGACGGCTCGGCCTATCGCAATCCGATCATGAAAGCTGTGCCGCCGGGTCAGTTGATTCTGGGCAACAGTATCGCGGCGGATCTGGGTTTGCACGTCGGCGATGAGGTCGCGCTGATGGGGCGAATGCATACCATCCGGCAGATCAATCCGGCCGAAGGAACCACAGACGATATCGCCGTCTGGTGCGACCTTCAGACCGCTCAGGAGCTTCTTGGCCTGGAGGGTACGATCAATGTGATCCTGGCGCTCGAATGCGTCTGTGTGCCGGATGCCCTGGGAGCGATCACGCAGGAGGTGCAACGCATCCTGCCAGGCGTTCAGGTCATGGAGTTCAGCTCTCGTGTCAAAGCCCGGGCACAGGCCAGAAGCCGTGCCGAGCAGGCACATGTGACGGCTATGGAGGCCGAGCAGAATCATCGCCGTCAGATGCGCTTGGAGCGCCGGCTGTTCGCCTCGATTCTCATTCCCGTGGTCCTGGCAGCCTCGGCCATCTGGATCTTCGTTCTGATGTTGGGCAACGTGCGCGAGCGACGCCTTGAGATCGGCATTCTGCGCGCTCTTGGTGTGAGAGAGTCCACGATCATTGCCGTCTTCCTGTGCAAGGCGGTCCTTATAGGTCTTATCGGCTCGCTGGTGGGTTATTTTCTGGGATTGGCCGTTGGCGCTCTGTGGGGAGGCGTACGGTTGTTCTCGGGAGATTTCCTCGACCTGATCCGCATTCCGGCGCTGCTGACCGCTGTCCTGATCGCGACGGTCTTATGTGCCTTTGCGGGCTGGCTGCCGGCCATCCATGCCGCCCAACAGGACCCGGCGGTTGTCTTGAGAGACGAGCCGTAAAGAGAACCGGAGAAACAGCGATATGTCTGTCATTCTCAACATCAGCCATCTCAGCAAGGTCTACGAACGGCGTGGCGGTCATGCGGTCACGGCTCTCAATGGCGTCTCGCTAAAGCTTGAGGCCGGGCAGTTCAAGGTGGTTCACGGCTCCAGTGGGAGCGGCAAGACTACGCTTCTGCTTGGCGCCGGGGGCTTGCTCCGCCCGCAGTCCGGCACAGTTGCCGTTGCCGGAGAAGACCTGTACGCGCTGTCCTCGGACGCCCGCGCAGCGTTTCGGGCCAGAAACATCGGCTATGTGTTCCAACAGTTTCATCTGATTCCCTATCTGAGTGTTCTCGAGAATGTGCTCGCTCCAAGCCTGGCCTTCTCGGATGGACAGGTGCGTCAACGGGCTGAAGAGCTTGTTGTCTCCTTCGGGCTTTCCAGCCGGATCGACCACCCGCCTTCGCAGCTCAGCACCGGCGAACGCCAGCGCGTCGCGCTGGCCAGGGCCCTATTGCACCAACCCAGGCTCCTGCTGGCCGACGAGCCGACCGGCAACCTCGACGAAACCAATGCGGCCGCCGTCATCGGGTATCTCCGGCAATTCGCCAAAGATGGTGGAGCGGTTCTGTTGGTTACCCATGACAGCTCCGTCGAGGCGGACGAGAAGTATTGTCTTGCCGACGGTGTCCTGGTCGAGCGCTCTACAAACTGAGGAAGGTCTGACACAATGCAGCCGAGAGAACGCGGTTTCACGTTGATCGAACTCCTTGTCGTCATCAGCACGATCGCACTGTTGATGGGAATCCTGGTGCCCGCATTGACGAGAGCCAGAGCGGTGGCCCGCGAGGTGGTCTGCCGCGGCAACCTTCGTCAGGTGTCGATGGCCTTGCAGATGTATGCACAGGGCGATCGCGAAGGCCGATATCCTCTGGAAGCGACCGAACACAATCCGCACAGACCGCTGCTGGAGAAACTGAACGTCTACGAGAACGAGGGGCTCTTCCGGGTCTTCTACTGTCCCGAAGCCCATCTTATGGAGGCCGGTGCTGCCGACCCCAATGGTGGCACACCGCCGGGGGGTGTGGACAGTGTCGTCGATACCGAGGAAAATCGCCAACGCGGCCACATCACCTATGTCTACTGGAGTTTCGAACGAAACAAGACCGAGCCCACTGGAGCGACCTGGCGCGATGCAAGGGTCTTTTTCCCCCGCGCTCTGGCCAATACGGGGATGCGCCCTGTGAATGGAACACCGGAGGAATCTCGGAATTTGCGAACCAGCCCTTCAGAGGTCTGGGTCCTGAGCGACTTCTTTCGACAGAGAGGGATCTTTCCCCACCGCCGTCGGGGCGGCGCCACCGCCGGAGGGCTCAATATCGCTTTTCTTGACGGCCATGCCGACATTGTCTTCGGCCGGCCGCAGGACAATTATCGGTGAGCGAACGGCGCCGATGTCTCGGCTGCTCGACAAGGCCATCGCGCTTGGATGTGGACGGGCCTCAGGTGATGCAATGAATCTGCAGCAGATCATTATACGAGAAATCCGCTTCCGAAGGTCATGGTTCTTGGTGAGCGTCCTTTCGGTGGTTGCGGCTGTTGCCGTGATGGTGGGGGCGGCCGCTTCGGTCAGTGCGCGTCGCCAGAACGCACAGCACATCGTCGCCGAAAGGCGGCAGGGCACAGCTCTTGAAATGGACCGGATGCAGGACGACTACCGTCGGTTCATGAAGGATATGGGCTACAATTCCATCATCATCCATGAAGACCAGGACACCACCGCCCTTGTCCGTTGGGGTCAACCAGACACCTGGATGCCCGAAGCATACGTTCACACGCTGGCGCACGCTCCCCGTGCCAGTTACAATCATCTTCTGCCGGTGCTGCGCAAGAGAATGCACTGGCCTGAGCGCGACGTGGAAATCATTGTAAGTGGGACCTCCGGGCAGGTGCCGGTCCAGGCAAAGCCTCGATTCTGGACGGAAGAGGATGGCTATATCGACCCGATCCGTGCGGACATCCCGCCCGGCACGGTGGAGATCGGACACGCCCTGGCGCAGGAGCTTGACATCTCCGCCGGTGATGCGCTCATGTTGATGGGCGAGCGGTTCGTCGTTCACCGGGTGATTCCCGAACAGGGCGATCTGGAGGATATCACTGTGTGGTGTGCGCTTGACCGGGTGCAGCATTGGCTGGGCAAGCCCGGGAGAATAAACGCCATTTTCGCATTGGAGTGCATGGGTTCGGCGCCGGCTCTCGGCGGCATTGTCCAGCACGTGCCAACGATCCTGCCCGACACTCAGGTGCTCCAGTTGCGTTCGCTGGTCGATACCCGGCTCGACGCCCGGGGCAGGGCGTCGCTGGCCCATTCCGCTGCCATGGCGTCTGAGGAAACGCACCGTGGCCTGATCGCTACAGAATACGGGGCATTCGCGGCGATCCTGGTCCCGGTGGTGCTGGTCGGCTCGGGGTTCTGGCTCTTCTGGTTGTTTCTCGATAACGTACGTTGCCGACGGTCGGAGATTGGCATCTTGCGGGCGATCGGAGTAAGACGATCGACGATCACCGCGATGTTCATGCTGAAGGCGACCATGACAGGTGTATTGGCTGCACTGCCGGGCTACCTGCTGGGGGTTCTGGCGGGAACTCTTGTCGGAGGCGCCGGCCTGTTGTCCGGTGACTTCTTCCCATGGCGTGGCATCCTGTGGTTCTTTGCCGCGATGCTGGTGGCCCCGGCATTGTGCGCACTCGCAGGCTGGCTTCCGGCGCGGTGGGCGTCGGAACAAGACCCGGTGAACCTACTTGCCGATGGATAGTCTTCTGTTCGTTGTACTGATGGGATGCAGACGGTGGTGAGCACAGCACGGTCTTGGATCTACCTGCTGGCGATTGTCGGTGTGGCGGTGGTGGTCGCCGCACGGTTGATATGGCTGGTGCGACCGGAGTGGTCCGACGACGAGGGTGTAATTACGCTTTCCTTCTATTGCGCCGCCGAGGCCAGGCGTCCCATCGAGGAGATCATCGACAGTTTTCAGCGCCGCAGTGGAATCCGGGTTCAGATGCACTATGGGCCTTCCCCTCGGCTGCTGGATCAGATCACCTCCGACGGCGCCGGAGATCTTCTACTGTCCGTCGACGATCTCCACATGCATGAGGCTCGACGTCAAGGGCTGGTGGACCAGGAGCGTCCCGTGGCCTGTCTGATTCCGGTGGTTCTGGCCAGTGCGAACTCGCGCCGCCATATCCACGCGCTCTCCGACCTGACCGCCCAGGGCATCCGGCTGGGGCTGGCTTCTCCGGAGACGATCCTCGGCGGCATTACGTCTGCGATTCTTCAGAAGAACGACATCGAGGTGGAGCATATCAGAGACAACAGCATTGTGTTCAGTCAAACGGGGGGCGAACTGGCCCAGGCGGTCGAACTCGGCCATATCGATGCGACGGTCGTCTGGCGCCCTTTGGCACGGCAGTATGCACATCAGAGCCGGGTGATTGAGATATCGCCCGACCGGAATGTGGTCTCTTCGCTCGTTGCGGTGGTGCTGACCACCTCACAACACGCCGACGCGGCCCGGCATCTTGTGGGGTTTCTTGAAGGAAATTTGGCACAAGATACGTTCAGGAGGTACGAGTACGCCTGTGGCGATGCCCTGAGGGAATGAGGCAACCTACCCGATCCCCGGGGTGTCTCAGATGTCCCTGGCGAGCCCTCTGCAGACGGCGGTCTTGA
Organism: uncultured Pirellulales bacterium; assembly: GCA_964610435.1. Taxonomy (GTDB): domain Bacteria; phylum Planctomycetota; class Phycisphaerae; order Sedimentisphaerales; family Anaerobacaceae; genus Anaerobaca. The sequence continues at coordinate 1,039 of CAZSXM010000048.1, read as the reverse complement.
CCAGGTCGATGACTGTGGAGACGCCCAGCTTGCGCATGATGTGGCTGCGGTGGACTTCGACGGTCCTCGGCGACCGGTGCAGCGCCTCGGCGATCTGCCGGTTCGTTCTGCCCTGCAGAACGTACTGGAGTATGGTCATCTCAATCGACGTCAGCGGCGTCGCAGGCCTTTGGGACTGCGTGCCCATCTGGTCGAGAAGTTCATCCAGAGCCGAGGTTAGCGGTCCAGGATCGACGGGTCTTTCAAGGCAGTTAGCCGCACCGCGCCGAATGGCTTGAACGGCCGTGGGGATGTCTCCATTCTCGACGATTGCCAGGACCGGAATCTGCGGATGCTGCTGTCTCACTTCGGTCAAATGTTGCAGTTGTTCTGCCGCATCGCCGTCGAGCTCCAACACGAGCAGCGTGATCTTCGCTTCGGCCAGGGGCTTGCGCCAGTCCTGCACCGAATCCAGTGCGCGCATCGGAACACCACGCTGAGTGGCAATCTCATTGAGCGCTTCACGGACAGATGTCGATGTTCCGACGAAGATCACATGTTTCTGTCGCACTTGTGTCATCCGAATCCTCTCGTATCGGTGTACTCATCGTCATCACAAGTTAACCGTGCAAGGGTCGAAGGGCTGCAAGCCTATCTGGGTCGCAGCCCCTCGCCCGATGCGAATCTCCTGCTCGTTATGCCCATAGTGCAACTTACGATAGAATCGGTTTGCGCACACATCACGGCCGCATAGCAGTACGTCGTTGATCAGCTCACGCACGAGGCTGTCATTCGATGTCCAGTCCACAGTCGCCGGGACTACCGCTCAGATACGCCTGGCGTGCTGTATGATCGGGAATGAGCTGAGTGGCGGCTCACCCACATCGGGGAGACCGTCACCGTCCTTATCCGCGTCGGGGCTGTAGGACCAAGCCGTACCGACTGCCTCCAACGTATTCGGAGAAGTCATCGTAGCTGCTACCTCGATGACAAGAACAACGAGGACTAAGGGCTCGTAAGGCAATAGATTCGGAAATAGCTCACGTTTGACTGCGGCCCA
>CAZSXM010000047.1:0-37582 GCA_964610435.1 uncultured Pirellulales bacterium | reverse complement strand
GATCCTACAAGAAGGGCCCGATTATTCTACCCACAAACGTGCAGTGCACCCCCCCTCAACGCGGCGGGAGGAAGGCGCTTGAATCGGCCGGGAGCCGCCAGTATGCTTGCACGTGGAAAGCATGGGTTCACCACTGAATGACATAGGGGGCCACAACAATGGGAACCGTCCTCCACGCCGTTGTGATTCTGTCCTGCCTGACCGTCTCGGCGGCGCAGGAGACCCGAACATTCACACTGGCCGAGACGCGCTTGCGCGATCCGTATATCCTGCCCGATCCGCCGACGCAGACCTACTATCTGGTCACGTCCTCGGTGAGACCTGTCGGGCTGAGGGCCAACACGGTGTCCGTGCTGAGAAGCAAGGACCTGCGGACGTGGACTGGGCCGTACCCGATATTCGAGATCGGCCCCGACTTCTGGGCGCAAGGCCACATCTGGGCCCCCGAGATGCACCCGTACAGGGGCAAATACTACCTGTTCGCCACCATGAACGGCAGTCGAAGGCTAATCGATGAGCCCTGGCCCGACTGGCCCGACAAAACCGAACGGGGCACGCAGGTGCTCGTTGCCGATTCGCCGATGGGGCCATTTGGGCCATTCGCCAATCGATCGCACACCGACCCCAACATCATGGCCTTGGACGGGACCCTCTGGGTCGAGGAGGGTGTGACGTACATGGTGTATTGTCATGAATGGGTGCAGATCAGGGACGGCACGATCGAGCTGATTCGGCTCAAGGACGATCTGTCCGACGTCGTGGGGCCGCCCGTCACGCTGTTCAAGGCCAGTGAGGCGCCTTGGACGCCGGAGGGCCGCGACCGGTACGTTACCGATGGCCCCTTTCTCTATCGGACCCGGACAGGCAGACTGCTGATGATCTGGTCCAGCTTCACCGACACCGGATACACCACGGGCATCGCCGCCTCGCAGTCCGGTCGAGTCCAAGGCCCCTGGGTCCACATGCCCACGCCTTTGTTCCGAAAGGACGGTGGGCACGGGATGATCTTCACGACGTTCGATGGAATCCTGATGCTTCTGCTGCACAGCCCCAACCGCGGTCCCGATGAGCGGGCCCGCCTCTTCGAGCTGGTCGACGACGGGGACACCATCCGAATCGCGACGGACTGGTAAGGCAGGATCTCCCGGAGCGCACCAGGTGAGCCTCATTGGGGAAAGCCCGGTTTTTTCCAGGGAATGAGTCGGGAGGGAGAACCCGCACGCCATCCCAACGTATTTTCAGGCAATCGTGACACCGCGGGGCCGGGCGATGCGGTCCGGCGGACGCTCGCATCGCCTCGAACGATGGAGATTCCTATGGCACAACTCAAGGCAGGTGACCCGGCGCCGGCGTTCACATTGAAAGACCAGGACGGCCACGAGGTTTCGCTGGCCGACTTCGGCGCTCGAAAGCTCCTTTTGTATTTCTATCCCAAGGCCGACACTCCGGGTTGCACGACCCAGGCCTGCAGCGTCCGCGACGCCATGGAAGAACTGGCCGAAGCCGGGGCCGTCGCCGTGGGCATCAGTCCCGACCCTCCATCAAGGCAGAAGGAGTTCGACGACAGATACGAACTGGGCTTTCCCCTGTTGTCTGATCCCGATCACGCGGTTGCCCAGGCCTACGGCGCGTGGGGAGAGAAATCCATGTACGGCAGGACCTACGAAGGGATCATTCGGTCCTCCTTTCTGATCGACGAGGCGGGCAAAATCCTCCAGGCCTCCTACAAGGTCAAGCCCCAGGAGACCGTCCCCAATGCCCGCAAGGCGCTCGACTGAGCCGGTCGGCGCATGATGTCACAATCGATCCGTCTTGCCGCGATGTCAACACACGCCATCGTCGCGACATTCGAGGCTGGCGCCGAACGCCTCCGCCTCGCAGGGTGAACCGTTCCGTGATTGTGTCGTAACGGATTGTGATGGACGAAGTCCCGCGTGTCGCCGAGCGGATTTTTGTCCCTTCGTCCAGAAAAGTCCTTGATTGTGACGTCAGAGGCGCCATAGAATCACAGGGCATATCTTAACCTACGGTGTCAGGTGCGTCGAAAGGAGGCGCCAAATGGCAAGGAAGACACTTGTCAAGGGGATGTGGTCGAAGGACGACATCAAGCAACTCCGGAAACTCTTCCCGAATCACGCCACGGCTGAGGTGGCCTCGAACCTGGGTCGCCCGACGGAAGCGGTCAAGAAGAAGGCTTCCCGGATGGGACTCAAGAAGAACAAGAGGTACATGAAGTCGTTGGGAAGATCGTAGAGACCCGCCCCGTTGGTCCGGTCGCATGGCCCTGAGCCATGTGCCAAGGGGATGATGGTCACGTTGCGAGTGTACACCCCTTCGATGGCGATGTGTCCTCGGTTGGGCCAGTGTAGAACCGAGGTAGCGGGGGAGGTGTGTCACTTCTTCGGATTTCGATCGCCGCGTTCTTCGCTGCGATGGGGCTTGACGTAGGCGCCCGCCACGAGTATGCTTGGCAGATACCCTGATCTACCTTGTTTCGCTGTTTTTGCTTTTGGAGTCGCCGTTGAGAGTCCTATCAGGCATTCAGCCCTCGGGGCGGTTGCACGTCGGCAACTATTTCGGTGCGATGCGGCAGCATCTTGCGTTACAGGCCGAGCACGAGGGGTTTTATTTCATTGCAGACTATCATGCCCTGACGAGCAATCCGTCGCCGGAGGCCCTCGCCCGGCATACCCTCGATGTCGCGATGGACTACATCGCTCTGGGACTCGATACGGAAAAGACGGTGTTCTGGCGGCAGTCCGATGTGCCTGAAGTGACCGAGCTGACCTGGCTGCTGAGCTGCGTCACCCCGCTGGGCCTGCTTCAACGGTGTGTCAGCTACAAGGACAAGGTCGCCCAGGGGCTTTCGCCGAACCACGGGCTCTTCGCCTATCCCGTCCTTCAGGCCGCCGATATTCTGATCTTCCAGTCGAATCTCGTGCCCGTCGGAGCGGACCAGAAGCAGCACATCGAGGTGACCCGCGACATCGCCATGCGATTCAACAACGCCTACGGGGAGGTCTTCACGATCCCCGAAGAGCACATCATCGAGTCCGTTGCGGTGGTGCCGGGCACCGACGGACGCAAAATGAGCAAGAGTTACGGCAACACGATCGAGATCTTCGAGCCGGAGAAGAGCGTCAAGAAGAAGATCATGAAGATCGTCACGGACTCGACCCCCGTGGAGGAGCCCAAGGACCCGGCCACATGCAACGTCTTCGCCCTGCTGAAGCTGGTCGCCTCGCCGCAGGAACTGGCCGAATGGGACGCCCGGTACCGCAACGGGGGCATGGGCTATGGCGAGGCCAAGAAACGGTTGGCCGAGCTGATGGTCGACTATTTCCAGCCCTACCGCCAGAAGCGATCCGAACTCGAAGACAACATAGGCGATGTTCGAAAAATGCTCGAAAGCGGTGCCGCCCGCGCGAAGGCCGTCGCCGCACAAACCCTGATCGAGGCCCGAAAGGCCATCGGGTTAGGAGTGTGACCATGGAAGACAGACTCGTAACCGTCGCTCGATTCGAGAACTACATCGAGGCCGAGCTGGCCAAACAGCAACTGGACGACAACGGCATCAAGGCGGTCGTCATGGGCGAGAACGTCGGTAACATCTACGCCGGTGCTCCGGTCGTGCAGGATATCGAGCTCCAGACGTTCGAGTGCGACGCCGAGAAGGCCCAGAAGATCCTACAAGAGCAGGACTGACGGGAGCATCCCCTGGCTGATTACCGCGTCAATCTGGAGATCTTCGCCGGCCCGCTCGATCTGCTGCTGTACCTGGTCCGCAAGGAGGAGGTCGATATCTACGACATCCCTCTGGCAAAGATCACGGATCAGTACCTGCGCTATGTCGAGATGCTCAAGCGGTTTGACATGGACCTGGCCGGCGATTTTCTGGTCATGGCCGCGACGCTGATGGAGATCAAGTCGGCCATGCTGCTGCCGAAGGCGGCGCCAGAGGAGATGGGGGAGGATGAGGCCGGCGATCCGCGGGCGGAGCTAATTCGCCAGCTCCTCGAATACAAGAAATTCAAGGACGCCGCCAACCTTCTTGATGCGGCCGCCGAGCAACATCAGGAACGATACGGGCGCCCGACCAGCCTGATCGACCGACTGGCGCCGGACGCCGAGCCCGAAGTGGACATGGACCAGATCAGCGTTTGGGACCTGCTCGAAGCCTTCGACACGGTCTGCAAGGCCATCGGCAACACTGTCTATACGGGCCACATCAAGGACGACACCCCGATCGACCTCTACCAGATCGAGATCCTGCACCGCCTCCAGACCGAAGGCCCGATGACGTTCGAGCGTGTCTTCGAGAGCCGTCCGAATCGTCTCGTTATGGTCGGGTTGTTCCTGGCCCTGCTCGAGCTGATTCGCGACAGGCTGATCTGGGCCGAACAGAGCGAGGCCGTCCCGAACCAGATCTATCTGCGGGCGCTGACCGACGAACCGGCCGAACAGGCCGTGCACAGGGCCATGCTCTCCGTTGCAGAAGAGGAGCCCGAAACACCCGAGGAAAGCCAGGCCCTATCGGACACCGAGCCGCGCCGCGAACCCGCGATCCCGATCCAGGAATTGCCCGCCGGGAAGAGCTCGCCCGCCCTCGTGCCGGACAAGCCCGAGACGCTGCAAGCCACAGAGCAGGCAGCGGGCGAGTCCGCCGCCGAATTGCCGATTCCCGTCCTGGAACTGCCCGCCAGAAAGGGCCCGCCGGCCGAACAGCCCCAGCAGACCCCGACGGTCGAGACCCAGCCGCCTTCGCCCGCCGACGGTTTGTGAATTGACAATCCCCGGCCCTGCCCTTAGAATACCTCCCGTTTCTCGGACCGAATACGGCCCACCGAGCGCACACGAGGGGCGGGCGCCTGTCGGTAAAACGTTCCGGCAGCGGGGCTTGGACATCGGGGCAAGTACAGGAAGGATACGATCATGGCAGGCAACGTAATCGAACTGACGGATGCCACTTTCGATGAGATAGTGCACAATTCCGAGGGCCCGGTCCTGGTGGACTTCTGGGCGCCGTGGTGCGGGCCCTGCAAGATGATCGGGCCGATCGTCGAAGAGCTTGCCAACGAGTATGCCGGGAAGGCCAAGATCTGCAAACTGAATACCGATGACGCCCGCGACAGTGCGGTCGAGTTCGGCATTAGCGCCATCCCGACGATCATCCTGTTCAAGGATGGGCAGGTCCAGAAGAAATGGGTCGGTCTGACGAGCAAGAAGGACCTTGCCAAAGCGATCGACAGTCTGCTGTAGAACGATAGGCGCGTTCGTTCCTCATGCTGTCTTGCGAGGTACGGCTCGCGGCCATACGGACCACTGATCCTCGGAGGAAATTATCAGCCGAATGTCGCATCGAATCGTGAGCAAGAGAGAGCTTGGCACAGACGTCTTCTGGGCGCGAGTGGAAGCTCCGTTGATCGCCCAAGCCCGGAAACCGGGCCAGTTCATCATCCTCAGCATCAACAACGACTACTCCGAACGGATCCCGCTGACCATCGCCGGGGCCGATCCCTCGGCCGGCACGATCGAGCTGATCTGGCAGCGCGTCGGCAAGACGACCGCCGAGATGGCGAATCTCGCCGAGGGTGACGAAATCGCCAACATCTCGGGGCCGCTCGGCACGCCCACGCATATCGAGGATTTCGGGACCGTGGCTTGCGTCGCAGGCGGGATCGGGGCCGCACCCCTCTTGCCGATCGCGACGGCCCTGAAGAAGGCAGGCAACCGCGTTGTCAGCATCCTTGGCTTTCGCTCGAAGGATCGGCTTATTCTCGAGGCCGACTTCGCCGCAATCAGCGACGAACTCGTCGTCACGACCGACGACGGGTCCTACGGCCGCAAGGCACTCGTCACCGAGCCGCTCGGCGAGGTCTGCGGACGCGATCCCAAGCCTGGCCACGCCTTTGTTATCGGCCCAACCATTATGATGAAGTTCTGCTGCGACGTGACCCGGCAATTCGACGTGCCGACCCAGGTCTCGCTGAACACGATCATGATCGATGGGACCGGCATGTGTGGCGGGTGCCGCGTCGAGGTCGACGGCCAGCCCAAGTTCGTCTGCGTCGACGGGCCCGAGTTCGACGGGCACCAGGTCAACTTCGATTTGATGATCAAGCGCATGAACGCCTACAAGCCGCAGGAACGACGGGCGCACGAGCAATACGAGCAGCACCGATGCAAGATCGGCCTGGACGAATGACCGCAACCGCCGCAGCGCCTTGAGCAGGAATCCCCATTGTGACGCACGAAGAGAGACAGGAACTGTTGGAGGGCCTGCTGGCCAGACAAAAGGCCGGCACATTGAAGCCCAAAGACCGGTTCGACATTCCACCGCAGGACATGCCCGAGCAGGACGCCACGACGCGACGCCGCAACGTTAGCGAGGTCGCCCTGGGCTACACCGAGACGCAGGCCCGCCTCGAAGCGATGCGGTGCCTCCAGTGCAAGACCGCGCCGTGCGTACAAGGCTGCCCGGTTGGCATTCGGATCAAGGATTTCATCACCGCCATTGCGGACGGCCACCACGATCGGGCCCTCGATATCATCAAGGAGAACTCGCTGCTTCCGGCGGTCTGCGGGCGCGTCTGCCCGCAGGAGGTGCAGTGCCAGGAGACGTGCACCGTCGGGCTCAAGTTCAAGGATGTTTCGAAGGCCGTCTCCATCGGACGGCTCGAACGATTCGTCGCCGACCTCGACGGCAACGGCGCCGGTGTGCCGGCCGTTGCGTCGCCGACGGGCAGGAAAGTCGCCATCGTCGGTTCTGGCCCCGGGGGTATCGTGGCAGCGGCCGACACGCGAAGGGCCGGCCACGACGTCACGGTCTTCGAGGCCTTTCACAAGCCCGGCGGCGTCATGGTCTACGGGATCCCGGAGTTCCGGCTGCCCAAGGCCATCGTTCACGACGAAATCGAGACGCTCAAGAAGATGGGTGTGCGGATCGTGACCAACTTCATCGTCGGTCGCACGCGAACCATCGAACAGCTTATGAAGGAAGACGGCTTCGACGCCGTCTATATCGGCGTCGGCGCGGGCCTGCCCAGCTTCATGGGCATCGAAGGCGAGTCGCTCGTCGGCGTCTACAGCGCCAACGAGTACCTGACCCGGGCCAACCTGATGAAGGCCTACGATTTCGGCTCGGGCGCCGACACCCCCATCGCCGCATCGAAGAGGGTCGCCGTCGTCGGAGGCGGCAACGTCGCAATGGACGCCGCTCGCACGGCGGTGCGTCTCGGCGCCGAGAAAGTGTATCTGATCTACCGCCGGACCGAGAAGGAGATGCCCGCCCGCGTCGAAGAGGTCCACCACGCCAAACAGGAGGGCATCGAGTTCCACCTGCTGCAGAGCCCCAAGCGGATCGTGGGCGACGAGAACAGCCGCGCAACGGCCATCGAGTGCCTGCGCTACGAGCTGGGCGAGCCGGACGACTCGGGGCGCAGGCGGCCCGTGGCCGTCGCCGGATCGGAGTTCCTGATCGATGTCGATACCGTCATCATCGCCATCGGCAACCAGGCCAACCCATTGATCCGACAGACCACAGCGGGCCTTGAGTTCAACAAGTGGGGCAACATCGTCGTCGACGAACACTGCCGGACCCCGATGCCGGGTGTCTATGCGGGCGGCGACATCGTCCTCGGCGCCGCCACCGTCATCCTGGCCATGGGTCACGGCCGCATCGCCGCCGCCGCCATCAACGACGACCTCGCCGCCAAAAGCCAATAGCCATCGGGGTGGCCTGCCGACAAGTGCCCACACTTCAGATGGCCGATGCCCTCATACTGTGAGGTCGGTCATAGTCAAGTGGGCCCCATCAGTGCCTCCAGTCTCCCGATCCATTGGTTGAAGTGGGGGCACGTGGCGCGCATCGTATCCACGCCGATCTTCTTGGCGATCACGACGCCATCATTGACTTTCTGATAGCTGCAATCCAAACGAGCGATTCGCCTAGACGGCGCCGTCTGCTGGCTGTCGTCGATCTCTTCGGGATTGGCGAACTGGTCTCTGATTTGCGGAATACTTGACTCATCCACCGATTCGAGACCGGCTGCCAAGACCTTGGGATTGCTGAACAGAAGCGCCTCGAACTCATGCATCTGCACGTAGGGAATGAGTCGAGCCAGGTTGAAGCCTCCGCCCATCTCAGCGGAAATATCGGCCAGGATTTCCTGCTCGATGGCTTCCGGGTCTCCTGCCGCTGTCTCCCTGCCCGGCCAACTGCCAGGCATCCCGTAGTAATCGAACATGGTCGTACAGAATGCGCTTGCATCCTGCTTCAGTGTGGCCAGGATATCGCGTTTGGCCCGCTGGTATTCGCCGACCCCGCCACGATGTCCCGGCTTGCCGACCAGCCGGGGATAGAGATAAATGTTGTGCCGATTGAAGTGAAACTGAAGGATGCGTCCGACGAAAGCCTCTTCCGTCTGGCCCTCGACCAGGACGTGGACCCTAACCATCGGTCGGTCTCCCGCCGAGGACGTTCTTCTGCCACAATTCGCCGAGCGAGTAGTCTTTCAGCCATTCGGCCAGTTCCGCAGACGAGAGCCTCTTGAACGTCGATTCGCCTTCCTTGCGTTCCACGACGATGATGTCTTCGGCTTCGAAGTTGTCCAGCAACGGCGCCGACTGCGTCGAGACGATGATCTGCGTCTTACTCGCCGCCTTCTTCACCAGGGCCGCGAAGAGATTCAACGCGTAAGGATGTAGCCCCAATTCCGGCTCATCGAACAGCATCGTCGCAGGCGGGTTCGGCTGCAACAACGCCGTCGCCAACGCAATGAACCGCAACGTCCCATCTGACAACTGGTTCACAAGAAACGGATAATCACTTCCCTTCTGGGTCCATTCAAGGGGAAGTACCTCGTCCCCATTGGAGACCCTTGGCCGGAATGTGAAATCATCAAAGAACGGCGCCGCGAGGCGAACGGTCTCCTTGATTCTGACATAGGTATCTGGATGTTCCAGGTGGAGCACGCGGAGAAATGACGCTAAGTTGGCCGCCTCAGAACGCAGATAGTCAGTATCACGCACGGAGCACGGGCGGCGCATGGGAGCATTATCACTGGTGTCATGGAAGTGATACGCCACTGAACCTGATAGTGAACTGCGGATGCTCCTGGCAATATCCTGGTGTTCATCACGCTGGTATGGATCGGCGAGCTTCGATTCCTTGTGCCCCTTTCCCAGGGAGATAGCCTGCGAAGACGCGCCCGATGGCTCCCGTTGAATGCGCTCCTCGGCGAACACAAATTCGTTGCGCACCGTTCGCTGTAGGTGCATTTCGTGGCCAGTCGTCCGAAGACGGAGGTGTGTGTGAATGCTCTCAGTTATTTTGGGCCCGAGAAAGAGATGATCGTCGGCACCGCCCTTCTTCTCAACGTAGAGGCCGAGCCTCCCTGCGACAACTTCGCGGAGAAATGTGAAGAAGCTGACGAAATTGCTCTTGCCGGCACCGTTGGCGCCGATGAGGATGTTGAGGTTGCGCAGGGGGAAGTCCTCCAGATTCCGGATGGACTTGAATCCCTTCAGCGTGATCTTGTCGATTGGCGATCCCATAGCCTCAAATCCCGTTTGCTGCCAACGCTCCTGCCTTCGACCCGGCCCGATAGGGCCCGGCACACGACCCAATAAATCCGATTGCCTCATTGTCGTCAAGGCGCGATTCGGGCCGCGACAATCCGCCTGCGTTTCGCTGATGCGTTTGGATTGGAAACAGAGCTGGTGGATGAGATGGTTGCCCGGCCGGCCGGTGGGGCTATAATGAGTTCGCAGTGTGCCCGCAAGGGCATGCATGCTCTTGAAGGCAGCGTCTTACGACGCCACTACGGACGGCAACCCGCCTCGGCGGGTCACTACGAGCGGGCTTAGTCGCATAGCAGAGGCAATGCTCGACGGTCTTCCCAAGGTTCTTCTTAAGGCGGGGTTGCGATGGATAGACGACAGTTTTGTTGGCGGACGGCGGGGGTGTTGGCGGCGATGCCGCTGGTGGCGGGCACCGTGCCGGCCCCGGCGCGGCAGGCGGGTGATTCGATCAAGCTGATCGTGCGGGCCGACGACATCGGCTCGTGTCATGCGGCGAACGTCGCCTGCATGCGAAGCTTCCGCGACGGGATCGCGCGGAGCGTCGAGGTGCAGGTGTGCTGTCCGTGGTTCTATGAGGCGGCCCAGATGCTTCGCGCCGAACCGGGCTACGACGTCGGCGTGCACCTGACGCTGACGAGCGAGTGGGCCAACTACAAGTGGGGCCCGAGCACGCAGGCGTCGAGTCTGGTCGATGCGGCCGGGCACTTCTTCGCGACGAACCGGGACTTCCTCGCCGCCAAGTGGGACATTCACGAAGTCGAGAAGGAATTGCGGGCCCAGATCGAACTGGCTCAAAAGCACATTCCGCAGGTGACGCACCTGAGCAGTCACATGGGCACGCCGACCATCACGCCCGAACTGCGAACGCTGGTGCAGAAGCTGGCGGCCGAATACAAGCTGCCGATCGATACGCCGGGGGCCCAAGGCTTCCGCTGGCCTGCCGACAACAACGCCACCGCCGAGCAGCGCGAGGCGGCCTTGGTCAAGGCGCTCGACGAACTCAAGCCGGGCCTCTGGATCCTCGTCGAGCATCCGGGTCTCGACACCGACGAGATGCGGGCAATCGGGCACGAGGGCTACTGGAACGTCGCGGCCCACCGCGACGGCGTTACCCGGTCTTTCACCAGCGAGAAGGTCGAGGCCGTCATCGAGAGGCGAGGCATCCAACTGGTCAGCTACGGCCAGACCTGGCCGAGAGCCACTTGACAGCCGCCCGCAATGGCCGTCTCGGTAGAGTTGGGCCCATTGCCACAGAGGCAAAGACGCGGGGCCCGCACGAGTTTGCGTACGGGCCCCGCGAAGCTCACAGACCGTTCACGAGAGGCGTTACTTGCCCGCGAGGTAGTTGATCTCGAAGGGCGATAAGGCCCGGTCGTAGATGTGCACCTCGTCGAGGGCGCCGTTGAACGGGTTTTCGCCGTTTCCCTGGCAGGCGCCGAAGACCACGGCGGCCTCCGGATCGGAGCCGAAGGAGAACCCTCCTTCGCCGGTCACCTCTGCGTTGACGTAGAGCCTGGCGGTGGTCCCGTCGAAGGTCGCCGCCACGTGCGTCCATTCGCCGATCGGCAGGACGGGACTGCCGGAGGCCGGCGAGCTGCCGTTGCGGGCGAAGCTGATCGCGCCGCTGTCTCGGTTGGCTTCGAGTTGCCACATCATGTCGTCGGCCGCCCAGGAGTCGCGCTTGGCGATCAGACCCTGATAGTGCTCGCTGAGGCCGTTCCAGTTGGCCCAGAGACAGACCGAAAGCTGGCCGGTTGCGGCCGAGGGATTCCACGTGCCCAGATGGACGTATTGACCGCCAAGGCCGTCGAACAGCAGGGCCGCGCCGTAGCCGGCCGGTCCGTCGATCACTGTCGGTTCGCCCATCAGCGTACCATTGCGCCCGTTGCCGGAGCCGTCTTCGGCGTCATTCTCGAGTGAGTACGAGGCGGCCAGACCGCTGGTGCCCGGATCGGATGAGCCGGGCTGACCGATCTGAATGGTGTCGATGTAGACCGTTCCGGTGCCGCCTGCGGTCGGGTTATTGCGGTCGCCGACACCGATGTACATGGTCCGGATGCGGACCATGTCGATCCCAGTCAGATCGCTGTACGGGATCGCCCACTCATGCCAGCCGGACCTGACGACGATCATTGGGTCCGGATGGGTCACCACGGCTTCCCTGCCAGTCGCGTCCTCCAAAGCCACGTACAGAGGAGCCGGGGCGTTGCCTTCGCCTTGCTCGACGCCGACGTCGGCCACTTGCCAGTTGCCCGTGACGTTGCCCGTCGTCGAGACGCTGTCGAACTCAAAGGTTCGCAACTCGCCGGAGGCGTGCGAGGTGACGGCCAAGCCGATCAGGACCGGGTCCTGCATCGCGATCGTAACAGGATTGTCGCCCTGCTGCTGCCACTGCTCGCCGTCGGCCGACATCTCAACCGTAAAGATGTTGCCCTGCCGCGTCAGGCGGACCCAGTACGGCGGCGCGATGCCCGTCAGCGTGCGGCTCGAGTCCGAAGCGCCGTTGGCCTCGCTGCGCCACTGGAACGTCCCGCCGTCGCCGTCACCGCCGGTGACCGCGCCCATCACGTTGATCGCGCCGGCATCGAGATTCTGGCGGATCATCACGCCGCCCTTCGCCCAGAGGTTCGTCCCGACACCATTGCTGAGCACCCGAACGGTCATCGAGCCATCGCCGCTGAGACTCCTGTACGCATAGCGGAACTCATCGGCGTTCTCCCAGATGTCCGTACCGGCGCCGGTCAGAATGATCGTGCCGTCGTCGGCCTCATAGAACGCCGCGCCCACACCGGCGACGAACAGACGAAGCGTGTCGGCGTCGTGGACCGTCCAGTTCTGGGCCGAATCGAACGTCCGCTCGGCCTCGGAGTAGTACGGCGAATCCGTGTTGTCGTAGAACAGAGGCATCGACTGGGCGCCGCTATGGACGATGCGTCGCTCGGCGAATGGGGTCTCCAGGTAACCGACGGTCGATCCGGTCTCGTTGACCCATCCGTCGAGCCAGGTGTCGAAGATGGCCTCACCGGCGTCGATGTCGTCCGTATAGCTCTCGAAACCCTCGATCAACGCATATTCGATCGTCGAGAAGCTCCAGAGGTCGCCTTCCCAGTAGCTCGGTCCGGCTTCATTGACCTCGTTGACCTTCCAGTAGTAGATCGACCCGAAGTTCAGATCGCCGAGCGCGTAGCGAGTTTCGCTGAGCGTGTCGATCAAGGCTGTACCGTCGGCTACGGCGGCGCGATCGGCGCTGAAGTACAACTCATGGGCGGCAGCCTGTCGCCCGCCTCGCCAATCGAGCGTCACGTCGAGGCCTACGCCCGCCTGGCCATGGGCCGGCCGGGGCTCACGTGCGTGGACGGGCAGATGGGTGAATCGAACCTCGCTGAGCCCATACTGCTGGATCGCGCCCATGTTCCAGTTGGATTGCACGATGAACCGGACGAATTGGGCCGTCACATCCCGCAGGTCCACCGTCGTGTTGGCGACGTAATCGGACCGCGACGTGCCCTGGGCGAATTCGACGTCGCCGAACGTGGTCCACTCGACGCCGTCGATTGAGTATTCGATCGTCACGTCTTTCAGACCCAGGCCCAGGATGCGTTCGAACTGGACGTTGTAGTTCCAGACTTTCATGTCATAGAGTGAATAGACCCGGTCGAATTCGTACTGGATCCAGACGGGCCCGTCGTACTCGGGTCCGGCCGAGGCCAGCCACATGTCCGAAGGCTGAATGGAATGTCGATCGTCGGTGCCCAGGCCGGAGCCATCGACCGTCTTCTCAGGTCCGGAATCCTCGTCGGCGAGGAATGCTGTGGCTGTGATATTCGCAATCGGGTAGACGTAGGGTTCCACGGTGAAGCTCCAGACCCGACCTTCGTAGATCGTGCTGTCCGGTGGCGCGTTGACTTCATCGACCCGCCAGTAGTAGGTCTGGCTGAATTCGAGCAATCCGGGCGGATCGTATGTCAGCGCGGTTTGGTCCTGGCTGAGCAGCACGCCCATCGGGTTCGCTCGGCTCGCCGTCGCCACGTCGTCGAAGCTGGGGCCAAAATAGACGTCATGTGTGGCCGCGAAGTCTCCGGGCGACCAGGAGAGAATGACGTCCTGCGGTACATCGGTGGAACCATCCGCCGGCACAGGGGCCGTGCTGGAGGTGAAGTCGCCCAGCATGACCTGCTCGAGTTGTGCGGATGCCAGGGCCGTATCGTAGATCCGCACCTCGTCAATGGTCCCGACAAAGGTCTCGGTATTGGTGGAATCCACGCAACCGATCGTCATAGGGGTGTCGTCGGCAGTATCTCGGAAGGCGACACTTCCCGTACTAACTTCTTCGCCGTTGATATATTGGGCGGCAGCGCCGTCGTCCCAGGTCAGGGCCACGTGGATCCACTCATTCGCGTAGGGCACGAGGAGCGCGTTGCCCCACCACAACCCCGTACCCCCTTGCGCGTTGTCGGCCCGAAACAAGAGATCGCCGGCGGGGTTGGTCTGCCAGAACCACTTGACGCCCGTGCCGGGGTCCCAGCCGAGACGTTTGCCGATGATGCCCTGCTGCGAGATACTATGGCCCTGGCCCTCCCAGTTGATCCAGGCGGCCAGGGTCATGGCATTATTGGCCGCCGTGGGATCGAGGGGGCCGACGACAATTCTCTCCCCGGCCGTGTCGAAACGCACGGCCCAGCCCTGGTAGCCGGGCACCCACTCCACGCCGTTGCTGAGGGTGCCGTCGTTGCCGTTGCCGGTGGCGTCCACGGCGGTCGTGCCTTGACCGTCTTCGAAGGGCCAGTAGGCGATCAGTTCCGCGAAGGCGCTGCCTGCCGCCACGCCCATCACCAAGACCGCCACCATAAGGAACATCGGTTTTCGCGACATGTCTGTCCTCCTCTGATTGAAGTGCAGTGCCTGGAGCACATATGCTGAGCACACGTATCATTCTATTGCATCTGTACGTCGATGTCAAGCGGCGGGGCGATCCCAAGCAGGGCACAGGTGTCGGGGATTGCCTTTCAGGGCCCCCTCAGCAGCTCGGCGCATCGCGATCGATCGCGATGCGCCGGTCCCCCTGCGGCGGCCAAGGGTTTGTGTATGCCGGAAATGACAGAGAAACGGGCCGGACGCTTGAGTCCGACCCGTGATTGCATTGCGACAGCGTGCGAAAGACTCAGTTCGGCAGATCCTCAGGGGCCACGTCGGCGACGTGCAGGTCGGCGTAAATCACGCGGTATGTGGACGAACCTTCCGGGCGGTACCACAGGATCGGCGTCTGCGGATCCCCGAATGGGACGTTCTGGCCCGCGTAGCGCCACGTACCCCTCGGTAGCTTGCCGATGAACAGCATGCCGTCGTACATGACCTGTTGCTGGTTGGTCTCGTAGCCCGGGGCCACCGGTCCGACGAACTTGCCCTCCCGCGCCATCTGGAAGGTGATCGTCATGATCTCCGTACCACTGATCGTTGGCGGGAAGGTGTGATCGACCGTCCAGTTCGACCAGAGACGCAGGAACTCGATGAGATCCCGCTCGGCGACCTCGTCCACGTTGGCCTGGAGCCCGACGCCCATGGGCTCGTATCCGGCCGGCGGCTCGAGGCTAAAGAGCGAGTCGTCGAGTTGAACGTCGAACCGGAAGTCGCTGAGGATCATGTTCATTCCCGGCGCCGCGGGAAATTCCATCTCCACCCGCGCCGGCTCTCCGGTTTTCGGGTCCACCCACACCGTGGTGGTCGTGTCGGTCTCACGAACGCGGTAGCCTTCGAGGATGCGCCCGTCGATGGGCTTTTGTCCCAGGGCCTCATCGGCCTGATTCGGCAAGGCCCGGAGTTTCTCCAGGGAAACATAGGGCCCGGCATCGTGCTTATCCGGCGCGTTGCTGAATTCGAAGGTATTGTACTTGCTCTGGAGAGGGATGAGATTCAGACCTTTGACCTCGCCTCCGGAGGCATGCACGATCGTCACGAAACCATCGGCAGTGGAGGTCCGTAGATGGCCCGGCTCTTTGAAGGCGATCTGCGTCCGGACCGTCGGCATGCTCTCCACGCCGGTCTTGTTGACGATGCTGTAGGTCAGAGTGTGGGCGTTGTGCAACCGGTCGACGACCTGGGCGTAGACGTTGGTCGCGCCGGGGCCGGTGAAGGTATACAACGCGAGGGCGGCGGCCAGGACGATCAGGGCCGCGACGGCCAGTTTCGTAACTCCACTTTTCATAGCAATTCTCCATATTCTCGCGCCGCCGGAGTCGAGTCCGAGGCGCGGTCGTTCCATTTGTTCTCGGGTCGCGGCCGACAGGACCCTTTGCCCTGCCGACTCACACAATTGCCGATCCACCGACCGCTCGCCCAGCAACGCGGCGTGGGCCAGGAGCTTCTCCAGCCGCTCCGTTTCCTGCCGACAAACCGAGCACTGTGCCAGATGGCCGCGCACCTGCGACGCCTGCGGTTCATCCAGTTCGCCCAAAACGAACGCCGGAAGCAGTTTGTGGATCTGTTTATGGCGATTCATACTCTACCTTCCCATCAGCCCAGGCAGGGCCTCAACTCACGGCTGAGCCTCTTCAGGGCCCGGTGCAAGTGCACGCGGGCCGTCTGCGGAGAACAGCCCAGGATCGCGGCCACCTCGGTTGTCGCCAGCCCTTCCAGACGCAACAGGACAAACGCATCCGCCTGGTGGGCCGGCAGCTTCGCCAAGGCGGCGACGAGCTTCGTCTGGAGTTCGTCGGCCCGCATGTTGCCGTCAGGCCGACGGTCGTCCCACTCCCGCTCGGCCGGGACTTCGCGGCGGTACCCATTGGCCTGCCGTGCTGCCTCCAGGGCCTTGCGCACCGTCGTACGGTATAGGTAGGCAGGCCAGTTGGTCTGCCCGTTGTAGCTGGGCCAACGACGCCAGATGGACAAGAAGACCTCCTGGTGGACATCGTTCGCCAGATTCGCGTCGCCGAGAACGCGCAGAGCGGTGTTGAGGACCTGTCGGCCGTGCTCATGAACCAGGTTTTCAAAGTTCCTGTCAGACAAGATCGTCTTGCCCTGCAAAGCAGTCGTTTCGTGCCATGGCCCGGCGGCCGCCGTCCAGATCTCTACCCCTATAGAGATGTCGCCGTCACCAAGCGTTTACACAAAAAGCGACCTTGACTCTATCACCGGAGGCACTGAACCGGGAGAGAAATGCCGGAATTGCCCTTTCCGGCGGAACAATCATATCGTATACTATCACACCATGATGTCGCGTTGAGGGGCGGACGCCGGACCGAACACAAGGGGTCTCGTCGAAGGGAGCGTCGAGGATCGCGCTATGACCGAGGGTTCGACGGAAGAAGTCGCCGCCAGCCTGCCACGGCAGGACAAAGTCGCGCCGTTGCGGGCGGAGACCGGCTCGCGCCGTCGCGAGGCACTCCCGCAGACGCTTCGAGACAGCGAAGCGCGGTATCGTATCATTGCCGAGTCCACCTATGACTGGGAGTACTGGCGGGGTCCCGACGGTCGGATGCTCTATGTGTCGCCTTCCTGCAAACGCATTACCGGTTATGGTCCCGACGAATTCGTGAACGATCCGGACCTGATCGATCGGATCGTTCATCCCGATGACCAGGCGCTGATGGCCGAGCATCGCCACCGGGTGGACGACGGCGGGACACGAATGCCGATCGACTTCCGCATCATCTGTCGGGACGGGACCGAACGCTGGATCGGGCATCATTGCCATGCTGTGCGCGACGAGAGCGGGGGCAATCTGGGTACCCGAGCCAGCAACCGGGACATCACCGCGCGCAAGCAGACCGAGCGTGCCCTGCGCGAGAGCCGGGGGGATTTGAATCGCGCTCAGGCCGTGGCGCACATCGGAAGCTGGCGACTTGACATACGCCGTAACGAGTTGCTGTGGTCCGACGAAACCTACCGTATCTTCGGTATCCCCAAGGAAACACCGCTGACATACGAAACGTTTCTATCCGTCGTTCATCCGGACGATCGACAGGCCGTACACGATGGATGGACCGCGGCCCTTCGAGGCGCGCCCTATGACATCGAACACCGGATCGTTGCGGACAAGACCGTCAAGTGGGTCCACGAAAGGGCAGAGTTGGAGTTCGATCAAGAGGGAACGCTGCTCGGTGGGTTCGGAACGGTGCAGGACATCACTGCGGGCAAGCAGGCGGCCGAGGAACTCCGAGAAGCACACGCACGTCTTCAGGCGCAGACCGAGGATCTGCGTCAAAGCGAGCAGAGGCTGCGCACCGCGCTCGAAGGCGGGCGGATGGGCCTGTGGGAATGGGACATCCGGAGCGATCAGAGTCTGTGGGATGATCGGGTGTGCGAACTGCTTGGCGCCGATCGAAAGGCCGAAACGACCGGACATGGGTTCTTCGAGCGCGTTCACCCGCTGGATCGGCAACGTCTGCGGACCTGTATCGAAGAGGCGCTGGCGACAACGGGGGATTTCGAGGTCGAGTTTCGCGTCGTCCGGCCCGACGAGACAGTCGCTTGGCTGATGAGCGGGGGCAAGGTCGTTCGCGATGCACGGGGGCGGGACATCCGTGTGCTGAGCGTGCTGTCCGACGTGACGCAGCGAAAAGACATGGAGGCCGAGCTGCGCCGGCTGAACGAGCGGTTGGCCGAAGAGGTCCGGGCCCAGACGAAAGAGTTGCGCGCCGCGGTGGACCGGCTCCACAAGGAGGTAGCCCGGCGTCGGCTGGCCGAGGACAACCTTCAGGAACGATCACGCCTGCTCGAGGGTTTCTTTCGACACACGATCACACCGCTGGCGTTCATGGACCACGATTTCAACTTCGTTCAGGTCAATGACGCATACGCCAAGGTCGACGACAAAGAACCGGATGACTTCGTGGGCCGGAACCATTTTGCCCTGTACCCCGACGCAGAGAATCAGGCGATTTTCGAAGAGGTGGTTCGAACGAGGCGGCCGTACTATGCCCCCGCCAGGCCGTTCGCCTATGCGGAGCATCCCGAACGAGGCGTCAGCTACTGGAATTGGCAACTGACGCCTCTGCTGGATGATGCCGGGCAGGTCCGGTTCCTGGTGCTGAACCTGCAGGACGTGACCGAGCGGCAGGAGGCCGTTTGTGAACTGGAGAAGCGGACTTCGCAGCTTCAGCGGCTGACGGTCGAGCTGTCCGAGGCGGAGGACCGCGAGCGCCGACGTCTGGCCGAATTGCTCCATGACGAGCTGCAACAACTGCTGGTGGGGTCCAAGCTGCGACTCAGCATTCTCGCCAGGAAGATCAAAGACCTCCCGGAGGCCGGCGAGATCGTTGCGGAAGCCACCGACCTGATCGCCGAGTCGATCCAGACGTCTCGGGGATTGTCGCACGAACTCAGCCCCCCCGTACTGCGCCACGGAGAGATGGTTGAAGTGCTCCAGTGGCTCGTCGAGCAGATCTATGTGACGTGTGGACTGAACGTGCGACTGAGAGTCGGGGCCGACGTGGACCTTCCGTCGCAGACGCTCAAGACGTTCCTGTATAAGGCCGTACGCGAGATGCTTTTCAACGTGGTCAAACACGCCGACATTGGGCGAGCCGCGATCCTCGTGCAGCGACAGGGTCAATCCATCCGCTTGGTCGTGTCCGACAAGGGACGCGGGTTCGATCCGACATGCCTGGACGGCGGAGGCCAGGACGCATTCGGGCTCTTCACCATCCACGAGCGTGCTCAGTTCCTTGGCGGCTCGTTGACGGTGCGCAGCGTTCCGGGCCGTGGCAGCCGCTTCATCCTGACGATTCCACTGACTGTGCCGGGCGAGACAGCGCTGTGCCGCGCCGATGCACCGATTCTATCGACCTCCGTCGCACCTGTCCGTCAGGTGGTTATGGACCCGCCTGTGACTATGCGCCAGTTCCGCATTCTTCTGGTGGACGACCACAAGGTCATGCGCGACGGACTGGCCGCTCTGTTGGATGAAGAATCGGACATCGAGGTCGTCGGCCAGGCAGGCAACGGTCGGGACGCCATCGCTCTGACGGCCCGACTGAAGCCCGACGTCGTGGTGATGGATGTGGTTATGCCGAGCATCAACGGGGACGAAGCCACGCGTCAGATCAAGACCCGATGGCCGCACGTGCGGGTCATCGCACTGTCGATGCTCGAAGAGGATGCGACGCGTGAGCGGATGCTCAAGGCAGGGGCCGAAGCGTTCCTGTCCAAGGCCGGTCCCTCCGAGGCACTCGCCGCCGCCATCCGCCGCTCACCGTAGCGACGACTCGCCCGCGTCGATGACGCCGAACCCATCACTCGATGGGGCGACCGTACACCTCGACCTCGATGTAGTGATTCGTGTCGCCTGCGGTGTGTCCGTTGCTATAAAGGCGGACGTAGCGGGCCTGAACGCCCTGTGCGTCGATGAGCTTGCCTTCGTTTGTCTCAATGTAGCACAGGTCGGTGCCTCTGCCCAGGCCGGTTGTGTTGTCCACGTCGTTGTTGAAGATCGTCCTGACCCGGCTGCTGAACTGTGGATCGTTGGAGACCTGCACGACGACACCCCGGTAGACGTGGGGCCGAAGGTGGTAGTGCCAGACGGCGATCGCGTAGATCTCGTGGCGTTCCAGGAGATCGACGGTGACATGTTGCACTCCCGGCCCGAGCTCGACGACACTGCTGTCGTTGGCGTTCTTGTCGCCGTCGGTGATCATCTCAAGGGTCCCGACCAGGGGATCGGGATCGCTGGAAGAAACCGGCTTTCCCAGGGCGACGTTCGTCGTTCCCGCCGGCACCAGAAACGGCGGGCGCGGCCCCGTCCGGGGCCGTTCGAGGTTCGTCGCCCGGATGTCCATCGGCGTTCCAACGAACATCGGTCGGGGCAAGGCGATTTCCAGCGGCATCAACCTGGTGCGGCCCAGGTCGTCGGGCGTAGGAATCGGGCGAGGTTCCTGGGGAGGGGTCCCGATCGTCTGGCGGGTGTGATCGAAGACCCTGGCGGACTCGGGCGCGCCAAGGTCGTAGATGCTCATCGGGCCCGACCGGGGATAGCTCACCGTCCATTCCTGGCGGCTGAGCGTCAATCCGGCATCGCTGAGCTTCTCGACGTGGGCGCCGACGAGCCGCCGCGTCTGGGGATCGGCCATGAGTCTCATTCGGAGCCGACCGACGCGCCGGCCAACGACAGCGGTGCCGGGATCGGACTTGTCCAGCCCATACATCACGACCTTCCGGCCGTCATAGCGATCGGCCCACTGCACTACGGCGACATCGTCTTGTGCCGCAAAAACGGCGAACGCATCCAGGAGCGTGTATGCCGAATCGGCCCCGAAGAGACCCTTGCTCGGAAGTTCGCTGATGACCACGGCTCTGATCGACGGGCTGTACAGCAGCTCTCGCCGACCCGGTCCGAACTCGGAGACGATCACCGAGCGATCGGAGCCAAGAATGTACGCCTTGCGAGAGCCGAAATCGTTCCAGTGCTGCTCGGTGCGGACCACGCCGTCGCGGTGTTCGGTGACCACCGCGTGCAGCCAGGCCATCCGCTGTGTGGCCTGCCTGACCTGGGTCAGGCTCACTGGCCCTCGTCCGCGTTGGACAAGCCCCCAGACGCCGACGATGGCGGCCACAAGAACAGCCGCGGCCACCGCCGCCTTCGTCACCGGCCCGAATGCGGCAAATGCCGTCTGCTGTGGGGTCGGCGTCACGGACGGCCCGACCGACCGGCCGACGGTCTCGAACGTTGCGAGCATTTGCTGCCGCAGGCGCTCCTTGTGGGCCGGATTCGGCTCGGTGTCGATCCTCAAGCCACCAACAAGCTTTTCAAAATCACGCTCCTTCATCGCGCTCCTCAATGCCAAAATCATCCCGCAGGACCTCCCTGAGTCTCCGTAGGATTCTGTGCAGCGTAACCCGGATGGTCGCAGGCTTGGCATCCATAACTCGGCCTATCTCTTCGTAATCCATTCTCTCGAAAAACCGTAGCGTCAAGATCGTCTGATGCTCGGGCTTCAGTTGCAGGATGGCGGTGTATAGCGTTGGCCAATCCATTGCAGACCACGGACTGTCCTGCGGCTGGGCCGCCCGTCGCATGGCCACGACATTCTCCATCAGTCTCCTGCGGCGAGAGGTCTTTCTTATGTAGGCGTTGGCCTGGTTGGCGGCGATGGTGAAGATCCAGGCCCGGAAGTCGCGTTCGGTGCGACCCTTGAACTGTCGGATCGCCCCGGCCACAGTCAAAAACACGCCCGAGGTAATGTCCTCGGCCGCCGCATCGCTGTACAGACGGTGAACGCAGAACCTGTAGATCCGATCATAGTACAGTTCATAAAGCCTGGCCAATGCGCTGCTCTGCGTCTTGGCCTGTACCACGAGATCGTCGTAAGCTTTTTGCTCAACAGGTTTTGCCATAGCACCGACCATGGACATACGTTCTATTGCGCGGTCGAAGTCCATGTTACAGAGGTACCGGGCAAAAATCCTGAAAAAACCGCCCCCAGGTGGGCCTCGAACCTACCTGGGGGCGGTCGCACAGCAACATTCGGTGCCGCAATCGCGACATTACCTTCGGTCAAGGCCCGACGGGCAGTTCATAGCGAGCCAGGCTGGCGGCATCTCCCATCTCGGGACTGTACGGCCGCAGCCGGAAGCGATACGTGTAAGGCTTGGCCGGAAGCGTGTACTGCGGATGCGTCCGGGCGCCCCAACTGTCGTCGCCGCCGACCCCCATCTGTTTGTAGTCGAGGTTCAGCGTGATGAAGTCGCGCCGGGGCAGTTTGTTGATGTGCGTGGCGTTCTCCAGGTCGTCCATGCCAAACGGCCAGGCACTGGCGCCCAGAAGCGGCATCCCAACCGCCAGCAGGCCCCGCCCGCGCTCGTTGGTCAGCGTCATCCAGCGGACGTCCGTCTTGTTGCCGTTCTCCTGAGGACGCACGTAGACGTGGATCTGTTCTTCGACCGGGCCGGAGTGGATCCCCACCGCGGCGCCCGTTTTGCGGTCCCAATAGGTTTCGTGAGGTCCGCGACCAAACCAGATCATGTTCGAGAACTGCGCCGGGATCGCCATCTGCATCCCGTAGCGCGGCAGATCGGGAATCGGCTCGCCCGATGGGGTGACGCTCATTGTGACGACGACGTCCGTGGTGCCGTAGACCTCGTAGGTGGTGACACATCGGGAGCCGTCACCGACCGGCAGCGTCGCTTCGACCGTGATGCGGGCCATCTTGGCATTGACCTGCTCGGCCCGGACCGACTCAACGGTCCGATCCGGCCCGGCGGTGCGCCAGACGCCCTGGCGGCGAGGCATGCCGTTGCCGTTGTCGTTGTCGATGGGCACGCGCCAGAAGTTCGGCGTCAGCGGCGCCGCCATTATCTCGAAGCCCTTGAATACGAATGAGTCCAGCGCGCCGCTCTGGTTGCCCACGGTGACCTTGAAATTCGGGCCGCTGACCGTATATGCCTCCGATTCCTGGCGCAGCGTTACATCGTCCATCAGGCGAAGGTCCGCCACCGTCCGGGCTGGTGTCTCGAAAGGAACCTGGAACTGGTCCCATGCGACGACGTGGCCTTTCGGTGCCCAACGGTGGTCTTCGGACAGCGAGAAGGTGACCTTGAGCCAGTACTCGGACGCACTGTCGTCCGTCGGCTCGGCCAGCGAGATCCTGATCTGTTCGGCATTTCCGGGCCCGATGGACAACCTGGGCAACCTGCCCTTCTGGACCACGGTCCCGTCGCAGGTCAGCTCCCAGGTGGCATCAACGAAGCCCAGATCGACAAAGTCGTACTCATTGGCGATCGAGACGATGCCCGCGGTCGCGTCCACGGGCGTCACGTGGATGCGCTGATAAACCTTCTTAACCTCGTGGAGCGAAGGGTTGGGCTTGCGGTCGGGCTGGACCAGACCGTTGCAGCAGAAATTGCCGTCATTGGGCTGGTCGCCGAAGTCGCCTCCATAGGCCCAGAACATCACGCCGTCGTCATCGTACTTGCGCAGTCCCTGATCGACCCAGTCCCAGATAAACCCGCCAATGAGCCTCTTGTGAGATCGGATGGCGTCCCAATACTCCTTGAGGTTGCCGACGGAATTGCCCATCGCGTGGGCGTATTCACACAGGACCATGGGCCTCTCGTCACGTGGATCGGTCGCCATCCGAACGATCTCGTGGATTCGGGCGTACATCCGGCTTCTCATATCGACGTAGTACGGGTCCTTCGGATCGCCGACGGCGCCTTCGTAGTGAATCGGCCGGGTCGGATCGTAATCGCGAATCCAGGCCGCCATCGCCGAGTGGTTCGGGCCGTCGCCGCTCTCGTTGCCCAGCGACCAGATGACCACCGACGGGTGGTTCTTGTCGCGTTCGACCATGCGAACGGCGCGATCGACGAAGGCGTTGTGCCAGGTTGGAACGTTGCTGAGCTGGCCGCCCAGCCCGTGCGTTTCCAGGTTGGCCTCGTCGATGACATACATGCCGTACAGGTCGCACAACTCGTACCACTGTGGGTCGTCGGGATAGTGCGACGTGCGGACGGCGTTGATGTTGTTCTGCTTGAGCAGCTTGATGTCCTGGATCATCCGGCCCAGCGGGATCGCCCGGCCATGGTCGGGATCGTGCTCGTGGCGATTGACGCCGAAGAGCTTGATCGACCGTCCGTTGATCAGGAACTGGCCGTCTTTGATCTCGACCTTGCGGAACCCGACCTTGCAGCTCTCGGCCTCGACGACGTTGCCGTCGCCGTCGTGCAGCGACAGGACCAGCGTGTAAAGGTTGGGCGTCTCAGCGGACCATTGCCTGGCATTCGGAATTCGCGCCTCCATCAAGGCGAACTTGACGTTGCCTCTCTGCGGATACCGCTCGTTCAGGATGGCTCGGGCGTCGATCTTGAGCGGCTCGCTGAGCACGGATTCCCTGCGATCGTCGTAGAGCCTCGCCTGGACGGTCCAGCCTCGCAGGGGCACGTCCGCATAGGTCGCCAGCTTCGGGCGGATCTCCAGGATGCCGTCCTGATAGAGATCGTCCAGCGTGCTGCGCACGAAGAAGTCGCGGATGTGCACCTTGGGCGTGGAGAACAAATGGACGTTGCGGTAGATCCCGCTGAGCCGCCACATGTCCTGGTCTTCGAGGTAGCTGCCGTCGGACCAGCGATAGACCTCGACGGCCAGGACGTTCTTGCCCGGGCGAAGAGATTCGGTGATATTGAACTCGGCCGGCGTCATACTGCCCTGGCTGTAGCCGACCTTGCAGCCGTTGACCCAGACGTAGAAGGCGCTCTTGACGCCGGCGAAGTGCAGAAACACCTCGCGGCCGTCCCACGAATCAGGGATCTCGAACGCCCGTCGATACGAGCCGACGGGGTTGTAGTCGTGCGGGATGCGGGGCGGATCGGGCGGGAAGGGATAGCGGATGTTCAGGTAGATCGGCCGGCCGTAGCCATACTCCTGCCAGTTGGCGGGCACGCGAATGTCGTCCCATCCGCCAACATCGAAAGCCGGCTTGTAGAACTCCATCGGCCTGTCGGCCGGCTTGCTGACCCAGTGGAACTTCCACGTTCCATTGAGGGATTGGACGTAAGGGGACGCCTCGCGGACACCTTCCAGGGCGCTTTCGATATCGCCGTAGGGGGTGAGCGTGCAATGCCCCGGCTCCTTGTTGAAGCCGATCATCTGCTCGTTTTCCCAGTCCAGTGGCAAGGCACCCCCCCCACCGGCGGCCAGACAAGAACGGGACAGAAGAACGGCAAGAAACACCGCCCTCGACAATACGGAGAATCCGGGCAGCTTCGACATCGTAGTCCTTCTCCATCGCTAAAGGGTTGGCCACAGTACGTCGCCCGTGACCCGGCGCCTGGGGCCCGGCTCACGGCTCACGGATCAGGATATACCACGTTGGGCCGGATTCTGCAAGTCTACGTCCGCCAGCGCAAGCGGGTGGTCTGGCCGTTGAGGCGGGTGTTGCCCTCGAGTGCGTGCAGCGTGAAGATCCCTTCGTCGCCGGCCAGATGCGCCTCGACCCAACCGACCGGCTGGTCGCTCTTCATGTTGTACCCGGCGGACGGCAGGCTGATCAGGTGAATGCCGTCCACTTCAGAGAATCCGAAACGGTGCGAATGTCCGTGTACGATGGCCTTGACCTTGGGCGTGGGCGTGATGAGCTGCAGCAAGGCCTTGGCGTCCCAGAGAGCGTCCTTACCGATGACCGGGTGGTGGAGCATCAGGATCACGGGAGCCTCGTCGCAGGCGTCAAGATACATCTGGAGCCAGTGGCGTTGTCCTTTGCCCAAGCGCCCCCAAGGCAGGTCCACAAAGAGCAGGGAATCGAGCGTGATCAGCTTGACCGGGCCGGCGTTGACCGTGAGCGCGCGTTTGCCGTTGACGATCCACGCCGGGTGATTGGAGGTCGGGAAGGTATGCAGGAAGTTCTCACGGTCGTCATGATTGCCCGTGGCCAGGTGAATCGGGCGTTCGCAGGCGATCGGAGCGATCAGGTCGTGGAGATTCTGGTAATCCTCGGTGCGGCCTTTGAGCCTGGCCAGGTCGCCGGTGATCACGAGGCCGTCAGGCGGACTGGCCATGATCTGGTTGCGCACCTCTTTGAAATTCTGGTACGGATAGAAGCCTCGATACTTGTTGTCCGGATCGCCTGCAATGTGGGTATCCGACAGAAAGGCCCAGGGCGCAGGCGCCTTGGCGGCTCCGCCGAAGGTCCGACTCGACCCGAAGGTTGTGAGCCCACCCGCTACGGCAAGCAGCCTCTTAAGGAATTGGCGGCGGTTCTGTATTGGCTCGCGGCAACTGGACATCGGATACTGCCTTTCCATGCGCTTCGATTGCGGCGTCATAGACGTGGTATCGGCACCGCTGCGCAGCGACTGTATTCGGATCGAGTTGCCCCTGGCTTGAACCGCTGTTCTGACGGACTGCGGGCTGCTTCCAGCTCCGTGATGCGGACGGAAGGGTCGGGTTATCGGCCGTAGTCCGTGGCGCGGACTTTGTCGTTGAGGCGAAAGCGGCAGTCTCTATAATGACCTGACCTTTTGTCCCGAAGCAGTGTTCCTGGATGGGCCGACGCATGGATCTGAATCCCTTCGACATCAGTGTTTTCCTGGCGTTCATCGGCGCGGTGGTCGCCTTCAGCATGTTCAAGAGCCGGCGGGAGAAGACCAGCGAGGACTATTTCCTGGCCGGTCGCGGCCTGAGATGGCCGCTCATCGGACTGTCCATCGTCGCCGCCAACATCTCCACCGAGCAGTTCGTCGGCATGGCCGGCCAGGGCGCCGGCGACGTCGGCCTGGCCGTGAGCAACTGGCAGTTGTTCGGCAGCATCGGCATCGTGGTGATCGCCTTCACCCTGCTGCCCCGCTTCCTCAAGGCGGGCATCTACACCATGCCCGAATATCTTGAGTACCGCTACAACTCAGCCGCACGGGCGCTCATGGCGCTGACGACCGTGGTGATCTACGTCGCCGTGCTATTGACGGCCGTGCTCTATTCCGGCGGCCTGACCCTCCAGAGTATCTTCGGCGTGAGCCTGACGCCGAGCGTCTGGCTCATCGGCGCGATCGCCGCGCTCTACACCGTCTGGGGCGGGCTCAAGGCGGTGGCCTGGGCCGACCTGTTCCAGGGCGGCGCGCTGCTGATCGGCAGCATCGTCACGTTCTTCCTGGGTCTGCACGCCTGCGGAGGCTGGGAGACGTTCGCCACGGCTAACGCCGACAAGCTTCACATGGTTCTGCCCGCCGACCATGAGGGCCTGCCCTGGACGGGGGTGCTCTCGGGGATGTGGATCGTGCTGGTGTATTACTGCGGCCTGAACCAGTTCATCGTGCAGCGGAACCTGGCCGCCAAAACCCTGCGGGACGGCCAACTTGGCGTGATCTTCGCCGGGGCGCTCTGGCTGCTGATCCCCTTCGCCATCGTGCTGCCCGGCATCATGTCGTACCAGCTCTATGGCAGCCAGATGGAGTCGTCCGATGAGGCGTTTCCAACGCTGATCCGCAACCTGGTCCCGGCGGGCCTGCGCGGGTTCATGCTCGCCGCCATCGCCGGCGCGGTCATCAGTTCGCTGGCCTCCATGCTCAACTCGGCCTCGACCATCTTCACGATGGATCTCTACAACCGACTGCTCGACCGCAAGGCGTCGCAATCGCGGCTGTTGCTCCTGGGCCGCGTCACCACGGCCGCGTTTGTCGTCGCCGGCTGCCTGCTCGCGCCCAAGCTGGCCGATCCGAGATTCGGCGGCGTCTTCAACTACATCCAGCAATTCCAGGGCTACATCTGGCCCGGCGTGGTGGCGGCGTTCCTCTTCGGTATGGTGGTCGCGAAAGCACCCGGCGCCGCGGGCGTGGCGGCCCTGATCTGCGGCCCGGTGATCTACGGCCTGTTTCAGGCGTTCTCGCAGAAGCTGCACTTTCTGATCCAGGTCGCTCTGACCTTCGGGATCGTCGTGGCGATCATGGGACTAATCACCCTGCTCAAGCCACTGGACAAGCCCAGGGTGCTGCCCGTCCGCGAGGATCTGGATACCCGGACCGCGCCCGAAGTAAAGATCGCCGCCGCGCTGGTGCTGGTAGCCGTGGCGACGTTCTACGTCATCTTCTGGTAGACTCGTTCGATTGCCGCCCATCAGGCGCGCACGGCGAGGCCGCCGCCGGCGATGTATTCGCTTGTCAAGCTCGCGGCCTCGCCGGCCACCATAGGCATTCTCATGGAGCCGGAACCCCGAAGACCGAAACGCTGGCCAACTGCTGGCCACGCCCCGGGGGCACCGCCGTCAGGTCAACGTCTTCGCCGCGAACACAGATTTCTACAACGGTTGTGCCCGCCTCGACGATTTCCGGCGTCACCACACCGGTCCAGACGCCCCCGGCCGCCGAGGTTGAGGTCACCTCGACGTTCAGGCGAATCCGGAAGTTGCTCTGCACGGTCGCCGTCGTACATCCGCTGAGTGTCTGCTGCGAGAGCGGCGCCGTCGGGTCGGGCCGGAGGCGAAGCGCATTGGCACCGATCCGTACGATGTATTCATCGTCCACTCCATCCAAGTCATCCTCCAACGCCACCCGATCGCACAACACCCACCACCCGGAGTCCCTCGGATAGGGCACAAGGCTTCCGTTGCAGGATGGCTCGGCATTGACCCCCTCGCGCCAACTGTCCCAACTGACGAACACCCAATCTCTGCCGTAGGGTCCGCAGCAGATGACCGTTCCGACGGCACCAGCGAATAGTCGCGGCGCCCTCGTCCCGTCCGGTCGCCTGGGACGATTCACTCGCAGCGTGACGCGATCGCCAGGAAACAGTTCGCCCCCGCAGCAGCCAATGGCCTTCACCTCACACGCCGAAAGAATCGGATGGTAGACATCGCCATTCAAGAACGGACAAATCCTCACGATATCCGGCCCCGGTGCCACGGGGTCGAGCAGGCCCTGCAAACGGAGACGCTGTCCAAACGCGATGCCGCCAGGCGTGTCCAGCTCGATGTAGAGCTGCCCAATGGAAACGAGGTTGTACTGCCGACCGTCGTCGGCCTCAAAGTAGATGCATCCTTCCAGTCCCCTTCGGATCGTCCCGCACTGGTCGAAAGGACGGCCGATCTTCAGTTCATCGGGGTTCACCCAGGTCGCCGATCCAGGCGGAAATGCCTCGGCAGAGGACGTCGCACAGAGGCTCGTGTCGTCCCTGCCGTCGGTCCAGAGGTCCCAACTGACCAGCAGGTCTCGCGCGCAATCCATCGTGTCGCAACAGACGATCGTGCCGGCCTGACCGGCGCGCAGGCCGCGGCTCGGAGCCCCTTCGAGCAGGACCACGCGTTGACCGGGGGCGAAGTCCAAGTCGGGAACCGGCTCGTCCGGCAAGGTGCCAATCTGTATGCGATGTGGATGCCTCTCATATTGTCCAGCCGCATCATGGCTGACGGCACGGATGTAGACGTCGTACAGCTCGGCAGGGAAAGGTCCTGCCGATTCCTTGACAGCGTTCCAGGCGCTACTGGTCGGTACACAGTCTTGCGGCCCGGAGAACACGCTGGGCAAGAGCAGGTCAATCCACATTGTCGCTCCGGCATCGACGCTCACATCGAAAGCAACGGGCGGACAGGCGTTCGGCCAGGTGCCACTGATCCCCATGGAGAATGTCTCGGACGCTCCTGGTACCGCCGGCGTCAGTTCGATGGTCAGCGAGGGCAAGGGCTCTGGGATCACCTCGGAGGCCGACACGGAAACGAACAGGGCCAGACAGTACAGCACACATAGCTTTTTGCATTTCATAGAGATCTCCTTTCGTTCACAACCCCACTGCTGAGTGTCACCGGCATCCGGAACAACCGAGCGCCTTTGCGTGGCGGCACCGTGTAAGCGATGCCCGCCTAATGCGTAGACCTATTGTGTGTGCAGGGTTGGGTCGGACCTATAGGGGTTCACCCCATATGGAGGCTGGTATTTGCTCATTTTGGTAACCCGTTCGCCCAACAGGCACAGGGGGGGCGTCTTCTACATCATCTTCTGGTGAAGTGGCAGGCGATTGGCGCGGCGTCAGGCGCGCATGCAGCGGCCGGTGTTGACGGCGATGTATTCGCCTGTGATGAAGCTCGCCGCCTGGCTGGCCAGGAAGTACATCGCACTCCGGCTGGCCAGCCAGTGACGCATCAGGCTACGATACGTCCGGACCTCGAACGAACCGAAACCGGCCTCCTGTTCGCAGCGTTCAAACCACTTCTGCACATGTCAGCGACCAGACACAGCCTCCAGCAAATGCTGCAACGACACGTGCGAAGGGTAGGTCACGCCTATCTCTGTGACTCGCCACCCTCTCCGGGAGGCAGCGGGTCGCTCAGGTTGTAGGTTGTGACGGTCGAGCCGTCGAACCCGGTGGTGGCGAGTACCCAATCGATGCCGGCCGCCTGCAACTGATCAAGCGTCTCTTGCGGAAGGCTCGGCTCCAGGCTGGGATCGAATAGGAACCACTCGACGAAGTTGTGGTGTCCCGGCACATACGTCTGCGAGTAGTCGCCCGTCAGCGTGAACGGCTCGGGGGTCAGGCCGGAGATGGTGGTCTCGACCCATCGGGCCAGCGGAGCGGTATATCCGGCTGTCGGTCCGGTCGGGTGCGGCGGCCAGTAGAACGTGGTCTCGACCGTCACGCCCCCGTCCTCGATTCGACGCCTTTGCAGGATATCGTCGGGGTCATGCGCCAGAGGTGCACGCAGACTGACCCGGTCGCTCCTCGTGCCGACCACCTCGCCGGTCCAATGCCAGTCGAGCACGGGCTCATCGTACTGTACATCCAGGTCGTACGAGAAGTCCGAAAGGAAGAGAACCGGACAGTTCTCGGGCACCACGCCGTGCACGTTGAACGACGTGGTCAGCGCGTAGCGCCGCGGGTTGTCCAGATGATCGAGACGCCAGGAGTCGATCGTCTCGAACCCCGCTGCAACGTAGCCGCGCAGGTCGTCGGATGAGATCGGCACATCAAAGTCGCGTCCCGGCGGCTCCTGCACGACGAATTCGTGCCGCGCCTCGGGCCACGAAGTCGGCGAGCCGGACATCGTTCCGAAGTCACCCCGCTCCTGGTATTCAAACACCGCGTCCTCGAACAGACAGACGCCCAACTCCTCCGTCGTCAGCCAGCGGCTGGGGGCTTCGAGCCACCAGTCGGACTTGAGGCGGTGGGCGCCGAAGATCGGGGCGTGCTCGCCTTGGAACACCGAAAGGCGGATCGAGCCGCCGGCCAGGAAGCGACGCTCAGCGACGTCGCTCGACGGGTTGGGCACCTCGCGGACCTGCTTGACGACCAACTCGCCGGTCGGCGCGATCTTCTTGTACTCGAAGTCCAATTGATGCGGGGTCCGCCCCGTGTCCTGTATGAACTGCGCCGCCGCCCGGTCCAGCAGCCACGCGAGCGCCTTGTAATCGTCCTCCCAGGTCAGCACCGTCCGCCCAAGCGGCAGGAGATTGGAATATCGTTGGACCCGCAGATAGACGAAATCCGAATCGCGACCCGTCGATGCCGTAACCTCCTCCGGGATCAGACCGGGTTCCGGATTGGCCACCGACACCGCACCGGTCTGCGTGGCCAACCGGATGCTCGAGCCGTAGGACCCGAACTCGAGCACCGCCACGCCGTTGGCCAGCTCGATCTCATCGGGAAACGAGTGGTGGACCAGGACCGCCATGCCCACCTCGTCTTCAGGCAGGCCGTGACGCAGACGCTCCAGATAGGCGTTCTTGTTGTAGAAGCTGGCAAAGACCCGGCGGATCGCGCGGAAGACGCCTCGCTTGTTCGCCCGCTCCGGATCGCAGTGCGAAGGGCCCGAATGGTCGGGGTCCAGATCGTCGGCCAGACACCCGCTGTAGCTGTCGTAGAGCCCGGCACCGCTGAAGTGCTCGCTGTCCTCGACGTTTGTGGAACTGCGGAAGCGAAGCCTCTCGCACGGATCGAAGCCGTACGTCGGATCGGTCAACGCCTCAATCACCGCATTCCTCAACGCCGGCGCGAATACCGTGGCCCTGTCGTCTCTGATCATGTCCTGAATCCGTTCGAGCTCGAATTCCAGCGCCGCCACCGACGCCGGCGGGAACGTAAAACCCGACAGACGCATCGCGATCTCCTCGCGCAGCGGGCGACCGTTGGCGAGCGTCTGGTCGAGGAACGCGTTCCACAGATCGAAGGAGAACGCCATCGCCACGCGAGAGTTGTGGGGAATGGCCCGGCGCAGGACCGAATAGTTGGCCGCCTTGCCGCCGAAATAGCGGATGTCGTCGGGCCGCAGCGAATCGATCGGCGCGCTGTAGTGGCCCAGTGGTTCCACCGCCTGGATCGCCAGCGGCGGGGGCTGCTTGAGCGTGAGGAACTCGGCGGCCTGCTCGTCGGTCATCGTATCGTTGGCATCGACCAGGTTCACAAGGGTCCGGCCGTAGCGGTCGTAGGCACGCAGCACGACCCGCCGCCCCACCAGATCGAGGGCGAGCCGGCGGTCGGCCTCCTCGACCAGATGCACGAAGGGAATGCCATACGTGTTGGCCAGAATCGCCACATGACTGTTCGGCGTCGAGGGCGTCAGAGTGATGACACCGGCCAGAATCGGGATCTCGGCGGGCACCGCGTCGGTCAGCAGAACATCGTCAGGCAGCAGTTCACCCCGGCGGTACGCCGAGTCGATCTCGTCGGGCGCGACGTACTTCAGAGGTCCCAGCGTCCAGCCCTGCGAGTAGATCGTGTTGCCGCGGATCCAGCGCGACGGCGAGCTGACCGGCATCCCCCGCTCGGCAAACCACTCGGCGTTGGCCTGGGCGACCTCCGACTGCTCGTACGACGGGAAATAGAACGCCTGAACGCCCGGGTCACTGCTAACGGCGGCAGTCACCTTGGCGAACAGCTCCGCGACCTCCTCGCGAGTGAAGGGCTCGTGCCGGACAAACTGAATCCCGTATTCCTGAATTGGAGCACTGACGCCGAAGCCGCTCGGCGGGGTAACCACCGCACCGAGAATCATCTGCTGATCCTCGGCATACAGCGTGACGCGGTCGAACTCCTGGGGACTGATCCCGACAAACGGGCCCATGCACTCGGAGGCGAAGTCGTGGTGGAACGGGAAATGCCCGCTGTCCTGGAAGTACACGACGTTCGGGTCATATGGCTCGGTCAGCAGCGTGAACTTGACCCAGCCCAAATTGGACGTGCCCAAGTACTCGCGATGCTCGAACGGGTCGTCGGGGAAGACGATCTGCGTTTTGCCGTACTCGCACAACTCCAGCGGCTCGCTATGGACCAGGCCGGTCAACAGACACACCACCAAGGCCAAGACCAGACCGCCGCCAGACCATCTCGCCCAATGCCCCCCGACCTTCCGCGTTTGTGAACCCTCTCTCGCAGAAAGAAACCCACCCATCATTTCCTCCGTTCATCGAATCCTTATAGGGGCATCAACCGCCCCAGTACCGACTATTATACCATGCCAATCCCAATTCTACGCTCCAGGCTCAATATTTGATCGCACGACCGTCGGAGAACAGCCTTTCTCTTCAGCCGGACCCCTTTTCTTCAGCCCAGTATCCGAAGAATAGGCCTGGTCTCGCACGCCCTCGGCCCAACCTCATGCCTTGACAGCTCACCAGCCGATCTGTACCCTACATCCAGATGTGCGAAGGGATGCCATATCCCCGGAGGGGCCCCGACAACCCGCAAGATGCTCCCAACGCCGGGGGCCGGGGGCGGCTCGACCGACTGGGACGAGCGACGAGCAGTGGTGACATTGATTCGTTCGGAAAAAAGCGTGGAAGGGGGATTTTGTTCTTGACAAGACGTCCGATAAGTCCATAATGGCGCAAAACAGTAAGCTCATTCGTATTGTGTTCAAACGGTGCGGGGTTTGACAGGGTACGAAGCATGGATGCTGTGCAAGTAGTACGGACAGGGATTGTCCACCCCGCTCACTTCAAAGCGGCTGGTCTGTCCGGTGGTTTGCGGATAGGCCGGACGTTGTCCCGTCTGTTGTTTGCACGAATCCATCCGCTTGGCCGGTGTGCGGCGTTGTGCAAGCAGGCCGGTTTTTCGATCCCGATGTTATTCTGCACGTCCGGCGGCGGTGCGCCCAGCCGTGTCACGGCCTCGCCCGCGTGCCGCGAAGGACCGACGAGAAGGGGGTGAACGCCCGAGAAAGGGCATATCCCGGCCGTTGCGGTGAGCCGGGCTGAGGAGATGACAGATGCTTGGAGGGTGTTTCTCGCACAGGGTGCCCTTGAGAAGGCCCTCTGAAGGCACGCGCAGGGACTCTCGGTGCGCAGGCGCGCCGCGGAGACAGTGACGGCTGGAGGCACTCTCGGAAACGCCGGGAGGGTGTTTCGCACGTCACGGCGCGGGAGGGTCTCTCAGTGCAGGGCGCTGGATAGATGATGCGCAAGCAGGGCGTTGGGCAACTCACGAGAGGGTGGCTCTCGAAGGCTCGGAGGATGCCCGGCGGTTTGCGCCAAATACGGATAGATGGGTGACGGTTAAGGAGAACGATGATGAAAAGACGGCTTACCGCGGTGCTGGTCCTTTTGCTGGTTGCTTCGTACGTGTGTACGGATGCGCAAGGGCATACGGGGGGCAGCTCAAGCACGAACACGATCAATAGTGTCAACCACCAGTATCAGACGTCCACGGCGATTGGGGGCGGCAACGCATCGTCGGATTCGAGTTCAATCTCGTGGGCAGGCGGCGGCTCGGCCGACAGTTTCTCGTACTCGGAAGGGAGCGATTCGAGCGCGGTTCTGTTCTATGCCCCGACGGCTATTTCAAACTACAAGACGCGGACGCCGCCGCTGTCGACGTACCCGCCGTATCTGCCGATGTGGCAGCATGGCGGCTGGGGGACGGTCAATGCGTACTTCCCCAACGGGCCGACGCCGCATGACAAGGTCTACGAGCGCAGTCTCGATCCGAGCAGCGAGGCGGACATGGAGGAGATCAAAGGGATTCTGCGTTCGCTTCCGTACAGCGGGGCGCTGGAGATGATCGGCGGTCTTCTCAATGGTGTGACCCGTTTGTTCGGCGGGCCGGACCAGTCCCATCGCGGTCGGGGTTTCGAGATCGCCAATTCCGTGATTCGCGACCGACGGCCCGACCGCAAACCCCTGCTGGTGTTCATCGACAGCTCGGTCGATGCGCAGTTGCTGGAAGAAGCCGGGTACGCGTATGTCGGCCGCATCAGTCTGGAGGGTCATTACAAACGCAATTGGGACCACACGTACAATGCGGCCATTGCCGAGGCGCTGCCCTGGGACGTCGATATCCTGCTGGTTTCCGGAGGCATGAAGGGGGTCTCGCTGGGTACGACCAAGAGCCTCAGCGCCGGGGGCGGCTACAGCCAGACCGACTACTCCCTTTCGTTGATGGGGGGCCAGTCAACGGGTGTCACCGAGGGCAAGGGCAAGGCGGTCATGAGCGCCACGGCGTACCGATACTGCCCTGAGATGCTCGAGCGTCGGCGGATTCCGGAATCGCTGTACGCCCTGATCCGGAACCGGCCGCAGGTCGCGGCCGCACCGGCGGCGGCCGCGCAGGGGCCCGCCGGCCCGGCGCCCGTCGGCGCGCAACCCGGCGATGCCGAGCACGTTGCCCCGGCGTCGACGTCGGACATTGCTCCCGGCCAGCGCGCGGGCGTCGAGGTCAGTCAGGATTTGTATCGGATGGCATTTCCGTAAGGCGAACGACCACGGTGTGGTGACAGCGTCTCTCCGGAGAAGCCGTGTGGACAGTACGTCAAGGTTGAGAGGCTCGGGGGAGAAAGGAGGTGGTTCGGGCACGCAATTCAAGGATGAACGGTAACAGGTAGTGATTGCTGATTTGTCATCAGCAATGGGTAAGGATGGTTTTGAGTACCCTAAGGAAAAGGAGTTCTGAAATGACTACAAGAATTTCAATTGGTGTTGGCGTGTTGCTGCTTGTGTCCTCGGTGGCCCTTGGCGCGACGGCGCCCCTTCCGGGAAGCCTCTGGCAACTCCAAAACTTCACGGTCGGCAACGCTGCGAATCCGGGGATGATTTCGGTCGTGCAACTGACCCACGGCGATGTGTCTGCCTGGGCGAAACAGGAAGTCGAGGTTGACAATGAGAATGCCATTCCTCCCGCTTCGCAGGGCGGTTGGAATTTCTCGACGCCATGGGGCTGGGGTGGCGGTTGCTCTCCCGACGATTGCGATACGACGGGCAAGCAGGTGCAGGAAGGGCTGATTACCCAGTTCGGCAAAGCGAGCGGAACCTGCGGCGTGGTGAACGTCACGTCGTTCCTGGGCGCCGACGGAACGCAGGAGCAGGTCATCGGCGCCAGCACCTCGGGCGCGATGCAGCAGCAGGCCCTCGGCGTGGGCGCCACGCAGGCCCTCGTGCGGCAGGATGGGGCGGCCACCGGCTACTCCGAGAATGCGGCCGACCTCGCGCAGAACCAGACCGGCCACAATGCCGCCGGTACCTATGGAGAGAGCTCGATCCTGAACGTGCTCCAGCAGGCGAGCGTCGGTGGAAAGGCCCTGTCCAATGCCAGCGTAGTGACCGACCTGGTGGCCGGGACCACACAGCAACAGATCGTGTACTGAGAGATTCGTGTCTGTTTGTCTTCCGGAGCCCTCGAGGGGGTCACACCTTTCTTGAGGGTCGATAACCTCGGGGCTCCTTTTTGACACGGGTCGCACGCTGCCGGTTCGGATCTCGCTGAAGATCGATCAGCGAAGGGGCTCTTTCTCGCCGTGGCTCTGCTACGATGTGGGCGTTGGGAGGCTGAATCCGGGAGCAGAACGTCAGAGAAAGGAGATAGCAACATGCGCAGAGGATTTGCGGTCTCGACGGCACTTGTCCTTCTGCTGACATCCGGGGCCTTCGCTGCCGTCCAGCAGGGTCAAGCGTTCGGCGTCAGCGCCACGAACGACGGCCAAGTGGGCGGGTCCGGCACGGGCAATCTGGCCAGCATCAACGTTGTGCCGATGGCCAACATTCAGTCCGCTACCGATGGCGGCGGCGTCGTACAGGTCTCGCAAGTGGGCCTCGGTTCACTGTTTCAGGGCGCCAGCGTCGCGGGACTGTACGGGTTGTACGGCTTCAATCAGTCGGCAACGGCGTTGGGTCAGCAGAACCAGTCGTCGCTGGGTTTTCTCAATCCCGGCACCCAGGCCCAGAATATGGGGACCACGTTCGGCCAGAACGTGTATGGTGTCGGGCGGCTGGGTTCGGCGCTGGCGTCACAGAGCTTCGTCGGCACCCAGAACCAGATCATCGCCACGCCCTATGGCATCCAGGCAAACATCCAATGTCTTGGCATCAGCATGATCGACGCGCCCGGCGTTTCGGCGGTCGGTGGTGTCAACAGGATGGTTACGATCAATCGCAACCTTGCCTTCTAAGGGGTTGTCCGAGACAACGCCGAGGACCACAGGACCAACCGGATAGACGCACGAGAGCCTTCAGGGCGAGCCCTTCTCTGGGTTACGAAATCGCCCTGGGGGCTCCGTTTTTAGCAGGTCCCAGGATATCTCGGCGACGTCGGCGCGGTCCTGCTGTTGTTCGGTGTGTGTGAAGATTTCCGGGCGAGGCCACGTCGGGCACAGAGAGCCGCCGG
>CAZSXM010000046.1:0-37968 GCA_964610435.1 uncultured Pirellulales bacterium | reverse complement strand
CACCGGCGGCTCTCTGTGCCCGACGTGGCCTCGCCCGGAAATCTTCACACACACGTCAGGTCGCGACGGCGGCGCGGTTCTCGACTAATCCAGATTCATCGTCATCAGGAACTCGGCGTTGCTCCGCGTCTTGGATAGCCGGTTCTTGAGCAACTCGACGGCCTCGACCGGGTTCAGATCGCTCAGGACCCTCCGCAGGCGATAGACCAGTTCGAGCTCTTTCGGATCGAGCAGCAGCTCCTCTCGGCGCGTGCCACTTCGGCTGATGTCGATGGCCGGGTACACCCGTCGGTCGACCAGTCGTCGATCCAGGTGCAGCTCCATGTTGCCGGTTGCTTTGAATTCCTCGAAGATCACCTCGTCCATCTTGGAGCCGGTGTCGATCAGAGCGGTCGCGAAGATGCTCAGCGAACCGCCTTCCTCGACGTTACGAGCGGCGCCGAAGAACTTCTTGGGCATCTGCATGGCGCCGGCGTCCACACCGCCCGTCAGGATGCGGCCCGAGTGCGGTGTCTCGTTGTTGTACGCGCGGGCCAGACGCGTGATCGAATCGAGCAGGATCACCACGTCCTGGCCGTATTCGACGAGTCGCTTGGCCTTCTCGATCACGATCTCGGCCACCTGGCAGTGGCGCGACGCCGGCTCGTCGAACGTCGAGCTGATGACCTCGACGTCCTCGGCGGTCTTTCTGGCCATCTCGGTGACTTCTTCCGGCCGCTCGTCGATCAGCAGGACGATGAGCTTGACCTCCGGATGGTTCTGCGTGATGGCGTTGGCCATCTTCTGGAGCAGAATCGTCTTGCCCGTACGCGGCGGCGCGACGATCAAACCTCGCTGACCCTTGCCCACCGGAGTGACGATGTCGATGATCCGCATGCTCAGTTCGTCCGTACCGGTCTCGAGGATCAGACGATCCTCGGGGTGCAGCGGCGTCAGGTCGCTGAAGACGATCTTGTCGGCGAGCAGGTCAGGGTTCTCAAAATTGATCGCTTCGACACGGAGCAGGGCGAAATACTTCTCGGAGTCCTTTGGGGGTCGTATCTGTCCGGCAACCACGTTGCCCGTTCTCAGTCCGAACCGGCGAATCTGCGAAGGCGAGACGTAGATGTCGTCAGAGGACGACAGATAATTGTAGTTGGGATTGCGGAGGAAGCCGTAGCCGTCCGGCAGGACCTCGAGGACGCCCTCGCCGTACATCAAGCCGTTCTGGCGAATGCGCTCCTTGAGAATGCGGAAAATGAGGTCCTGCTTCTTCAGAGCGCTGTATTCGGTAATTCCCTCGTTCTTGGCGATCTCGTGCAGATCGGCAACGGTGAGCTTCTGGAGGTCCGCCAGGTAGAGGTTGCCCTTCTTGATTCGCTCATATTTGGCGTGCGTGGACTCGTCGTCGAGCCCCGCCGTCTCGTCAACGCCTTCAACGGTCGCGGTCGCAGCCGACGCCGCTTCCATCTCCTCGGCCTGTTCGACAGCGACGTCCCGCACAGGGGCCGACTTCTTCCGTGTCTTCTTCTTCTTGGTCGTTTTGGCCTTCGCCATTGCTGCTCCTTCTATTGCACACACGCGTTCTGTGGTTGCCCATGCCCGGGTTGCGCAGGTAAGAATCCGTCCCCCGCCGATGCGGGCAACACCCCTCTTGTCAATGTGGACGACCTTCTCTCCGTGGTTCTGCGGGATTGGAGCCAAGAATCGGGCGATCTCGTGCCTGCCGCTCAAGGGGACAACACCCACACGCGCGCCTTGAACGAACCACGCTAACTATTCTTAGTTATTTCAGAGAAGATAAGCTCGACTTGCCTGACTGTCGCCGAAAAGTCAGAATTGTTGTCTACTGTATTATCGGCAAGGGCTGCTTTGGTGTCCAGAGAAATCTGAAAATTTTCGCGATTTTCGACCGCTCGCTCGTCCATATCGCGTTCCCGGCGGGCGCGGTCGATTCGACGCGTGCGATCGCACCGGACAAACACGATCTTATCGCAGCGGTCGGCCCAGCCGACCTCGACCAGCAGGGGCATGTCCAGCACCACGGCCTTGACAGCGGGGTCCCGGCGGAACTGGGCGATCCGTTCTTCGGTCTGCCCCAATACGAACGGGTGGACGATTGTGTTCAGCGCCTCAAGCTTCGCGGCGTTGACAAAGACGACCTCCGCCAGGGCCCGTCGGTCGATCTGCCCGTCAGGGGTCAGAACGCCGGGGCCGAACCGTGCGGCAACGGCCTCGCGGATCGCCGGCGTCTCCAGCGCCTGTCGGGCGAGTGCATCGGCGTCGATGACGGCGCAGCCCAACCGGCCGAATTCTGCCGCCACGGCGCTCTTGCCGGACGAAACGCCTCCGACGATTCCGATCACCGGCTTCGTCCTCATGCCGTCTGGTTCACCCATGTGGGTACGCCTCTCCAGTCACAAGGGGTGGCGCGAATCCATATCAGGTGCGATCAACGGTCTCTTACGGGCGCCTGGCTTTGCTCTGCATGGCGCGGACTTGTTCGTCCGGGACATTCGTGCCAAGCTGCCTTGCCATGTTCATGTGGCTCCATGCCAGGTCATACTGCTGGAGCATGTAGAGACTGCTCGCCAACCCATAATGTGCATCGCCGAACTTAGGATCAATCGCAATCGCCCGCCGATAGGACTGCGCCGCCTGGGTATAATCGCTGTTGTTGGAGTACGCGGCTCCGAGGTTGTGGTGGATTGAGGCGTCCTTCGGGCGAACGGTGACCGCGCGGCGATAGTAGCCGATGGCCGAATCATAATCACCTTGCCCGAAATACAGGTTGCCGACGTTGACGAGGGCCATCAGCGTCTCGGACTGGATCTCCAGTGCGGTCTCGTAGGCGTCGATGGCGTCAGCGATCCGGTTGCCTCTGTGATATGCGAGGGCGAGCCCGCAGTAGATCTCGGCCGAATCGGGTGCAATGGCCAAGGCCCGGCGAAACGATGCGATCGACCCGTCTATGTCGTTCATGCGACTGTACAGGTCCCCCAGTTGGGCGTGGATCGTCGGGTTCTCCGGATGAATCTCGGCCGCCCGGCGACAGTAGGGCAGGGCCGCAGCGAAGTCTCTCTGGTCGATGTAGGCATTGGTCAGGTCCACGAGCGCGCCGAGCATGTCCGGCTTGAGCGCCAGCGCGTCCTTGTAGGCACGTATCTCGTTGTGCCTCTGGCCAAGCTCGCGGTAACACCGTCCCAGACCATAGTGGCCCTCGGCCGCGTTCTGGTCGAGGCGGACGGCCGCTTGATACTCCGAGAGGGCTTCGCGATAGTTGCCTGCCCGGTAGTACACGTCGCCAAGCTGCTCGCGGATGGCAGCGTCCTGTGGCGCCATCCGGATGGCCTGCCGCAGTTCGCGCGCCGCCTCGGGGTATCTCTCGAGCCGGGTATAGACCAGGGCCAGCCCCCGGTGGGCGTCGAACAGGTTTGGGTCCAGCGCCAGCGCCTGGCGATACGATGAAACCGCATGGTTCAGACGGTCGAATTCCATATACGCGTTCGCCAGATTGTGATACGCCTTGGCATCGTTGGGGTTCAGGTCGAGGGCCGCCTGGTACTGACGCATCGCGTCTTCGGCCCGTCCTTTCCGCAGGTAGGCGTTGCCAAGATTGGCGCGCGATTCCGAAAGCGTCGGATTGATCGCCACCGCACGTTCCAGTGCGAGCATGGCGGTTTCCATATCCCCGATGTCGATGTAGACCGTGCCCAGGTTGTTGAAGAAGCAGCCGAGCGATTGTTGTTTGGTCAGATTCCTCATATAGATCGTCGAACGGCGATTGTCGGGAACCTTGAACTTCTCGATGTAATGCTCATCGGAAGGCGTGGCGCCGCCGCTGGTCGTCTCGATATTGAATCGCGTCCGACCGTCGTCGAATCGGATGAAGAAATGGCCCGGAACGACCACGCCGTAGACCCTCAGTCCAAGACGCTCGGCCAGCGACAAATAGAGCACCGACAGGCTCAGGCAATACCCCTGTCGACGATCCATGACCGAGTGCAGAAAGAGATCGTTTGGGTCGTCGGCGTGTGGAATGGCCTGGAATCCAAGCTCGTTGAACAGATAATCATTGATCACAGGAATGGCCCGGTAGTTGACCTGAAGCCGTTGCTGACGGAGTCGACTTCGGATCTCCTGGGCCATGCCATCGAGTTGCTCGATGTAGCGCCGCCCGTGAACCATGTCGCTCCAGTACTCCGATGCGATCAGCGCCGCTGTGGCCAGGTCCACCTGGTCGTCCTGGAGGCGCAGCACCTCGTCGAGCGACCGTACGTAGAGCCCCGCCTTGCCTGCATTGGCCAAGCGAGTGCTCTGGGCAAGCACGCTTGTCAGAGACGCGATCAGGACAACAGCCGCCGTCAAGACGATCTTCTTCATGGGCCCTTCTCGGTTGTGTGCGACAAAAAAAGCCATACCCGATCGATCTGCACGACGCCGGGCGGGCTGCATGCCTCCGACGTTCGGTAAGTGTCTGTTCATACGTCGTTTATCGGCCGCAGGTTCTCCCGTCTTGTGTGTTTTGTCGCCATGACCGGAATCGCTCGGCCGAGCAGTTACCTCTTGTACAATTGTACCGGCTCGCGTACGCTGCTCCAAACGAATTTGAACTGTCAGGAGGACAATATAATGGCATTCATACAGGTAGACGTGAGCGGAAGGTGTTCTCGGACGGAGTCTTTGCATTCACTGTGTCGCGCCGTGATGCTGATTCTGGCCCTGTGGGTTCCGGCGGCGCTGTTGTCCGGATGCCGGTGTCCCTGTGCCGCCCCCGCCCCGGCGACCGAACCTTCGGAGGAGACGGACGTGGCCATGCAGACCATTCCAGAGGACGAGGTCGCCCCGGCCGCTCAAGAGGCTGAGGAACCACCGAAGGCGGCCCTCGACCTGGGACCGGGCGAGCAGGTGCGTCTGTTCGATGGGGTCAGTCTCGGGCAATGGAAGGTGACCAACTTCGGCGGACAGGGCGACGTACACGTGGACGATGGCGCGATCTATCTGGAGATGGGCAGCTACGCCACGGGAATCACCTGGACCGGTCCGGTCGTTCGCATGAACTACGAGATCACGCTCGAAGCGATGCGCGTCGACGGGAATGATTTCTTCTGCGCTCTGACGTTTCCGGTCGAGGACAACTGCTGCACGCTGGTCCTCGGAGGGTGGGGCGGGACCTTGTGTGGCCTGTCCACGATCGACTACTACGACGCCTCGGAGAACCTGACGACGACGTTCTATTCGTTCAAGAAACAGACGTGGTACCACGTGCGTCTGCGCGTCGTTGCGAATCGAATCACGGCATGGCTGGATGGCGAACAACTCGTGGACCTCGACACCACCGACCGCAGGATCGACATCCGGGCCGAGATGGACCTGTGCCAGCCGCTGGGGATTGCCACCTGGGTCACGACCGGCGCGGTCCGCAACATCTACCTGACGAAGTTGCCCGATCCGATCTTGTAGTGCGGGGTGGTGCCAGATCATCTGATTGGCAGGGGGGTCAACCGTCGGGCTGCTCGATCGCGACCACCTCAGGCACGCGACGCTGTCGGAACAGGTCGATCTGCATCCATCGTTTGCTCTTGAATCGCCA
This sequence comes from uncultured Pirellulales bacterium, assembly GCA_964610435.1. Taxonomy (GTDB): domain Bacteria; phylum Planctomycetota; class Phycisphaerae; order Sedimentisphaerales; family Anaerobacaceae; genus Anaerobaca. The sequence goes on along the minus strand of CAZSXM010000046.1, from coordinate 32,396 downwards.
GCGGTTCGCGAGACCGACCACGGCAATGCTGATGGCCGCCAGCGACCAAGGCCCCAGGGCGCCAAGCCCGGGAAGGATCCAGACCACCAGCGCTCCACCCAGGCCGAGGATGCCGATCGCCCCAATTCCCGAACTGATCGCCAGCCAGGTCGTATCGCCGGCGCCGCGAAGGGCGCCGCCGTAGATGATTCGCGCTGCGTGGAACACCTGGTATAAGGCCGCGAGGACAAGGATCTGCGAACCGATCGCAAGGACCTCAGGGTCCTTCGACCAGAACACCATCAGTGAGTCACGCAGGAAAAGGAAGCATGCGCCAACGAGCCCCATGTAGATCAGCCCGATGCGCAGACAACCCTTGGTCTGTCGCATCGCGAGGTCTTTGCGGCCTGCGCCGATGGCCTTTCCGACCGCTGCCGTGAGGGCTGTGGATATACCGACGATCGGCATTGTAGACAGGTTGGTATAGGACAGCACCGCGCTGGTGGCCGCCATTGCTTCTTTGCCGAATCGCCCGACCAGGGCAAAGAGGGCAACACCCCAGAGAGCGACGTTGGTCATCAGCCCGATCCCGGCCGGGACGCCGACGGCGAGAAGCGCGCGCATCGCCGCGAGGTCCGGGCGAAGCGTCCTTCTCGATCCGAATTGCTGGTGGATTGCCCCGCTGAGGAACACCGCGAGGTTGATTGATGCGGCGACACTCATCCCGATGAATGTACCCCAGGCGGCCCCTGCAATACCCATGGCCGGAAGGCCCAGCTTGCCGAAGATCAGCACATAGTTGGCGAACACATTGGTCATCTGTCCACATAGCGACGAGTACATGATGACAACGGGCCGGTGGATGCCCATGAAGAAGTGGTTGCTCGACCAGTTGATGATCGCAACGAAATTGGCCAACAGCATGATCCGAAGATAGATGACCTCCATCGGAACCACCGCGGCCGGTTGCCCCAACAACGTGAAGATCGAATGGGCTGTCGGCCACATAATGGCCAGGACGAGCGCGCAGTAGGCCGTGGCCATGTACAGTGCCTGCCAGAAGTAACGGGAGCAGTTGGCCTTCTCACCGCGTCCGAAGCTCTGGCTGACGAACGTGTTCAGACTCGTCAGGACGCCCATGGCGAACCCGCCAGGGAGGAAACTGACGAATCCGGCCGGCAGGACTGCGGCCAGGGCCTCGGTCCCCAGACGGGAGACCATGAAACGGTCCACGAACTGCATGACGGTCATCGAGATCGTCGAGACGACCATTGGGCCGGCCAGCTTGAACATGTAGGCCAGAGACGTTTCGTAGTCGGTCCGACCCTCGCGATCTGACAGCGGGCGTGCCGTCATCGGCTTCCCTGTGGATTGAAGCCGAGTCTCTCCAGGCATGTTCGCGCGGAGATCCCTTCGATTCGCACGTGTTTAACCGGGCTGGTCTGCCCGGCGACGATGGCGATTGCGTTCTTCCGGACGCAGAGCCGTCGGGCCAGGAAGGCGACCAGGCACTCATTGGCCTTGCCCTTTTCCGGCGGCGCCGCCACTTTGATCTTGACCATCCGGTCAAGGACGCCCGCGAGCGCCGTCTTGCTGCTGCCGGGCACGATCTTGGCGATCAGCACGACGCCTTGCTCGTCTTCCTGGATCTCGGGTTCGGGCATAAAGACCCATGGGGCTGCAATAGTGTTCCACGCAGGGATCGACTTAGGCCGGTGAAACACAGGGCTACTCGACGTTTTCGCGCAGGTTCGTGCCGATGGCCAACTGCACGTACTTCTCGATCTGCTCGGCCAACTCGCCCAGCACGGGCAGTTGGAAATCCTCATAGAAGCCGGGAACGAACTCTCCGTTGAGGGCCTTCTTGAAGATCCGCACCCGGATCACCGAAGGCTGGGTCGAGCCCCGGCTGAAATCGCTGTCCTTGTGCTCGGTCAGTTCGACGCGCCAGTCCTCGCTGATGAGCACCAGGCACTTTCCGGTGAACACAGCGGTCGGGAAGTAATCGCATAGCAATCGAAGCGTTTCCATGATTGGCTCTATGGTTCTTGATTGATCCCTCAGGTCCAATAGGACCTATTGCTCTTTCGGCGGCCCGAACGGCGCGACGTCACCGTAGAGGACCCGCGAGTGTTTCTTCCAGGCCTGCATCGACCGCGTCAGGTTGTCGCGGGCATCGCCGCCGACGCCGTACCCTTGCAGTCCGATTGGACCAGTATAACCGGCCTCGCCCAGCATCTTCAAGAAGGCGGTCATGTCGAATGTGCCCTTGTCGAGCGTCTGGATCAGGGTGTTCCAGTCGCGGCCGTCGGAATCGGCCCCGTTGATAGAGATCGCGAAGAGCCGTGGCATCGCCTCATCGATCAGGGTCTTCGCGCTCTTGTCCGGGCTGACTCTGAGCCAATGGCACAGATTGAACGTAACACCGACGTGGGGCCGATCCACCTTCTCTGCAATACGCATGGCATCCTCGAAGCGTTCGAGCCAGAAGGCGTGGTGTGGGTACAGCGCGATACGCACGTTGTGTTGAGCGGCCAGGTCCGCCAGTTCGCGGAGGATCGCGACGGCACGCTCATCGCCCGCAGGAGATGATGGCTTGTGCTCCCGGCTCTGCATGAACAGCCAGAGGATCGTGTTGCGGCCTTCGAGTGTTTCGATGGCGTTTTTCAATGCGGCGCTATACGGCTCCTGCTCGGCGTCGATATTGACGCCGGCATAGACGCTGAACAGCCGCAGATCGCGCCGGTCAAGCTCATCGAGCATCTCGCGCAGGTTTGGACACCGGTCGAGCCCGACACTGATGCCGGCGTAGCCGAGTTCCGCAAGCGTCTTCGCCTGGGCGCAGGCCGTCGGATGCTTCTCGTCGGCGACGGCATTGTCGAACGCGAAGAACGGGTTGGCGCCGGCCGGCGCCAGCCGAATGTTGCGGTACGCCACCGGGCCGTGATCGCCCTGGAGCATCAAGGGGCCGAGCGGCCGCTCGTCGTCGAAGGCCGCCGCCCGCGTTGGGCCGGTTACCTCGACGTCCTCATGCACGATGACGCCGTTATGGACGATCTTCTCGAAGCGGGCATTGGCGACCTTGCGCCCGGAGGCGTCGAAGCGCGGCGCTCGGAAGATCACATCGAAGCTCTGCCACTGCCCCGGCGCCCGCGAGGCATTGACACGAGGGGAATGTCCCTCGAAGCCCTTGGGCGTACGGCCTTCGTCCCATCGTTCGTAGATTCCGCCACATTCGATGCCGGGATAAGGCGATTCTTTCTGCCAGCTATCGAAGATCTGCACTTCGTAGCGGCCCATGAAATAGACCCCGGAGTTGGAGTCCTTCGCCACCATGAACTCGATGTGGGCGTTGACATCGCCGAAGTGTTGCTTGCTGAGCAGATGCCTCGTTCGACCGGTCGGGCCGTTCAGGATCGCTCCAACGCCTGGCCTGCCCGTCAGCCGCTTCGGATCGTCCGCGCTCAGGTGCGCGTCCGCGAAGCTCTCCCACTGTCCTGTGTCGCCGTCCCAGGCGGAAAGGTCCCGACCGATCAGTTCGAGTGCATGGCACTCGCTGCAGTTGGCAGCCGGTACATTGCCCGCGATCAGTGTGGTGAGCAGGATCGCGATGAGTCTATGGGGCTTCATGTCGGAGACTCCCTCGTGGTTCAGAGCAGGTGCCATGGACTGCGTGCGGCGCGAGCGAGCATGCGACTGGCCTCATCGTCGTTGATGAAGCGTTCTTCTTGCGGGTTCCAGCGGAGTTTGCGGCCGAGGAGCATCGCGATGTTCCCGATGTGGGCGATGGTGAAGCACCGCTGACCGATCTCCGGCGGGAAATAGCATGCCTGGCGCGACTTGACGCAGTCCAGGAAATTGCGATGTTCGCCTTGCGGGCACGTGTACAGGTGGATTTCGTCGGGGCCGATGACGGAATTCAGAATAGCCGGCCGACTGGCTTCGAGCTTGCCGCGCCAGCCGCGATTGCCGACCCAGCCGTCGGTTCCTTCGAACCGCAGGCTGGGCGTTCCTGAGTCGACGAAGAGCTTGACGCCGTCGGCGTAGGTGTACTCCAGATGGTACTCGCGCGCGGTGTCGTAGAGGCCGCCTCTGCAGAACACGCCTCGGCCTTCGACCTCGATCGGCCCGGTGTGCTCGGTGTCGTTGCCCCACTGGGCGCCGTCGAGCAGGTGGGCGCCCCAGTCGGTGAGCATGCCGCCGGAGTAGTCGAAGATCCAGCGGAAGTTCCAGTGGCAGCGGTCCTGGGTGTACGGGGCCCAGGGGGCCGGACCGAGCCACATGTCGTAGTCGAAGCCAGCGGGCACAGGCATCGGTTCGGGGTTGCCCGGCGTATCGGGTCCGACCGGCAGCTCCACCCTGATCGTATGAACCTTGCCGATCCGTCCATTGCGAACCAACTCGCACATGCGGTGGTAGACGTCCACCGCCCGATCCTCCGTGGACCACTGGAACAGACGCCCGTAGCGCTCCATGACTTCGACCAGTCTACGGCCCTCTTCGATTGTCAAAGTCGGCTTCTCGCATTGAACGTCCTTGCCCGCCTTCGCGGCGGCGATGGACATCGGCACGTGCCATTGGTCGGGCGTCGAGATCATCACGGCGTCAATATCCGGACGGGCCACGATCTCCCGCCAGTCCTGCGTCGTCCTGCAGCCGGTGTTGCCGTGCCTGGCGTTGACCAGGTCGCGGGCTTTACGGAGGTTGACCGGATCGACGTCGCATAGCGCCACCGCCTGCGCGTCGGGCTGGGCCAGGAAGCTCTTGAGATTCACGTCAATGCCATGACCGCCGGTCCCGATGAAACCCACCGTGATGCGCTCGCTGGCGGCGACAGCGCCCGCCTTGCCCAGCGCCGAAGAGGGGACGATGTGCGGAAAGCCGAGACCAGAGACGGCGATGCAACCGGCATGTTTGAGAAAGCGGCGGCGATTCATTGGCACCCCTCCATCTTAGAACGACAGCAACATCTGCCAGATGTACATGTTGCCCAGGGCGTCGACGTCTTCCCAGACCTTCTGCATCAGGGCCTTGTCGCCCGTGATCTCGGGCAAGTCCTTGGCGCGCTGCTCCCACGGGAAGCACACGCCGGGTTTGGCGCGAGGCGCCGCCCGGCCGCTCAGGCCCGTGACCTTCTTGCGCGATTCGACGGAAGACGGCAGATTGCACGGCGGCGTCGCGACCGGCGTCTTGTACGTGCCGGAGGCATAAACGCCGTGCTCGCGGCAGACCTGGGTCATCGTCTTCATGTTCTCGACGCTCGTGTCGTTCTGCATGATTGCGCCGGCGTCGAGGATGTAGCCGCCGTCTTTGGCGACCTCCTTGATGACGCGCAGGACGAACTGCCGCACTTCCTCCGGCGTGCCCCAGCTCAGCAGCACATTGGGGACCCCGCCGCTGATGGCGAACCTGTCGTGCAGCTTGCGGTGGACCTCGAAGATGTCGTCCTGATCGCAGTGGAAGACGATGCTGCGCTCGGGCAGGCCGCGGAAGGTGTCGAAGTGGTGGCGCCAGCGGCCCTCGGCATAAAAGAGCGTCTGGTGGCCGTTCTTCCAGAATTCCTCGATGCAGGGTTTGAGCGTGGGCCAGTAGTGCGAGTCGAACTGCTGGGGCGTGACGAATGGCACGCAGCCCCGGTGCATCCAGAAGCCGATGGGCACCTGCTTGTTCGGATCGGCGGTGGTCAGGCCCACGTTGACCACGTGCGGCATGATCGCCTCAGCGGCCTTGAGCACCTTGTCCGGCTGCTTGTGCATGTCCATCGTCAGGCCGACGTAGCCGCGCATCTTGTCGGCGATGATATCAAACGGCGATTTGAAGATGCCCGCGATGGCCGACGCCGTGCCGCACTCGCTGCGAAGCCGCCCGACCTGAGGGCCGAACGCGTAGAAGTACTGCATCATGGCCATTGCGCTCTTGGTCAGCGCGATGTTGTTGCGATAGGTCGAGGCCTCGCCGATCTTGCTGACCTCCGTCGAGACGCGCGGCAGCCAGGTGTTGTAGAGAAACGCCGTCGGGTCGTCGATCAGCTCGTCGTATTCGTCCTCCCGCATGAACGCCTGCTCCTCGGGCGGCTCGATGTAGTTGAAGCCGGTATTAGCCGGAATGCCGATCCCCGGGATGCCGTAGTACCGCAGACCTGCCGCCTGGGCCAGACCCGTCCAGACGTACACCATGTTGGCGACGACCGCGTCCCAGTCGAAGTCCCTGGCGCACTGGACGGCGGCCTCGAAGGCCTTGGTGTAGTCGTGGGCCACGTCCTGGCAGGTCATCCCGGCGTACCTGGCCACGAACTCGGCCACGAACGGCCGGATCGGGATCATGTCCGGCTTCTCATTCCGCATCGCCGTCACATACCGATTCAGTCGCTGCTGGTATAGCGTCTCCATATCCCTGGCCATGTGCTATCTCCCCTTCAATAGTTCCAGGATCTGCGGAAAGGACAATGCCGGTTTCTGGCATTGTGATGCGATCGGATTGTGATGGGCCGGCATCATCGTCACTCTCGACACTCTACTCTGGCGAACACAACACACCCCCCAAACTACCCCAACTCCCCCCCGACATCAACTCCAATCTCCTTGCACGCTGGTTCGGACCATGTTACGATGTCGACAAGCAGGAACCGATGGGGTAGGGTGCCTGGTGAGATTACATCCTGCCATTGTTGTGTGGCCGACCCGGCCGCCGTTGTCCGGAGGGCACAGATGAATGCTATGGGGTACCTTGTTGTTGCGGCCGGTGTAGTTGGATGGCTGTGGGGCATGTGGTGCGGCAGGGGGGCCGCACGTTGCCTCAAACGGCGCACCGATCATCAAGGGCTGTGGATGGCGGCCTTCTGCCCAGAAGATCGACCGCGCGTCGATGCACTCCTCACAGCTATCTGCGACGCTTTTTTCATCCCGCTTCGATACCGGTTTCGAATTCGACCCTCTGACGATATTCACGAGTTCTACCGGCGGAACATGCGAGGTTCTCTGGCAGATTCCCTGGAGTATGCGAGTCTCGCGATAGACCTGGAACGCGATTGTGATATCGCGCCCGATGTCGTCGATGAGCTGCTGTCGGCCCGCTCCTGCACGGTTGGCACTCTCGTGCGAGTGATCGCTCAGCCTATGCGGATTCCTGCTGCCCCCACAGTACTGGATCGAACGAGACAGGGATAGAACCTTCCACATCACTTCTGCTCTCGGACCTCGAGGATTTGGGACTCGTGGCCGGGGCGGTCGAGTTTGAGTTGGATGGCGCCGGTGGTGCGGAGGCCCTCGGACTCCAACGTCGTCGTGTCGTCGGTGGGCAGCAGGGCGGTGAGCTGGCCGGTGGCCGAACTGGCGGTGAAGAGGTAGCCGCCGGGGATGACCTCGAAGCCGGAGGTGCCCATGTACCCTTGAGCGGTCCTGTACGGGCGGTAGACGGTGATGAACTCCATGTCCCTTGCCTTCTGCGTGGTCGTGGCTGTCAGGTGCCACTCGCGCAGCGTGATCCTCGGGCGCGGATTGGGGTCGTATTCGTTGGTCTGTTCGAAGGTCAGCGGGCTGCGGCAGTGCATGCTGATCGCACAGCCGACGTCGCCGCTCTTGACCGTGACGGTGTTTCCGCCGCCGATGTCAAATTCGTCGACGGCGTGGAGCCAGTACTCGAACGTTGAAGGCTCGCGCGTTTTCAGACGGTCGTAGACGACGATCAGGTCCGGCTTGACGAACAGGATCGCGCGTCGGAACAGCTCGACGCCCGCTTCGGACTCGTAGGCGTCGCCGGCGTCACCCACGACGACGTCGATGGTCGGCGTTGTCTCGAACGCGGTGATTCGCCCCTGAGCGGTGGGGGTGTGCTTTCGCTGGCCCCGGCCGTTGACGGTGATGCAGTTGGTCGAGCGTGTGCTCCACATCCAGTTCTCATGGTGGTCGCTGCCGTAAATGTCGCGGTAGCCCGAGCGGATCAGCAGCCGCTGGCCGTAGGCCCACAGGAGGAACGAGTTGTTCGCCTCGTAGCCGTGCGACTGGGTGCCGAACGGGCTGGACTTGAAGACCACCTGGACGCTCTCGGCGGCGTTGGTGAGGTCGGTGTTGAGATAGGCCTGGCCCGTCCCTGCGAACAGCCGAGAGGTCGGCAGGTCGTCGGGGGCCTCGGGTTGCACCGCCGGAAGCAGGCCTCGGACAAAACCGATGTAGCCTCCTGCCGAATCGGGTCCGCCGACCTGTTCGACGTACCATTGCCAGTGCGGGTTCTGGGCTTGCGCAGCCAGGACGGTCATCAGTTGCCGGTTCTGTGCGGCCGTGCGTCGGGCCGTCAGATCGCCGAAGCCGCCGCCGACCTTGCCCGGCGGCATCAGGTACATCGCGTAGTACCCCACGTTCGAGAAGAAGGGCTTCCTGTAGACGTCGATGCCCATGGCCTCGCGCATGATGTCGGCCCACCAGGTGAAACGGTTCAGGTAGCTGGCCCAGTAAGAAACGCCTTCGTGCCAGCCGCCGTCGTCGTCGCTCCATACGGGATAGACGTTGAAGAACACATTTGTCGCGAACCAGACCCAGTCCTCGGCCCCCTCGACCTCGCCCAGGAAGGCGATGCCCACCTCGCCGAGGAAGTGCCAGGCGCGATTCGAGTGGCTGGAGTAGGGCCGCCAGAAGTGTCGCGGGTGCAGGTGGTTGTACATCTCGTCGCCGCGAATCTTCATCACATCGCGGCAAATCTGCTTCTGATCTTCGCTGAGCAGATCGTTGACGAAGCTGTAGGTCCGCGCGAAGTAGTAGTTGTACGGCATGCCCGCCTCGTCGTTGTAGCGGTAGCCGGTGCTGCCCTTCGGGTCCCACTTGGCGCATTCGAGCAGGATGCGTTTGGCCTCGTGGCCGTACACTTCGGGGCCGCCAAGCAGGCGGGTGAAGGCCAGTGTTGCGGCGCTATCGAGCGCGCGGATCGTATACGTTCGATTGCCCCACCACATGACGCGCCATTCCTCGCTCTTTCGTTCCATCTCCGGCGGGTACTTCGGCGGCTCGGCGGTGGGCGGCGGGTCGGCCAGAATGCGGTCGCACTGCCGAACGAGGGCCTCGTATTCGGCCTTCATCTCACCTTGGGCCAGCGCGCGGAGCCTGGGCAGATTCTCGGATCGCAGGAACAGACGCGGATGGGCCGTGGGAATGCGAGCCAGAAGTTCGGCACGCGGAGGCAACGGCATCTTGGCCGCATCGGGCGCGATCGTGAACGAACGCAATTGGCTCCAGTTCGTGTAGCGGCCGGCCTTGTCGCGGCCCCGATAGCGCCAGATATATTGCCCCGGCCCGAAGACGCGCGGTGGGCAATGGACGCTGAACTCGATGCCGCCGGCGCGGTAGACGCTCTCATGAGGGTCTTGCGCGCGAGCGCACTCGATCTCCCAGGTCAGGCCGTCAGCCGGACGCCAACTGAAGCTCGGCGGATCGGTTGGCGAGACGACGCCCTCGGCGGGGCGATATCCCCATTCACTCGGCTCAGCCGGGCTCTGGTTCAGTGTGAGTTCTTGAGCGCAGACGAGACCACAGAGCAGAACTGCAGACAGCGGAATCGACCGCAGCGTCCGGACGATAGGGTCAGCTTTTCTTGTCGAGTTCATGTTGGAGCATGGCCTCATAGAGGGTCAGTTGGATGTCGAGGATCTGCTCGTGCGTCACTTCGCAGAAGCCCTGGATTCCATGCGGGCACTCGAACGTGAACGGCGTCGCGCCGCTGATGTGGTATAGCGCACTGGTGAGGTTGAAGGCGCTGGGCGATTCGCTGTCTTCAGGGCGGACTTGTGGCAGGCTGCTGTGTGGCAGGTTCCGCTCTTCGAGCAGGGCGTAATATCTCTCGGCCAGCGAGCGCACATCCTGCTGGATGGACATCGGCACATAGGCGGGTCGCAGCAACGCCGGCATAGGCTCGTGGCTGTGCAGCGAAACGGCCAAATCAGGGCCCTCGTCCAGGGCCAGCTTCAGGATGGCGGGCGCTTCCGGCCCCATCGGAGCGAAGAATTCGTCATGCATCGGGTTGATGCCGGCGTCGTTGAAATAGCAGCCGAGGAAGCCGACGTTGTCGCCCACGAGTGGATGCTGCCGCTTGACATGGGGCCAGCCACACAGCGTGTCGTCGCTCCAGGTGCCCTGGCCCCAGAAGCGAAGATCGTTCCGTTCCATCCCTTGCAGCGACCGGGGCTCGAAGCGTGCGATGCCGTCTGGATTGCCCGCTGGAAGGATCAGGAGGCGACATTGCAGGCCGAGTTGTTGCAGGCGGCTCTGGTCCCTTCCGCGCAGGTCCTTGCCCGTCTCCAAGATCTCGATGAGGTTGACCAGACCGGTCAGCGCCTCGACTTCGTGGCCGTGGACGGGGCCCATGAAGAACACCACGGGCTTCTTCCTCGCGGCCTTGTCTGCATAGGCGGCGGGCAGCCGGGCGCCAATGGCCGAGTTGAAATTCGCCTTGCGTCCGACGGGCTCCTTCTCGCCGTAAGTGACCAGATGCACGGGTCTGCCGCCCGGACTGATCGCCATGACGCTGACCGCCCCTTTCGTCAGCCCGTCGAACTGTGCCGCAAGGCCCTTGACGTCACCAATCCAGAAGTCGGGCAACGGACGCTGCACGATTCGCGCCTTGGCCTGGGCATAGGTCATGCGTTCCGGGTCGTCGGCCGCGCGAGCCGGCACACAGAACGACGTAGCGACAAGAGCGATCAGCGCAACGATGTAGGTCGCGTGTGGCGTGGTCTTGCTCATACTCACCTCCAATACGTCGAGCGGGTCCGGGCTGGCTCAGACGAGCAGCTTCCTGACCCACCAACTCAGATAGTCCTCGTCCAGGATGTCGGGGGACAAACCTCGGTTGGCCATCTGCCGCTCGTAGTGGTCGGCCATGTTCTTCTGCCAGTAGGCAACCACCTCCTGCGGTTCGGGCGTCCGGCCCTGGTCCCCAGTAGCCTTGATCCATTCGTCAAGCTTGCTGCGATGCTCCTCCAAGGCCTTTCCACAGGCGGGATCGTCGGCGATATTGCGCGTCTCGAACGGGTCGTGTTCCAGGTCGTAGAACTCCTCGGCCGGGCGGGTCGGCGACATGAACCGCGCCTGGGCCGGCGTCAACTGCCTTTGCTTGTGCAGGACTTCCAAGAGCGTCACGACGGGATATTGCAGCTTCTTGTAGGCATTGAACTGCGTGTAAGGCCGTTCGGGATGGTAGTTGCGGATGTACTTGTATTGCTTCGAGCGGATGCAGCGGATGCGATCGACGGTGCCGTCGCATCGGTCGCGGGCGGCAAAAACATACTTGCGGGTCCTCCTATTGCGCCCGAGAAACGCATGACCTTGGAGGTGTCGCGGAGGCGTGATGCCCGCCAGCGACAGGAAGGTGGGGGCGAAATCAATGCTGCTGATCAGGTCGTCGACAACGGTGCCGGGTTCGATGTGGCCGGGCCAGCGGATCATCATCGGAATGTGAATTCCACCTTCGTAGAGCCACTGCTTGTCCCACACGTGGGGCCGGCCGTGATCGCCGAAGTACATCACAATGGTGTTGTCGGCCAGACCTTCCTTCTCCAGCCAGGCCAGTACGACGCCAACCTCGGTGTCGAGGTTCTGGATGGATTCGAGGTAGTCGGCCCAGTCGCGCCGGGCCACCGGATGGTCGGGGTAGCAGGGCGGCAGTTGCACGGCCGTCGGGTCGATCGGGTTCCTCTCGTCGCGTTTGAAGTCCCGATGGGTCAGACTGAGGTTGATCTGGGCGAAGAACGGCTGGCCCGGCTTGCGCTGCGACCAATCCGTTCCATCGAACGGATCGCCCTTTGGTGTGAAGTTCCAGTCGGTCTTGCCGGGCCGCTTGTAGTTCAGGCCCGCGCAGTTGCTGGTGTAGTAGCCCGCCTTCCGGAAGTACTCCGTGATGACGTTCACCGGGGCCGGCAGCGTGTATCCGTCGCTGCGGTGGCTTCGGTGGTTGTGGGCCCCGATACTGGTCTGGTACATGCCCGTCATGAAAGCCGACCGGGCGGCCGAGCAGACCGGGGCGGTGACGAACGCGTTGGCGAAGCGCGCCCCCTCGGCGGCCAGTCTGTCGAGGTTCGGCGTCTTGACGACGGGATGGCCGTAACAGCCAAGGTCCGGCGAGGTGTCCTCGGAGGTGATCCAGAGGATGTTCGGTCGCCGCGTCCCGGTCGCCGTCGCGCTCGTCGAGGGGGCGGCGCTGCATCCGCAAAGGCAAGCCGCCGCGGCAGCACCGCCGGCGGCCCTGAGAAAGTCACGTCGTTTCATGTTCGAGTCTCCCTTCTCTTTCGCGAAACGCTGTCCGCTTGTCGCTCGTATCAGGTCGGTCTGTCGAGCGATCCTGTCAGTTCGGCAAGGCGGGTGATCTTCTTTCGTGCGCAGTAGTCCCGAAGCCCGGCGACGATCTGCACGGCGCAATCCGGCTCGACAAAGCTCGCCGTCCCGACCGCCACGGCCGTCGCGCCGGCGATCAAAAACTCAATGGCGTCGGCGGCGGTGCGGATGCCACCCAAGCCGAGCAGGGGAATTCCCGCCTCTCGGGCCACCTCCCGGTAGACCTTGTTGACGAGGTAGATGGCGATCGGCTTGATCGCGGGGCCGGACAGACCTCCCGTCTGATTGGCCAACACGGGCCGCCGCGTCTCGATATCGATGACCATCGCCGTGAACGTGTTGATCAGGCTCAGAGCGTCGGCGCCGCCGGCCACCGCCGCCCGTGCGGTAACGCTGATGTCGGTCACCGCCGGCGCGAGTTTGACGATCAGCACCTTCGAGCCGCACGCCTTCTTGACGGCCCGGGTGATCTCCTCGACCTGGGCTGGGTCGGTCCCGAAGCTGATGCCGCCTTTCTTGACGTTTGGGCAACTGATGTTCAGCTCGAAGCCGGCCAGGGCCTTCTCGCCCGCCAGCCGCTCGACGACGGCGACGTATTCCTCGATCGTCGTGCCCGCGACGTTGACGAAAACGGCCGGCTTCATTGGGGCAATTACCGGCAGCTTCTCGGCGACGAATCGATCCAGGCCCACGTTGGCCAGACCGATGGCGTTGAGCATCCCGGCGTCGGTCTCGACGATTCGCGGCGTCGGGTTGCCCTTGCGGGGCTTGAGCGTGATGCTCTTGGTGACGAAGCCGCCCAGCGCATCGACGTCCATGAAGTCCGCCAGTTCGTCGGCATACCCGCACGTACCCGACGCCGTGAACACCGGGTTCGCCAGCGTCAGCCCGGCAAACTCCACCGACATGTCGAACCGCTCAGCCATTCGTGCTCGTAATCCACAAAAATGTCAGGCGTCATCCGCGCCGAAGACGACTTGCCTTGCGTCGAAGACGGGGCCGTCCTGGCAACAGAGTCTGTAGATGGTCTCGTCTGAGCCGGCAACGCGGCACTCGACGGCGCAGCTCTGGCACAGTCCGATCCCGCAGGCCATTCGGCGTTCCATGCTGATCTGGCAGTCGATGTCCTTCGCGTTTGCGCCTTGTGCGACAGCCGCCAACATGCGTTCCGGACCGCATGCATAGACGATGACCTCTTCTCGCGGACGGTCCGCGTTTTCTTGCAGCCATCGCGAGAGGCATTCCGTGACGGGCCCCCGATGGCCGGCCGACCCATCGTCGGTGGCCACCATCGACGGGATGCCGAGTGCTGCAAACGTCGGAACCGACAGGCTCAGGCCTTCGTCGAACCTCGCGGGGCGTTCCTCCAGGGGCAGGGCGGTTACGGTCCGCGAGCCGATGAAGGCGACCGTCTCGATGTCCGGGTGCTCGACGTTCAGCCATTTCGCCAGGCAACGGATCGGCGGAAGGCCCATGCCGCCGACGACCAGCAGGGCGGCCCGTTTGCCTTCGGGCACGGCGAAGCCGTTGCCCAGCGGTCCGATGAGATGGGCGGTATCGCCTTTGCGAAGCGTAGTCATCCGCAGGCTCGCCGGCCCGACGATGCAGTAGAGCAGATCGGCGGTGGTCGTATCGCCGTCGGCCGTGACATCGGAGAAACTGAACGGCCGGCGCAACAGCACACTGCGTCGCGCGCCGTCCAGCAGGGCCGTCGGGATGCTGTCTGTCGAGGGGATCGCCAGGTCGGAGACGTCGAACTGAACGAACTGGCCCGGCGTGAACCCGGCGAACGCCTTGGCCGCTTCGCTGTCGAACCGAAGCCGCAGCTTCCAGAAACACTCGCCCGCCTGAACGTTGGACAGAACGGTGGCCGTGTGCGAGCCTTTCTTCCGTGGTGCGTGTTTTCGCGTCATGCCAGTGGCTTTCCAGTGCTTCAGAGCTCGCCGTCGAAGACTTTGACGCCGTCGACGACCTTGCATGTGTGGACCGCGAACTTGTCGGCGAAATCGGGCCGGCTGCGCGGATAGGCGGTCTGGACCGCCTCACGCACCGCTTCGACGCTCTCGGCGCGCACCAACGCGCCGGAGGCGCCCTTGTCGCCGCCGCCCAACATCCGTTCGCCCAGCACGCCGGGCACGGTGCGGACAAGGTCACACATGGTCTCCAGTTCCGGGCCCGAGATCTTGTAGTCATCCCGCAGGCCGATGCCGTCCTGGCGGAAGATCGCGCCTACCGTTTCGATGTCACCCGCCTTCCACGCCTCGAGCATCTGGTAGAAGCGCTGTTGGGCGCCGAAGATGTACGTCAGTCGGGCGCAGAGGTCGGGGGATTGGGGACCGAACTGCGTCATGATCTTGCGATAGACCGCCTCGTCCTTGATGTCGGCTAGGCAGGAGACCTGGAATTCGGTCTTTTTCAGGATGGCGACCAGCTCTTCACACTCTCGGCGTCGCACGGCGTACGTCGATTTCTCCAGGCCGGGACGGTCGGTGCCCGTGTCGAGCACCATGATCCGGAAATCCGTTGCGCCCGCGCCCATCGGCACATACTCGATCGAGCGATTGGACGGATTGTAGTGTGTTCCCATGCCTTCCCGGGCGAACAGGACCATCGTTTGGTCGAGCTTGCCGCAGGGCGAGCCGATGTAGTCGTTCTCGACCGCCTGGGCCAGGTCCACGATCTGCACGTCTTTGGCGACCTTGATGTTGTTCGCATCGAACAACGAGAGGATCAGGTTGATGCACAGCGATGCCGAGCGGCTCATGCCGCCGCCGGGAATATTGCCGTAGAGGACCGCGTCGATCCCCTGGGTAAGTTGGAACCCCTCACGCCGCAGGATGTAGTCGATGCCGTAGGGGAACCGGCCCCACGTCTGGGCGATGGCCGCAGACCTGGGCTCCGGGACATTCCCGATGGTGTACTCGATGACCCCGTCGTCGGGGAAGTTGCCGCTGAACAGGCGGATGCGATTGGTTCCGTTGGCTTTGTAGGCCAACCAGATGAAGCGGTCGGTGCCCACGCCGAACAACTCGGTGCCGTTGTAGTCGCCGTGCTCGACCCCCAGGCAGAACCGCGACGACGTCCGCCGAACCCTGCCGCCGGCAACGTCCAGTCTATGCTCTCTTGCCCACTGCCGAATCCTCTCCAGTGCGGCCTGGCCTTCTTGTGTCAGTTTCATCTTCTTTCGCAGTTCCCCAATGGCGAATGTCCTTCTTCTCGTCCGGCAAACGACTTGACCGAATATAGCCGGGCCTCAGACAAACATCAAGGTCCTGTCTCCGGCACGCGGATTCGGCCGTTCGAGCCGC
The DNA here is from genome assembly GCA_964610435.1 of uncultured Pirellulales bacterium. Lineage (GTDB taxonomy): Bacteria > Planctomycetota > Phycisphaerae > Sedimentisphaerales > Anaerobacaceae > Anaerobaca. The sequence goes on along the minus strand of CAZSXM010000046.1, from coordinate 16,795 downwards.
GCAAAAACAAAAGGGGCCTGTGTCGCATGGACACAGGCCCCCGAGACTATGGAGAACCGGTCCGGGACATTCAAAGGCCCCGGCCGGGCTTGGCGGTCAAGGCGTTTCGAGGATGAAGTCGTCAAACGCCGCGTACCCCGGATTGTCCGAATACGTCGCCTGGAACAGACCCACCTGCAGCGCCAGTCCGTCAAAGTCGTCTCGCGTCAGCGGTGAGACCGCCATCTCCGTCCACGAGGCGCCGTCCGGACTCGTGCGGAAGTGGAACGCGTTGCCGATGCGCTCGATCTGGAGATACCGATCGGCGGCAAAGGCCTTGCCGTTGTGGCCGTTTTCCGTACGAACGCCCTCGTTGGCGCTGCGGACGAAGTTGCCGCAGTTCCAGATGGGGAAGTAGTCCAGCGAGACCCAGTCTTCGCCCGGTCCCGCCTCGTCGGGCAGGGCCCTCGCCATCAGGCCGCAGGTGTTGTGATAGACCGGCTCGTCGGCGGTCCCGGCATACTCGGCGACCTTCACCGTTGCGATGAAATTGCCCTCGACCACCTTATAGAGGAACGGCCCGATGGGCGACCAGGGCTCGTGGAAAAGGGCTCCGGTCGATTGGATGAACAACAACCCCTCGCGGTCGATCGACGCATTAAGCGCATCGACCGTTTCGTTGTCGCCTGACCCCAGGAAACCATCCCAGAACGTTCCCTCGGTGCCATCGGTCAGGAAATCATGCCAGATGTCGAAGCTCTCGATCTCTGTGGTCATCGGCATCGAACTGAGAGGATGACCGACCCCGATGCTGTCGATGAAGACCAGACCCTCGCCACCAACCATGGGGTTTTCCGGATCGCCGACGCCGATGACCAGCCTCTCGACGCGGTCAAGGGCTACGCCGGCCTCACCGAACTGACTCAGCGGAATCCGCCACCGTTGCCAGGCTTCGATCAGGGTGGCCTGCGGATCGGGATGTGCGACCGCGGCGGACTGTCCGCTGCCGTCATAGATCTTCACGTACAAACCATCAGGGGCATTGCCGGACTCAGCGTCTTCGTCGTCAGGCAATGAGGGGCCTCGGAAGAACAGTTGGAGGGTATCCGCTCCGTTCCGCGTCCAGTCCTGCGGTGTCGGCCACAGGCGTTCGGCCTCGGATTGGTACGGGGCCGTCGTGTTGTCATAGTGCAGAGGCATCGACTGGCGGCCTGCATGAACGATGGTCCTCTCGGCAAACGGCGAAATGAGATGGCCGACCGTCGAACCGGTTTCGTTGACCCAGCCGTCGAGCCACGTATCGAAGATCGCTTCGCCCGCGTCGATGTCGTCCGTGTAGCTCTCGAAATCGTCGACCATGAAGAACTCCTGCGTGGAGAAGCTCCAGATGTCACCTTCCCACACGCTGGGGGTGTCGGCCTCGTTGACCTCGTCCACCCTCCAGTGGTAGATCGTGCCGAGGTTCAGCTCCCCGGGGATGTAACGGCTCTCAGTAACGATCTCGACTGGGGCAGCGCCGGTGATGACGGCGGTCTTGCTGGTGTCGAAGTAGACCTCGTGGACAGCCGCCTCTCTGCCGGCTCGCCAACCGAGCACGGCGTCCACCCCGATGCCCGCGCTATTGTTCGCCGGTTGCGGGGCCTTGGCCTTGACGGGCTTGTAGAGGAAGCGGACCTCGCTCAGTCCATATTGGCCCCTCGTCCCGTACCCGCTATTGACCGTAAGGCGGACGAACCGGGCGATCGCGCCGCCCAGGTCGACGACGGTATTGTACGTGTAGTCGGCCCGGGCCGTCGCCTGGTTGAACTGCACGTCGCCGAGAGTCGTCCAATCCACTCCATTGCTTGAGTACTCCACCGTGACGTCCTTGAGTCCCAGGCCAAGCATCTTCTCGAACATCACGTTGTAGTTCCAGACCCACATCTCGTGGAGCTTGTAACTCCTATCGAACTCGAACTGTATCCACACGGTCTCCTCGTAGACCTCGCTGAGCCACATGTCCGTTGGTTCGGTCGAATGCCGATCGTTGTCGAGGCCCGACCCGTTCACGACGTTTTCCGGACCGGTCCCCGCCTCCGAGGCGGCGTTGCTGGTCGCGATGACGTTCACGATGGGATAGGCGTACGGTTCGACCGCAAAGCTCCAGAGATCGCCCGCGTGCGTGGTGACGCCATCCGACTCGACGATGTCGACCCGCCAGTAGTAGGTCTGTCCGTATTCCAGCGGCTCAGCCGGCGCGTACGTCGTGTCGCCCTGAGCTTCGGCGACCAGCACGCCCAAGGGGTTGTCCCTGTCGGCCGCAGCAACATCTTCCGGGGAGGTCCCGAAGTAGACATCCTGGGCGGCGACCCCTTCGGGCACCGACCAGGCCAGCACAGCGCTGCGCTCGACGTCAGTGGTCCCGCTGGCGGGAATGGGGTGATAGGACTTCATTTGCGGTACGACGAGCGGGCCTTCCACGCTGAAATCGTCGAACGCGGCATAGCCCGCGTCCCCGGAATATGTCGCGTGATATAGCCCGACCTGCAGCGGCACCTCGGCCAGGTCGTCCCTCGTCAGCGGCGAGACGCCCATTTCCGTCCACGTAATCCCGTCGCCGCTCGTCCGGAAGTGGAACGTGTTGCCGATGCGCTCGATCTGAAGGTACGGGTCGAGGTTGAACTGCCTGCCGTTGTGGCCGTGCTCGGTTCGGACGCCGTTAGTGGCGCTGCGGACGAAGTTGCCGCAGCTCCAGATGGGGAAGTAATCCAGGGCAACCCAAGCCTCGCCGGCAATGGCGTCTTCCGGCAGCGCTCGGGCCATGAGCCCGCAGTTGTTGTGGTAGACGGGATTGTCGGCGGTGCCGGCGTAGTCCGTCACCTTCACCGTGGCGACGAAATCTCCCTCGACAATCTTGTATAGGAAGGGTCCCAGTGGCGTCCAGGGCTCGTGCCAGAAGGCATTGTCCGACTCAATATACAACTGACCCGGTCGGTCCGTCGATGCGTTCAGGGCGGTGACCGTCTCGCCGCCGTCGAGGCCGATGAATCCGTCCCAGATGGTTGCCTCAACGCCGTCGGTAACGAAATCGTGGGGCTGCTCGAAATCGTCCGTGAGCACCGCCCCTTGTGTGGCCACAAACCCGAGCAGTGTCAAAACGACAATGCACAAACAAGATGGCTTGTTAGACATGAGCATCCTCCTTCAGATGGTACTGCGCCGCCATGCGTTGGCTACGCGCCAACACATGTCCACTGATCGGCACCAATCACTTCTCGCAGGAATGCCGCATCCCATCATCCCAGGGTGCGGCCTGTGGAATCTGTTTGCATGCAAGCAAACCCTCCTCACCAGGGCTGATCTCGGCGTCTGCGGTACCGAGTCGGCCTGCTTTGACTCGTGCTATCGGACAACCTGTTTCTATCTTAGCAGAAATGCCCCGGGAAAACCACCATATTGCGTCTTTCTGCCGCCACAATGCGGCACGCCGCAGCCGCCAGCGCCTCAACTCATTCGACTGTGCGCCGCCTCGCTCTGCGACGGTGTTGTCACGCACGGCAAAGGTGCCAAGAACGAGAAGCGGCCCCAAGGCACCTGCCTTGGGGCCGCTCGGATGGCGCAACGCGGTCCTGACGACCGCGACCCGTTGCTGGATGGGCTATCGTGCCAGCCCGATCGGGCTGAACAGAACGTAGAGGGTCAGTGTGATGACGACCACCACGGCGCCGGCTATCTTGGCGCCCTTGGATCCGGTCAGATTGAGCGCCGACTGGGTCCTGAACTCCACCGGTTGCGCCAGAGGTTTGGCCATTGTGATGGCATACATCACGAGCAAAGACAGCGCGAAGCACAACGCCATGCGGTTGAGGAACTGGATGTCCGGGCCGATCCTGTAGCGGCCCATGAGATACATGCCCCCATAGGCGACGATATTCGTGAGCAATCCGACGACGCCGGCGATCGGCGGCGCCTTGCGGACCAGCAGCCCGAAGACAAAGACCGCCAGGATGCCCGGCGAGATCAGGCCCTGGCTCTCCTGGATGATCGTGAAGATGCTGTTGCTGATCTTCGGATCACCCAACTGTGGCGCCAGGAACACCGCGATGGCCGAGAAGACGACCACGCAGATCCGACCCAGCAGCACGATGGTCCTCTGTCCGGCTTGCGGACGGATGTACCTCTTGAAGATGTCCATCGTGAAGATCGTCGAGGCCGCGTTGAGCATGGCGGCCAGCGAGCTGACGATCGCGCCGAGCAGGGCGGCCAGAACGAAGCCGACCAGCCCGGTTCTTGCCGGCAGGACACTGCTGAGCAGTTGTCCAAGGGCCGTGTCGTATTTATGGGCGATGAATTTCTCGACACGGACATTGACACCCGCGGCGCTGGCGGCGTCTCGGATGGCACTGTTGTACGTCTCCAACTCACGGTCCAGGGCCGGGAAGACGCTCCTCCAGGCCTTGTCATCCGACTCGAAGACCGTGTATTCGCCAACCGTCAATGTGTCAAAGGTTGCCTGGGTCAGCGGCAGGACGAACGGGTTCTGCGTCCTGGCGGCTTTCATGTTGGCATCGTCGGTGTAGACGGCGATCATAAATCGACCGGTCGGCCAGTTCGTCACGGTGTCTTCACCCGGCGCATGGGCGACCTCCACCAGTTCGGTCTCCGGATTGGCTCGAAGGTAACGGGCCAGGACCGTGGCATTGTCGAGGGCCCCATGGTTTTGCATGTCCTTGGCAAACAGATTGAAGGCGATAATGCCCGGAACGACGACGACGAAGGGGATCAGGAGTTTCATGAAAGCGCTGAACACGATGCCTTTCTGCCCCTCGGCCAGCGATTCCGAAGCCAGGGTTCGCTGTGTGATGTACTGATTCAGGCCCCAGTAGTAGAAATTCGGAATCCACAATCCCAGCAGCAACGCGGTCCACGGCAGGGTCTTGTCGTCTTTGGGCAAGAACATATTCATCCGAACCCGGTTCAGGTCCCAGAAACGGTCGATCGCGCCGGTGTCCTGGGCGAAGGACTTGAATCCAACGGCTCCGGTCTTGACGTCCTCGACGAAGGCCAGCTCATCGGTGGTGGCCCCGAGCGCCCTGAAGGCGAAGATCATGACCACCGCGCTGCCGAGGATCAGGGCGCTGCCCTGGATCAGGTCGGCCCAGGCACAGGCTTTCAGCCCGCCGGCGGTCACGTACACCATGGCAATGATCCCGATGACCAGCGCCGCCGTGGCGATGGGGACATCCCGGGCCGGGTCCATCCTGGCGGCCATCGTGTGAATCGTCAGGGCGCCGGAATAGGTGATCGAACCGAGAAGCAGCATGTAGATGAACAGCGTGGCCACCGCCATGATCGTCCGCGCGGTGGCATTGTAGCGGTATTCCAGGAATTCCGGCATGGTGTAGATGCCCGCACGCAGGAAGTAGGGCAGGAACCAGAACGCCACGACGACCAGCGTAATGGCCGCCATCCACTCATAGCTGGCGATGGCCAGGCCGACGTGGCTGGCCGCGTTGCCGCTCATGCCCACCAGTTGCTCCGACGAGATGTTGGCGGCGATCAGCGAGAAGCCGATGAGCCACCATTTCAACCCGCGACCGGCCAGGAAATAGTCTTCTCCGGTCTTCTCGTGCCGGCTCTTGTACAGGCCGATCGAGATCACCGCCACGACAAAACCGACGAACACTGTTACGTCGAGCCAGTTGAAGCTCATAGCCAATCCTTTCCTTGCATTTCTCCCCGAACTCTGGGCCAGAGACGAACTTGCGCATTATAGTCGGCGCGCTACGAGCCGCAACGAAAACCTCCGCTTGGAGCGGGGTGTTTTCAGGACTGGAGCCCGTCGATGGTATCGAGCACCATCGGCATGTGGGTGTAGGCCGGGCCGCCGCTCATCATCACGGCTACCGACGTCGCTTCGAGGATCTCCTGCTTGGTGCAGCCGATCTCGAGGCACTTCTTCACGTGCAGGCGGATGCACGGCTCGCACTGGATTGCCACGCCGATCGAGACCGCGATCAGTTCTTTGGTCTTCAGCGAAACGGCGCCGTCCTGCATGATCTTCGCGAACATCCCGCCGAACCCGTTGATCGTGTTCGGGACCTGTTCCTTCACCTTGGCGGCGCTCGCGCCAAAATCATCAAACCAAGCTTTCGTGTCTTCTGCCATAGTGTTCCCTTTCTTCATATTCTCTTGTGGCTCTTGCAGAACGCTTCGGGCAGTGCTTCGATGATGTCGGTCGCAGTCAGGCTAATCTGACCATGCGTATCGGCCGCGATGTCGCCGGCAGCGCCGTGGATGTAGACGCCCAGCACCGTCGCTTCGAAGCAGGCGAGCCCCTGGCCCATCAGGGCCGTGATGATGCCGGTCAGTACGTCCCCGGAGCCGGCCGTTCCCATTCCTGGATTGCCCGTGTGGTTGACGTAGGCGCGTCGTCCATCGGTGACGACGGTGCCGGCGCCTTTGAACGCGACCACGCTTCCGGTGACCTGGGCCATGCGTCCGGCCGCCTCCTGGCGATCGGACGGCAGCGCCTCGCGAAACAGGCCCGACCAGAGCCGCTTCATCTCTCCCGGATGTGGTGTCAGGACCAGATGCGCCCTGCGCTTGCCGGGCCAGTCGGGAAGTCGGCTCAGGTTATTCAGGCCGTCTCCGTCGATGACCAGCCGCAGTCTGTCCTGTTGCACGAGCGTTTCGACCACCGAACGCAGACCTGCACTGGCGCCCAGCCCCGGCCCGATGGCCATCGCATCGTTTTGGTTCACCGCGTCGAGGATGACACCGATGGCTTTGCCGCTGACGCGTCCGGCCGGGTCCTCGGGCAGGGCGATTGTCGTATAACACGGGTCGAGGGTGGCCACCGTGGCCAGAGCGCTGCGGGCAGTGGCCACGCGAACCAGCCCCGCGCCGGAGCGCAGTGCGGCGCGACCGGCCAACGCAGCGGCGCCGGCCATGCCTACACTGCCGGCAACGATACAGACCTTGCCAAACGTCCCTTTGTGTCCATCGGCGGGGCGAGGCTTGAGTCTTGGCACCTCACGCACGATGTCCATCTTCATGCAACTCCGTCGATCCTTCGGTTAATCAGTGTGGCAGTCACGGCGGCGGAGAATCCGTTGTCGATATTGACGGTCGTCACGCCGGAAGCGCAGCTATTGAGCATCGTCAGCAGTGCGGAAAGCCCCTGGAAGCTTGCGCCATAGCCCACGCTGGTCGGCACCGCGATCACCGGGCCGCTCACCAGCCCGCCGACGACGCTGGCCAGCGCACCTTCCATCCCGGCGACAACGATGACGATGTTGGCCTCGCGAAGCTTGGGCAGGTGTCCGAGCAGGCGGTGCAGGCCCGCGACGCCGACGTCGCAGATCAACTCGGTACGCTGGCCCATGATCTCGGCGGTGACCTTGGCCTCCATCGCAATGGCCAGATCAGCCGTCCCGGCGGTGACGATCGGCAGGACACTCTTCGATGGCGGCAACGATTGCTGTTCGAGCACGATCGCGCGGGCCAGGGCCTCGTAGCGCGCCTGGGGGAACTTGCCCGTCGCCGCCAGCGTCTCGAACGTATCAACGGTCGCGCGGGTCGCCAGGACGTTATTGCCCCGGGCAGCCAGCGATTCGAAGATAGCGATGATCTGCTCGGTGGTCTTGCCCGGGCAGAAGATGACCTCAGGAAAGCCCTGTCGGATCTGCCGATGGTGGTCGACGTGAGCGAAACCGAGGTCTTCAAACGGCAGGTGCCGCAGCTTTTCGAGGGCCTGGTCGATTCCGACGCGACCCGCCTTGACCTGCTCGAGCAACTCTCTTAGATGTTCGGCCTGTATGGGGCACCTCCTGATTGTCTGCTTGAATCGGCGTGTCCTTCGATCAGCCGGTTGAACTCGGCTCCAGCGTCAGGTCCGCCAGCAGCCCGGCCTTGACCTTGTGATAGGCCAGCGAAGCTACCATAACCGCATTGTCCGTGCAATACTGTCTCGGAGCGATCAATAACCTCAAGGGCGGTTTGCGCCGGTTGCACATTCGTTCCATGGCCTCGCGGAGCGTGCCGTTGGCCGCCACGCCGCCACCGAGCAGGACCGTTCGGGCCTCGATGCGGTCGGCCGCCCGCTTGGTCTTCTTGACCAGCACGTCGATGACGGCCGCCTGGAACGATGCCGCGATGTCGGCGATCTCCTGTTCGCCCATCTGGTCCACACGATCGGCGCCCTTCATGTCCTGGCCCCGGCAGTGATAGAGGACGGCGGTCTTGAGCCCGCTGAACGAAAAATCCAGCGAGTCGCGTCCGAGCATCGAACGGGGAAAATGGACGGCTTTCGCATCGCCCGTGCGCGCGAGTCTCTCGATACTGGGGCCACCCGGATAGGGCAGCTTGAGGATGGTTGCGACCTTGTCGAAGGCCTCCCCCGCCGCGTCGTCGATCGTCGAGCCCAGCAGCGTCAGATCCAGCGGCGATTGGCAGTCGTAAAGCGAGGTATGGCCGCCCGAAACGACGAGTGCCACCGCCGGCAGTTCGATGCGTTCTTCGTTGAGCAGCGCCGACTGCAAGTGGGCGTGAAGGTGGTTGATTGCGACGAGCGGCTTGTCCCACATGAAGCTCAGCGTCTTGGCGGCGGTGACGCCCACGACCAGGGCGATGGTCAATCCCGGCTGGTTGGCGATGGCGACCGCGTCGATGTCGTCCTTGCCGACCCCGGCCTGGCTCATCGCCTCCGTGATGACCGGATAGATGTTCTCGATATGGGCCCGCGAAGCGATCTCGGGCACCACGCCCCCGTACTTGCGGTGCAGTTGGGTCTGACTGGCGACCACAGACGAGCGCACCTGACGTCCGTCGGTGACGACGGCGGCCGCCGTTTCGTCGCAACTCGTCTCGATCCCGAGGACCGTAATGTGCCCTTTCTCTGACGTCATCGGAGGCCGATGTTAGCCCGGTCGTGTCTCCGTGTCAATTGCCGGCGCGGGGATGTGCGACGGTTCGCGGTCTGGTGGTTGTCCTCTCGTCACGGTCGGTCTACAATAGCCCGCGACGTGGTTGGACGGATACGTGGACTTCGGGCCAAAGGGGTGGGTCTATGGGCAAAGTGGATCAGGCGGTGGAGTGCTTCTGCGGCGGAGCGGCCTGTTCGCAGGCAATTGCGGCGACCTATGGACCGGACTTCGGGCTGCCGCGCGAGCAGGCGATGAAGCTGGCTTCGGGCTTTGCCGGCGGGATGCGCCTGGGCGAGACCTGCGGCGCTGTAACCGGGGCCTTCATGGTTCTCGGGCTCAAGTTCGCCGGGGCCGACTGCGAAATGCGAGACGGGCGCGACGCCGTCTATGCCGCTTTGGCCGATTTCGTCAGGAAATTCGAGCAGCGTAATCGCATGATCATCTGCCGACAACTGCTCGGCTGCGACATCAGCACCCCCGACGGGGCTCGAAAGGCCAATCGCGAGGGCCTGTTTCGCACGATCTGCCCCAACCTGGTCAAAGACGCGGCTGAGATCCTTGAAGAGATGCTCTGAACGTCTGCATTCCCCGGGGGGGCGCTGTCGGCGAATTCGCTTGACGGGGGGGCGGTTTTGGGTTTAATGGCGCGGCGGTTGTTGGAATGAGAACCCTGTGAGAAAGGTGTTTGGATGATCAAAGTCAGTCAGCGAGCGAAGAGTGTTCCGCCTTCGGCGACGATTGCGGTGACGGCCCGGGCCAAGGAACTCAAGGCGCAGGGGATCGACGTAGTCGGTTTCGGGGCGGGCGAGCCCGATTTCGATACGCCGCAGTACATCAAGGACGCCGCGATCAAGGCCCTCAGCGAGGGCAAGACCAAGTACACGCCCGCGGCCGGCATCGTTGAACTGCGGGCCGCCATCGCCAAGAAGCTCGAACGCGAGAACGGGCTGAAGTACGCCCCCGAGCAGGTCGTCGTCAACATTGGCGGCAAGCACTCGGTTTACGAGGCGATGCAGGCCGTGCTCGATCCGGGCGACGAGGTGCTGCTGCCGCGGCCGTACTGGGTGACGTATCCGGAGGCGATCAAGCTGGCCGGCGGCGTGGCGAAGATCATCGAGACGGACAAGGCCAACAGCTATAAGGTCACGCCGGAGCAGCTCAAGGGCGCCATCACGCCCAAGACGGCGATGCTTGTCATCAACTCGCCCAGCAACCCCGGCGGTTTCATGTACACGCCCGACGAGCTGCGGGCGTTGGCGAAGGTGCTCGAAGGCACGAACGTCTGCGTGATGAGCGATGAAATCTACGAGAAGCTGATCTTCGGCGACTCGAAATTCATCAGTTTTGCGGCGCTGAGCGACGATGCATTCGGCCGGACCCTGACGCTCAACGGCCTGAGCAAGGCCTTCTCGATGACCGGTTGGCGGCTGGGTTACACAGCCGGCCCGCTCGACGTCATCAAGGCGATGTCCCGACTGCAGGACCACATGACCTCGAACCCGGTGACGTTCGCCCAGTATGCAGCGATCGCCGCGATGGGGCCCGAGGCCGACGCGACGATCGAGGCGATGCGGGTGGAGTTCGAGAAGCGCGGCAAGTACATGGCCGAGCGACTCAATGCCATCGAGGGCGTCCACTGCGCCGAGCCGGCCGGGGCGTTCTACTGCTTCCCCGACGTCAGCGCCCACTTCGGACGGACCATCGGCGGCGCGAAGATCACCAACAGCATGGAATTTGCCACGGCCCTGCTCGAGCAAGCCAACGTGGCTCTGGTTCCAGGCCTGCCGTTCGGCTGCGACGACAACGTTCGGCTGAGCTTCGCCTGCTCGATGGAAAACATCACCAAGGGCATCGACCGGCTGGAGCAGTGGCTGGCTCGCTGAACTGCCGTCTCCAACGTATGCGCGCCGGCAATGCGCCCTGTTTCTCCCCTGCGCGGTGTTTTCGACAAAGAACAACAGCCGGGGGGGCGTTCTTGACGATAGAGACAAGAGAACGTATCCTTCCGTGGTATTATGAGTCGAAACCTGTTGGAAAGTAGGCGAATGGCGGAAAACCCGACCGGCGCGGCCGGTACGTTGCTCACGACGCAGGGAGGCTCGGCCATCGCACGGTGGTCGGCGGTGGTCGGTTGGTCGGCGATGTTGATCTTCGCTTTTCACGCCTGCACGCGCATGGTGGCGGCCGGCGACACATGGGTGGCGATGGCGTGCGGTCGGCACTTCGTCAACCACGGTGTGGACACCGTCGAGCCGTTCAGCGCCAACAGCCACGATGCCGGGCCGACGGAGGCGGAGGTCCGGGGCTGGCCCGGCTGGGCGCAATGGATCACCGAAAAGGTGGGTCTCGACACCGTCCGTCGGTGGCACCCGACCGGCTGGATCAACCAGAACTGGCTGACGCACGTGATCTTCTATCGCCTGACCACGATGCTGGGCTCGCCGGAGGAGCCCTATTTCAATGCCCTGGTGATCTGGAAATTCGCGATCTATTTCCTGACGGTCTTCGCCGTCTACTTCACGGCCCGATTGATGGGCGTGGATCGGGCGCCGGCGGCGGCGGCGGCGGCGTTTGCGATGTTCATCGGTCGGTCCTTCTTCGACATTCGTCCGGCCGGCTTCTCCAATCTACTGGTGGCGGTCACCATCTTGATTCTGGCGCTGACCAGCTATCGCCACGCACTGTACATTTGGCTGGTCGTTCCCGTGGTGATCTTCTGGTCCAACGTCCACGGCGGCTACATCTACGCCTTCATTGTGCTGGTTCCGTTCCTGGGTTGGCACCTGATCGCGCGTTTGCCGAGACGATGGTTCGTGGCGGTCTACAGCATCCTGACGTGGGTGGTTCTCTACGGCCTGACGCATCGCTTCCTCGGTCGCATGGCTGAGCTGACCCACGAGTATTTTCCTCAGAGGCACGTCGGCGCTCCGAGCGTCGGAAACGACTGGCTGGTCGTGTTCCTTCTGCTGGCCGTCGGCGGCAGCGTTGCGGTCGTGCTGCATCGACGAATCAGCGACGGCGCCGTCACGGCCCTGCATGCCGTCACGACCGGCTTGGTGTTCCTTCTGTTGCTATCCCGCCATTTTCCGGCGCCTCCCAACACGATGAACGAGCGCGTGCTGAAGGTTTTCGCCGATCACGTGGCCGGCGGACGCTGGACGTGCATCGGCATGTTCGCACTGGCCGTGGCGCTGGGCGCGGCGGTGCTTGCGATGGGCCAGAAAGCGATTCGCGTTCTGGACCGTCGGGTGCTGCTCCACGCCGTCGGCGCCGGCGCGGTCATGTTTGTCGGCATGGTCCTGTTCAATCCGTTTCACCTGACCAACCTGACGCACACCTTCGTCATCTCGGTCAGCGAGCACGCCGAACGCTGGCGCGACGTGCACGAGTGGCATCGGGCCTTGGACTGGGCCAATCCCGTGGGCACCGCCATTCCGTTTCTCGTGATGTACATCATCGCCTGGCTGGCCCTGTTCGTGTGGGCCTTCCTCTGTGTGCGCGCGGCGCTGGCCGAGCGGACGGTGAAGAAGAAGCGGGGCGCCGATGACGAGACATCCGTGTGGCCCGCGATCGACGTCGGACTGCTGCTCGTGGCGGCGCTGACGGTCTACATGGCGATTCGCTCTCGGCGGTTCATTCCGGTCGCCGCGTTTGCCGCTTGTCCCGTGGTGGCGCTGCTGGTGCAGCGGATTGTGGGCTTCCTGCTGGCGACGGCCAAGGGGCGCGGTGCCGGCCAGGCGTCCGAAGCCGACCTTCGTGAGGCTGTCGATCGCACCGTCCTGCTCGCCCTGGCGGCGGCGCTGGCTGTGCTGGGACTGTGGCGTGTGGTCTTCTGGCCCTGGCTGTTTCTTGTGGTGCCGGGCCATTCGTCGCAGATCCAGCCTCGCTTCTGGCTTCTGGCGTTCGGGACGCTTCTGGCCTTTGCGGCGTTCCCGTTGGCGGCTGTGTTTGGTCGCGCCGACCAAGGCGGACAGAAGACCGGTGAGAAGGGTCTGATCGTCCATCCGTTTGTGAAGTCGGCCTGGCCGATCGCGGCGTTGGCCGTGTCGATTGGCGTTGTGGGGTTCGGCCTTTGGGTGGGGCTGAAGTTCAAGCGAATCTACCTGGACTATTGGCCGGCCGATCCGCGGCTGACGTCGATCTTCATGCGGATGACCGCCTCCGACGCCAAGCCGTTCTACGCCTGCCAGTTCATCCGCGAGAACAAGCTCTCCGGCAACATGTTCAACTACTGGACGGAAGGCGGGTTCATCGCTTGGGGCCAGGACCCCGATCCCGAGACCGGGCGGACGCCGCTGCAATTGTTCATGGACGGCCGGGCCCAGGCCGCCTACGACACGCGGGCGTTTGATTTGTGGACGGAGATTCTCTCCGGTGGACCGGCTGCGCGGAGGGCCGCCATGGAGGGACGCAGCCCGACCACGGCCGAGTACCGCGAGATTGGCGCATGGGTTACCGAGCAGCTCGACAAGTTCGACGTCTGGGTGGTTCTGATGCCGGCCAATCAGTTCGACAAGAATTTCGTCTATGGCCTCGAACACGACCCCAACTGGCGAGTGGTCTTCATCAACAACAAGCAGAAACTGTTCGTCAACATCACGACCGAGCCGGGCCGGCGACTGTTTGACGGTATGTTCACCGAGCAAACGACGTATCCCGACGAGTTCACCGCCAATCTTTCGGTCGGCCGGAACCTTCTGGTGCAACGGGATGACGATCAGAAGCAGAAGGGGCTGGAGATGGTCATCAGGGCGTTTCATCTGGACCCATCGCCAGGACCGATGCTGGACCTGCTGTTGATTGCGGCGCAGTTCCCGCAACTTCGCAAGCGTGTCGATGAGATCTGTATTGAGTACGCGACGCATTTCGAGGCGAACAAGTCCAGCTACACCGGCCGCGATGGCTATAACCTGCGGCTCGAAGCGGCCCGCCTGGCGACGGTGCGGCTGCGGCAACTGGCCGAAGCCCAGGGCAACGTCGAAGCGTCGGAGATGTATACTCGGCGGATGCAAGCGTATCTGAGCGAACGGGATTCCATCGCCAATCGGAAGAGGTGGTGAGCCATGGTTCAGGCGGACCGGCCGGCGTCCGGCCAAGGGGCGCGTCGGTCGCCGGTGTCGATCTCGGTTTTCTTTCCGTGCTATAACGAGCAGGCCAATGTCCAACGCGTGACCGAGGAGGCGATTCGCGTGCTCGACGAGATGGGCGCCGACTACGAGATCATCATCGTGGACGACGGCAGCGCCGACGACACGGGACGGATCGCCGACGAGATCGCCGCCGGCAACGGCCGCGTTCGTGTGATCCACCACGAGCGCAATCTGGGCTACGGCGCCGCCCTCCAGTCGGGGTTCCGTGCCGCGCGCAAGGAACTGGTCTTCTATACCGACGGCGACGGCCAGTTCGACATCGGCGAGATGCCGGCCTTGCTGGAGCTGCTGGGTGACTACGACATCGTCAGTTGCTACCGGATCGACCGGCAGGACAATCTCGTGCGGAAGATCAATGGATGGCTCTGGACCAGGGTCGTCGGGCTGGTGTTCTCGATGAAGGTGCGGGACGTGGATTGCGCCTTCAAGCTGTACCGGCGGCGTCTGTTCGACGAGATCACGATGGAGAGCACCGGGGCGCTGATCGACACGGAGATTCTGGCGCGGGCGGTTCGAAAAGGATATACTATCACGCAGAAGGGGGTGCACCACTATCGGCGCCAGGCCGGCCGGCAGACCGGGGCCAGCCCTCGGGTGGTCCTTCGGGCGTTCAAGGAGCTCTGGCAATTGCGACGGCGCATTGTGCGCGAGCCGTGATCCGGCCGCAGACCTTGGCCGATCGGACGGGCCAGAGGAGGCTATGCACGAGGCAATAGTCAATCTCTTCGTTTATGGATCGTTGCGGGACAGCCGGATCTTCCAGTCGGTCAGCGGCTTTGCCTTCACGCGAAAGCCTTCGAAGATCGACGACAAGACGCTGTTTGCCGAGCCCGCGTTCCTGCCGGGGCATCGACGGGTCAGCCCGGACAACGTGTACCATTACGCGGTTCGAACGCCGAACGCCAGAATCGAAGGACTGGTGATCCATGATGTGCCGCTCTCGGCGATGGCCCAGGTCGACCGATATGAGGGCAAACGCTACCAGAGAGAAACGGTGGAGGTCTATACCGCCCACGGCAAGGTCGAGTCGCAGGCCTATCTGGTGACGGCCGAATCGATGCGAAGACAGTTCGGCGACCGGTTCCACGTCAATCTCATCCACGAGTTGTGGCTTCGCAAGCGAATCGATCGATTCCTCCAGAAACACACGCGTCCGGGCGAGCGCAGCGCCGACGCCGATCTGGAACGCCAGGCCGAACGCGAGCTTCTGGGCACGACCGAGCGCGATTTGGTCATGAGTCACTACCAGACTGACGCGATGAGCGACTATTATCTGGAGCGCGAGCTGGATCGGCCGCGGCCCAGCTTCCGGCATCTGGTGGGCGACCCGGAAGCGTCACCGTATCTTCGGGCCTACCTGGCAATGGTCTTACGACAGGTTCTGCTCAATCAGTTCGACGAGCAGATCCAGAATCGCTACCGCTACGATCTGGAACGCATGCGGACCAGCGAACGGTACTTTGCCCGGTCGCTCAGTCTGCTGGCGGCCTTGCGGATGATCAACGCCAACCGCGGCGCGGTAGACCTGATCGTGCAGCGGGGTCTGACGATGTCGTGTGAGAGGTTCGACCTGATCGACTATGTCAAGTACGCCGTGCGCGCCTCCAGGAGCATCTTTGACCCTCGCGTTGCTGAGGCCAATCTGGACCGTATTCGGTCGAACCGCCAGCCGGGGTTGGTGCCGCTCGGTTTCGAGCTGGAACTGAGCAACCTCGGATCGGATGCCGTCGAGCCCAGACGCAGTGCCAGCCGGGCATCCGACCCAGTCTACAGCGGGTTCCTCTACTTCTACGATTTCTGTCTCGATGTTCTCTGCTGGAAACTCGGCGGCTACATCGATGACCACACCGGATCCGGACAGCGACGGCGCAGCGAGGGCTTCCTTGAAGTGGCGCCGGGTCGGCTCAGCATCGCCGGCGAGCTGTCACGGCCGGCGGCAGCCGACCCCTGGCTGCTGAACCAGTTGATCCACGAACTGGTCGGCTTCTTCCGAGTTCAACCGCACAGCCTGCACCTGTCATTTCAACTGTTCAAGAGCCGGATCAAAGAGCAGAACGTCCTGCCGATTGGGTTCGTCAAATGCCTGCTGGCGCTGGGCGGAGGCTCCGAGCGAAAGCCGGGAGGGCTCTGGGTCTCGCGAATGGGCCACGATGAGATCATGCAGGACCGCGTCGGCCACGAACTGGTTTTTGCGCGACGCAGCCGGCGGAACTGGTACCTCGGACGAGACGACATCGGCGACAAGGCTCCCGCCCAGGCAACGACCCATATCCAGCAGTACAAGTTCATTCGCCTGGAGAAGCGGGCCAACTATGAGCCGCTGATTCTGTGTCTCAAGGGCCTGCAACTGGCGCTGAACCCGGGCGATTACCTCAGCGCCGAACAGCTTCGTAGCAGTGCGCCATTGCGCCGGCAGTACGAGCAGTTGCGCGTCTGGGCTGCCGAGCCCACGCAGATCAGTCCTCAGGTCATCGGCAAATTCCTCAACGCTGCCCAGCACGGACTGATGATCGAACGCCATCGCAGTCCCGCCCACCGCCTGCATTACATCGAATGGGCCCTCAGCGCGATCGCCACGCAGTTGGGCATGTTCAACCAGCAGGTGAGGAAGCCCGCGGCCAGTGCAGCCGACTGACCGGAGGCGTGGTTGTCACGGCTCGTTCGGTGCCAGATGGGGTGTGCGTGAAGATTTCCGGGCGAGGCCACTTCGGGCACAGAGAGCCGCCGGTGGCCGCCTGGGAGCTTGCGCCCAGCGAAGTC
>CAZSXM010000045.1:0-37968 GCA_964610435.1 uncultured Pirellulales bacterium | reverse complement strand
CCGGCGGCACGGGTCTGCTCTATATCGACGACGTCGCCTTCGGCCGACCGCTGGCGACCGAATAGCGTCACGCATCACCGTTGATTGATGTACTACTGCTTGGGGCCCGCGCCCACACGGTGCGGGCCCTATTGCACATCTCCGCTCATTGGAGGAGCAGTCCTGCTGCGGCTTTGGCGCAGTATGTGATAACGATGTCGGCGCCGGCGCGTTTGATGCTGGTCAGGACTTCCATCATGGCGGCGTCGCGGTCGAGCAGACCCCGCTCAGCGGCCGCGTGGAGCATCATGTACTCACCGCTGACGTTGTAGCCGGCGATGGGACAATCGAACTGCTGCCGGGCCCGGCAGATTACGTCAAGAAAGCTCAACGCCGGCTTGACCATCACCATGTCGGCCCCCTCTTGGATATCCAGCCCAATCTCGCGGAGCGCCTCGCGGGCGTTGGCCGGGTCCATCTGGTAGGTCTTGCGGTCGCCCAGCCCGGCGGCAACCATCTCGGGCGACGGCGCCGATTCTGCGGCGTCACGGAACGGGCCGTAGAAGGCCGAGGCAAACTTCGCGGCGTACGACAGAATCGCCACGTGATCGAAGCCGTTCTTCTCCAGCACTTGACGGATCGCACCGATCCGGCCGTCCATCATGTCCGACGGCGCCACGATGTCGGCGCCCGCCTGAGCGTGCGACAGCGCCATCTTCGCCAGCAGCTCGCACGTCGCGTCGTTATCGAGCCGGCGGTCGCGAATCACGCCGCAATGGCCTGTGGTCGTGTAAGCACACAAACACACGTCGGTGATGACGAGCAGATCGGGGACCCGCTTCTTGATCGCGCGAATTGCCTGCTGGACCGCCCCGCCTTCCGACCAGGCCTCCGAACCCTTCTCGTCCTTCGCTTCCGGCAGGCCAAAGAGCAATACCGCCGGGATGCCGAGATCGGCGACCTCGGCCGCTTCGTCGGACATCCGATCGGCGGACAGATGGAAGCAGTCGGTCATCGAAGCGATTGGCTCCTTGACATCGCGCCCCGGGCAGGCAAAGAGCGGATTCACCAGGTCGTCGACGCTCAACGTCGTCTCGCGCACCATCCGCCGCATCGCAGCGCTGCTGCGAAGCCGTCGCATTCGAATTTCGGGAAAGCTCATGTCAACACCTCTTCAAGTTCGGGTCTCCGATACGTCCGCACATATATCCGCCGACACCTCATACGTCAAGATTCAGCCGGCGTCCGGGCCGGCGCGGAAGTTGCCGATGGCTTCACTGGTGTGCAAGGATCGATTGTAGATGCGCAAGTGGCGGATGTGACCGCCGAATTCTGGGGCAATCCGCAACGGTCCACGTTGTCGCTGTTGTGGTTGTAGAAGGCGAAGATGCGCCCGCTCGGGGCCTTCAGCAAGACGACGTACGATGATTCAGAAGCATGCGCCATCCTGTCACGAGCCGTCGCCCCTTTCGACCGCCTCGATGGTGTCCAACAATCCATCGGTGGTGTACTCGGCGGCCGTCAGATCGACGCGCACGCCGAGCTTGTTCAACTGCTCCGAAGTCACCGGGCCAATGGAGGCGACCTTCGCGCGGCCGGCGTTGGCCAGCTCCGGCGGGATCGCATCGAAGAAGTTCCGCGCCGCTGACGGGCTGGCGAACGTCAGCCAGTCAATCTGCCCGTCTTCGATCTGGCGGCGCAGGGGCTCGGCATCGCCTGTCGTCGGGACCGCCGTGTACAGCGGAACGTCCTGAACGATCGCCCCACCGGTTTCCAGGACCTCCACCAGGTCGTTCGTCGCCAGTTCCGAGCGCAGCGACAACACCTTCTTGCCGTTCAGATTGGCAGCAGCGACGAGCTGCCGGCCCAGTTCGCGCCCGGTGAACACGGTCGGCACGAAGTCGGCCTTGATCCCATACTGCGCCAGGGCCGCCGCCGTCTTGACGCCGAGCGCCGCCAGCCTGTTCGAGGCAAACACCCGCGCATCCTTGCCGAGGGCCGCCATTGCCTCGAAGAAGACGCGGACCCCGTTGGGGCTGGTGAAGATCACCCAGTCGTAGTCGCCCAGATGCGTCAGGACGCGGAGGAACTCGTTGCCGTCCGTGAGCGGCTGGATCGCAATTGTGGAAAAGGCCACCGGATTGCCACCGCGATTGAGAATCTTCTTGGCGAACTCCACATTGCCCGCCGCATCGCGCGTGGTGACGATGGTCCTGCCGAACAGCGGCTGTGTCATGAACCAGTCCAGCTCGCTGTCGCCCTCGGCGGCGGCGCCGATGATAATCAGGGCGGGCGGTTCGATCTTCTCGGCCCGGCACGCTTCGACGATCTCGTTGAGCGGCGCTCGCACGACTCGCTGATTCGGAAACGTCGCGTTGGCGACCAGGGCCACCGGCGTCTCGGCGGCCCGACCGCAGGCCATCAGCCGCTCGGCGATCCGCCCCAGCGCACCGATGCCCATGTAGAAGACCAGCGTTCCGGGAAACCGGGCAAGCACCTCCCAGTCGATATTGCTGTCTTCCTTGCCATCGGCCTCGCGGCCCGTGATGAACGCGACCTGCGAGCTGTACCGCCGGTCGGTCAGCATGATCCCGGTGTACTCCGACGCCGCGATCGCCGCCGTGACGCCGGGCACGATCTCGAAACCCACGCCCGCCGCGTTCAGCGCGACCACCTCTTCCGTGACGCGGCCGAAGATACATGGATCGCCGCCTTTGAGCCGCACCACGGTCTTGCCTTCCAGCGCCTTGGCGACGAGGGTCTGGTTGATCTGCTCCTGCGTGACCGAGCCCGGGCCGATCCGCTTGGGGACGTGGACGATCTCGGCATCGGGTCGCGCCAGTTCCAGCAACGCGGGGTTGGCCAGTTTGTCGCAGAGGATGCAGTCGGCGATGCGGATCAGCTCCGCCCCGCGCAGGGTGATCAGGTCCGCCCGGCCCGGACCGGCGCCGACCAGGTACACAAAGCCCTTCTCAGGTCGTGACATCGCCCTTGTCCCTGTTCTTTTCCAGTTCGTCGAGGATCTCTCTTCCGCCGGCGTCGAGCAGGTTGCGCGCCACCTTCTGGGCCAGTTCATGCGGCTTTGCCGACGGCCCGGCCATCCGCGACCGCAGCAGGCGGCGGCCGCTCGGCTCGGCGATGAACGCCTCCAGGACCATCTGATCGCCGGCCACTTCGGCGTACGCTCCCACCGGAGCGTGGCAGCCGCACTTCATCGCCGTGAGCACCTCTCGCTCGGCGTCGGTCGCCGCCCGCGTCGGCGGATCGTCCAGCGTTGCGACGATCTCGTTGGTCGCTTCGTCGTCGCAGCGGGTCTGCACGGCCAAGGCGCCCTGGGCCGGGGCGGGAAGGAAACGGTGCGGATCGAAGACGAAAGAGATTTCGGCGGCCAGACCCAGCCGTTCGATCCCGGCCCGGGCCAGAAGGATCGCGTCCAGGTCCCCGTCCCGCAGTTTGCCGATGCGGGTCGGGACGTTGCCCCGGATGGGGATCAATTCGAGATCGCCCCGCAGGTGCCGCAGCTGGGCGCCCCGCCGCAGACTCGACGTGCCCACCCGCGTACCGACTCCAAGCGCGTCCAGCGAATCGGCAGGCTCCCGGGCCAGCACGCAGTCTTCGGGATAGCGACGCCGGCAGACGGCCGTGACGACCAGACCCTCGCGTGGGCGCGTCGGCAGGTCCTTGAAGCTGTGGACCGCAAAGTCCGCCTCGCCGGCCAGCAGCACATCCTCCAGCCGGGACGTGAAGAAGCCGGTGTCCTTGAGCTGCCAAAGGATCGTCTGACGGTCGCGGTCGCCTTCGCTGGTCACCTGGCGGATTCGGACCTCGACATCGGGATGTCGCTGCCGGATCGCGGCGATGACGCTCTGCGTCTGGACGACGGCCAGGTCGCCTCGACGCGTCGCAACGGTCAGCACCCGACTCATTGGCCGCCCTTGTCTTGTGCGAGAAACATACGGTTGATCAGATCGACGGCCTGGAGTTGCTCAACCGTCGGCTCGCCGGCGCCGTCCTTGATGATACTGATCGGCCCGTGCAGAACCTTCTTGACCAGCGACTCGGCAAAGGCCTGGAGCTTGTCGGCGTTGGCATCGCCGAAATCGCCGGCGTAGCGTCGGGCCTCGCTGCGGGCCAGATCGAGCCCGGCCTGCGTCAGTTTCGCGATCACGGGAACCAGATCGAGTGACTCGTACCACTGCGAGAACACACCGACGAATTCCTCGACGATGGCGCGGGCCTTGGGCACTTCGCTGCTGCGTTTGTCGCGGTTGGCATCGATCTGACCGTTGAGGTCGTCAATATTGTAGAGCGTCACGAAGTCGAAGCGTTCCATCGCCGGATCGATGTCGCGCGGCACGGCGATATCGACGATCAGCAGCGGCTTGGTCCGTCCGGACAAATGCCACGCGGCGTTGTCGTACGTCAGGATCGGCTCGGCCGCCGCCGTCGAGCCGACGATCAGATCGACGTCGGCAAGCTGGCCACCGATCTCGGCCAGACCGATCGCCTTGGCTGTGCCGAAGCGGCGGGCCATCGCCCGGGCCTTCTCCACGTCCCGATTGGCGATCACCAGATTGGACAGCCCGGCCTTGATCAGATAGCGGACCACCAGCTCGGCATTTTCGCCGGCCCCGATCACCAGCGCCCTGGCGCGGCGAAGATTCACCTTGTTCCGGGCCAGCTCGACGGCCGCCAGACCGATGGAGACGGCGCCGCAGTTGATGTCCGTGTGTGTACGCACGGCCTTGCCGGCGCGAAACGCATGGTGGAAGAGCCGGTGGAAGATCAGCTTGCTCATCCGCGCTTCGAGCGATTCTGTGTAGGCGGCCTTGACCTGGGCCAGGATCTGGTTCTCGCCGACCATCTGGGAATCCAGCCCGGCGGCGACCTCGAACAGGTGGCGGGCCACGTCGATCCCCGTCGTCTCGCGCCCGTGCTCGGCCCAGACGCCGGCCGCCCCGGAGCCCTGCGAGGCGAGCAATTCGCCCAGAAGGGCCCGACAGTCGCAGTCCCGCCTGGCGTACAGGTAGAATTCCAGCCGGTTGCAGGTCTGGAGGATCACCGCCTCCTGCACGGCGTCACTGCGGTGCAGAGCCTTGAGCAGCCCCTGCCGCTGCTCGGGCGCGAAAGCAGCTTTCTCCCGCACCTCCACAGGGCAGTCGTGATACGTCAGATTGTCCAAAACCAGCTTCATGCGACGGTCGAATCCGGGAAGAGAACCATTACAGAGCTATACAGTGTAGCAGCGAGAGGGTTCTCCATCAAGCGCACAACCACCGCCGGGGTGTGAACGTTGCCGACAGACTATTGACAGCCGCTCATCGAAGGGGTAATTATCAGGCAAATCGACTACCCCTTTTTGGAGGAACGTAACATGAGACGCGGAACGTTTTCCAGAACCACCCTGTGTTTGTACCTGCTGACAGCCACCCTTGTGGCGGCGCCTGCCTGGGCTCAGCCGCCCGGCGGACGCGGCATCTTCGGCGACTGGCAGGTCAGGATCCCGTTCGGCGAGCGGCAGATGGACGTGATCCTGTCGTTCGCTCCGGCCGGTCAGGGCAATTGGGCCGGACAGTGGATCAGCGCCTGGGGCATGAACGAACTGAAGGACATCCGATTCAGCGACGGCAACCTCCGCTTCGTGCACGTCGCCCGCTTCGGTGACGACGAGTTCACTTCGACCTTTAGCGGCGAGATCGACGGTGACAGACTGACGGGCGTCCTGTCGAGCGAGCAGGGCGAGTCCGACGTCGTCGGCCGGCGCAGCCCGCGCATCAGCCCGGCCGTCGGCCGCTGGCAGATGAAATTCACTCTCGGCGACCGCGAAGTCACTACCCTGCTGGTGGTCACACCCGACGGGGAGGGCCGGCTTGGCGCCCAGTGGGAGAGCGAGTGGGGCGAGCACGAAATCTCGGATTTCACCGTCCAGCGGCGCACCATCCGCTTCCGGCGAAAGAGCACGATCCAGGACCGGCAGTGGGAATCGACCTTCGAGGGCACTCTTGAGGGCAACGCCCTGACCGGCACGATCAAGTCCGAGATGGGCGAGATCGAAGTGCGGGGCGCGCGGCTCGGCGCCGCGGCGATCGGCACGTGGCACCTCGATGTCGCCGGCGAATGGGGCACGGTCAAGCAGAGGCTCGTCGTCCATCCCGACCTGAGCGCCCTGTACGGGACGCTTCCGGTCAAGAGGGTCGAACTCAAGGACGGCAAGCTCACGTTCGGCATGATCGTCCCATTCGGCGACCAGGAGTTCACGATGGACTTCGCCGGCAAGATCGACGACACCAAGCTCACCGGCGAGATGACCACGTCCATGGGAAGCCAGAAGGTCAGCGGCGTCAAGGTCGTGCGCCTGCGCCAACGACCCGGCAGCATGTAGCCGGGACAATGCACCCGAGCCCGTCGGTCCTACCTCATCGGCGGGCTCGTTGTCTTTCGTCGCCCCCACAGCCAGCCGGGATCAAGCCCACGCGGCTTGGGATCGGCCTATGTCTGCACGTCAAGGGCTCGATGAACTTCGTGCACCGACGCAGTACAGGTGCCGCGTCGTTCGGATGAACAGGTTGCCGGATGCGGCGACGATAGATGCCCGGACGACTTCACCTCCAGACGGATCATCCATGGGAATGACCCGAATCACATCCCCGGTGGCGGCGTCGATCACGGCCGCTTCGCCGGCATGGTTGATCAGGTAAATCCTGCCGTCGGCGGCCAGAGGCGAGGCCTCGTATTTGGCCCGGCCCGGGGTGTCGATCGTCCATGTGACGTTGCCCGTGCGCGGTTCGACGCGCGAGAGCTTGCGACGCAAGTCGTTGAGTATGAAGAAGTCCCCGTCGTAGAAGGCCGGCGTAGGGACATCGGAGGAGACATCACGCGGGTCCTGACCGCTGATCCAGGCCAGATCGCTGTCGTCCAGAACGCCCTGATGGCCCAACGGGACACCGTAGACGGGACTGCTCTTGGGCGCGCAGGCCAGAACGACGCCGTCGCCGGCCACCGGCGATGGCACCAAGCGCCAATGCGTGATCCGCCGGGGGTTCCAGGTGCCCCAACGCCACAGCTCTTTGCCCGTCTGCGGGTCGTGGCCCGAGATCGCGTCGCCTCCGACGAGCACCAACTGCGGTCTGCCCTCGTGCCAGACAGGAATGGGCGTGGAGAAGGCCTCACGCGACTCCTCCCTGGCCCGGCTCGGGCGAATATGGCGCCACAAGGTCTTGCCGGTCTCGGGATCGACGGCCAGCAGGTAGGACTCGTTGGGCCGGCCGGCCAGGCCGCGCCCGCTCACCGGAACATCTCGCTGGAGAACCTGCACATACAGCTTGCCGTCGAGCAGGGTCGGACTGCTGGCGAACGTCCAAAGAAATGCGAACGTTCCGTAGTCCTCCTGGATATTCCGCGCCCACAGACGCCGCCCGTCGAAATCGAAACAGACCAGATCGCCGGTGCTGTAGAAGAAGAACACGCGCTCGCCGTCCGTGACGGGTGAAGGCGCACCGTATGTGCTCCGCCTGTCCCTGTGCGTTTCGTCGCCGACATCTCGCAGCCACATATGTTTGCCGCTGGTCCGGTCGATGCAGATTGCGACCAGCTTTTCTCTCTCGGCATCGACGCTTCCAATGAAGACCCGGTCGCCCCAGATGATGGGCGTCGCCGCCGAGGAGCCGGGAAGCTCGGCCCTCCAGGCAATTCCCTCGGTCCGGCTCCAGGTCGAGGGAAGGTTCGTCTCCGCGCTCGAGCCGTCGAAGTGCGGGCCGCGCCAGTGCGGCCAGTTTCCGGCCTGCGTTACGGAGATGCACGTCAGCAGCAACAGGGTGAGGATGCAGTGCTTCACGGTGGGACCCCCTTTCTGGGATTCGTTACGATCTTGTCCTCATCACGGATCGGCGCCAACGGTCGTGAATCGCGCTCGGCAAACCGTATCGTAACGCAACAGCCACGCCCGGTCTACCTTGATCGTGCGAAAAGGCGCATGCGACGCCCGGCCTTTCCCACCCCAACTCAATTGCCCCCCATGCCACAGGTCATTCCTCCAACAGAGAAGGCCAACCGGCAGATGCCAGACGACGATCCTTACACGCGTCATACCCTCCCAACATGCAAACTGTTCAACGATTCAGCGATCGGATATCGTGATGCAGCAGCAGGCCACATATTCGGTGAACGGAAAGGAATCGCATGACCGCCTACAGTATGGCGCCCACGACCGGGCTACCCGGCCTGGATCGGACGCTCAACGGCATCCTGCCCGGTGACAACATCGTCTGGCAGATCGACGCCATCGAAGACTACACGGCGATGGTCGCTCCCTATTGCGAGGCGGGCCTCCAATCTGGTCGAAGGGTGGTCTATTTCCGCTTCGCCAGTCACCCGCCCGTGGTCCCGGAGGGCTGCCAGGTCGAGCTTCACGAATTGGACCCGGCCGACGGCTTCGAGACGTTCATCGCGGAGATCCACGCTGTAATCGAGAGCACGGGCCGCGGGGCCCTGTACGTCTTCGACTGTCTGTCGGAACTGGCCGCCGACTGGTATTCCGACTCGATGCTCGGCAATTTCTTCATGCTCACCTGCCCCTATCTCTACGATCTGGAGACCGTGACCTATTTCGCGTTGTTCCGCAACTACCACAGCGCCCAGGCGATCCGGCCTATTCTGGAGACGACCCAGTTATTCCTGGAATTGTACCGCCATGACGAGACCCTCTACGTTCACCCGCTCAAAGTGCAGTTCCGCTTCTCGGCTACGATGAACCTCCTGCACGGCCGGGACGGCGATCAGTTCAAGCCCGTCACATCGAGCGTGCTGATTTCTCGCATTCTATCCTCGGTGAACTGGTCCGATCTACACACAGACATCCGTCCGGGCTTCTGGGAACGCGAGTTCGACAGGGCCCGCGAGGTTCTGGACGCGGTGAAGGCCGGCCGGTGCGCCCCGGAGGAAGAACAGGAGATGTTCCAGCACCTCAGCCGCATGGCGATCTCCCGCGACCCGGGAATGCTCAAACTGGTGGCTCGTTATCTCTGCCTCGAAGACGTCCTGAGCATCTGGAAGCGTATGATCGGCTCCGGGCTGATCGGCGGCAAGACGGTCGGCATGCTCATCGCCCGCAAGATCCTTCAGCGGCATTCGGAGCGTTTCGCCAGTCTTCTCGAAGAACACGACTCCTTCTACGTCGGCTCCGACGTGTTCTACACCTATCTGGTCCGCAACGGGGTGTGGTGGCTGCGCCAGAGGCAGCGAGACCCCGACAGGCTTCTCGAAGGCGCCGTGCAGGCCCGACAGAGAATTCTCACGGGGCAGTTTCCCGACGACATCCGGACACAGTTCGAGCAGATGCTCGACTACTTCGGGCAATCGCCTTTGATCGTTCGTTCCAGTTCGCTCCTCGAGGACAACTACGGCAATTCCTTTGCGGGCAAGTACGAGAGCGTCTTCTGTCCCAACCAGGGGCCAAGGGAGCGTCGTCTGGAGGACTTCCTCTCGGCGGTCCGGACGATCTACGCCAGCACGATGAGCGACAAGGCGCTGCTCTACCGGGAACAGCGTGGGTTGCTCAATCACGACGAGCAGATGGCTCTTCTGGTCATGCGGGTTTCGGGGGCCACACACGGCCGCTATTACTATCCGCATGCGGCGGGAGTGGGCTTCTCGTTCAATCCGTACGTATGGCACGAGAAGATCGACCCGAACGCCGGTGTGGTGCGGCTGGTCTTCGGACTGGGCACGAGGGCCGTGGACCGCTCCGACGACGACTACACGCGGGTCGTCGCGCTCAACGCGCCGCAGACGCGCCCGGAATCCAATTTCGACGAGGTCCGGCAATGCGCGCAGCGGCGGGTCGATTACCTCGACCTCCAGGCCAATCGGCTGGCGTCGGGCCACTTCCTCGACCTCGTGGCCGAAGGGACCGACGTGCCCATCCAAATGTTCGCCTCAAGTGACCGGCTCAGCGGCAGCGGCGCAGGCCGTGCGGGCAAGGACTGGGTCCTGACCTTCGACGCCCTGCTGTCGCAGACGGACTTCGTCAAGGACATGCGCGAGATCCTGCGGACGCTGCACCAGGCGTACGACCACGCCGTTGATGTGGAGTTCACCTTGAACTTCGCAGACACCACTTCTTACAACATCCATATCGTTCAGTGCCGCCCCCTCGGTGTCAAAGGCACCGAAGCCCCGAGGCCGCCCGCCGCGCGGGTCTGCCCGAGCGACGTAATCATCGAGGCCGCAGGCGCCGTGATCGGCCAGAGCCGCCGAATTCGAATCGAGCGGTTCGTGTACGTGGTCCCCGCAGCCTACGGCCAACTGGCGTTGCAGGATCGATATGAGGTGGCCCGACTGATCGGCAAGATCAACCGAACCTCCCAAGCCCCCCGCACACCCTGCACCATGCTCCTCGGACCGGGTCGCTGGGGCACGAGCGACCCGTTTCTCGGCGTCCCCGTCGCATTCGCCGAGATCAACCGCGTCGCGGTGCTCTGCGAGATCGTGGCCATGCGCGAGCACCTGGTTCCCGATGTCTCACTCGGGACACACTTTCTCAACGAACTGGTCGAGACGGAGATGCTGTACCTGGCCATGTTTCCACAACAGGGCAGCAACTCCCTGCGCGCAGAACTGTTCGACGGTCCGCCGAACCGGCTCGCGGAACTGGCGCCCGGCGCAGACCGATGGACCGACGCGATCAAGGTCGTCGATGCCTCGGACATCGCAGGAGACGACCGCGCGGTCCTTCTCGACGCCGATGCCTTCACGCAGAAGGTCGTCTGCTATCTCCAGCCCGTGAAACGATAGCGATCAGGCATCCGCCAGTCGTCGGCAACAAGCCACAAACAGACGCCCTTCGACATGGACACGCTGTCGGATGACGCTTCCGCGACGCCGCTACGGGTTGACGCTATGGGCGTAGCTGTACGAACTGCTGGAACTACCCGGAGCGGTCGCAAACCCCGAGTTCTCTGCCGTAGCACTGGAACCAGGCCCGCTGGCCATCGCGATGCTCGTGGAAGAGGAAGACGTTGCAACGCCACCCCACGGCCAGCACCAGGTGGGCCAATGGGGCTGGCAGACCGGTTTGCATGATGGGGGCTTCGGCTTGCTCGGGCCACACGGATCGGGAACCTCGCCACAAGGTTTCTGGCTGCCGCAAATGACAACCACATAGCGATTCATCATGGCGTGAGACATCCCGATGTAGACACCGACGTTCCTGCTGCACATCCCCGACAGAGGCACGCCGCCAACCATATGGCTGCTGGTCATGCCAATATGGCCACCCGAAGTGGCGACCATCACACCGCCCCAACTCGTGGTGCCGATCCCGAGAACCGCCAGAAATACCCACATGTGCCTCTTCATACGTTACCTCCCTGTAAGAACCCATTGGGCCAACGCGCGGCCGACTCCGTTGCGGCAGACCCGTTCCGATGGCGAATTGCCCCGACGATCGGAAACCAGGCTGTCGCACGGCCGCGATCCTCCGTTACTGAAGCCGGCGAACTGATGGGCAGATGCAGTGGCGCGCTCGTTCGAAGGGACCCTCAATCCGTATCCCTGAGCGACGAGAATCAACCGGCCGGCTCCGTCCGGCAATCGTCCATCTGGTACACCCGACGAGGCCAGTTGTCAAGGGAAAAGCGGGCCGTTACAGAAAACAACGATGAAATAGGGGCGTCACTTTTCGATCAGCTTGAGAAGCTCATCGGCCAGGTCCGCATCCAGTTGTCGCAAGGTCTTCTGTTCTTCAATCGCCAATGCCCTCTCACCGGCGCGCAAGTAGGCCCGGCCGAGATTGTAGCGGGCCTGAGCATGGCCGTGGTCGCACAGGACGGCGCTTTGGAAGCGCACGATCGCCTCGCCGTAGCGGCCGGCTTCAAGAGAGGCCTTCCCGGACCGAACCTGTGCCTCGCTGATGTCCGGATCGAGTTCTCTGGCCTGCCGGAAGGCCTGCATGGCCTCCTCAAAACGCCCCAGATTGGAGAAGACCAAGCCGAGGGACACATACATTTGTGCCGAGTCGGGCCTGATATGCACGGCTCGCTCATACGATTCCAACGCCTCGGCATACTCACCCAAAACGGAATGGACCTTGCCAAGTCCGACGTACGCCTCATAGCAATTGGGGTCCAGATCGATGGCCCTGATGTAGCAATTGAGGGCCACCTGCGGCCGGCTGGCGGCAGCATAGGCATTGCCCAGCAAGACGTGGGCTTGCGGATCGTCTGGAGAGATGCTCACGAGCCTCTCGCAGGCGTCTACGGCGTCCCTCGGACGACCGCTGGTGCTGTAGTGCCTGCCCAAGAAGGCATAGGCATCCGCCTGATTGGGGCAGACCGTGACGATGTGTTTGAGAACGCCGGCCCGCACGGCGTCGAGACGAATGAACTCCATCTGAACCGCCGAGAACACCACCAGCAATACCAGAGCGGTAATGCCCAAACTGCAAGTGACGCGTCTGCGATGCGGGGCACGCCCTCTGGAACGGACCACGCGGCTCGACGTCTTCCTGCTCTGGGCCGACACCTCGGGCCCAGCCGAAGGAGACTCGGGCCGGTCGAAAGACAGCGGCCTGGGTCGTTCTGGCATTCTGTCCGGCATCGCACGTCTGCTTTCCATGAGAGAAACTCCTCCGGTACCGCCGCGAGCCCAACGAGGGACTCACCGCAACCTGCCCGGTACCCGATGAAAGCATACGGAATGTCGGGCCTGCTGCAAAAGGCCTTCGAGCGGCCGAGGATGTCGCCGGTGGCGTACGTTGCCGCCCATTCCCAACAAGTCCTCGCCAAGCCCCCTCACCCGGCTTGCGATGAGCCGATTCACCGCTTGGAATTCGAGAAGTAGGGTCCGAGAAGAATGGAGTGACTGCGTTTCTTGGCCTTTTTGTCGGAGGTCTTGGGCCTGACCCACAAACGATAGCAACCCAGTTGTTGTTCCTTCAGATCCGATTTCTGCGGTGAACCCATGTACTCACCTCTCTCCAAAGACTTGTTTCTCTGCTCTGCCCTGCTCCCGGACCGTCAAACGGCACAGGCCGCGTAGTCGTACACGGGGCAATCGCTGGTTTCCAGCGTATCGAGGGCACTGTCGAGGCCCATGCGTTCGGCCTCGTGCTCGGCCCGGCAGTAGTCATCCCAAATGTAGTCGGCGTTGGGGTGAATCTCGAAATACGGCCGGGCCGTGTTGACGATCGGGAACTGCACCATCTCATGCACATCGTCCAGCCGTTCCCGGATCTGCCGCAACACGCGCGTGATCTCCCGATCGTCGCCGATGTCCAGGGCCGCCTTCAGGTCGCCGTAGGAAATCCTCGTGATCCCCATGCTCGCCTGTGCCGCCACCCAGGTGCACACCTGCCTCTGCTCGCTGCTCACGTCGAATCGGAATGCATCGATTGAACCGTATCTCATAGCCATCGTCTCCATTCTGATGATTACTTGCGGCTCTTTGCCATGAGATGCTCGTCGGTGGAATGAGAAAGAGACTTGAGCGGAGATGAGCGCAAACGATCGCGGGGACTCAGCGTCCCTTAATCTCGGTGAGCACTGCCGAAGAAGCGGTCGTCAGACCCGCGCGATCGAAGCGAACGAATGCCGCGTGCATGTTATCGGAAACAACGCACGGCCCCGGCGACCGAAGCGATCGCCGGAGAGAGTTCGAGTGCGCGCAATGCGTTGGTCGGACGAGACGCGACCCGATCTCAGCAGACCCACAGTGCCATGCGACACGGGAACCCTGGACGCATCCGCGTTCCGCTCTCCAATGGGCCTCGGCCGACCGACTCCACGCGGCGAGCAGCCGAGAATGGAATTCACACCTCGTCGCTGCCAGCCGCACCAGAACCGAACGTCGCCGGGGCGTCGTCCGACAGCTTCGCGTCGTTCTCCCGCACCCGACTGAAGATATGAAGAATCAGTTCAACACGATCGTTCAGTTCGAACTTCTGAAAGAGTCGTCCCAGGTGCGTGCGCACCGTCGGGATCGAGATCTGCAATTCCTTCGCAATCTGTTTGTCAGACTCGCCAAGCAGAAGATGCCTGACAATCTCCGCCTGTCTTGGGGACAATCCCAGGGACTGACGAACCTGAGCCCATTCACGGTCCGAGAGAAAAGACCTCTGTGTGGTTACTGCCATTGCGCCTCCTCCTAAGGCAGGACGTAACCAGCAAGGCGCGAACCCATTCACATGGGGGCCACATCCTTCTGGCCGTGTGCCCGTTACCAGCACTTGATCTGGCCGTGATTATAGGCAAGAACCCATCTACGTCAAGACAAAAACTTCGACACTCTGCGCAAAACAGGAAATATAGCTATGTTGCCGCCGCCTTCTACGGTGACTTTCGCTCAAAGTTCCCTCAGGAGCGCTTCACGAACCACAATTTTCATGGGTTCGAACTCTTGACCCGCATGAATCTGGAACCCGATCTTGCCCACGGCGGTCGTATCATCATGCACATCCGCAACTTGCCGCCTGTTTAGCCAAATCTGAGTGTGATCGCCTTCACAGCGAATCTCAAGAGTGTTCCAGTCATCGCGATTGACGAGGGTCTTGTCCGTGTTCATCGCCAGGAACATCTTGCCGGGGCAATACAGCGTCCCGGAATAGCACTCGGGATTCGTGTACTCGAGGATGTCGGCCTGGTACGCCTTGTCGGGCCCCTGATAGCGGAACCAGACGCCACTGTTGCACGGCCATTCGGCCCGCCAGGTCACGGTCAGGTGGAAGTCGTCGTAGCTGGCCGTCGTGAACAGGTCGCCAGGCGCGTTGTTCTCGCCCTGCGTGCCGATCAGAAGCCCGTCTTCGACGACCCACCGAGCACCGCCCTCGGCCTCCCAGCCGGCTAAGTTCTTGCCGTTGAACAACTTCACTGCTCCGCCCGGCGAATCAACCGAAACAGGCGCACCGTCATCGGAAGACTCCCGACAGCCGCCGAGCACCACAAGCATCATCGACGCCACCGACACGATCAGGAACGTTCGCTGCAACATAGTCCACTTCCTTTCGCTGCATGGGCCACGTGTTATTACTTGTTGTCTTGCCAGATGTTAGCCGTCCGCTCGTCCACGCCTGGCATCGGCGACAGCGGCTCGCTGGGAACCGGCTCGTACCAGAACGTGGCGGTCGACCAGTCGTCCTCCGTCTCGACCAGGCCGTCTTTCCATGCAATTTGCTGGATTGCGATCCGGCATTCCCGTTGCCAGTAGACCGGATCGGGCAGGTGCCAGCGATACATCGAGATGAAGTTGTTCTGGTTGAGGTTGCAGCCGTTGTACAAGTACGGCGTCTGCTGGATCCCGTAGGACAGGCCGACATAGTCCTCGCTGCCGGTGCCGACAATGGTCGGGAATTCGGTATCCCCGTCCATGAAGATCTTGATCTCGCCTTCGCCCCACCATTGATCGGGATTCAGGTTGCGGACACCGATCAGAGCGCCGATGTAGCGTCCCTTGCCCGTCCGCTTCGGCAGCAGCTCGAAGTCCTGCTTCTCGGTGGTCGGGTTCTCCCGGGCGAACAGCACGTGTAGCCGTCCCACGTCGGACGGATGCCTGTCCTTGAGGGTGTAGTCGATCTGGTAGTACAGCGGGACGTTGTCGTTGCCCTCATTGGTCAGGGTCATTCGGGCGCGCGTCGTAAACGGCATCGGCAACCAGATGTTCATTCCCGCGTTGCGGCCCAGCGAATGCACGGCCGAGAAGTATGGCGTGACTTTGCCGTGGGCCGTCCCCATGAAATCTCCGATAGGACACTCGATGCTGGGATGAGCCTGCCCGTCCCACCAGGCGCGAATGACGAGCGAACGCAGGTTCACGGGGGTGTTGGCCGTGGTCATCCAGATGTGCCGGATCGTGCCGGCCCCGTAGATGTCACAGAGCTGGACCTCCTGACCGGCCTTGAGCGTAATCGCCGGGGCCCCCTTGCGCCCTGGACCGAGGTGGCTGGCCGCCTTGCCGCCCTGCCCCGGTGCACCGGACGGGTTCTCGAAACAGATCGACCGCGAAACCAGCCCCGTATCGAGCCGATAAGGTTCGGTCACGAGATCGCCCTTGCCGGCGTAGCCGCCGCCCGACCCACAACCGACGCCAGCCGCCAGCAGGACGACGAGACAGCAGGACAACAGAACGCGTGACATAGCAGAACCGGTCATGATGATCCCTTTCCGTGACGATTCTCCGAATCGATAGAGGGATAGGGGCGAGGCATGCCTCGCCCCTACTGTGCGATCGTGCGGCTCAGAGATATCGCTGGATGAACTCGACGGCCTTCCCGACGGTCTTGACGTCGAGGGCCTCCTCTTCGTCCATCTCGATATCGAACTCTTCTTCAAAGGCCGCCACCAGCTCGACGCTTTGGATCGACTCGGCCCCGAGGTCTTCGACGAAGCGCGAGTTGTCCTGGATTCGTCCCGGATCGATCTTGAGCGTTCTGGCCGTCACTTCTCTGACTCTTCTTTCCACGTCCGACATAGATTCGCTCCACTCTTGTCCCGTTTCGATCGGCCGGCGCGGCTACTTGCGTCGCGTTCCGGAGAGGACCTTCTTCGGGTCCAGGTTGTGCTTCTCGATGTCTTTGAAGTAGTTGACCGTCCCGACCTTCATCTCGGCGGTCGCGTCATCGTCGCAGACAATGATCCCGTGGGCGTGCAATTGCAGACAGGAGACGGTCCACATGTGGTTGACGCCGCCTTCGACCGCCTGCTCCAGCGCGCGGGCCTTGTTGTGCCCGGAGACAATAATCAGCACCGTCCCGGCGTCCATCACGGTGGCCACGCCGACGGTCAGCGCGGTGCGGGGCACCTTGTTCAGATCCCCGTCGAAGAAGCGTGAGTTCGCGATGATGGTGTCCTGGGTCAGCGTCTTGATTCGGGTGCGGCTGGCCAGCGACGAAGCGGGCTCGTTAAAGGCGATGTGCCCGTCCGGACCGATCCCGCCGACGAACAGTCGGATGCCGCCGTAGCTCTTGATCTTCCTCTCGTACCGGTCGCACTCGGTCTGGAGGTTCTTCGCATTGCCGTTGAGAATGTTCGCGTTGGACTTCTTGATGTCGATCTTCTTGAAGAAATTGTCCCACATGAAGGAATAGTAGCTCTGCGGGTGCGATTTCGGCAGCCCCACGTACTCGTCCATGTTGAAGGTCACAACATTGGCGAAGCTGACCTTCTTGGCCCGGTTCAGGCGGATCAGCTCCTTGTACATGCCGAGCGGCGACGAGCCGGTGGGCAGGCCGAGCACGAACGGCTTGCGAGCCGTCGGCTTGAAGTCATTGATCGACCGGGCGACGTACGCCGCCGCCCAGGCGCTGACCATCTGGTAATCGTCCTGGATGATGACCCTCATAACCTGCTTCCTTTCCAATCAGAGATGGATTCGTTCCGTCCCCTGTCGCTGAGTAATGGCCTGTTCGATCCGCTCAATGCGTCGATGCAGCCGGTCGATACTGCCTTTCATCTCCAGCACAAATTGGTTCTCTTCATAGAGGCCCCGGACCTGCCGGAAGTCCCGCTCCACGTCGTCGGCCTCGCCGTCCTGCCCGAACCCCAGCCGGCTGGACTCGTCGAACTCCTTCTGGGCGTCGGCGGTCACGAGGTTCAAGAACTTCGATCGCACCTTCAGGAGCATCCGCGCGGCCTCGCAGGCCTCCTCATCGGCCAGGCTCGTCGGCGCGACGCCAAAGACCTGCTCGTATGCCTTCTTCACCCAGACCCATTCATCATGCCGATAGTGCTTCGAGATATTGGCGATGGCCGCGTCGAAGGCGTCGAGGGTCGCCACCGAACCGGTTTCCAGTGCATCTTCCAGATCGACCAGCCGCTTGCGAGGCATAAGCTGCCCGGCGACGTCCACCCAATCCTCGCTGTACACCGCATCATCCGCACTCACAGGGACACGCTCACCATCTCCGGCCGCGCCGTCCAGTGCCGCCTCGATTCGCTGGACCACCTCCTCCAGCAGATACATCTCGATCCCCGTGCGGTAGTATTTCTGGCTGGTGCGCAGGAGCAGTCTCTTGACCAGTGCCCCGCCGACGGCGACTTCCTCGACGGACCTGTCCGTGCAGTCCTGCAACTCCTTCAGATGCCGCCTCGCCTTGATCATCTTGCCGATCACATACGGACTGAAGACTTCGAACGAGACGGCGTCGCGCTTCGCAGTGCCCTTGCGGCGATCGCGCCGGGGCCACTTGGCCTCGTCGCGGACGGTGCCGACGGTCGTCAGGTGAAAGCCGGGAATCATCGCGCAACGGCCGTCCGACCGCGCTTCGAGATGGCTGAAGGGGTAGTCGCCCGTGTCGAACGTCGTATTGTGCTTGCCGAGCACGACGCTGAACGGGCCGACCCGGCAGGGCCACATCAGATAGCTGAACGAGCCGGTCTTGGTCCCGCGCAGCAGCTTGCCTTCGTGGGCCGGGCCCAGCTTGTACATGTGGTTCGACTCGTTCGTTCCGCTGCCGGCGTTGTAAAAGCTGAACAGCCCGGCAATCAGCAGGGTCGATTTGTGGTGCGTCACGGTGTATGGGCCCGCAAACACCGAGCAGGCCTCGCCGTGGAAGGCCTCGCAGTTGGCGAAGAAGGCGGAGTTCTCGGCCGAGTACTGCCGCCCGATCTGGCAGCCCTGGCCGACGAAGACCTTGCTGAGCATCGCCCCACCGGTCACGAACGAACTCTCGGCAACGATGAAGTCTTCGGCGATCACCTTGACGCCGATCGTGGTCGGGGCTTCCTGGGAGCTAAGGATGGTTCCATTCCGCAAGCTCGACGTGTGATTGACCGTCGCGAAGCGCCCGATCCGAACGTCGATGATCTCCTCGGCCGAGCAGATGCTCGCCCCCGTGCCCACCTGCCCGCGGTCGGCACGAATCGAATTGACATATTCTCTGGCGATGCCGCGAAGCCGCTCGATCAGCTTCGGGCGATAGCGATGCAGGCACATCAGGTAGGCGAACTGAGCGGACAGGCGGTCGAACAGCAGGATCTCCCGCCCGCCCGCCTCGTTGAGCACGCTGATCTCGATCCCATTGCCGAACGTCGCGCCCGGATTGGTCTGCATCGTCGCGACGTTCTCGATGCACACACGTTCGGCGATGTCGTAATTGGCGATGTGAACGCCGATGTTGGAGATGCGCGTATCGTCGCCGATCGTGCAGTTGGAAACCACCGCGTTGTAGACGCCGCTGGGCTTCTCGAATCCCCCCGGCAGCCGCACGCAGCCGGCGAACCGACCCAGGCGGACCGAGCCGGAGAAGTGCGAGTTCCTCACGCTTGCCGGATCGAATCCTTCGGCCACCCCGATCCGACCCCAGTCCTCGGCGAAACAGCCCTGCATTCGCAGCAACTCGATCTCACGTCCGGTCAAGACGCGGAACGTCTCGTGTCCGCTCATAGCTCAGCCTGTCCTGTTCCAGAATGTCATACGCCTTGGTCTCTCACATGCCCTACAGATGCTCATCGAACCCACTGAACGGCACCCAGGCGCTCTTCTCTGTCCGAATGACCGTGCTGTAGGAGTGGAGCATGCCGTAGTTCGAGCAGTCGATGGCATACCACTCGATGTTGCGGTTGCGGGCCAGCTCTTTGCGGACTTCGTCGACCACAACAACGCTGGTCTTCTCCTCCGAATGGACCTTCTCGATGATGAACCGCTGATCGTCCTCGCTGAGGAAGGAGTAGACCGAGGCCAGCACGTGCCGGTCGACCATGTCCACGATGTCCTCCGGGTAGACGTCCGCCTGGCTCTGCACGGAGATGTCCAGCACGCTCAACTGGCCGAACAGGCCCGTAGGACTGGCGGCGTTCGAGGCCGGATAGGTTGTGATGCAGGGCACCTGAATCTTGAACGTCACGGCGGCCGGCTCGTCCACCGAATGGGCCTTGGCGGCGTACTCGCACAGGTACCGCACGAGGCACATCTCGCCCGAAACCGGCGTCCGTTTCGCGATGAAGAACGGATAGTCGAACGCGATCTTCATCGCCGTCGCTTCGAGTTCGGTGATGTAGTCGCCCAGATTGTGGCGGAGCGTCCGGGTCCCGATGTTCTCGCGATGGCTGTGGAGCACGTGGATGAATCGGTCGATCCAGCGCGCTTCGAACGTCTGCATGATGCGGGCGTTGATCGAGATATTCGCCACGGTCGCCTGTCCGTCCGGCTCGGTTCGCGAGACCGCATGGATCGGAAACGGCATGTCCCGCAGACCCACGTCCACCATGAAACGTCGATCGTCTCTGTTGTCTGTCATATCAGGCTCTTTATTATGCAGTTGCGGCTCCGCCGTTGCCACCGACCAACTCGAAGGCGTCCCTGGCGATGGCCTGCTCTTCGTTTGTGGGGATCACCAGCACCTTGACGCGACTGTCCGGGACGGTGACTGCCGACTCGCGACCGCCCGCCTCGGCGTTGGCCTTCGGATCGAGCGTGATGCCCAGGTGGGTCATGTCCCGACACACCAGCTCGCGCACCAGCGACGAATTCTCGCCGATGCCGCCGGTGAAGACGACCGCATCGACACCATCGAGGGCGGCCGAGTACGCGCCGACGTACTTGCGAACGCGATAACAGAACATCTCGATGGCCAGGGCAGCGCGGTCATTGCCGCCTTCGGCGTGCTTCTGAAGCGTCCGCATGTCGTTCGAGACGCCCGAGATCCCAAGCAGGCCGCTCTTCTTGTTGCACAGCCCGTTCAGCGTCGCCAGGTCGTAGCCCTTGTCGGCCAGGTAGAACAGGATCGCCGGATCGAAATCGCCCGCCCGCGTCCCCATCACCAGACCTTCCAGCGGAGTAAATCCCATCGACGTGTCGACCGACCGGCCCTTTCGCACGGCGGCGACCGAGCAGCCGTTGCCCAGATGGCAGGTGATGGCGTTCAGGTCGTGCTTGTCTCGCCCGATCATCGCCGCCGCCCGCCGGGCGACGTAGCGGTGGCTGGTCCCGTGGAAGCCATAGCGACGCACGCGATGTCGCTCGTACAATTCGAAGGGCAAGGCGTACATGTGCGCGACCTTCGGGATGCTCGTATGGAAGGCGGTGTCGAAACAGGCGACCTGCGCCGTGCCCGGCAGCTTGCGCATCGCGGCCCGGATGCCGACGAGATTATGCGGGTTGTGCAGCGGCGCCAGCTCGGCAAATCGCTCGATCGAGTCCAGGACGCGGTCATCGATCTTCACGGACCCGGTGAACTCTTCCCCGCCATGCACCACGCGATGGCCCACAGCCCCGATCTCGGAAAGGTCCTTCACGATCCCTCCCCCCTGCTGGACAAGCACCTTGAGGATCAATTCCATCGCGGTCTCGTGATTGGGGACCGCCTCCTCCAGCGTGGTCGAATCGCCGGCACAGGTGTGCGACAGCCTCGATGTCGGCTCTCCGATCCGTTCGACGAACCCCTTGGCCAGGACCTCTGCGTGCGGCATGTCGTACAGTTGATATTTGATCGAAGAACTGCCGGCGTTGATCACGAGCACCTTCACGGAAGTCTCACCCCTGCCTTTCTTGGCCGGGAGCGGCGTCTTTGACCTGGGCCAGCGTAATGATCGCCGTAGTGACAACGTCTTCGACCGACGCCCCCCTCGACAGATCGGCCATGGGCTTGGCGAACCCCTGGAGGAACGGCCCGATCGCCCGCGCGCCGGCCATGTACTGCGTCAGTTTGTAGGCGATGTTCCCGGCGTCGAGGTCGGGGAAGATCAACACGTTCGCGCGGCCGGCCACCTCGCTGCCGTCCTTGACCTTCTTCTGGGCCACACGAGCGACGACGGCCGCATCGGCCTGAAGCTCTCCATCAATGGCCAGATCGCTCCGCCTCGAACGCACGATCCCCAGAGCTTGGCGGACCTTCTCGGCGCTGGGCCCGTCGGCGCTGCCCCGGGTCGAATACGAAAGCAACGCCACGCGAGGCGGCTCGGACAAAAGCCCCTCGGCACTCTGGGCTGAGGCCAGTGCGATATCGGCCAACTGCTCGGCAGCCGGGTCGATGTTGACCGCACAGTCGGCATAGACGAACACCTTGTCCCGCTCGTCGCCGAAGTGCGGCACGATCATGAGAAAGTAGCTCGACACCGTCTCGATGCCCGCCGCGAACCCCACGGTCAAAGCCCCGGCCTGGATCACCGTCGCCGTGGCGGTCGCGGCGCCGGCCACCATCACGTGCGCATCGCCACAGGCGACCATCATCCCGCCGTGAAAGAGCGCCTTGGCGACCATCCGCCGGGCCACACCTGGCGCGATGTTGTCCCGGCCCTCCATGTATCGCCCGACATACGCGTCCAGATGCGGGCTTTCTTTGGGGTCCAGGGTCTCGATACCATCCAGCGATGTACCCGCTTCCTTCGACGCCGCCTCGATCTGCTCGCGCGTCCCCAGGAGGATCGGCTCGGCGATCTGTCTGGCGCGAATCTCGCGGGCGGCCAGCACGATGCGAGCGTCACGTCCCTCCGGCAGAACCAGGCGAAGCTTACGACCGACGACCCTCGCAGTAAAGGCGTCGATGACATCCGCTTTCTCGCGGCTTGAATCCAACTCAACCATGGGCATTCTCCCATTGATGGTGTGTGGATTTCAATCGACGGCCCCACGATAGCGGCCCGACACCAATGCGCCAAGCAAGAAAAGTGACGTAAAGTGATTGCAGGGTGGGCTTTGGCCCATGCTGTATCGGCCGCATGGGCCAAAGCCCATCTTACGGCTGCTCGGTCTGCTTCAGCGCCGCGTGACAGAGTTCGCGGGACGCGTTCTGTTCGGTGGAACCGGGGGCGCCGGCCGCACCCAGCTTCCAGGCCGCGCGGGCCTGCTCCAGACGTCCGAGCGATTGAAGGGTCCTGCCTCGCCAGTACTGGGCCGTGGCCTCCTGCGGCTTGTTCGAACGTCCGACGCCGATGTTATCGGGGTAAGTCAGCGCCGCTTCGAAATGCCGCAGCGCCCCGGCGAAGTCCCCATCGTCGAAGCAGATTCGGCCGCGCGCCATGTGCGCCTTGTGGAACAGATCCCACGTAATCGTCTGGCCCTCCCAGTTGACAAAGTACGGCGTCGATTCGAGCAGGTCGATCGCATCATCATACTGTCGCTCGTCGCAGTAGAGCTGGGCCAGCAGGATGATGATCTCGGCGCGTTTGAGCTTGTCGACAGGGGTTGATTCGAGCAAGGCAATCGCCTCGGGTCGCCGATCCTGCTCCAGCAGGATCTCCGCCAGATCGCGGTAGAGCGTCTGGTCCTTCGGTCTGGCGGCAATGGCCCGCCGATAGGCCCGCTCAGCCTTGGGCAGATCGTCTTCCTGGGCCCGAGCATAGAGCCCGAGGTTGCGATGGGCCACGCTGAGCGATGGGTCGAGATCGACGGCCCTCTGCCACTGCGGGGCGGCCTCGTCCACCCGGCCCAGATGGGCGTAGAGATTCCCGAGATGCAGATAGGCGCAGGCATCGCTTGGATTCTCGCGAATCGCGTAGCGCAGGACCTCGACGGCCTCCGGACGCGAGGGGAAGACATAATCGCGCACCATCCGCGACGCCTGATCCAGATGCTTCCTCGCCGTGGCGGTGTCGCCTGCAAGCGAGGCATAGTAGGCCAGGTAGTACAACGGCAGCGGACTGCGTTGTGGTTCGGGCACGGCGTCCACACACACGGCCGACAGCACCCGCCCCGCTTCCCGCACAAGACGCACATCCGCAAACAGCAGGCTCGCCTCGATCATCTGGAAATCGTGTTCGCCGACGAACGCGCGAGCGTCCTCGACGAAGCGGGCCATCTCCCGGTCGCCCTGCATCGCCAGAATCGCGCGGGGCACCAGGTCGGTCGGGAATGCTGCGGAAACCTGCCGCGCTTCCTTGAATGCGGCGCCCGTCTCGCCGGCCGCATACAGGGCCAGCAGCCAGTGGTCCCGCGCCTTGCCGTCGTTCGGGTTCAGGTTCGCCGCCTTCTCGAAGGCGTCGAGGGCCATGCGCTTCTGCCCCAACGCGGCATGGGCCCGACCCGCAAGATCGAAGGCCAGCGAGGCGGTCACGGCATATCGCGCCGCCTGGCGGGCGCAGCGAAGGGCTGCCGATGCATCATGGCGTTTCAGATGGGCGATGCCCAGGAAGTACCAGGCCGTTCCATCGTCCGGATCGCGTTCAAGGGCTTTCTCCAATCGAGAGATTGCTTCGGTATAGAGCCCGGCCTCGATGCCCAGGACCGCCAGTCCGACCAGCGCCGGCGCGTAGCCGCCGTCCTGAGCCAGTGCTTTCTCGTAATACTCGCGAGCCTTCTTGCGGTCGGTCGCCAGATCGTGTTTGCGGCCCCGGAGCAGCTTCTCCTCCAACGTCAGCTCCGC
This sequence comes from uncultured Pirellulales bacterium, assembly GCA_964610435.1. Classification (GTDB taxonomy): domain Bacteria; phylum Planctomycetota; class Phycisphaerae; order Sedimentisphaerales; family Anaerobacaceae; genus Anaerobaca. The sequence continues at coordinate 13,703 of CAZSXM010000045.1, read as the reverse complement.
ATCGGGCTTGTCCAGCACCTTGCTGCGGGGCGGCGGCGTCACTTCGGGGATCGGCAGAGGCGTTGTGAAACGGGCCAGGACGTCACCCTGCCGCGTCCTGACCGTCACTTCGGCCGGCCCCTGCGGCGCAGGCGAGACGGTCACGGAGCGTGCTTGCGCCGGTGACAGGTCCAGCCGCTCGGTCAACAGGTCCCGGCCGTCCTGAGAGACCGTACACGTTGCACGAGCGAATCGTCCCGTCGCCAGCATTTGCAGTTCCAGTTGCCCATCCCATCGGCTCGTCTGGACGGCGATGTCCTTGGTGGCGAACTCGAAGCCGTCACCCAGTCCGTGGACGGGATACCACCACTCCTGCCAGGCGACCTGCTGCCGGGGCAGCAGCATGCCGTAGTCCGACTGCGTCGGCAGCGGCCCGCTCTGGACCTCGATGTAGGGGCCGTCGTCGTCGGTCAGGTTCTTCTGGCTGACCAGCCCGAAATCCCACGTCCCCCACGTCCAAGCCTTCTTGCCGCTCAGCTCGTAGTGGTCGGCCACCTGTACGATGCCGCGATCGTCATCGACGTCATAGGCGCCGAAGAAATCGAACGCGCAGTCCACGGAGAAGATCGACGCCCACGTCTCGTAGTTCTTCAGCCAGGAGAGGTCTTTCCCCTCATGGACAGGCCAGTTGAAGAAGTCGACGCCGTAATGATCTGTCCCCAGCGTCATCGGATAGATAAACCGCGTCCCGCTCTTGGCGGGAAAGGCGGTGCAGTTCCAGAAGTAGTACGGATTGACGGCGTCTACGGGGTTAAAGATGCGGATCTTCTCGTCCAGATAGGCCCGGCCGGGGTGCAGCGTCACGCGCACGGTCCAGCGGGTGCGCAGAGTCTTCTCCAGGTTGCTGACTTCGAGATAGGCCGAGCCGTCCTTGTTCGTACCGATCAGCGCATCGACGGGCGAGAGAATCGTGACGGTGTGCACCTGCGGGCCAGCGTTCCACTCGACGCCGCCGCTGATGAACGCCCCGCGCATCGCGATCATGCCCGGCTTGATGACGTTGTTGAGATGGAAGGTCTCGGCGCCCGTGGTCTTATCGAATACCGAGTGCAGCCGCCCGCCCAGTTCCGGCAGGCACGTCACCTTGAGATACTCGTTCTCCAGGAACAGCGCCTTATAGGTTCGGTCCTCCTTCTCGCGATAGAGATGATCCTGCATCGAATAGGGGTAGACGATCGCCCCTTTGACCGTCGTGGACAGCCTGATCCGGTCTTCCAGGGCCCAGAACTTCGGGTTGACGTCGTCGGCCCACCCATAGGTGGGAATCGTGATCGTGCCCTGCCAGGCCTTCGTCTTCGCCTGCACCCGGCTGCAGAACGACAGCGCCAGCACCACACACCAAAGGACTGTGAAGAAATTCCGTCCGCGTCTGTCGTCTTCCATAGCCCCGCCTTTCTCGAACTCGAATCGCCGGCTGCGAACCTGTCCGACCGCGCGAAACCACCCTCCGAAGTCCGCATTGCCGGACCACCCACTATCCCCGAGAGGATTCGAACCTCTAACCTTTGGCTCCGGAGGCCAACGCTCTATCCAATTGAGCTACGGGGACGCAACCCATCGGGGTCCTATCTTACCGCCGCATCGGGCCAAGTCAAGCGCGTACCTGTCTTTCGTTTTGCGCGTTGCGCCGATGTCCGACAACGGCACTAAACCGGTAGAGAACGTCGGCACGCGCCGTTTTCTTCACAGGACGAGTCCCGAATATGCTATAATAGGGTGCGAATTTGGAAAGGGCAGCACCGTGAAACGAACCGATCCGACAGCGGCGCGACGGACGTGCGCCGGGGTTTTCGTCATTCTGCTAACACTCACATCGGCCCTCTCGGCCGCCAATGAAGGCTGGCAGCGTCGAGAGGTCGATTGGCAGGCCGGAGGCGGCCGACGGATCAAGGGCGTCCATTACCCCAAGGACCGTCCCGTACCCTCACAATCGCGGCGACAGACACAGGCCGACCGCCCGGACCGCCAGGGCGCGACCCTCTATGCCGTATCCCCCACGCCGGCGACGGCGGATCTCGCCAACGAAATGCTCGTCGAGTCGCCCCCTGTCGCGGGTTTTGTGCCCTGGATCACGGTTTCCGTCACCACACGGCGCAAAGCCGAACTGGAATTCGAGGCCGATGTGGAAACCTCGGTTCGAGGCAGCTATCCCAGCGGCGTGAACCCGCAGACGGATTATATTATCGGGCTTTTCGACACCGGAGCCAGCGCCCACGTCATGGGCTATGCCGACGGTGTGCGGGCCGGTGTCTATCCCGGTCTGCTCACGCCGAGTGAAACCATCATCAGCGGAGTCACCGGGTCGGTGGTCGCCACAGTGACCCAGCCGCTGGCCCTCTTCATCGACGGTCTGGGCGCGATCGACCCGGAAACTCTGTTGCTTGACTCCTCCTCCATGATGGGGGAGAGCAACGTGGCGATTATGGTCGGACGGAATCCAGGGCCCCTTCCCGATCTGCCGACGGCCATCGGCACGCCGATGAGCGTCTACTATACCACGGTGATCCGCAGCGACCGGATGCTGACCGTAGAACGCAACGGCGAGACGTTCACGGCTCCGGACATCCGATTGTATGAGACGGGAGATCCGCAGGCGCCCCGCTTCTCCAACACGATCCCGCTGGAGCTGCGTCCTCTCGGCGGTATCAGCGTCCAATACATGCCCACCCTCGATATGGGCCTCGGTGGTCTGGGCGGCCTGGATCTCGGCGATATTTTTGGGGGCGGCGGCTTCGGGATGGATTTTCCGCCGGCCAGCCCGTCCATCATCATCGGGAACTCGTCACAGAGCCTGTTCTTCGTCCACAGCGTCGATCTGTATGAGGGCGAAAGAAGCGCGATGGACAAGAACCGTTTCATGCTGGACACCGGAGCGCAGGTCACGGTGGTCGGGTCGCGGATTGCCGCTCGCCTGCAGCTCGACCCTTCCGACCCTGAGTTCGAGGTCGAGATTCAGGGCGTCACGGGCGACGTCATCATGGCGCCCGGCTATTACATCGACGCCATCGACATCCCCGCGCTGGGCCAGTGGTTCCAGGCCCGCCAGGTTCCCGTGGTTCTGCTGGACATCTCCTCACCGGAAGGCGGGACGCTCGACGGGATCATCGGCATGAACCTGTTCGTCGACTTCAACCTGATCGTGCGGGGCGGCGGCCTGTTCCTCGACGACGACCCGGCGTTGGAGCTTCAGCGCATCGTGCCCGGCCAGGAAACCAATACGGACACAGCCCATTGATCAGCGTCGGTGATTCGGACGGCCCGTTGCTTGTACGATCCGTGCCGTTTGACACATCGGTTCCGTGGGGATATCATGCCGGCGTCAGTGCCAGAAAGATCCCCGGTTCAGGACCGATATGAGATTCGTCGTCGATTTGCTGTATTTGTTCGCCGGACTTCTGTTCAGCCCAGTCATCGTCTATCGCCGGCTCCGACACAACCGATACCGCCAGGGCTGGGCCCAGCGATTTGGCAATCTCAGCCGAAAGGACCCCCAGCGCCAATGCATCTGGCTGCACGCCGTCAGCGTGGGTGAAGTCAACGCCGCCAAGACCCTGATCGCTGAAATCGAGAAGCGATTCGCCGATTTCGAGATCGTCGTCAGCACCACAACGGACACCGGATTCGCCCGCGCCACCGCCCTGTTCGGCGGCCGATGGACGGTATTCTTCTTCCCATTCGATCTGTCCTGGGTCATGCGCAGGGCGTTTCGTCGGATCGACCCGACCCTTTGTCTGCTCATGGAGTTGGAGGTCTGGCCCAACTTCATCGGCACGGCCCACCGACGCGCGGTCCCCGTCGTCGTAGTCAACGGGCGGATCAGCGACAGAAGCTTCGATCACTATCGCCGATTCAAGCCGTTGATCCGAGGGTTCTTCAGCAAGATCGACCTCGTGCTGGCGCAGACGGAGGAATATGCCGGCCGGTTCCGTGCGCTGGGCTGTGCCGCCGAGCGCGTCGTGGCGACCGGTTCGCTCAAGTACGACACCGCCCAGGTGGCCGACCGGGTCGAAGGCGCCGAGACCCTTGGCAAAGAGTTGAATCTAGTCGGCCAGCGATTGTGGGTGGCCGGCGGCACCGGCAATGACGAGGAGAAGATCATTCTCGACGTGTATCGCTCGTTGAAGGAGGACCCGTCGCTTTCCGACCTGCGACTGGCCATCGTGCCGCGCAAACCCGAGCGGTTCGACGAGGTGGCGCAATTGATCGAGCAAATGAGCTTTGCTGTACTGCGGTATAGCCGGGTCAAAGGCAGACAGGAAAGCCCCATCTCAGATGGCAACACAGTGATCCTGGGCGACACGATGGGCGACCTGCGCAAGTTCTATTCATTGGCGACCGTGGTCTTCGTCGGCCGCTCGCTCGTGCCGATGGGCGGCTCGGACATGATGGAGGCCGCCGCCCTGGGCAAGTGCACGATCTTCGGGCCGCACGCCTTCAATTTCCGCCAGACAGTCGAGGCCCTGCTGAGCGAAAAAGGGGCCATCGAGGTCGTCGACGGCGATGAGCTGATGGTCGTCCTGACGAAGTGCCTCACCGACTCCGCCTACACTGAGGCTATCGCCGGTCGCGGCCGCCAGGTCATCCTGGACAACCAAGGCGCCACCGCCAGGACCATCGACCACATCACCTCGCTGGCCAGTGCCATCGACCGCCGAACGTCAACGTGAGGCGGCAATTGACTGCCGGCAGGCCGTTCACTTCAGCGCATCGGCGACAGCGGCGATGAAGGCCGGGGCGGTTCCGCAGCAGCCACCGAGGACGTGCACGCCGGCGGCGTGAATCTGCTTGACCGCGGCGGCGAATTCCTCCGGCGTCACCCTATAGACCGCTTCGCCATTCTCGAGCTCGGGCTTTCCGGCGTTCGGCTCGGCAAACACGATCACATCAGCCCCCGTCGAGCGGGCTGCCGAGACGTATCTCTCCGTCAAGACCACGTATTCGTCCAGCGTGGCTGTCCCGCAGTTGAATCCCACCGCGTCGACGCCCAGGGCCAGCATCTTCGTCACCGCCGTGGAAACGTCCACTCCCATCATGGTCCGGTAGTCTGACGCGGTCTTGTCGAACGACATCGAGGCAAACACGGGCAGGCCGCTGTCGAGAGACTTGACGGCGGCAACGGCCATGTCAAGCTCGTCCAGTGCAGTCATCGTCTCGATGATGAATCCGTCGGCGCCTCCGTCGAGAAGGCCCCGGGCTTGCTCGGCGAATGCCTCTCGCACGTCGGCCGCCTTGAGTCCGCCCAGCGGTTCGAGGAAATCGCCCGTCGGACCGATGTCGCCGAGAACGTATCGCCGTTCGCCCACCACCTTTCGGGCCAGTTCAGCACCGGCCCGACTGATGGCGTACGCCTGCTCGGACCGGCCGTGCCGTCCTAAGGCGTACCGGTTGGCCCCGAACGTGTTCGTGACGATCGCATCGCTGCCTGCATCGAGATACGCCCGGTGGATGTCTGCAACGATCTCCGGCGACTCAACATTGATCGCATCATTGCAGACGCCGGGCTCGATCCCGCGCGCAATCAGTTGCGTCCCCATCGCCCCATCCAGCAGGAACGCGCCCTCGCGAATCGCCGTCCTCAGGTTTCTTCGAGTCATAGTCGCTATCCATTCCATCAACGCGATTCGGAATCGTCACCGCTCGGATACCCAGGCGCCGTCGCGGTATCGATACACCTGCTCGAACCGTTCCATGTCCTTCGGATCGCGTCTGAACACCTGCCGGCGTGCCTCTTCGCTGAGTCGCCTGGCCCTGATTGACTGGAGTCTGATGTCGATGGTGTCCTCTCGCCCGTCGGGCCCCCTGGCGCTGACGACGATACTTGTCGGCACCTCAAACCCTTCGCCCACCGTCTGGTAGCCATCCAACTCAGCCACGGCGACCATCCGCTCGCTGTTGTCGAAGTACTCGATCTTCCGCACGAGGTAGTCACACGTGTAGATATAGATGCGTTTGAGGACACGGCCGGTCTCGCCGTGCCGAGTCAGCACGTCGAAAGCGCCCTCATTGCGCAGGGACCAGTCATCCGTATCGGCGCGGCCGTCGCGATACACGATGCCAAAAGCCTCCAGCACGACCTGCGGGCTCACCATCAGGCCCTCGACATTCTGGGCCTCGTCCCACGTGCCCCAGTAATAGGCGCTCATCTCTTTCGGACGCAGGGCCAGCCAGAACGCCTCGGCGTTGGAGCCGATGATCACCGCCTTAGGGTCCACCGCGATGCTGCCCTGCATGTACACCTCCGACGGAGGGTGGAACCAGAGCAGGATGGGCAGGTTGTGTCGTTTGACGCCGTCGTCGCCCGGCTCGTAATAGGCCAGACGGCACTGACCGCTGGCGCGGAACGCCACCGCCTGCTCAACGCGCGAGCTGACGGCCGACAGCGAGTCCTGAACGTCGGTCTTGCCCGGACAAATGGGCAGCTTCGCCGGCTCCTGCACCGCGCAGCCGGCCGCAAAGGCCGCCAGCACGGCACCCAGGTATCGGCACGATCTTGGCATCCGTCGCAATGTCGCCTCCTATAGGTCCGCTTGCAGAATCTGGCCGATCTGCGAGGTCAGCAGCTCGATCTGCTCGTCGTTCAGGTGCGGGTTGACCACTTCGACCGGGTCCTTCTCCCCTACCACGCGCAGCGACCAGACTTCCCTGGCCCCGTCCATCTTCGTCGCATCGTATTTGAGCTTGCGCTTCCGCATGAGCACCAGGGCCAGCACGAACCGGAAGTTGAGCTTCTCCGCGTCGGTTTCGTTGGCCAGTCGCTCGAAGAACGCCATCAGCATCTCATCGCTGACGAACAGCTCCTTCTTCTCATCCGGGTTCGCCAGCCGGCTCTTCCAGAAGCAGAACACGCCGGGCTTCTCCTTTTCCCAGTATTCCACACTGTAGTCGCGGCGTTCGAGCCCCTCTTCGGTCTCGACCAGCGCCCCGAAGTACTCCTCCCCCGGCTCGATCGTCCGGCCCGTGCCCGAGCATTCACCCAGGGGTTTGTTGATCGTCCAGTCGGCCATAGATATCTGTTCTTGTCCTGTTCCATGATTATCCGCAGCCGCCTCACTGAGCGACCACCCATCGTCGGCCAAGCATACCAGAGGCGCGCCCATCCGGCAAGACTGCAGGATGGGCTTTAGCCCATGCGGATTCCCCCGGGCGCACTTCCGCCTGAGGAAGACCAATGGAAAATGTGAAATTGACGAAGTCATCGCCGCAAGGCGGCGATTCCGCGGTCTTGACATTCGATATTTGATTCTTGCTCTCTCCTGATCCACCGGCCACGGCCGTCTTCTCCATACAGAAAAGACGCCAGGGCCTGCCCGTGCATGACAACGACCGCCCTGTGCAGGCGTCAGTTGATGGACCCGGGTGATGGAGCGACGGCGCGCCAGTTGGCGGGGTCGTTGCCGTAGGCGGTCGGGTCGATTCGCGACAATGACGAGCCTCGACCATCGGCCTGGACGGGCCAGGGATCGACGCCGGCCGGGAATCGCTGCGGCTGCGAACCGTTGCTGTAGGCCACGCCGTCAACGCGAATCCAATGGCGGTCGCCTTCGCCGTCCTTCTGGCCGGGGGCGCTGAGCTGGACCTGCCCGCCCTCGTCGGGTAGCTCGCCCGCCCGCCATTCAAAGACCTGTGTGCCCGGCGGCACAGTGTAGGCCGCACTGAAGGCGACGAAGTCCCTTGCGACGATGATGCACTCGCCCGGCACCATCACCACGGGCGCAGCCGTCGGGAAGAGCAACTCGATGCCGGAATCGGCGGCCAGGCGCCAGGGCGCGCCGGCATCCGTATCGTACAGGACCACTGCCTCGTCGCTGATGTTGAGCAGTTCGACGTACTCTGCATCCGTCGAGCGGGATGGATGGTACATGATCTCGCTGATGACCACGGGGCCGACCATTGCATCGGCATTGGCCTGGCCCGGCGTCGGCTCGCGCATTGACGTGAAGTCGTGCCGTCCGGTGCTGGTGAGAACCCGGCCGAACGACACCCCGGCCTGCGAAGGCCCAAACAATGCGCGTTCGCTGTAGCCCGTCAGGATGCCGGCCGAGCCGGAGTGCAGATATACGGCCTCACCGTTGCGGCTCAGCCCAAACGGCCCGTGGCAGCCTGGGTCGTTGGCATTGGCAAAATGCTGGTCCTCAAAGAAGACGAGATAGCTGCCGGGGCCGATCAAGGTGCCCTGAGCAATCTCGTACCGGGCCAGATCGCCGGCCCTGTCGCTGAGGAACCAGCCACCGACATCGATCGTCCGATCGGTCGTATTGTGCAGCTCGATCCAGTCGGGCCCCCCGGGCATATAGGCCATGACCTCATTGACAACCACCGCGCCGGGCTCGATGGCGTCGCTCGAATCATCGAAGCCGGCCGAGCCGCCGGCATAGGCGCTGGGCCGCCAGGCCTCTTTCCGGCTCAGCCCGTTCGGATCGACCGTTGCTGGATCGCGAAGCGTCAGCGAGAACCCCATGCCATCGGTAATCTCGTACCAGTCGTCGTCATAGCGAAAGTCGTGAATGACCTGTCCGGCTGCATCGCGCAGTTCGACGCGCTCGCCTGCGTTGTCGAGTTTGCCCGCATACTGTCCGGCGACAGGGAGGCCCCCACCGTACGCCGCCTCGAAGGCCTCGATGTCTTCAACCACCAGCAGATAGTCGCCCGGCGCCAGATCGACGTGTGGGAAGGTGAATCGCACACCTCTGGTGAACTGCACCAGATGGAGGTTGATCGTCTCGGCGCCGATGTTCGTCAGCTCGATGTACTCGGCGTTCGGGTCGGCCGGGTTGTACATGATCTCGCTGATCCGCAGATTCTCCGCCACCGGTCCGACCGCAAACATCGCTTCGTTCAGCGCGCTCCATTGGCCCGAGAAGGTCCGGGCCTTAACGTGGGTGCTGCCGGTCAGCAGGATCGGCCCGGTGTACTCGATTGCATCGGGGGAAACTGTGCCCTGGCTGATCTCTCCGGCGACGAGTTCGGCGCTGATGAGGAAGTCGGAGCTGTTGGTCGAGACATTCAGGCCATGAATGGCCAGCAGGTTGCTCCCGCGCCGCAGCAGACCGACGTGCGCCGAAATGTCGATGCCGGCCAGGACAATAGCCGCCTCATCGGCATTGGTCGTGCTGGCCGTCGAATTCCATGTCGGCTCGCCTGTGAAGTTGCGCCGGGCGACCTCGGCGCCGTTGAGGTAAGCAACGAATCCGTCGTCGTAGCGCATCCTCAGGATCATGTTGGAGAACTCCGCGTCGCCGACCTCGAACGGGATACGGATATAGCAGGAGGCGTTCTTGTTGTACATCTCGGATTGGACGTCGATGTCGAAATAGTCGGGATAGTTGCCGCCGCTCGCCTCGTACCCGACGCCACCGGTGCCGGCCGTCCAGCTCAAATCGTCGAAATGGTCCACGAACCAGACGTTGCCCTCTCCGACCTGGAGTCCACCGCGAGCGATGTCGCCGACGAGACGGAAGTGGGTCGCGCTGAAGCTGGTCCTTCGACCCGGCGCAGCGAACAGCTCCAGTTCGGCCCCGCCGCCCCGTTCGTAGTAGACCAGCCGTAATTCATGCTGTCCCGCCTGAGCGATGTTGAACACCTCCAACGTATCGCCCGGCGAACGTGGATCGGGATGGGACATCGCATATGTCCGGCTGCCGCGCGTCAGCGTCAGGCCGAAGCCGTCGTCGCTGTTGACGCCGAACGTCCACTCCCCCGCCGACGGGATCAGCACTGTACCCGTGACGAGAATGACGAAGTCGTCCACGTCGACGTTCATCTGCGTGCCGGGGAACGGTCGATCGTTGTCGAACTGGCCGGGACTGCCCGTGTTGAAGTAGTTGATCACCGTAGCCTGCTCGGTCACGGTGTGCAGACGCTTGCGCGGGTCGGCAATCACCTGCTCGGCCGCCGCCAGATTGTCCACCGTGCCGCTGGCCTTGTAGAACGTCACAGTGAACGCCGCCGGGACGTTGCCCAACTGATCGCCTCCGTTGGCCGGGCTGGGAACCAGCACCCGCTTGGGCGCATCCTCGGTCAGCAGCGTCACCAGCGTATCGGAAGCCGAGGCGCCGGCCGGCACGCGAGGATCGCTCCCGTCGGTCGTGTAATAGATCGTTCCTTCCGGCGCGTGCATCCACAGGTGCTGGTCGAGCGCGACGTACCCCCCGTGCTGCGGGCCGTCCCCCACGCCAAACGTGGGCGGGTCGACCGACGGATAGAGCCCGGCGTTGCGCAACTGTTCCAGGACGATCTGCGAACGTTGCGGCATGTAGGTGTTCAGAACGTAATCGCGCGTGCTCTGCCAGTGGGGCAATCCATAAGGCGTGCTGCTGGCCTGATCGCCCCATCGGGCGGATTCGGCGATGATAGCCAGTTCCACTTCTTCGGCCAGTTCCTTGTAGCGCGCATACACGGCCTCGGCGGTCAGCGGGCCGTCGTGGAACATCTGCTTCTGAACGTGGTCGCCGAAGCGCAGCCGGAATTCGCGATTGTCGCGCATTGCGGCGTAGGGCTGGGCGGCGCCGGCGGTGACACCGGTGACGTTGGCGTTGAGACTGGACCAGACGACGATGGCGCCTTCGGCGTCCCAGTTGAAGAACTTGAAACCGGTCGCGTTCGGCGGCCTGCGGCAGGCGGCGTAGAAATTGTGTCCCGGCCAGTCACCCGTCCCGCCCCAGAAGTTGCAGAGCATGTAGTCGATGTAGTTGCCCACGTCGAGCAGGTTGTTGTAGGACGAGTTGTTCGTCCCGTCCGGGTTGTTGCCCTGAATCCGCTGATACGAGGCGGTGTCGGTCAGTCCGGCTCTCGCCTGGCTGAGCATGGCGTTCCAGGTCGCCGTGCTGCTGTCGCCGGTGGGACTGCCGGCATTGACGGCGTCCCATTCCTCTCTCTCGCCGCCGAAGTACGCCGCGCAGAAGGAATCGACCGGCCGTTCCAGCACGTTGTACAGACCCCAATAGAGTCCGTTGATGTACAGGTGGACGAAGGTCCCGTGCGGCGACGGCCGGCCCATCGCCAGTTGTGTCCGGCGCATGTATTCGTCGATGATGTACTGGGTGTTCTGCCGGCCCCAGTCGTTCCAGGCGTCGTTGGCGCCGGCCCTCAGCACGAGCGTGTCAAACCTCGTGGTCGCGTCGGTGCCTTCGAACACGTCGAAGTTCAACTTGGTCGGACCGTATTGCCGCTTGAAAAACAAGCGGAACGACTTCTTTCGAGTCAGATTGAAGCCGCGAAAGGCGCCCCCGTAGATGCGAATCCCGGCGTCTACCTGGAAGGCGGTCGTGCCATCGGTGCGAATCCATTCCGCTGAGACGGGTCGCTCCCAGGCGTCGGTCCGTCCAGACGGGTTCGAATAGATGCCCGCCGGTCCGAACATGTAGTCCATCTCGGTCACAAGCGAAAGCGTGGGCAACGTTTGCAGCGATGCGCGCATGAGGTGGCGATAGGCCGGAGCGTCCACGACGCGCGGATCCATCTCGTAGTCGGCGGTCGTCCCGCCCCAACGGGCCGGAAAACCGGCCGGATTCTTGGGTTGTCGAAGAATCTGATCGACGAACAAGTAGCTGTAGGTCTGAACGGCGCTGGCCATCCACCCCGGCCGGAACGCGGCCGCCCGCAGGCACGTGGTGGCGTCGATGGTGATCGGACCGGTATACAGTGCCCCGCTGGTCTGCGTCGGGGCCGTGCCGTCGGTGGTATAGCGAATGACGGCGCCGGGCGTGTCGCACGTGAGCGTCAGCTCAAAGGGCGCATCGCAGAGCCCGCGAGGCCGACTGAACTTCGGCGCGGCCACCCAGTCGAGAGCCTCGGAGCTGTTGGGCCGCCCCGGCGTCGCAACGCCGAAGTACTGCGGAACGAGCACGTCCCCCGTGGCCGTCAGTTCGGGGCTGATGAAGAGCGTCTCACTGTTCTTGTCGTCGTTGATCGCGGCGACGGCCAGGACGTTTCGCCCGTCGCGGAGCAGGCCTCGCTGCTCGGACAGGTCAAACTCAACGGCATCGACCGCAAGCGAATCGGGCCGGTCGCCGTCGGCGACGGAATCCCACAGTGGCGCCCCGGTAACGTTGGCGCGCGCCACCTCGACGCCGTTCAGATAGGCCACGAACCCATCTTCATATCGCATGCGCAGGCGCAGCGAATCGAACGAGCCGGTCCCATCGGCGTCAAACTCGAACCGGGTCCACAGCGTCGCGCGGGTCCCGACCATGGCCTCGCGCAGCGCATTGTTCTCATGGCTTCCGAACGCCACGTCATCGAAGATCGCCGTACACGGTGTCCCCACTCCGTGTGAGGTGACACAGAGGCCGATGTAGACGTCCGGTCCCATCACGACCGTCTCGGCCGCCTGCTGCGTCCAACTGACTCCGTCCAGCGAATAGTGTCCGCTGATCGTATCGCCTCGTCGAATGACACGAAGCCATAACGGCAAACCGTGGCTGTTGCCTCCCTTCATGGTCGTCGCCGCATTTCTGTCCGTTCGGGCCTGGAAGACAACGCCGTTGGCGTAGGTCACGATCGAAGCGCCGTAGCGCGAGCCGGCCGCGAGCGTCTCACGGACCATCACGCCGGCCTTGGCCCATGCGTTGGCCGTCACCATCCCGGCCACGTTCACGGTCAGTTCGCCGTCGCCTCGCAGCGGAACATAGGCGAAGTGAAATGCGTCGCGCGAGCCGCCGATGTCGGCGCCGCCGCCCTGCACGACGTGGGTCTGATCGTGCACGGAATACGAACCCGGCACCGAGACGCTGCCGATGTCACGACTGCCGATCTGGGCTATGGGCGAGAACCCGAATCCACTTTCGCCAATCGCCCAGGCCGCATCGTCATAGGCCAGGGCCATCCACGCCGCCCCCGCATCGGACGGACCGGGCACATGGTACGACGCCAGAGAGCCGGGACCGACGAAGATCCCGCTGTGCGGGCCCAGTCCGTAGGAAATGTCGCTGAGCTGCTGCGGATAGTACGGGGCGTATTCGTGGGCGACCGTCCGCCCGTCGCCTTGGATCAGCCCCAGATACTCGCCGTCGGCGCTCAGCTTGAAGTTCGTGTGCAGTTCATCACCCGCGCGGTCCTTGCCCGAGGCGAAGACCAGCAGATAGCCGCCACGACCGAGAAACGTGCCGTCCGGAAACCGCCACTTCGTGAGATTGCCCGCATTATCGGTCAGATACCAACCGCCCAGGTCGATCGCCTGCCCGGTCGGGTTGTGAATCTCGATCCAATCCGATGCGTCGCCGTCCTCGTCCAGGATCTCTCCGGGTCCGAGAGGAACGGCGCTGCCGTTGCTGGCCATGAACTCATTGATCACGGGACCGTCCATGCTCGCCGCGCCGGCCCTGTATGTCGGGCCCCACATGAGTCCCACCGCAACCGCACAGACCAGCGCATGCGACACAGACCAGAATGCCACTCTCATCGGGAATACCCTCTACCTTAATGCGGTTCCTTCAAACGCGGAGGACACGGCATGGCACGCGCCCAGGGGGCCCTGTGCCAGATGCCGGTCCCGTCAATACCGGACAATCGCTCTATCGGCATGTGAGAGGCGAGAATCCTGCAATAGTTCCACGCTGATTGTAGCATTTGGCCCCCGGACCGTCAATGGCCATCGGGCGTCGCCCGGGGTGGAGGGTGCACTGCACGTTTGTGGGTAGAATAATCGGGCCCTTCTTGTAGGATCG
>CAZSXM010000044.1:0-43268 GCA_964610435.1 uncultured Pirellulales bacterium | reverse complement strand
GGGCCGCAGTCAAACGTGAGCTATTTCCGAATCTATTGCCTTACGAGTCCTTAGGGGACCTCTTCCGGCTGCCGGCTCACCTCGCCAACGTTGCCAAACAAGGACCGCATTCCACATCACCCCTGGCACCACCGACACTCGTGGGGCCACCGGCGGCGCTGTTATCGGCCGCTCCATTCGGGCGACGGAGGCGCGGCCCGCCAGTTCGCCGGATCGTTGCCGTATGAGGCCGGATCAATTCGATGGAGCGAAAGCCCTTGTCCGTCGGCTTCAGCCGGCCAGGGATCGACGCGGCCGTCCAAACTCTCCGGTTGCGACCCGTCGCTATGAGCCACACAATCGACACAGATCCAGATCACCGTTCCATCGTCTGCGACACCGCCCGGCTTGCTGATCTGCATCGTCCGACCGCTGCCGCTCAAGCGGCCCGGACCCCACGGGATCGCCGCCACATTGCCCAGAATGCCAAGACCGATGGTAAAGCTGATCGGGTCTTTGACCAGCAGTAAATGGTCTCCCGGCGCCAGCGTCACCGGTTCATGGCTCGGCAATAACAGGTCGATCTCCGGATCGTCCGGGTCATCCGTGAACCGCCAGGGCATCCCCAGGGCCTCATCGTACAGGGTCACGGGGGCATCGGAGATGTTGAGCAACTCGACGTATTCGGCCTGGGAGAGCCCCCCGGGATTGTACATGATCTCACTGAAGACCACCGGGCCCACCTTCGGCTCGGCGTTGGGCGCTCCGGGCGTCGCGGCTCCCAGTGCGACGAAATCGTACCTGCCGGTACTCTTGCGGTGCCGGCCCAATGTGACGACCGTCTCCGAAGCTGCGAACTGCTGGCGCACGCTGTAGCCGGTCAACTCGCCGTCGGCGCCCGAATGCAGGTACAGTGTCTCGCCGTTGCGACTCAGGGCGAACGGCTCGTGGCAGCCGGGATCGTCGGCATTGCCGAACGTCGTGTCTTCCCGAAAGACCAGACATCCCTTCGGCTGGATGACCGTCCCGGCCGCGATCTCGTACATCATCGGATTTCGGGCCCGGTCGCTGAGGAACCAGCCCCCGACCTCAATGGCCTCGTCGGTCGTATTGTGCAGCTCGATCCAATCCGACCCACCGGGGGTTGTGGCGGCCAGAATCTCATTGATGACGACCGCCCCCAATTCGGGAACGATACCGGCGTCGTCAAAGCCCGGCGATCCACCGACCCCAGCACTGGGACGCCAGGCGAATGCGGCGTCCAGCGAGTCCGACCCGGTCGGGTCCTTGACGGTCAGCGAGAAGCCCCGGCCATCGGTGATAGCATACCAGTCGTCGCAATAGGTGAAGCTCTGAATGACGGCGCCCGTCGCGTCCTGGAGTTCGATCCGCTCGCCGGAATTGCTGAGCTTGCCCACATACGGTCCGACGACCGGCAGATTCGCGCCATACGCCGCCTCGAACGCCGCCATGTCTTCGGCCACAAGTACGTAAGCCCCGGGGACCAGTTCAACGCCGGGGAAGGTGAACCGGATCCCGTCGGTGAAGGCGACCCGATTCAGGTTGATTGTCTCGCTGCCGATGTTGGTCAACTCAACGTACTCGGCGTTCGGATCAGTTGGATGATACATCAGCTCGCTGATCCGGAGGCTCTCGGCCACCGGCCCTACGCCGAACGTCGCTTCGTTCAACGCACTCCACGATGCGCCCCGCAGCGCACGAGCCGCCACGCGAACGCTTCGGCTCAGCGTCAATGGGCGGACGTACTGGATTGCACGGGGCGAAACCACAGCGCTGCCTGCGCCGGAGGTGATCTGAGCGCTTCCCAGCGTGGCGGAGAACAAGAAATCCGAACTGGTCGTCGAAGTGTTCAACGCCTGGACGGCCAGGATGTTGGCCCCGGGGACAAGTGCATCGAGGTATTCGGTGACGTCGATCTGCTCGAACTCGATGGCGTCGAAGTCCGGGTTCTGGGCGTTGGCCGCCGAGATCCATATCGGCTGGCCTTCGAAATTGCGACGTGCGATCTCGACGCCGTTGAGATAGGCGATGAATCCGTCGTCATACCGCACGCGGAGCGCCAGATTCCAAAGGCTTGCCAGCGTCTCCTGGGATACGTCGAACGGAATCCGAATGTAACACGTCGTCGCGCGACCATACATCTGCGGCCCGACGTCGATATCGAAGTACGGCTCGTACCCGGTGCCGCGCTCGTAGCCCACTCCTCCGGTACCGCTGATCCAGGCCGAGTCATCGAACGTCGGACTCGTTCGCCAAGCCGGGTCGACCGGAATCGGGGGAACCAACACGCGCTTGGCCGCATCTTCGGCAACGAGCAGCGACGGGCTTGCTGCCTCGGCCCCCTCCGGCAGGCGCGGATCGCTGCCGTCGAGCGTGTACCAGATCGTCCCATCGGCCTCTCGCATCGACAGCTCGCTGCCTGTCGCCGCCACTCGGCCGTGCTGACGGAGGCCATCAACGTAAAAGGCCGGCGCGGCCACGCTCGGATACAGCCCGGCGCTGCGGAACTGCTGCATGACGATATCGCTGCGTCGCGGCAGGTAGGAATTGACGATCTGGTTCCGCATGCTTTGCCAGTCGCTCAGTTGCATCCGCCGGCCATGCTGGTCGCCCCAACGCGCCAATTCCGCAATGAGGGCCAGTCCGATCGAGTCGGTCAGATCCAGGTATCGCTCGCTCAGGGAATCAGGAGTCAACAGCCCGCCGTTGAAGAAATGCCGATGCACGTGGTCGCCGAAGGCCAATCGGTATTCCGGGTTCTGTCGCAGCGTACCGTGAAACCGCCCGACATCGCTGAAGTCGTTCAGCCGGTTGATGGTCAGCGGCGAACGGGAGCTGAGCATGATGTCCTCAGCATCCCAGCAGTAGAACTTGAACCCCGTGCTCTCCGGCCCTCTTCGGCGGGCCAGCCAGTAGTTGTTCCACGGCCAGTCCCAGTTGCCCGCCCACAGGTTCACGATCATGTAATCGATGTAGTTGGCGACGTCCAACAGATGGGGATAGTCGGGGTTCTCGCTGCCGTCGGGGTTGCGGCCCTGGAGCCGCTGATAAGCCGCCAGCGAGCCGCCGGCCTGCTGGCTGAGGCTGGTCATCTCGTTCAGGGCCGTTCGATTGCCGTCGTTGAGGGCGAATCCCTTGTGTTTGAACGCGTCCCATTCCTTCTTGTCACCGCCGTAGTAGCTGGCCGAGAAGGAGGCGTCCGGCCGCTCGCAGGGATTGTAGAGTCCCCAGTACAGCCCGTTGACGTACAGATGAACGAACATGCCGTGCGAGCCGGCGTGGCCGGTCCCTCTCTGGAGATCGCGTGCGAACTGGTCCCGCGTGAATTGGGCATACCGTTCGTTACCGCTCCAGGTGTAGCCGTCGTTGGCGCCGGCGCGGAGGGTGATCGTGTCGAATTCGTCGGCGGCATCGTCCCCGAACAGGGGATAGCGCAGTTTGGTCGCCCCGTAGATGCCCTTGAACAGCAGACGAAACGACTTCTTGAACGACACGCCCGGCGTGCGGAAGTACCCGCCTTGGATGCGGACGCCGCAATTGATCTGAAAGCCCTTGCGGCCGTCGGGATGGATCAGCTCAACTGAGGCCGGTCGTTCCCACTGCTCTCCCCTGCGCGTAGGATTGGCGTAGATACCCCGCTGCGGACCAAACATGTCGTCGTTAGTCGTCACCAGGGACATCGTGGGAATCGACAAGAGCGATTCAGTCATCCGGTCCTTGTACTGAGGATCGTTGACGATGCGCGGATCCATCCCATAGTTGGCCGAGGTCCCGCCCCACGTCGAGGGAAAGCCCGAAGGGCTCTGCGACTGAGTCACCACGTTGCTGAGGAAGACATAGGTCTGAGTCACCGTCTCGCTCGGTCCCCATCCGTCTCGGACGGCAAAAGCTCGGATACGGGTCGGCCCCAGGATGTACAAGGAGCCGGTGTACGCCACCCCCGCAAGACCTCGGCCGGAATCGTCTGAGGGATCGTGGCCATCCAGCGTGTAGTAGACGGTCGCTCCAGGCGTATCGCAGGTGAGGGTCAGTTCAAACGGCGCCTCATAGAAGCCACGCTCGTGACTGAACCGAGGCGGTTCGACGAACCCTTCGTACACGGCAGCATTCTCGGATCCAGGGGTTGGAGAGGCAAGAAATCGCCACTGACCGACACCGTCGGGAAACCGACCATAGGAGACATCAGGCCGCTGGGGCCCGAACGTAACACCGTCAAGAAGGGTCGTCCCATCGGCTGCATACAGGTAGATCTCCTCCCCGGTGGCGCTGAGCCTGAAGTTGGCGTGCAGGCCCGTATCGGCCGTATCGCCATCGGCCCAGATCACAAGATACCCTCCAGGGGAAATCCGCGTCAACGAGGGCTCGTCCGCTGGGATCCGCCACTTGGTAGGGTCTCCGCCATCGTCCGTAAGATACATGCCGCCAACGTCGATCGCCGCACCGGTCGGGTTGTGTAACTCGATCCAATCCTCGTATTCGCCCTGAGGATTCTCGAGGGTCCGGGTGTTCGAGGCCAGAAACTCGTTGATTACGACGGACGCGTCGTTCGCGGCAGAGCATCGCGTATCGATTCCTCCCGCCGCGCATAGGATGACCACAAGTATGCACAGTGCCCTGATGGATGCGTTCACCTTCATCCTCCCTTTCGGACTATGCTCTGCAATCGCTTTTCCCAGGCAATTCGCCCCTCCCGAACGTCGCCGGGAGTCTGGACACGGATTGTACCACAAGTCGCACCGCCGCGTCAATTCCACAGGGCTTCCGACGTTTCGGGCAGAGAGGTCGTTCGGGCAGGATGTGGACGGCGAGGGCCTATGGCCTCGCCCACTCCCCATCCGGATGCGCCGGCGCGTCGGACGCGAGTGCGTCGAATCCAAGCCAAACGGCGATGTCTGTCGCCGTCTTGGGCCCGATGCCCTTGATCTGCTGGAGGTCGTCACTGACGCGAAAAGCGATTCTCTCGCCGGTCGCATCTCGAACGGCGTCGCGATGGGCCGCAATGGCCCTCGCTCGCGTCAGACCGATGCCGGGCAGACGGATCAGACTGCCGACCGGGGCTGTGTTGGGATTGATCGTCTCGGAGGCGCCGACCGTCGCGGCCCCATCATCGCCAAGGGCTCCCACGGCCAGCAACGCACCAACCACCAGCGAAAGACAGCAACAGACCAGCAGTCCGATGGACTGGAGCGTATGGCGGCGTTCACCCTCGCTCGCTGTGGGATCATTCAACATCATGGTACGCTCGTGCGGCAATCTCCGCCGGGGAACCAACTACCGTTTGAACATCGACATATGAAGCCGTTTCAACGTCTTGAACGCCTCTTTGGGCTCCAATTGGTCGGTCAGAAGGCCGCCGTGCGCGATGACGCCGTTCGAGTCATCGGCAAGACCGCCGTAGTTGACGGCCTCGACGAAGGGCTTGCTCAAAACCACCTTGTAGAAGCGGTCCAGCCACTGCGCCTGTCGGGTCCGGTCCCATTTTCGATGCCACAGGCCGGCCACTTCCACGCTGAAGGGCCCTTTGCCGCTCTCGCTGGGAATCTGGACGTCCGTCACATACAGCGGCTTGGCCACTGGGGCGAAACAATCCAGAATCGACGATATCTGCATCATATCACGCAGGTGCATTCCGGTTTCGTTCTTGCCAAAGCGCATCTGCAACCCAAACGCGTCGAAGCTGGTTCCGCTCTGAACGACCATGTCCATATAGACGAAGGGGGGGATGCTGCCCGGCGTGGTGGCGTAGTACTCGCCCCACGGACAACTGACCTCGATGATGCGGACCGCCCGGCTACCGGCCGCGCGAACGGCCATGCTGGCCGCACGGGTCATCTCAAGGATCTGCTCGAAGTTGAAATTGAACTGGTTGACCGCGTTGAGCCCGCTGATGACGTACCACCGATGGACGACCGTCGCATAGCGCGCCACAACCTTCGAGACGAACTGATAGGCCGTCTCCCGCATCTTCTCGAAGCCCATGCCGGATTGCAGGAGCCAGTCCGGCAGGCTCTCCTTGGAGAAGCGAAGCAACGGCCCGGCGCTGAGCACCACCTTTCGCCGGCGCAACACCGTGATGCACGCATCCAACTCGGAGAAATCGTAGTGCCCCTGCCGTGTCTCGATCCGGGCCCAGTTCACGGGCACTGTCACCGAGGCGAACAGCTCGGCCAACCTCTCGACATAGGCCGACTGTGCCATCCGAGCCGGATCGATCCGACACCCGAGACATCCCCGGCCGAAACCGTGGCTCTTGCGGCGTCTGTCGAAAAGCGACTTGCCCTGCCGCACAGCCAGCTTCTCGGAATACACCATCGCCTTGCGAAGCGATTCATCAGCAAGTTGGCTGGCTCGCTCCGGGTCGCCGATGTTCTGGATCGCGTCGATAAACAGGTCCTGCGCCTCCTGAGCGACCCCCTCCATACCTTCGATTTCGTCAAAGAACGACCAGTCCTCGCGCCGATTGGTGATCTGCATGAGCTTGGCTCGAACGATCTCGACGTTGAGATTGTAGGGACGATCTCTTTCCGGCAGACAGGTCGTCGGCAGCAGGATTCTCCCGAATCCGTCGATGGGCCACAACAGCGCCAGACCGGCCGTTTCCATATTGGGCCGGACGCACTCGATGCAACCTTTCCGGAAACCAATCTTCGTGCGGCGGACGCTGATGCCATCGGTGCCGAAAAGATAGGCGCCGCATGGCGTGAAGGAATCCACGGATTTGCCGTCTCTGAATACTCGAAACTTCACTACGCCGCCTCGATTCTACCCGATATACCAAGCACCCCCTGCATCTCGCGGTACACTCGCGCCGCAGGACATCTGCATTATAGCATGACGCCGGTCGCTCGCAATCCCGAAAAGCGGGCGTGCCGCCCCTGAGACGGCCCTGCATCGCGGGCCCGTCACCATCGGGCTCGTCCTGCGAACACAACGCGATCAGTTCACAGGCGCATCATGGGTACCGTAGACGCTGTAGCGTTTGACCTGGGCGTCCCCGCTCAGGGTCGAGGCTTCGATGAGCCTGGCGACGAGGCCGACCTGACCGAACAGGGCCTCTACGAGATTCGTCTGGCCTTCAGTCTGCCGGCTCTCGTTTGGGAGGATCAGCACCAGGTACCCGCAGTTGACATGCTCGGCGGCCAGTTGTGCCGTGACCACCACGCCGCCTTCGATCGGGGCAGTCGCCGGCTCGAAACCGTCGTCGACCTTGGCCCAAAGGTCCCCCAGCACGACATCCCCGGGGCGCAGCCGGTCGAACGCATCGGAATCGCTGGCCCAGCAGTTGCCGTTGCGGTCCATGATCGCCAGGATCGGGCCGTTATCGGGCAGGGCCTCAAACACCTGTCGGGCAATCCGCTCACAGAGCACATAGCCGGCCGAGAACATCGCATCGTACATGTCCATGGAAGGGGCTCCTTCACATCACCGGTAGAATCGATTCGTCAGGAAGGACTTCGGCCGGATCGAACTCGGACTTTGCGAATCGGACACCCGGGCTCGCTGAATCAGCCCTCCACAGCCGGACAGATGCCTTGAACCCTTGAAAGGACGCCAGCTTATGGGACGATCGACCGGCGTTCAAGAAGGCCAAGCGGAATGGAATCGGCGCGGGGCCGTCCGGCCCTCACCCGGCGACGGCGTCGCCGTGGCCCACAATCGGCCTGTCCTTGTAGCGAACCATGTGAACCCCGTTGCCGCGTTCGTTGTACTCGAAGATGTGCATGTACGCGCTCATGAGCAGAAGCCCCCGCCCCTCCGGGCGGTAGAGGTTCTCCCCGACGCGCGGGTCCGGAATGCTCTGCGGATTGAACCCCCCTCCCTGGTCCTGGATGTCGATTTCGACCTTCTCGGCATCGATCGTGTAGTCGATGGTCACGGTCTTGTGGGGATCCATCTTGTTGCCGTGTTTGACCGCGTTGACAAACGCCTCCTCGACGGCCAGATGCACGGCAAAGACGTCGTCCTTGCTGAACCCTTTCTCCTCCATGGCCGACAGGATCTGCCGACAGGGAAGACTGATGGCCGACGGCTTGCTCTCAACGACAGTAGAACCCTGAATCGGCGCCTCGGACGCCATATAGAACACCTTCCCATCCACAGACTTCACACACCAGAGCGGACCCATGCGGTCATCGACCGGCGCCGTGCGGCTGCAGGGCCCTACCGGTGATCGGAGAAGCTCTGCGTTGCGATGTCCACACTCTCACAGATATCGAATATGTTCGTCAGCCGGGTGATCCTGAAGACTTCATGAATCCCGGGGTGAATGTTGCACAACCTCAGTTGCCCTCCCCGCTCGTCGACGCGTTTGCGAACGCGAATCAGCAGACCCAACACGGCCGACGACAGAAACCGGACGTGCCGGAAGTCAAGAACCAGGTGGAGGCGATCGGCTTTCTCGATGACGGCCTCAATCGATTCGCGCAGGGCGCGCACGTCCGTGTCCTCCAGAATCTTCTCGTCGGTGAATGCCACCACCGTGGCACCGTCCACGTGCTCTACGCTGACTCGCGGCTGAATGGCAGCCATAGCTCAGGTCTCCCCGAAAAGACGTCAAGAAACGGTGCTATCGTAGGGGACGCAGACGACCGTGTCAAGCTTTTTGGACAACACTGAGAGTCTTGCCTGAGTTTGCCGCCCATCGAACGAGGCCGCCGACCCGCCGGCCTGCGATGAACAAATTCCCATTTTTCTGACAAGAAATCTCTTGCTATTGACTGCAAACCGTAGATACTAATACCGCTTTCGCGTCGTTGACGAAGACGCGTCGGCGGCGGTGGCTGACGCGACGGACAGGCAATCGTGGGGTCGATCCGACATCCTGGAGTGCAAGATCATACCTTCGCGGGGTTGGCGTTCCAGGGGCGAAGGCGCGAAATCGGCCCCCTTTGTCCGAACGGGGCGAAAGCCATCGCTGGTAGAAGATGAAAAGGAATCCCGGTCATTCCGGAAGGACAGAAGGAGAATAGCATGAGAGTCAGCAGATCGACGGGATATGCTCTTTTGGCGGTCGGCTATATTGCCAGGCATCAGGGCAAAGGGGTGGTGTTGTCGCAAAACGTCTCGAAAGAGTACGACATCCCGCTGGAATACCTGCTCAAGATCCTCCAGCAACTGGTCCGTGCGAACGTGCTCCGCAGCAAGCGCGGGCCGCGAGGCGGTTTCTCGCTGGCCAAGCCGACGAACAGGATCACCATGCTGGAGATCATCGAAGCGGTCGACGGTCCGCTGACCGGAGAACTGAATCTGGCCGAGCAGGCCGGCAGGGACAAGTACGCCGTCAAGGCCGAACAGGCGTACAACAAGGCCATTTCCCAGGCGAGGGCGGTCTTTCAAAAGGCCAAGCTCTCGACCCTGCTGACGACGAAATAGCAGCCGAAACGCCCGTCCGGCCACGGTGGAGGCATGCATCGCTGAAGGCCCCTGGCGGAGCGACCGTGTGGAGCGTGCGCCCGACATGCAGATCCGCGACTTCCAGCGACTGATCGCCGAGAAGTACAAGGCGAGGGACACCGAGCGCGGGGTCTCTCGCACCTTTCTGTGGTTCATCGAAGAGGTCGGAGAACTGGCCACGGCGCTGGCCTCACAGAACCAGGAGAACCGGGCGGAGGAGTTTGCCGACGTCTTCGCTTGGCTCTGCACACTGGCGAACATCACCGACGTCGACCTCGAGGAGGCGTGCCGGAAGTATACCGAAGGCCGGGTCAAGGACGGGTTCAAGCCCAAGTAGTCTGCTGTGTCAGCCTGGGTCCGCCGGCTGTGGGGCCCCATCGCGCCAGGGCAGACCGGACAGCCCGAACGCAAAGATGTGCGTCACCAGCAGCCACCCGACGCCGAGGATGATAATCGCCGAGATCGGATAGCCCGAATACGGCGTCGTAAGCTCTCGAATGAGGCTGTGGACGATGGCGATCCCCAGCGCCACGGGTGTGACGAAGCGAATGCAGTACATCCAAAGCTGAAGCACGACGTAATTGAACACCTTGTGACGCGTCCCGCTGAGGCCCAGATTGGCCACGATGTGGGCCTTGAGCATATCGGTTCGGTAGAGCCAGCCCACCACCAGGGCCTCGACGATCCCAACCACGATCAGGCCGTAATGATTGAGGAAGTGATCGACGATGTCCAGCCAGAACAGTCCCACGTTCGTAGTGAACAGCAGCGATCCCCCAAAGCCTACCGCGCAGATGACGGTCACGATGCGTTTGCGGCTGAAGGGAAACTTATCCTGAACGGCCGATGTAAACGCCTCGATGATGGAAATCGACGAAGAAATCCCCGCAATGGCCAGCAGAAGAAAGAACAATACGCCGAAGAGCCGTCCAAAGGGCAGCAGGCTGATGGCCTGCGGATAGGCCACAAAGGCCAGCCCCAGGCTCTCGCGCACCACCTCGCCGATCTCCTTGTTCTGCTGCATGGCCATGTAGCCGAGGATGCTGAAGACGCCGAACCCGGCGAAGACCTCATAGGAGCTGTTGGCGAAACCCACGATCAGGCTGTTCTTGAAGATGTTCGCCTCGCGTGACAGATACGAGGAATAGGCGATCATGATCCCGAAACCAAGGGACAAAGAGAAGAAGATCTGCCCGTAGGCGGCGATCCAGACCTCGAGATCGGTGATCCTTTCAAAATCGGGCGTCACGTAATGCCGGATGCCCGTGCCGGCTCCCTCGAGAAACAACGCCCAGATCACGATACTGACGGTCACCAGAACCAGGACCGGCATCATCACCTTGACCGCGCGCTCGATCCCTTTCTGGACGCCGTTGTAGGTGATGACCCAGTCGATGAACCAGACGAGGGCGACGCCGATCACGATAGGCCCTTGAAGCCCGCGGATGGCCCAGATGCCGCCCGGATCGCTCCGGCCGAGAAACCGGCCGAAGAAGGCATCGGGATCGTCGCCCCAGGCCATCGTCAGCGAAAAACGCATATAGTTGGCACACCAACTGATGATGACTGTGTAGTAGAGCTGGATGCCGAACATGACGAACAAAACAGCCCACCAGCCCAGCCACTCCCACTTGGCGTCGATGTGCCGGAAGGCCTTCGGCGCCGAGGCCTCCTTGTGGTGGCCCAGCGCGAACTCCAGCATCAGGATGGGGATTCCCGCCGTGAGCAGGGCCACGACGTACGGGATCAGAAACGCGCCGCCGCCGTTCTCGTAGGCGACATAGGGGAACCGCCAGATGTTGCCCAATCCCACCGCCGAGCCGATCGCCGCCAGCAGGAACCCCAGATTGGTACCCCACTTGCCTCTCTCTTCCATGACTGGCCCATTCTCCCCTTGGCGAAGTCCGGCCGTCGGTCGCTACTTGTCCTGTCGTGCCGACAGCGACGTCTGCGGCTTGCGCTCCTGCAGCTTGATCTGTTCGTGCTCGATGCCCAGCAATTCCAGCGAGTTCCGCTCGATCACGCTTCGGATACTGCCACGGGGAACGGTCGGCAGCTTGGTGTCGGACAGAAGCATGTTGAAACCGAGAAGGGTCTCGATACACTCGTCGGCGTTGCTCAGCGGAAAACCGCTGCCGAACAGCAATTTGCCCATCACCCCCCGCTCGTGGGCGGCCACGACGATGTTATAGGTCTGCCAGACCTTGCTCGGCCGGATGGTCAGGTCGGCGAAAACACGCTCGTGCTTGCCCACCATCGACAGTGTCTGCTCGACGAACGGCACCCCCATGTTCCCGATAATCATCGTCAGTTCGGGAAAGGCCCTGGCGACCTCATCGAGCAAATAGGGCTGCGCATATTCGAGCACGGCCGAGGCCTTCAGAGAATGGCTGCCGTTGTGGAAGAAGATCGGTATGCGCAGATGCTGAACGGCTTCATAAAAACGCATCGCCCGACTGTGCGTGGGATGGAAGCCGGACATCGAGCAATACAGCGCAAACCCCTTGAATCTGAGCGTCTCGGTCAGTTCGGCCAGCCCCTTGTCGTCGATTCGGTCCTCCGTCGGGTCCACAACGCCGAACCCGACCATCCGATCGGCGTGCCGACCGACATAGTCACCCAGCTTCCTGTTGATCTCGGACCGGGTTCCATCCGGCGCGGCCAGAACGACACATGCGTCAACCGTTTCGGCTGCGGCCAAATGCTCGGAGACCTCGGCCTCATCCAGCGATCGAATGTGCGTATGACAATCAACAATCATTCAGCAGACCCTCGAAATCGCGGTCGTCGCCCGTTCCAACCGCCGTAAACGTGTCCAATCTTATGCCTCATGGCATCGGGCCGTCAAGGGCAAATCGGGGAAACCACGCCAGGAAAAGGCTTTGCATGCAGCAGGCGCGGCCGGGATGATTCGAGACCAGAGAAGAGGAGCGAAGACGCAGTCCACCCGCCGCCTGCGCCTTCGCCGGGTCCACAGGCCACCCTTCGGGGCATTTGCATGTCAAGGCGATCCGCAGGGTGTGGATGTGGACGCAAGAATCTGAATTTCGCGTTTTTTTCTTGTCCCGGCCACAAGGGTGTTAAAACGGATAAACAGGTGCGTTTATCGGGGAATGCGCGACGCACCGCAGGTTGCACATACGTTCCTACACCGTCAAAGGTTACAGCGTCACACGCATGGGAAACGCACCGCAACAAAATTCGCGGAAATAACGGTTTTCCCCAAAAGACGTTTGACACACAGCGCCGCTGTGTTATATACAGCGTGGTTGTGGATCCCGTCTGCGTGACGGGCTGTGATGTCATGGCTGGGCAGAAAAACCTCGGTACGGGTGGTCTGTACCGAATCTGACCTGATGGAAAACGCGGTGTAAGGAGAAGAATCATGGAAAAGAGGTTCATTGTGCTGGGAGTGCTCATTGCATCCATGAGTGCCAGCGTGTTTGCAATCGGGCGCATCGGTCCCCCGACCGCCGAGCATCGGCAGGGTCAGTTTGGTTTCGACCTGGGCTACACGTATTCGAGAGAGGACCTGGACAAGCAGCGCCCCAAGGTCTCGTCAACCTGGACCGAGTCGTGGCACTACGAGGAGTATTTTGATACAGTGGGTGAGGGTGAGGGGGCTGTGACTCTCGACAGGTGGCTGGTCACCGATACGGGAACCTGGGTCGAGAACGATTTGACGGGTGCGGAGTACGGAAGCGGCAGATACCTGGACGGCTTTGAGGAAGACGGTACTCCCATCTATGAGACATGGGACGAGTCCTACGATGCCACCATGATGACGTCCTTCAGCAAGTTCAAGTTCGACAAGCTCAAAACCAGCCGGATCTTCAGCACCCTGAGCTACGGCATCACCAATGATTGGGAAGTCTTCGGGACCCTCGGCTTCTCACAGATCGAGACCGGCGCTTCCGGGAGCTATGCACAGTGGGGCCTCGATGAGGGCGGGGAGCCTACTTGGGGTCCGGACGAAGGCCGTATCGGATGGGCCTTTGACGACAACTCGCCCTTCGTCGGTGTCGGCACCAAGTACACCTTCCTTCGGCAGGACAACATGAAATGGGGCGCCGCGCTCCAGGCCAACTGGCTCAAGGCCAAAGGAGACATGACGTCTCGTATGGTTTGGTCCGATGAGGGCGAAGGTGGCATGTGGGTCGACGAGGAGCGCATGCGGGATGCGTACGAGGTCGAGTACTACGAGATCATGCTCGCCGTCGGCCCGACGATCGACATGGGCGGCTGGAAGCTCTACGGAGGCCCCTTCTTCTACTGGCTCACAGGCGATCTGAAAGGCCGCCACGTGGAGCGGGACAGCGAGTATGAGGAAGGTTCCGACTACCGATATCGATCCAGTGACACGGAGACCCTGAAGTTCAGTGCGGACATCAAGGCCAAGTCGAACTTCGGCGGGTTCATCGGGGCCCAGGTCGATCTGGGCAACAACAAGCGGCTGGGAGGCGAGTTTGCCCATAACGGCGACGGCTACGCCTTCAGTGCCAATATCGGCATGAGCTTCTAAGCGGTCGAACGACCGAACCGGACAAACGAATGCCCTCCCTGGCCTGCGATCAAGGCCAGGGAGGGCATTGTTGTTATATCGACCGGAAGCGCTTTGGGCACTGCCGGCTACGAAACGACCTGGCGATACTGGCTCTGGGCCTCGATATAGGTTTCCAGCGTGGCTGCCACGTGGCTGCCCACGGAGTAGTGCTCTCGCACGTGATTTTGGGCCGAGGCAGCCAATCGACGGGCGGCGTCGGGATCGTCGAGAAGCCGGACAATCGCCCGCTCGAGCGTCGCGGCATCGTTTCGCTCGTAGAGCAGGGCCGTCTTCTCGTGAACGAGCAGGTCGTCAACGCCCCCCTTGCAGCCAATCACTGCCAGTCCCAGCCCCATCGCTTCGAGCAGGAACCCGCTGAACGTCGCCGCCGGCTGAAGATGGATGAAGAGGTCCCCCGCGGCCACGACGGATCGCCAGGGATCGAGCATCGGAACGAGCGTGACGACGCGGGTCAGGCCGTGCTCGGCCAGCGCTTTTCGTAGCCGATGCTCGGCCCTGCCACGTCCCATGATCGCGACCACAAACTCGCGGCCCTCGGCCAGGAGCGACTTGGCGGCCATCAAGAGCGCCGCAAAATCCGACACACGATCGATCGGATGGGCCACGACCATGCTGCTCAGACGCGAAGGGTCCGAAAAACAAGATGGATCCGATGCAGCGAAGGTCGGCATGCCGATCCGCCGGACCCGATCGGCGAAGCGAAAGTGCGTCCGGGTGAAGGCGGTGGCGATTGTGTCGGCCAGCACCACGATCTTCGCGCAGCGTGTGCGCGAGATGGAAAGCCTTCGCACCCTGCCGACAAGAGAGTTGACGGTCAGCACGTAAGGAACGCCAAGCCGGCGGGCCAGCCGACGCGTCAGGGCCGCTCGGCTCTCGCAAAGGCAGTGCAGCACGCTCGGCTTGAATCTCTCCAACTGTAGCGCGAGCGGCTCGAAGCCCATCCGCTCCATGAGCGGCAAGTCGATCTTCGGATATGCAAAGACCTCGATCGGCCCGGGCACGATGCATTCGGCATCGCAGTTGGGCGGACAAACCAAGGCGGCCGAGATCGACTCATCCACCAGCCCGACCAACAGACGCCAGAGAAAGGGAGCGTGCTCGCGAACCTCCCGGGGCGATGCAATCAGCACCGGACGCAATGCCTTCCTGATGCTCGGCGTATCCGAATGCGCGGTCTCCGTCATAGAATCCCGTCAAACGATGAATCGGCCCTGTCGGCCCGGCGATACAAACGCCGTACCGATCTGAACTCGAGTTGACGAGTATTCTATCGCGGATGCCGATGTGGTGTTACCGAAAAAGTCGATGTGCGCCCACCCGGCACAAGAGGCCGGGGACTGGGGCAGGACACGCCTGCTGCACATCCTCGATCCCGTCCCAGCCAGGCCCTGAACCCCGGTTCTTATCCAACGTCAGGATTGATTGGCTCTTCCGCCTGCCACGCCGCCCTCAGAAGCAGAATGCGTATCTCAGAGGCGGGTTGCGAGAGATGCTGTTGATGTGAGATGCCCAATGGCTTATCTTTGTCCTGTTCGTCGGCGGGGCGCTCACCCCCGGAACGGAACGAGCATGAACCGATACCCTACAAACGCGAGTGCGGCTATGGTGATCATTGACGGAACGAATCTGCTGTGGGCCATTCACGATGCCCGCAGCGAAGACGAGGTGACGAACGAGATTCAGCTTTGCCGGACGCTGGACCGGTACTTCGCGATGACGTCCGAAGCCGCTGAGGTGGTCTTCGACGGGGCCGGTCCGCCGGACAGGAGCGAATTTGACACCGTCGGCAGACTGACGGTCGCGTTCTCCGGATTTTACAGCGACGCCGATACGGTGATCGAGGAGAAAATTCTCGCCAGCACATCGCCCCGCGAGCTGACGGTGGTCAGCAGCGATCGTCGGCTGCGCCGCGCGGCCGGCGCCAGGAATGCAGCCGCCGTCAAGTCAGAGCAGTTCTGGAGCCAGGTCCTCGGCGAGTTGCGTCGCAGCAAACCCGATAGAAGAGAACCCGAAGAGAAAAAGGACGGCCTGACCGACGGCGAGACGGAACAATGGCTCGATCTGTTCGGCCTCGAAGAATAGCCTCCGGCGTCACAGCCGCCGAACCAGACCGACGACGACACCTTCGATGTGGCAGCTGTTCGTATGGATCGGCGCATAGTTCGCGTTGGCCGGCTCCAAACGAATGCAGTGGCTTTCTCGGTAGAAGCGTTTCAGTGTCGCTTCGCCGTCGTCGACGAGGGCCACGACGAGGTCGCCGTTGTCGGCCACGTTCGTCCGCCGGCAGATGACGTAGTCGCCCGGCTCGATGTTTTCCTCGATCATGCTGTCGCCGGAGACCTCCAGAGCGAACAGATCGGCCCCGAGTCCGAAACACGATTCGAGCGAAATGGACTCGGTGTTCTCGACGGCTTCCTGCGGCACGCCGGCCGCAATGCGTCCAAGCAGGGGCACGCCGGCGACGGCGTCGGCGTTCTCACCCACCGCGCCTCTATCCAGCCGATCAAGCAGGGCGCGCCCGCCGGAAGTCAACTTCGAAGAGCGTGCCCTGCCCGGTGCGGTCGAGAGCAGTCCTTTTCTTTGCAGCTCGCCGAGGTGCTCGAACACGGTGCTTCGGCTGATGTGCATCTGCGACGCCAGTTCGGCGATCGTCGGGGAATAGCGTTGCCTGTCGCAGAAACAGCCGATGCGTCGGAGCACTTCGACCTGGCGTGGCGTCAGCCCTTCGATGGGTTCTGTGTCTTGCCTCGGCATCCTTGTGTTCCTCCCGGACCGTCTGCGTTCTCGTGTCCATCTCGTGCGCGGGCCGACGGCAACGAACTGCCGATACCACGCCCATGACCTCGGCCAGACAGGACAGCACCCTGGTCAGCGCCCCGGCTGAGGGATCGCCAAACGGCATGCCCGAAGGCGGCCACGTCGAGACATACTCACCGCCCGTCCCAAACTTGCACACCGGATCGATCCTGCCGCTATCGTACGCATCCATCCTTGAATCCTCACAAACCCTTGATTCGGTTCCAATCCATCCAGCGTTATGTTCTATCGACCATTCTCCGCACAACACCCAAACAAAAACCGAACAAAAACGTGCGGCTCCGCAGACTTTTTCTGCCACCCGTTCGGGGCCATTGAGAGCCGGCTGAATATGGGACGGAATCCGTACACCCGGACCACTGAGGTGTTCGGCTGTGGTGGGGGTTCCACGGCACCGCGTGCCTTCGGCGGTTTCTGGGCCGAGGTTCTCTGGCAAAGAAGCCCAATTTCGGGTATCCTGGTTCTTGTGCATCGGTCGCAGGAGATGCATCGATTCGGTACCGAACGTGGACGGCACATGAAGACCACCATTACAACCATCCTACTGGCCGCTACGATCGTGGCAGTCTCGGTGGCCGGCGGCCAGGGGCCCGACGGCGTGGTGGACGCCGACTTGGGGGCGTACAGTCGTGAGGCCATCGATGCGGCCCAGGCCCGGCTTGACGACACGCTGGTCGTCGTCTTCGCCGGCGGACGGCATGGATTCGTCCAGGGACGACGCACCCGTCTCGATTCGGAGAACTGGTCTACGGAAGCGCAAGTCATCAAGGGCAAGGTGATGGTCCCGAAGCGGTTCGCCTTGTCCGCATTCGGGATCAAGCGCCTGCCCTGGTTCGGGTTTCGGATCGCCGAGCGAGGCGGCATGGTGGCGGTCTCCGATCTGGCGGCAAGGCTGGGCAAGAAGGTCTTCACGGAAGAACGCGGCCTGGTGATCGTCAGCGACACGCCCATGACGCTCGACGATTCACAGTTGATCGACTCAATCATCGCGCTCTTCGACACCCCGGAGAAGTTCGCCGATCCCCAGATCGCCTATCGCAACATCCCGACCCTCAAGGCATCGGGCCGCTGGACCGAACACGTGGAGTTCACACCGAAGCAGCTCGCGCTCTACGACGAGGCCGAGACGCGGTGGCGCCTGATCTCGGAGAGACGGTACGACGAGCCGACGCTCGGCCTGCACGAACTGGCCGGCGACCTGCCGCCGGCCGGCGTGCATCCACGCATTCTGTTCGGCCCACAGGACGTGCCAGCAATCCTGGGGCGAATCAAGTCGTCCGTGACCGGAGCCATGTCACTGATCGAGACGGAGCACCTGCTCGACAGAACGTGGCTGGACCCCAATACCAGCGACGGACGCCTCTTTGCGAGGCTTGTCGCCGGAGATCTCGACGCTGTGCAAATCGATGACGCCATGTCCGCGGAGCCCGAGCCAGCGGCCGGACAAGTCAACCACCTGACGCGGAGCCTCAATACGATCGCATTGTACGCCCTGCTGACCGACAATGAAGAACTCGGAACAAAAGCGGCGGCGGCCATCGCGAACTACTACAGGCGGATCGAGCCCGAACTCGACGCCTACCTCGACCGACCCGACGTATACAACGTCTACTGGCGTACGATCCCGCAGTGGGTCGGGCCGATGGACCTGGGCCTGAACTACGATTTTGCCGCCAAGTGGATGACCGCCGACCAGAGGACGCACGTCCGACGCCTCATCAGCAAGGTGGTGGCCGGCCGTCGTGGATACGGCCAGAACGGTCCGCTGCGCGTCCGCGACAACTCCCGGGTCACGCGCGATCTGACGATCTTTCTGGCGAATCTGGCCCTCGAAGGCGAGGACGGCTTCGATTCGGAAGTCCACGACAGCGGGATCGAGACGGTCAAAGCCTTCCTGCAATGGGGCATCGACGAGTACGGCACGCCGTGCGAATCCAACGGCGTCAGCGGCGACGGGCTGGTGTTCCAACTGCTCTCGATGGTGGCGCTGGCCCGGCGGGACGTCAACACGTTCGGGCATCCCCACTGGCGGCGACTGATGGACTCGCAGGTGCAGTGCACCTCACCGGACGGCACGATCACAGCCTCGCGCGGGGCGCGCGGCAGTGAACCGTTGAATCGGCAGATCGTCGCGGCGTGGAAGATCCTGTACCGGCACGATCGGACCGCCGACTACCTGCTGGGACCGGCCCACGCCGTGGCCGATTTCGATCCCCAACGGTATCGCAGGCAGTTGGCCGGGCGCGACACGACGGAGATGTCCCTGCCCGGCCCGACCTCCCCCGGCGTGACCAAAACGCTGCTGTACGACGCCGCCTGGCGCTCGATCCCCCGCGAAGCGCTCGGCCTGCCGCTGGATTTCAGCAATCCATCTCAGGGGCTGTTTTCGGCCCGTAGCGACCACAGCACCGAAGCGCTGTGGGTCAACATGCAGGCCCGGCCCGACCTCTATCTTGGCGCCGGACCCATGCACCACGACGCCGGCTCATTCTACCTGCAATCGCACGGCGTGACCTGGGGCCGCGACGGGCTTTCCGATGACAACCCCGCCTCGAAGGATCGTTCGATCGTGCTCATCAACGGCGTCGGCCAGGACGACGCCGCCGGCCTGGCGCCGCCGAGGGTGACCTATCTCGGCGCCGCCATCACCGATGCCGGTGCGATCGCATCGGCCGATCTTCACTATGCCTACAATTGGCTCTGGACGACGCACGTGACCGACTGGACCGCCGAGCCGTTTGAGGGTCGGTCGTGGGCGCTTGAGACCGATCCGCTGATCGTGCGGATCTTCAAGGGCACACAGAGGTATCGCATCAACTACGGAACTCCACCGTTGACGAGCCAATGGTCACCCACGCTGCGCACCCCCTTCAACCCGGTGATGTACGCGTATCGCTCGGTGGGTCTGGTTCGCGGTAACCATCCCTATGCCATCGTCCTCGACGATATCCGCAAGGACGACGAGACCCGCCTCTACGAATGGCAGATGGCCGGCGCGTTTCGCACGGCGATCCTGCCCGGACTCGACCCCGAGGCCCTCATACTGACAGCCGCACAGGACGATGCGACTGCCGACGGGACACCCATGCTGCTGGTGCAGGAGGTCGGGCCTTCGGACTGTCGGCTTCAGAACGTGCGCGACCGCACGCTCGTTGCCACCGAGACCGTCGAATGCCGTTTCCGCATCGTGATGATCCCGTTTCGGATGGGCGAAGAGCTGCCCACAATCCGCGTCGATCCCGATACCGAGGCCGTCCGGCTTGAATGGCCCGACCAGCAAGATGAATTGCAGTTCGACGTCGCCAAAGACAACCGCACGCGTCTGCGCGTCCTGCGCGACGGCCGGGAGATCCTCCGATCCCGATAAGCGCACCCGCCGCCCGGTTGGTCCATTGCCAAACGGCCGACCGGGCGATAGGCTATCGCCACCGGAACACGAATGAACCAACGGAGACCGACCCATGAAGACCTTCATCCAAGTTGCGGCCCTGTGCCTGTTGCTCGCCGGCTGCGACGACCGCCAGGACGGCGCCCAGACCGACGGCGACGTCTCGAGCGACGCAGTCAAGCGCATCGTCATCGTCACGGGGATCGACTACCCCGGCCACCACTGGCAGCAGACCGCCCCAGCCCTGGCCAAGGTGCTGCGGGCCGACGCCAGGCTGGACGTGACGGTCGTCGAGGACCCCGCCTTTCTGGCCTCGCCGGAACTTCGGCACTTCGATGCGGCGGTCCTTCATTTCATGGACTGGGAGAGCCCCGACCCCGGCCCAACCGCCCGAGGCGGCCTCCAGCGGTTCGTCCGAGCCGGCAAGGGCCTGATGATCGTCCATTTCGGCTGCGGCGCGTTCCAGGAATGGGACGAGTTCGTCAAGATCGCCGGCCGCATCTGGGACCCTGAACTGCGGGGCCACGACCCGCACGGCTCGTTCACCGTCGCCATCAACGACGCCGACCACCCTATCACTCAGGGCATGGCCTCATTCGAGACGACCGATGAGCTGTACACCTGTCTGACCGGCGAGACGCCCATCCATGTGCTGGCGACCGCCCGCTCGAAGGTGGACGACCTGGACTACCCGATAGCCTTCGTTCTCGACTATGGCAAGGGCCGCATCTTCCACTGCGTCCTCGGCCACGACGTGCCCGCCGTCGAAAACCCTGGAGCCGCCGCCCTGTTCCGCCGAGGCGCCGCCTGGGCCGCCCGCCTGACGCCATAGCCACACCCGACCCCCTGCCCGGACGCCGGGCAAGTGCCGGCAAAGACGACGCCTCGTAAGCGAGCGGCCCGATCGCCTGAGAATGCCATGCCGGGCGGCGCAGCCTGCGCGTGGGGGGCTCGTGGCGCCCTGGTCTGCGATGTTCCTTGACCCATCCGGCGCAGATGGATAGGATAGAGCAAAGGACGACGTCAGACGTGCGCGGTGAGCGCGTTCCTCTTTGCAGCCGGCCTTTTGTGGGAGGAGATGGCAGCATGCGTTGGACAGCCCGCTTCATCCTGCCCTTCTGCTCAATTCTGGCCATGACCACCTCTGTGTCGGCCCAAATCCCGAGCATCGGCTTCGCAGCCAAGGCGGGGTATCACCGGGTCGATGAGCCGCGTAGGGGGCGCACCTCCTGGCGACCCGCCTGGTCGTTGGAGATCGAGAGCCCCTATTTCGCCGATGAACAACTCGCTCTCATCGGCTCGCTCGACGGCACCCGGCTTCGCAGCGACCGGGATGCGCACCAATGGACGCACGATGAGGTCGACTACGCCGAGTCGATCAAGCATTCCTTCGCCATCGATGGAGGCCGCGTCGGGGTTCGCTGGCGAGTGCCCCGCACAACCCCCCTGCAATTGTATCTCACCGCCGGGGTCGGCTATTACCAATACATGCAGAGCATACGGACCCAAACGACGGCGACGTGGTGGAATGCAGAGGCCGAGGAGTACGCCAGCGATACGAACGACTCGACCCGCAATCGACGCAGAGACCGAGGGTTCTATCCATTCGCCTCCGTCGGCGGCGAGGTACCCGTCGGTGGCTGGTCAAGCGTGCTCGGCCAAACGCACGTTCTCGTCGAGGCCGAATATGAATGGGACAAGCGATTCAGGGGCGCCGACCTCGGCGGTTTGCGATTGCTCGCCGGCCTCCGCTGGCGATTTTGACAGGCCCACTTGAGCCTCCACGCACCCACGCGGAGCGGTGTCGTCCCCCCCTATGCCCCCATCCAGGACCAGGGTCCTTCAGGCATCTCCGAACCGAACCGTCGTTGGGACACGGTTCCTGGGAAATCTTGGCAACATAAGGAAATTCCGCATTGACAAACGAGGATTTCTTGCGAATACTTACGTTTTCGTATCCATTCTTATTTACGAAGAAACGGGATGATGGTATCGAAAACGGAGACCGAGCGGCGGATTCGGCGATTCGTGGAGACATGTCAGGCCGGCGGGCTGAAGCTCACCCATCAGCGGATGGAGGTCTTCCGCGAACTGGCGGGCACGGACGACCACCCGGACGCCGAGACGATCTATCAGAATGTCAGCCGGCGCGTGCCGGCGATCTCGCGGGACACGGTCTACCGCACGCTGGCCACCCTCGAAGAGCAGGGTCTGGTCCACAAAGCCGAGATCCTCTCCGGTCGGGGCCGTTACGACGCCAACATGGACCACCACCACCACTTCGTCTGCACCGAGTGCGGGCGGGTCCATGACTTCTACAGCCCGACGCTCGACGACCTTCCGATCCCTCGGTCGGTGATGGCGCTTGGTCGCGTCGAATCGACCCAGGTGCAGTTGCGAGGGATCTGCACGAGCTGCGCGAAGACCAAGGAATAGACGACGCCACGAGCAGAGACGGAATGTGGTGCGTGGACGTGACATAGGAACAGGTGCGAGTCAGGAACTCTTTGGAACAGGAGCAATACGATGGCGAAGGACAAGAAGAGATTGACGACGGCGTCGGGCATGCCCGTGGACGACGATCAGAACACCATGACCGCCGGACCCAAGGGACCGGCCCTGATGCAGGACGTGCACGTGATGGAGAAGCTGGCGCACTTCAACCGCGAGCGCATCCCCGAGCGTGTGGTCCACGCCAAGGGCGCCGGCGCCTACGGCGTGTTCGAGTGCACCGCCGACATGAGCAAGTACACCCGCGCCAAGTTCCTCTCGAAGGCAGGCAAAAAGACCGATGTGTTCGCAAGGTTCAGCACGGTCGGCGGCGAGAAAGGCTCGGCGGACACCGCCCGTGACCCGCGCGGCTTCGCAGTCAAGTTCTACACGGAAGAGGGCAACTATGACATGACGGGCAACAATACGCCGGTGTTCTTCATCCGCGACCCGTCGAAGTTCCCCGACTTCATCCATACGCAGAAGCGCGACCCGGCCACCAACATGCCGAACCCCGATATGTTCTGGGACTTCCTTTCGCTGACGCCCGAGTCGGTCCACCAGGTGACGGTCCTGTTCAGCGATCGGGGCACGCCCGACGGCTTCCGGCACATGAACGGCTACAGCAGCCACACGTTCAAGTGGTACAACGCCAAAGGCGAGGTCTACTGGGTCCAGTACCACTTCAAGACCGAGCAGGGCATCCGCAACCTGACGCGGCAGGAAGCGGGCAAGCTGGCGGGCGAGGACCCGGATTACGCGACGCGCGACCTGCGCGAGGCCATCGCCAAGGGCAAGTATCCCTCGTGGAAGGTGTGCGTGCAGATCATGCCGGCCAAGGACGCCGAGACATATCGCTGGAACATCAACGACATCACAAAGGTCTGGCCGCATGCCGACTATCCGCTGGTGGAGATCGGACGGATGACGCTTAATCGCAACCCCGACAACTACTTTGCCGAGGTCGAACAGGCGGCGTTCAGTCCGGGCAACTTCGTGCCGGGCATCGCGGCCTCCGCCGACAAAATGCTCCAGGCACGATTGGTTTCCTATCACGACGCCCACCTCTATCGCCTGGGCGCCAACTACCAACTGCTGTCGGTCAACGCACCGAAGGCCTGCCCGGCCCACAACTACCAGCGCGACGGCTACATGCGCTGCGACGACAACGGCAAAGGCGGGCCGAACTACTGGCCCAACTCGATGGGCGGACCGGCTCCCGATCCGAGCGTGGCCGAGCCGCCGATCGCACTGGAGGGCGTCGCCGCCCGGCATCCGCAGGAGCTGACCGACGACGACTTCTTCCAGGCGGGCGAGCTGTACCGACGCGTGATGACCGACACCGACCGCAAACACCTCGTCGGCAACATCGTCGCCCATCTGGGCGGCGCGCAGAAACGCATCCAGTTGCGCCAGTGCGCCATCTTCTACAAGGCCGACGCCGACTACGGCACGCAGGTCGCCAAGGGTCTGGGCGTGAACGTCAGCGAGGTGAAGAAGCTCGCCGCCATGAGCCAGGAAGAGCGCATCAAGGCCACGGCCTCCTGAAAGGCCGGACAAACAATGAAGAACACGTAGAACCGAATGACCAGATTCAATGAAAGGAGCACCCGGAATGTGTGACGAGAGTCGAATGCCGTTGATCGGAGAGAAGGCCCCGGAGTTTGTGGCGGAGACCACGCAGGGAACGGTTCATTTCCCACAGGACTTCAAGGGCAAGTGGGTAATCTTCTTCTCTCACCCGGCCGACTTCACGCCGGTCTGTACGACCGAGTTCATGACCTTCGCGAGTATG
This sequence comes from uncultured Pirellulales bacterium, assembly GCA_964610435.1. GTDB lineage: Bacteria > Planctomycetota > Phycisphaerae > Sedimentisphaerales > Anaerobacaceae > Anaerobaca. Next base: position 18,821 of record CAZSXM010000044.1, on the reverse strand, counting down.
GCCGACGAGTTCGACAAGCTCAACTGCAAGCTGCTGGGCCTGTCGATCGACAGTACGTACAGTCACATCGCCTGGCTGCGGACGATCAAGGAGAAGATCCAGTACAAGGGGATGAAGGGCATCGAGGTGAACTTCCCGGTCATCAGCGACCTGACGATGGAGGTTTCCAAGGCCTTCGGCATGCTCCAGCCAGCCGCCAGCAGCACGCAGGCGGTGCGCGCGGTCTTTATCATGGACCCCAAGGCCATCGTGCGAGCGATCCTGTACTATCCGCTGAGCAACGGGCGGAACATGGACGAGGTCAAGCGGCTGCTGATCGCCATGCAGCACAGCGACGAGCACGGCATCGCCACGCCGGCCAACTGGCAGATCGGCGACGACGTGATCGTGCCGCCGCCCGGCTCATGCGGCAGCGCCAAGGACCGCGTCGAGAAACCGGCCGCCGACACAAAAGTCCTGGACTGGTTCATGGTCCTGAAGAAGTGCCCACACGGTGCAAACTGACGGCCAGGTGTTTGAGAAAGGGCGACTCACGTTGCGGGCGGCAGCCCCCTGCCGCCCCGCCGGCCCTTCATGAACCTGTGAAGGAGGCCTACGAAATGAAGTGGAAAACGGATGACAACGGGTGGAACCCGTATGTGGCGGGAGCGATGGCCGGTATCCTGGCCATCGCCTCGGTCCTGGCAACGACGAAAATACTCGGCAGGACCAACTACCTCGGCGCATCGACGACGTTCGTCCGCGCCGCTGCCCTGCTCCAGAGACCGGTGGCGCGAGAGCGCGTGGCCGCCGGTGAATATTACACCGAGACGAAAATCAGGGTGGACTGGCAGTTCATGGTCGTAGTGGGCATCTTCCTCGGCGCTCTGCTCTCGTCGCTGACGGACGGGAGTTTGCGTGCCGAGGCGGTGCCGCCGACGTGGTCACGACGGTTTGGGCCTGGCGTGGGCAAGCGGGCAATCGGGGCGATCCTCGGCGGCATCGTCGCCATGGTCGGCGCGCGGATGGCCGACGGCTGTCCAAGCGGACACGGCCTCAGCGGCATGATGCAGCTTTCCGTCAGCGGCTTCGTGGCCCTGGCCTTCTTCTTCGGCACGGGCATCGTCGTAGCCCGGCTCGTCTATGGAGGGCGGAACCATGAATGAACAGATCCTCGGATTACTCACAGGCGTTGCGTTCGGGTTCCTGCTCCAGAAAGGTCGCGTGCTGCGTTTTGACAAGCAGGTGGCCGCAATGCGATTGAAGGACATGACGATTTTGAAGTTCATGTTGGCCGCGATCCTCGTCGGCACAGTCGGTCTGCACCTGCTGGCCCACTTCGACGTCATGGCGTTCAAGCACAAGCCGATGAACCTCGGCGCCGTGGGGCTCGGCGGCATCCTGTTCGGCGCCGGCTGGGCGGTCATGGGCTTCTGTCCCGGCACTTCCGTCGGCGCGCTGGGCGAGGGCCGCTGGCATGCGGTCTTCGCCATCGTGGGCATGCTCGTCGGTGCGGCCGTCTATGCGGAACTGTACCCCTTCTTCAAGCGGACCGTCCTGGCCTGGAAAGACTTCGGCCCCATCGGCCTGCCCGAAACACTGAGCCTCAGCGCCTGGCTCGTCATCGCTCTGTTCTGGGCGATCTGCCTGGCCCTCTTCGCCTGGTTCGAGAAGAAGAGGCTGTGAACCGACGACAGGTCGGATCGCAACGCTCCACATGCACCGGAACGGGTCTAATGTTGCGGGACAGGCGCGATCGCGGGGGCGGATTCGAGTCTACGCAATAGCGAGCCGACTCGGGAGCCCTCGCCCAGGTGCAGGCCCGTGACGGCGACGCGGTTGATCACGCGGATGATGTCGGCGTCGCTGCCAGGCTGGCGATAGGCCCAGACGCAGTGGATCACGTAGGGCCGGCCTGAGACGTGACCGATGTAGAGCATGACGTGGCCTTTCGTGTGGAGAACAGTCACGCCGGGGATCGCGTGCATCAGCACCGCTTCCAGCTTGTCCTCGTCGGAGTCGTCCGGCTCGAAACACTTCTGCATCCGGCCCACCCGGGCCTGGTCGGAGGAGTTGCGGGGCATCTGGATACCCACTGTAGCGAACACCTCCTGCACGAACTGCGAGCAATCCTGCTGCCCGTTGGCGCCGCCCCAGCCATACGGCGTATCGAGCATCTCGAACGCCTGCTCGATGATGTGCCGGGGCGTGTAGGAGAGATTTCTCTCAACTGTCTCGCGGCGTTTGAGATACCCCGTCCGCAATTGCAGGGTGCCGTTCTCCTGCCGCGTGGGCAATAGCACAGCCACGACATGGCCGTCGCAATCCTCCGCCAAAGGGAGCTTCGATCCCATGCGGACAAAGCCATAATGCCGCGTCAACTTCGCATCCAGATAGACATCGCCCTTGGCGCGGACGACCGTCACGAACGGCCGGCTCATCATGTCCCGCAACCGCTCCTGCGAACACAAGGCCAGCTTCTGAGCTTCAACCCATCCGTCGCTGGAAGGCCCCATCGCGTAGAACCACCGCCGGTCGGCGCTCGCGTGCAGGATCGCCACGGGCGTGCCGATATCCAGCGTGCTATTCTGCACTTCGTCGAAATCGACGTCCCCCGCCTCGGCGTACAGGCCCTCGGCGGTCGGCAGCAACCTCTGATCGGCATTGCAGACCACGAATCCGAACCCGACTTTCACGCCGAAGCCGATGGATTCCAGGCTCATCTTGTTTTCTATGGATGCGTAGAAGGACTCGTCCACCTTACGGCCGTCGCCGGCGTATATGGTCCTGCTCCGAAAGCTGTCCAATTCGCTTCGCAGGATCGCACGCATATCCGGCCCGGTGAATTCCTGCGGAAAGTCCGCAATGTCCTTCGTCAGTTGCAGACGAGCCCGTATTTCTTCGTTCAATTCGTCGATCTCGTCGCCGGAGAGAATGACGCGGTCCGGCTCAGCCAGCCGGCCGATCCAAAATCCTGGCGTCTGCATCCCCGCCTCGACACCCGGCAGAACGGTCGGAGCCACCAAGTAGCTCCGCTCCTTCACGACCGGCGACGAGGTGCACCCACCGAAACTCATCAAGCCACCGATGAAGATAACGCAAGAAACAACCCGTGAAAGTGCGCTGTGCCGTGGCAAAACCTCAATCGTCATCGTCCGACCCCAATGCGAGAAATCCATACCGCCTGCCACACGCCATCCAGGAGTTCGACCGATCGCCCGAGATGAGGCCCATGTCGGCGCCGACTCCACAAGAAGTCCATTCATAGCCCCCGGGCGTGGTGGGTTCAAGAGCAATTTCGCGCGCGCAGGAAGCGGGATGGCGGTCATTTCTCTTCGATCTTGAAGATCGTGAAGCCGGATTTGAGGTAGTTGGGCAGAGCCCCGGGGTGGTCGTCGGTGCAGGTGTGCACCCAGACGCGACGGGCGCCCCAGGCGAATGCGCTCTCGACGGCATGGTCAAGCAACGGGCCGCCGTGGCCTTGGCCGAGGAATTCGGGGGTCAGCCCGAAGATGCGAATCTCGACGCTCTCGCCCTGCTGCTGCAACTCGTAGTAGCCGACGATCGAGCCCTGGCAATACGCAACGAAGGTTCGCAGCTCGTCGGCGGCCGCATACTCGCGCCAGCGTTCGTCTGACCAGGCGAGACGGGCGATCCACTTCCAACCGTGCCCGATGTACTTGTACAGGAACCGATTGAAACGGGGTTGCTTGACCGTGCACTCACGGACCTCAAAGCCGGTGTTGCGGCGATCCCTTCGGACCCACTGCCGCCGGTCGGCGATCTCAAGATGGGTGGTGCGAATCACATCGGCCCTTTCTGCCTGTGCCACGATCGGCATCGTAGCGGCATTCTCGACGCCACTCAAGGGATTCGAGCGATTCTCGCCCGGCGGTGTTCATGCAGATCCTTCGACGAATCGCAGGTCCTGCGAAAGACAGAACCGGCCTCGGGGGCAAGTCCGAGGCCGGTGGATGGTGCGTCAGACACGTGGTCCTGCAGGACATCAGGGAATCGATTTGGCGGGGAAATTCTGGGACATGTAGTGGAAGTCCTCGCGATCGTCGGCCGGAGGCGTCATATTGAAGTCGAACGACGGCAGCCTATCCATCGCCTGCAGATTCCACTCGATGAAGCTCTGGTCCTGCCAGGCGCGCATCTCGGCGTGGCCGTCGGCAAACCCCAGCGTGCTCCTGCGGTTGTGCCACATGGCCACCGGGTCCACCCACCTGCCGGAGGGCCCGGGATCCATCTGCCAGGAACCGATATTGGTGCCCCGGGTGTCTGCCTCCTCGACGAAGATGTACGTCGTCGCCGGCCGCTTCAAATCGCTGTAAATCCTGGCGGCTGTGTAGCTACTCCAGGTCTCTCCGTTGGCGCCGCCGGCAACCGAGAAGCTCAGGAAAGCCACGTTGAGGCCTGGCTGCCTCCTGTCTGCCGGGCAATGGTAGATGTCGACGTTCTTGGTATACGGAAACAAAAGACCCCTCCGAATGGCGTCGTGCTGCTCCTCGATCGGCGCCTGCTGAGGACTCGGTCGGTCCACCCAGTTGTTGGGATTCGTGTTGCCGCCGACCAGCTTGTCATCGTTTTCATCCTTGTACATGTACCACGCCAGACACAGCGTCTTGACGTTGCTGATACAATGCACCCGGCGAGCCTGGTCCCGCGCCAGACGCAACGACGGCATCAGGATGGCCATCAATACGGCAATGATGGCGATCACCACCAGCAACTCAATCAGCGTGAAAGCTCTCGTTCTCATGTTTCGGTCTCCATCGATACATACGTCGATTCTTCGTCTGCGTCCTTGGACATCCGTTGTCGTCTGTTCGACCCCCTCCGATGCCACCGGCCTGCCCTCATCGCCTATGGAGCGCGGCCCCCCGTGAATCGAAGACACATCCAATGCCTCCGGTGAGACACTCAAGAACCGTCAGATGATCACACCGAGCCTGTGACCGATACGATCCGACCCACAGCCCGACCACCCCATCTGACGCGCAATGCCGCAATGCACATTGGCGCCATTGTACCATTGCCCGGCCGTTGCGTCCACACCAATCCCGGAACAGGGTCGTCTTGGCGGCTCAGGCGGTATCACACGTGTGATATAACGTTAGAGATAGTAACGACTTCACGGCTGTCCAGCGAATCCCCCAACGACCGAAAAAACCGCCACGTGCGGGCCGGTCTGGCCCGACGATGCGGCTCGCGATCGTTCACATGGCACTTCACCGATTCGCCTCGGTCCATGCCCCTGGATCGGGAGGTGCCGCCTTCCAGTTGGCCGGATCGTTGCCGTAGGCGGTCGGGTCGATCCGATGCAGCGACAGGCCCTGGCCATCGGCCGCAACGGGCCAGGGATCGACCCCTGACGGGAAGTCGGCCGGATGCGAACCGTCGCTGTAGGCCACGCGGTCAACGCCAATCCAGATCACCGTGCCATCCTCGGCAACGGCGCTCGGCCTGCTGATCTGGATCGTCTTGCCCCCGCCCGACAGCGCGCCCGGCCCCCATGCGAACACGCCGACATCATCCGAAACGGCGTGCGTCAGGCGGAAGCTCAGCACGTCTTTGACCAGAACCACGCAGTCGCCCGCCGCCAGGGTCACGGGCTCATCGTCGGCAAACAGCAGTTCGATCTCCGAATCGTCCGGGGCATCCGTGAACCGCCAGGGCAGGCCCAGGGCCTCGTCATACAGCGTCACCGGAGATTCACTGATGTTGCACAGCTCAACGTACTGGACCTTCTCCGGCGCGACCGGGTGGTACATGATCTCGCTGATGACCACCGGGCCAACCTTCGGCGCGGCGTTGGCGGCACCGGGCGTCGGAACGCTCAGCCGAACGAAGTCGACGACGCCGGTGCTCGTGCGATGCCGGCCCAGCGAGACACCCCTCTCGGATGCACCGAACTTCTCCTGCACACTGTAGCCTGTCAACTCGCCATCTTCGCCCGAATGCAAGTAGAGCGTCTCGCCATTGCGGCTGAGCCCGAACGGCACCCGGCAGCCCGGATCGTTCGTGTTCCCGAAGGTCGCCTCCTGGCCGAACACCAGATACCCCCCGCCTTCGATCACAGTCCCGGCGGCGATCCTGTAGCGCATCAGGTCGCTCGCGCTGTCGCTGAGGAACCAGCCGCCGAGGTCGATCACCTCGCTGGTCGTGTTGTGCAATTCGATCCAATCCGATTCGCCCGGCCCCGGATACGTCATGATCTCGTTGATGACCACCGCGCCCAACTCCCGGACGATCCCCGTATCGTCGAACCCCGGCGAGCCACCCGCCCAGGCGCTCGGACGCCAGGCGTCCTTGTCACTGAGGCTCTGCGTCAACCCAGGGGCCCGCACCGTCAGCGAAAAGCCCACACCGTCCGTGATCCCATACCAGTCGTCGCGGTACCGGAAATCCTGGATGACCTGCCCGGCCGCATCCTGCAATTCGATCCGCTCGCCCGAGTTGTCCAGACGGCCCCCATACTGCCCGGCCACAGGCAAACCCTCGCCATAGATCGCCTCGAACGTGGCCATGTCTCGAACGATCAGCACATACTGCCCTGGAGCCAGTTCGACGTCGCCGAAGGTGAAATCGATCCCCCGCGTGAACTGCACCAGGTGCACATTGATCGCTTCGCCGCCGACATTGGTCAGTTCGACGTATTCGGCGTCCCGGTCGGTGGGATGATACATGATCTCGCTGATCCGAAGGCTCTCGGCCACCGGACCAACCGCAAAGACCGCATCCGCCAGCGCGCTCCACGTCGTCCCGCTCAGCACGCGGGCCTTCACCGGCGTGCTCCGGGTCAACATCCAAGCGCGGTTATAGCGAAGAGCCGTCGGCGAGACCCCGCTCGGCGTCTCGCCACCGGCGCCTTTGCTCGCGAGCAGTATCACCGAGATCAGAAAGTCCGAACTCGTCGAGCCGGCGTTCAAGCCATGAATCGCCAGGATGTTTTCGCCCACTCGCAGCGCCCCCAGCGCCGCCGAGGCGTCGAACGGTTCCAGTTCCACCGCGTCGAAATCCGGATGGTGCGCCGTCGCCTCCGAGTTCCACGTCGGCTCACCGTCGAACATCACCCGGCAGGCCTCCACCCCGTTGATGTACGCGATGAACCCGTCGTCGTACCGCGCCTGCAAGACCAGAGACGAGATGTCCGCCAGATCCGAGGCGGCGATCTCAAACGGAATGCGGATGTAACAACTCGAATTGACGCCGTACATGGCGTCCAGAACGTCAATCTCGAAGAACGGCTCGTACCCCGTGCTGCGCTCGTAGCCCACGCCGCCCGTGCCGCCGATCCAGGTCGAATCGTCGAAGGCCGCGCCCCCACGCCAGGCGCCGTCCACCGGCCCGGCGGGCACCGTCACACGCTTGCCCGCCTCCTCCGGCACCAGCGTCACTTCCGCGCCCGCTTCTCCAGCGGCGCCCGGAACACGCGGGTCGCTCCCGTCCGTCGTATACCAAATGCCGCCCGTCGAAGCCGTCATGGTCAGGGCGGCACTGCTGCGGACCGGTCCGCCATACTGGTACCGGCCATCGATATGGAACTGCGGCGGCGAGATCGACGGATAGAAACCCGCCTGCCTGAGTTGGTTCATTACGATGTCCGTGCGAACGGGAAAATACTCGTTCACCAGGCGATCGCGCTCGGCGATCCATTCGACGTCGCGCGTATAGGGCTGTGACCGTCGGCTGTCGCCCCACCGGGCCGACTCACCGACAATGGCGCCGCGGATCTCATCGGCCCTCGCCATATAGCGTTCAATCGAAGCGCCCGGCGTCAGCGCGCCGTCGTTGAAGAACCGCTTGTAGATGTGGTCGGCCATCAACACGCTGAAATCCTCGTTGTGCCTCAGCCGGTCGACCAGGTAGTGCGGGTTGGACTGACCGACGATGTTGACGCGATTGACGGTGGGCGATTCCAGGCTCCACTCGACGTCCCACGGTACGAAGAAGAATGGGCCGGCCGGCTCTCGGCGGCGCACCGCATAGAAATTGCGTGGCACACGGTCGTTGCACAGCAGCACCGGGGCATCGCGGCTTCCGACGTAGTAGATCATCAACATGTAGTCGATCATGGTTGGAATATCGACGTACTGCTGGACCTCCTGGTAGGCGGCAGGTGTTCTTACGTCGCCGGCGGCCAGACGAAACAGCGTATTCCACGCCACGAGGTCACCCGCCTTGACATCCATATTGCCGTCGGCGGCCAATACGTCGTAGTCCTTCTTCTCGCCGCCGAGGTGCTCGGCACAGAAACCGTCATCGGGTCGTTCGACGAAGATGAACATCCCCCAGTAGAGTCCGTTGACGTAGGCGTGGACTCCTCGACTGTGCGGGGTCAGTCTACCCATGTCGCGGACCGTGTCCCGACAGAACTGGTCCCGCAGGTAGTCGGCGTGAGCGGTCCCCATGCCACCGCAGGCAGTGCTGTCCCCAAACCACGAGTAATTCCAGATGCCCCGAAGGACCAGGGACTCAAAGGTTTCGACGTTGGTATCCGGAAAGAGCGGGTATCGCAATTTCGACGGTCCGTACTCGTTCTTGAACAGCATTCGAAGCGAGTGCTTCGCGACGCTGCTGGTCCGACCGTATTGGCTGCCGTGGACCCGCAACCCGGCGTTGACCTGGAAATCCTCACCCTTGATCGGATCGATCCACTCGATCGAGGCGGCGCGCTCCCAATTGACTCCGCGGCCCGACAGATTGGCGTAGATGCCTCGCTGGGCCCCGAAGAAGTCGTCGTTGTTCAGCACGACGCTCACCGACGGAACGCTCATCAGATCGTCTTTGATCGTCGGCGCGTAGGCCGGATCGTTGACCACGCGCGGGTCCATGGCATAATCAACAACGGTCGATCCCCACGTTGTGGGGAACCCGGCCGGATACCTCGGCTGGTTCAGGACGTCATCGAGGAAAATATAACTGTATGTACCGATCTCAGAGGGCCGCCATCCCGGCTTGTGCGCTATCACGCGGAGGCACGTCGTTCCATGAATGAGGATCGGCTCGTTGTAGACCGCCCCACCGGGAACGTTCCGCGCCCGCGAAAAGGGCTCGCTGCCGTCGCGCGTGTAGTAGATGACCGTATCCGGTATATCACAGGTGATCGTCACCTCGAAGGGCATGCTGTAGAAGCCCCGCTCGTGCGAGACCTTCGGCTCAGACAAGAAGCCTTCATAGACCACGACGTTCTGCCGTCCCGGCGTGGGGTATCCCAGGAAGCGAAACTCCCCGGTGCCGTCGGGGTAGCGCCCGAACGAGACGTCCGTCATCTGCGGACCGAAAGACACATGGTCGATTTGCGTGACGCCATCGGTGTCGAACAGCGCGACCACCTCGCCGCGCGCGCTAAGCTTGAAGTTCGCGTGGAGTCCCTCTTCGCCCGCATTGCCGTCGGCCCAGATCAACAGGTATCCCTGGGCGGGAACAGTTGTGCCGGCGGGAATTTGCCAGCGCGTGGGATTGGCCGGGTTGTCCGTCAGGTACATCCCGCCGACGTCCACGACAGTGTCCGCTGTGTTGTACAGCTCGATCCAGTCGGCGGCCTGCCCCTGTGGGTTCCGGGCCCCTTGGCTGTTGGAGGCCAGCAACTCGTTGATGACAATGGAGGATTGGGCCTGCGTCCCGCCGATCAGCACCAGCAGGATCACAAGGACAAGGGATTTCGTGTCGCCGATCATGTCGCCTTCCGCCTTTGCACGTGCACTCTTCACCGCCTGCGAACGTCCTTTGCGACCGAGTCGATCAGACCCGGTCCGTTCGCACCGTTTCGGCCCCTCCAGATACTACGGGCCTCCCCGCCCACCAGGAGCACGCCGAGCCCTCACCCTCCACCAACCGGCGACGAGCAAGCATCCTAACGGTATGCTAACATAGCGTCATGCCCAAGTCAATGCCGTCGTGGATCGCGATACGGGCCACCGACGCATAACGTCGAGCCGTCCCCTGAGTCAAAGACAAATGCACTTGCGAATCTATCTCTTTGGAAGGATAATACTTATCGTAATCTAAGGAGAGTACATGGTTCGATTGAAACGGCCCTTGCTCTGGGCCTGCCTTATAGCGATAGCGGCGTTGGCAATCCTGTCGGTCTACGGTGCCTTTCTGGGGGCCGAACGGGCGCAGGCCTTTTTCAATTCCGTGCCGGTCGCGATCTATTGGGGGGCGTTCGTCGTCCTGCTGGGCGCAGGCATCGTCGCCTTTCGCCGGCTGCGATGGGTTCCTTCGCTGCTGCTGATGCACCTGGGCTGCATCCTGGTTGTGATCGGCGGGATGTGGGGCTCGAAACCGGGGCAGGACCTCCAGCAGCGATTCCTCGGGACCGAGAGGATCTACAAGGGCCGAATGCCCATCCTCGAAGGCACCAGCGAGAATCGGGTGGCGCTCGCCGACAGCAACGACACGCAGGAGTTGCCCTTCTCCATCCGGCTGCGAGAGTTTCGCATCGAGTATTACGAGCCGGGCGACCTGTATATCCACAGCCACGACGGCAGACGATGGAAACTACCCGCCGAGCCCGGCCGGACCCAGAGACTTGGCGGAGATCTCGGCACGGTGACGATCCAACGCGTCTTCCGCAACTTCCGTATGGACATCTCCGGTGACGAGCGAATCGCCCACGATGCGCCGGGCGGTTTGAACCCCGCCTTGGAGGTGACGATCGAGCGGCCGGACGGCTCGACGGCAAGGCGATACGTCTTCCTCCAGCGAGCCGGACATCACAACCCCGACGATCCCCTGGTCCTGGCCTACGCGCAAAGCGTTCGCCATTACATCAGTGAGCTCGAGGTCGTTCGGGACAACGAGGTCGTCGCAAGCAAGAACATCCGAGTCAATCACCCCCTGTACTACGACGGATATCACTTCTACCAACATGCGTACGGGCAGAATCAATACGGCAACTACACCGTCCTGACGGTGGTCGCGGACTCCGGGCTGAGAATCGTCTACAGCGGCTACGCCATGCTGATGGTGGGCATCGTCTGGCATTTCTGGGGCCGCCCGCTCCGCTCGGCCCTGCGCCACCGCCGCTCAAATGAACGTGACGGGAACCAATAGCAGGAACACACATGGCGATCAAATACACCCTCCAGGGCCTTCTGATCTATCTGACAATGGCGGCGTTTCTCGCGGCCTTCGTTGCCACTGCAGCTCGCCGCAAGAAGGCAGGGCAATGGCTCTTCGCCATTGGCTTCTGCGTGAGCCTGGTGTCCTATGTCTACCGCTGGATTGATGGTCGCCACGTCCCGCTGCAGAACCTCTTCGAGGTGTTTCTCTGCCTGGGCCTGGTCTGTTACCCGATCTCGCTGTTGAGCCGCAGGGGTCTGCGGATCGGCGGCCAGTGGGCGGACATGCTGATCGCGGCTGTTGTGCTTTTCCCGGCCGGTTTTGTGTTCCATGCCGAGCAGCAGCACCTGCCTCCGGCCCTGCAAAGCTGGCTGTTCGTCCCGCACGTGGCGGTCTACATGCTCGCCTACATCTTCATGGCCATGGCCGGCGCACGGGCGGCCATCGAACTCGCAACCGCCGACCGGTCCATATCCGACAGGATTCTGCCTTTCGAGCAGGCGACCTATGAGCTGATCGCCCTGGGCTTTCCGCTGCTGACGCTGGGCCTGATCCTGGGCAGCATCTGGGGCAAGCGGGCCTGGGGCGACTACTGGGGCTGGGATCCGAAAGAACTCTGGTCACTCGCCTCATGGCTCGTCTATGCGGGCTACTTCCACTGGCGGTACATGTTCGGAAAGAAACACCCGCACATCAACAGCCTGTGGGCCATTGCGGGAATGGCTGTCATCATCATTACGCTGCTGTGGGTCAATCTGTCCCGTCTGTTTCCAGGCCTGCACAGCTATGCGACGTGAGTTCGGCAGAGGCAAATGCGTCTTCTCGGAGGGCTGAAATGAATCGCAGACAGTTCCTCAGACAGAGCCTCGGCATCTCTCTGGCCGGCGGGCTGGCCCTGACCGGCGGCACACCGACGGCCCGCTCCGGCGAGGCGAAGCGGCCCAACATCCTCTGGATCATGATGGACGATGCCCGCGCCGATGCCTTGGGCTGCTACGGCCGCCGTTGGGCGGCCACGCCGCACATGGACGCCCTGGCCGCCGGCGGCGTTCGGTTCGAGACCGCCATCGTGCAGAATCCCGTGTGCGTACCGTCCCGCAAGTCGATGAAGTCGGGACACTACCCGCACACGTTCGGTCAGACCGCGATGGGCAGACCGGCCGATACCGAGCCCGCCTACCTCAAAACCGCTCGTGACGTTCCCAATCTACTGAACGCATGGAAGGCCGTCGGGATGGCCCCGACCAATGTCGGTAAGACGCACATCTATCAGCAGGACTGGGGACAACATCGAAACGTGGCGCCGGTATTCGATGTCTTCGGCCGGCCAAGGGACGAGAAAGTCCGGGCCCGCCTCCAGGATGTCGGCAGCACATATCCCGAAGTCGTAACGAAGACACACGGCTGGGCCATTGGAGGCACCGTGCCTCTGGAGCCGGAGGAACTCACTACGAGCCAACTCGGCGACCTGGCGGTCGAGACTCTCGAAAGTCTGATCGGCCAGGGTGAGCCGTTCTTCCTGCGGGTCTCGTTCCACGCCCCGCACGTGGCCTGCGTGGTGCCACAATCGTATTTTGTCGATCCGAGCCGGATCGATCTGCCGCTGCCTACGGACGAGGAACTCAGGAGCAAGCCGCGATTCGAACGAGAGCAGTTGCACATCTACGCCGGCGGTCACGACCTGAGTCGCGAGCAAATCGACATTGCCCGGGGCACTTACTACGGGATGGTCTCTCTGGTCGATGCGCAGGTGGGCCGCCTTGTGGATTGCCTTCGAAGGGCCGGAGTGTTCGCCGACACGATCGTCGCGATCAACTCCGACCAGGGCTTCCAGTTGGGCGAGCACGGACTCTGGAAGAAACGCGTGTTTTACGAGCAGAACGTGAAGGTTCCGCTGGTCCTCCACTGTCCCGGCCGGTTGCCCGCAGGCAGGGTGATCGAAGCGCCAGTGGAACTGATCGACTTTGTGCCCACCCTGATGGACCTGAGCGGCCTGGATGTGCCCGACGACATCCGTGGGCGGAGCCTCCTGCCGTTGATTCGAGGCCGGATCACCGAATGGCGCGAAGCGTGTTTCAGCGAAATCGACCACAGCATGTCGATGTACGACGAGCTGCGCCGGGGCAGCGGGCGGCGCGTGATGGTTCGCACGAAGCAGTGGAAGCTGATCTGGTTCATGGATGAGCGGGTGGCAGAAAAGGATGGAGCATTGTACAATTTGAAAGATGATCCGGATGAGCAGGTCAATCTGTATGGCCGACCCGAGCACGCCGATGTGACGGCGTATCTCGAACGGCTCTGCCGGGAGTGGGACCGGGCGACATAGGCGGCGAACCCGCTGGGAGTCGGACGGGCTCCATTAAATGGACACCAAGAAGACCGAGAACCCTCGGAGGTGATGCATTATGCTAAGCAAAAAACCCATCTGGTATGTTTTAGCTCTCGTTGCCCTTTGTACGTCGCTGGCGCTGTCGGCGGTAACGGTCTCACAAGATGGCCAAGCCAAGGCGGTCATCGTGGTCGCCGATGACGCGACGCAGCCGGAACGACACGCGGCCGCCGAGTTGGCCGACTTCTTGGCCCAGATCACCGGCAGCCCGTTCCCGATCGCAGGCGAGCCGAACCAAGCCACTGCCAATATCTACGTCGGGCCGCAAGCCGCCAAGATCGCGCAGAGCGACTTCTCGACCGACGGGCTGGGCGACGAGGGGATTGTGATCCGAACCGTCCCGAACGGCTTGATCCTGACCGGTGGCCGGCCGCGAGGAACGCTGTACGCGGTCTACACGTTTCTCGAAGACCACCTCGGCTGTCGGTGGTGGTCATCCACCGAGAGCACCATCCCCGTGCGACCGACGATTGTCCTGAGCGACATCGAAGTCCGCTACGTTCCGGTCCTCGAATACCGCGAACCCTACTGGTTCGATGCCTTCGATGGCGATTGGGCCGCACGGAACAAGTGCAACGGCCAGGGACATCGTCTTGAGGCCAAACACGGTGGCAAACACATCTATGAGGGCTTCGTGCACACGTTCTTCCCGCTGATCCCGCCACAGAAGTATTTCGCCGACCATCCCGAGTGGTTCAGCGAGATCGACGGCCAGCGCAAGCACGAACGCGCTCAGCTCTGCCTGACCAACGAAGCGATGCGCCAGGAACTCGTCAAGAACCTCAGGGCCCGGCTGCGCAACAACCCGGCGGCGACCATTGCCTCGGTCTCGCAGAACGACTGGTACGGCAACTGCCAGTGCGCCGCATGCAAGGCCGTGGAAGACGAAGAGGAAAGCCCCGCCGGCCTGATGCTGCGATTCGTCAACGCGGTGGCGGCCGACATCGAAGAGGAATTCCCCCACGTTGCGATCAGCACGCTGGCGTATCAGTACACCCGCAAGCCCCCCAAGCACGTCAAGCCGCGTCCCAACGTCATCGTCCGGCTGTGCAGCATCGAGTGCTCGTTCAGCAAGCCGCTGGCCGACGAACGAAACAAGCCCTTCCGCGACGACATCGTCGGCTGGTCGCGGATCTGCGACCGACTCTACATCTGGGACTACACGACGAACTTCCGCCATCACATGATGCCGCATCCCAATCTGCGCGTGCTCGGCCCCAACGTGAAGTTCTTCGTCGATCACAGCGTCAAGGGCATCTTCGAGCAGGGCGCCTACACCACCAACGGCGCCGAGATGGCCGAGTTGCGAGCGTGGGTCCTGGCCAAGCTGCTGTGGGATCCCAGCCGCAACGGCAATCAACTCGTCAACGAGTTCGTCGAAGGCTACTACGGCCCCGCCGCACCCTATATCAACAAGTACCTGGCCACCATGCACGACGCGGTCGAGGAAAGCGGCGACTGGCTCGGCTGCTTCGAAAAGCACACGGCCAAGTACCTGAACTTCGAGACACTGACGAAGGCGAGGATCTATCTGCTGGCCGCTGAGGAGCAGGTCAAGGACAACCCGGAACTGCGATTCCGCGTTCAGGTGGCCCAGTTGCCGGTGATGTACACCTTCATGATGCGATGGACCGAGCTGCGTGAGGCCGCCAAGGCCGCCAACGCCGAGTGGCCCATGCCCGAATCGATCCGCAGCGCGTACGACCGCTTCATGGAGATCGCCGGCAAGAAGAACGTCACCCGGCTCGATGAATGGAATGTGGGCTTCGGCGCCCTGGAAAAGGCCCTGGCCCGCGCCGAGCAGTAGACCAGAAACCGATGGATCGGCCCGCCACACTCGAAATCAAGGACGTGACCGTTCAGCTCAACGGACAGACGATCCTGCACGACTTCTCGCTTGGCCTGGAGGCGGGCCAGAAGGCCTTGCTGACCGGCCCATCGGGTTGCGGCAAGTCCACGGTGCTGCGTTGCCTGCTCGGGTTCGTGGTCCCGCGGGCCGGTTCGGTCCACATCGCCGGCCAAGCCCTGACGGCCGAGAGCGTCTGGACGCTCAGACGGCGCATCGCCTACGTCGGCCAGGAGCCGGACCTTGGGGCCGGCATCGTCCGCGATATTCTCGAACGGCCGTTTCACTACCGCGCCAACACCGCCCTGCGAGGCAACCTCGCCCGCGTCCCGGCGTTGTTCGACGCCTTCGGACTGGCCCGAAGCCTGCTCGACAAGGAAGCCGGCGACTTGTCGGGCGGTGAGAAACAGAGGGTCGCGTTGGTCTCGGCCCTGCTGCTCGACCGCGACATCTTTCTGCTCGACGAAGTGACGTCCGCCCTGGACCCGGCGAGCAAGCGGAAGGTCATTGAGCATTTCCGCTCGCGCACGGAGGCGACCATGCTGTTCGTCGCCCACGATGCAGAGTCGTTCCCCTTCGCCGACCGAGTCATCGAGATGCCGGGAGGGGCCGCATGAATCAGGTCGTCGAGATCGGCGCCGGACACCTGGCGGCGGCCTATCTGCTACTGGCGTTCCCCCTGGCGATCATGCTGTGGTATCGCATCCCGATGATCGGCGAGACGGTTGTGTCGGTCGTGCGCATGACGTTGCAGCTCATCTTCGTCGGGCTCTATCTCCAGGTGGTCTTCCGGCTCAACAACCTGTGGCTCACCGCCGCGTGGCTGCTGGTGATGGTGACAGTCGCCGATGTATCGATCGTGCGGTCATGCTCGCTGAAACTCAGCCGGATCGCGCTGCCACTGTTCGGTGCGCTGCTGGCGGGCACCGCGGTCCCCCTGCTGCTGTTCGTCGGACTGATCCTCCGGCGGGACAACCTGCTCGACGCCCAGTACGCCATCCCCATCGGCGGCATGATTCTCGGCAACTGCCTCCGCGCCGACATCGTCGGCGTCCGCACCTTCTATGAGAGCATCCGGACGGGCGAAAAGACCTTCCTCCAGAGTCTCGCCCAGGGGGCCCTGCTCCACGAGGCGATGCGACCCTACGCGCAAAAGGCCTGCCGGGCGGCCTTGGCACCGACGGTGGCGTCGATGACCACCATCGGCCTGGTCTCGCTGCCCGGCATGATGACCGGCGTCATCCTCGGCGGCGCCAGCCCGGCCATCGCTATCAAGTACCAGATCGCCATCATGATCTCCATCTTCTCCGGCACCGCCATCACCCTGGCGATGGGACTCTGGCTCACCAGCAAGACCTCCTTCACCCCCCACGGCCCCATCGACCGATCCATCTTCCGAGCCTCATAGGACGGTTTGGTGCATCAGGGCCAGGGGCAATGCCGGCTCCACTTCGTATACGGTACCGCGCGAGGCAGGTCTTGACGGCTGGGAAAGAGAAAAACACCTTGAATCGCGTCGTGTCTTCGGGTATGTAGGCGAGGCCATGGGTGGGTATCCATCTTGGGGCAGGCACAATCGCAGGACCTTCGTTAGCCGCAGGATCACGAAACAGACTCTTTTGTACTGGAGGCATGTCAGAATGCTCGACCCTGTACCGATTTCGACAACGGGTTTCAACAAGCTGAAGGAGGAACTGGATCGGCTGGAGAAGGAGCTGACGGTCGTCCTGAGAGACGTGGCCGCCGCACGTGAACTGGGCGATCTGAAGGAAAACGGCGCCTATATCTATGGCCGCGAGCGACAGGGCTTTCTCCAGGGGCAGATCAACGAGCTCAAGGGAAAGATCAACCGGTCGGATATCGTCGATTGCACGCAGGCCCCGACCGATCACGCTGCGTTCGGCACGGTTGTGACGCTGCTCGATCTGGATACGAACGCCAAGGTGACCTACCAGTTGCTGGGTCCCGACGAGGCCGATCTCGACACCAGGGGCCTTTCGATCCACTCGCCGGTAGGGCAGGCCATCCTGGGCCACGCGGTCGGAGACACCGTCACCGCCGCGACCCCGCGCGGCGACCGCCGTCTCGAGGTCGTCGGCATCGCCAGATCCGAATTCGAATAGGCCCCCGGACCCGGCGATTCCCGCAGGCGCAGCCGCGACACCAAGCGCCCTCGAAACGCCCCTATCGAGCGTGTTGACGGACTCTGAATTGATCGGCGCAGTATGGGTGAGCAAGCGAATTTCTCGTGAAGCGTTGCGAGGTTGCGAGGTATCCGGCATCGTACCGCTGTTGGATGGCCATTGGCGCACGGTGGGGATTCAGGTATAAGAGCAAGCCTAGCACACGAACGAGAAGCCGGTGCAGTGAGCATTGGATTGTGTTGTAGAGAAGGTAGAAAGGAGTGGCTATGAACAGGATGTTGTGGTTGGGGGTCGTCGTTTCGATGGTGGCTCTGCTGGCCGGATGCGCCACGCAGGAGGCGGCCCGCAGCGAGGGCGAAGTCGCCGAGGGCGAGGCAAAGCCGCTGATCCAGTACCTGGACACGCCCACGGGCCGGTGGAAAGTCCATGACATGGACCGTCCGGCCCCGCCGGTCGTGACGCCGCCGACGGAGTGCGGTGGGCCGCCATCGGATGCCATCGTACTCTTCGCGGGAACCGAGGCGTGCATGGCCAACTGGAGCGACACGCAAGGCAACCCCACAAAGTGGGTCTTCCGTGACGACTACATGGAATCGGTCAAGCGGGCCGGCTACATCCGGACGAAGCAGGAGTTCGGATCGTGCCAGTTGCACGTCGAGTTCGCCACGCCGGCACAGGTCTCCGGCTCCGGCCAGGGCCGCGGCAACAGCGGCGTCTTCCTCCACGGCCAGTACGAGATCCAGATCCTCGACTCCTATGACAACACGACCTACCCGGACGGCCAGTGCGGCGCGCTCTACGGACGGGCCGTCCCGCTGGTCAACGTCTGCCGGCCACCCGGCCAATGGCAGAGCTACGACATCATCTACCACCGTCCCACATTCGACAAGGACGGCAACGTGGACCGAAAGGCCACGTTCACCGTCTTCCACAACGGGGTGCTCATTCACGACCACATCGAGCTGACCGGCGGTACAGGCTGGGTCAACGAGCACGCCGTCACGGACTACCAGCCACACGGCGACAAGGGGCCGATCATGCTCCAGGATCACGGCAATCCCGTGCGGTTCCGCAACGTCTGGATTCGCGAGTTGAAGGACTGAGCCGCGCGTCCCGCTTGAAGCACCCACGCCGGGGCGGCCCATCAAAAGGGCGCTCCGGCGTTCTCTTTGCGCCCGCCAAGCCCGCACTCGTCGCGATGGCAAGATACAAAGCAGCGGGGCTCGCATCCTGTGGACACGAGCCCCGCAAAGCCATCATCTCAGGCAAAGGCACTGCCTCAGATTATTCGGCCGGTTTTCCGAACGCGATGTCATCGATGTAGACGACGCCGGTGCCGCCGGCCGTCGGGCTGGTTCGGCTGCCGACGCCAATGGTCATCGTCCGCACC
>CAZSXM010000043.1:0-43397 GCA_964610435.1 uncultured Pirellulales bacterium | reverse complement strand
GGTGTAGCTCTCAAAGTCGTCGATGACGGCGTATTCCTGCGTCGTGAAGCTCCAGAGGTCGCCAGTCCAGACGTCATCGCCGATTGCGTCGACCCTCCAATGGTAGGTACTGCCGAAATGGAGTGCGTCGGGAGTAAACGTGGTTTGGGCGGTGCTGCCAACCAGCGGCAGTTCATCCGGATGGTCGCCAAGATACACCTCATTCAGGGTTGCGTCGCGTCCCGCTCGCCAGTTCAGCAGTGTATCCGGATCGACGTCGGCGGCGCCGTCGGCGGGCTGCGGGTCGCGCGCCCGAACGGGAATGTGGGTGAAGCGAACTTCACTGAGGCCGAACTGGGGAGTCCCGCCCCAATTGCTGTTGACGGTCAGGCGAACGTATTTGGCGGCGATACCCTCAAAATCCACCGTCGTATTGGCCCTGTAGCCGGCTCGAGCGGTGGCACGCGCAAATTCAACGTCACCCAAGACCACCCAGTCGATTCCGTCCTCAGAGTACTCGATGGTCACGTCCTTGAGGCCAAGGCCGAGGACCATTTCGAACTGGACGTTGTAGTTCCAGACGAGCATCTCGTGAAGCTTGCAGACGCGGTCGAACTCGTAGTGGATGTAAAGGGCCTCATCGTCAGGCGCCTTGGCCAGCCACATATCCTTGCTGTCCGTCGAGGCCTCATCGTTCTCGTTGATCCCGGAGCCGTCAACCGTCCGTTCCGGGCCGGAAGCCTCCTCGGAAGTCCCATTGCTCGTTGCTATGATGTTCTCGATTGCGTAGGCAAACGGCTCGGTTGTGAAATGCCAGATGGTCCCCTTGAAGATTGTGTTGTCGGGGGCCCCGTTGACCTCGTCGATTCGCCAGTAGTAGGTCGTTGCGAAATCGAGCGGATCGGGCGGGTCGTATGTCGTTGCAGCCTGGCCCTCGCTGAGAAGCACACCCATCGGATTGGTTCGGCCGGCCTCGTTGACATCGTCAAAGGTCGCTCCTATGTAGACGTCGTGTGCGACGGCAAAGGCCCCGGCCGTCCAGCTCAACGTCGCGTCGCGCGGCACATCGGCAGCTTCGTTCGCAGGAATGGGGTTCGTCGCCAGTTCGGGGCCGCCGCCGAGCATGGCCTCGATCAGCTCTTTCTGCGTCAAGCCGCGGCTGTACAGCCGGACGTCGTCGATCCCCCCGATCCAATCGCACCCCCAACCGTCTGAACCGATCAGGACGGGAGTGTTGCTGGCGGTGATAGCGCCCATCGCCGTCGAATCGGTCTCCTCTCCATTGAGATAGCACCTCAGCGTAGCACCATCATGCGTACAGGCGATATGGGCCCATTCGTCACGAACGAGGTTCTGGCCGACGTAAACCCACGCCCTGGGCGACGTGTTGAACGTGAACGCCATGTACGGTTGGGGGCTGCCCCAGCCGTACCGAATCTGGTAACTCCAACTGGGACTCATCCCGCTGTCGGCCTTGGCCATGGGCGCCGTCTCGGTGCCCTGGCCTTCCGGGTCCTCGGCACCGGGTCGGATCCACAGGGCGATGGAGATCGGTCCCGTGATGTTCATGCTGGCGTCGTTGCCGCAGTTGATGTAGTCGCCGCCGCCACCGGGTGCACCCAGACCGTGGAATTCCAGGGCCTTGCCACTGACCCCGGGGATCCACGTGGGATTGCCCACAATGGTCCCGTGATTGCCGTAGCCGGACGAATCGGTCACCGTGGTACCACTGCCCTCATCCAGCTTCCAGTGACCGACCAATTCTCCCATCGCCGCTCCGGCCACACCCAGCACGCAGACAACGGCACACCAGTACACAGCCCTCGTACCCATAACTTTCCTCCTTTCCAGAACCTTCGCACACCTGCTATCGCACAACACACGAAAACATCGACCCGCCGGACGCAACTCTGCCCTTGCGGACCGGGAGCCATCGGGCTCAGATTTCGATGGGACAGATCAAGCGGGGTCTGCTGACTGGCAAAACGGTACGCTCGATGCACATGACGGCCTCACTCCTGCCAGAACAATCCAACCGGCGGCGGCACAGCACAGCGAAATCCAGATGACGATGATGCGTCAAGAACGCCTTTGGTGTGTCAACGTCCTCTCTGCGACAGGGTCGCCAGCGGCTCGCGCCGATCAACACACTTCCAAGCACTTCTACTTGTACCATATCCGGCGGCGAGACGCAACGCTATTTCTTGGTGGGCGTTGTCCGTATCGCCGCCGAGCCGTCGCCCCGGCGAAAACCCCAGAAACCGGCCCTCTCGGCAGATCGATCTGTCGAGCCATACCCCGGTCATCGGCCCCGGACCGTGGTTCCGCTGCCCGCGTCGGCAGACCGCACGCGCAAATCACCCACACAGCCTCGCCCGACGACCTGATGCCCGTTCCTCGCCAAGTACCGCTGACGAGGCGGTCCTCCTGTCAACGTACAGCAGCGGCGCTCAGTCTTCTTGCTCCTGACCGACCTGAATGTGAAGGATGTCCTGCACGGGTGCATTGACTCCATCGTCGGCCTCCACGACGATCAGGGCTTCACCGGGCTGCAGCGGCGTCACGTCAAGGTGCGTGTCCGCGACGGCTGCGTGAACCACGCGCGGATTGTCCGTCCAGGTCGACCATGCGGAGAAGGCCAATGGATCGCCCTCGAAGTCAGTGAAGAACGCCTCCAGATCGACCAGGAAGTACGGTGCGACTTCCAACAGCTCGATCGAGCCCAGCAACTGCACGAGCTGCGGGGGAAGATTGGTCCCCGGCAGCGGCACGCCATCCACTGTGAAGTTGTCGAACCGATTGTTGCCCGCCTCGCCGCCATCACCTTGCTCGAACGCAATCCGCACGGAGAAGAGCGGGTTGTCGTTGGCACCGTCTACATCGGAAAAATCGAATGTGTACACGTTCGGGTCGTCGTTGTACAAAACAGCCGTCTCGAAGGGCTCAAAAGTCTCTCCATCGATGCTGAAGGATATGTGCTGGAAGCCCGCCCCCTGGCCCGAACGTCGCGATTCGTAACGCAACACAATGGCCTCATGCCCGACGGTTGGGATCGATAGCGTGACAGCGGCGCCGAGGGGATCGTTTAGGCGCAGATGGAAGCCGGTGTTGTCTCGAAGTCGCGCATTTTCGCTGGAAAAGCCCTGGCCGGTGTCCGGCCTTACCTCCGAGGCGGGTCCCATTTCGACATCGAGAAAACCCCCGTCCCGCGTGTATGTGGGCTCAAGGAACGACCGGTCGTCGTTGAAGTTCCAGTAGTGCAGCAGATGGGCCGGCCTGTTGGCTTGTCCCGGCGTAGGTTGGTGAAGATAGAACCACTCACCGTCACCATCGGGCCTTCGGCCCAGAGAGACATCGCGCGGGATCTCACGGGGTGCCAGTTCGTCTATGCGCACGCCCAACGGCGTGGTCAGCAGAATCTCTTCACCCTCGCGGTCGATCCGGAAATTGGTGTGGAGCGGTTCTCCCGGCACTTGCCGATCTTTTCCCGACGCCCAAACCAACAGAAAACCGTTGGGCTCGATGACTACATCGGGAAAGAGCCATTGGAAGGGGTCGCCGTAATCGTCGGACAGTCCAAAATCCTTCAGATTGACCGCTGAAGGACCGGGATTGTACAACTCGATCCAGTCCTCGTAATCGCCGTCCTCATCGGCCAGCGTTTCCCCGTTCGAGGCCATAACTTCATTGAGGACAACTGTTTGAGAGTGCGCCGGTGCGACGCACAGAGACACTACGAAACCCACAATCACCAGTCGGTAGATCCAGTCTAACATCGGTAGACCTCCTCCTTTCCAGAGTTACGTTCCTACAGGCACTTGTATTGACAACCTCTCCATGCATTCTACCCGATCCGATGCGAGATAGCAACCCGCCTGCGGGATTACGCAGCCCCGATCCAGGGAATCGACGACATGCGCTTGGTCGGCCAGGGCGCAGAAGCACGGTCCAAGACAGAATCTGTCCACAACTCGATCGACCCCGGGCCATTGAGCGATCGCGCCGAATATCATGAATGTTGCGGGAATAGGTGAATTGGTGCAACATTTCCATGTCTGGATACGTTGTCAGCCTATACATAGGGGCCAGTTACTGGAGATATCCGCATGTGCCGTACGAAACGATGGATTGCGATTGTGTGGGTGGCGATGGCGGTTACTGGGGTCCGGGCGGCGTCCTATTATGTTGGCCCGGACGGCAGGCCGGAAGGTGACGGATCGCGGGAGAGGCCCTGGCCGAGTGTGGAGCACGCACTCTCGCAAGCTGGCGGCGGACAAACGATTATCGTCCGGCCGGGCACCTATCGCGGCCCGATCCAGATCGCGAAGCGATTTTCGGGCACGCGGGAACGGCCGACCGTGATCCGCTCGGAGGTCAAATGGCAAGCGGTGATCGTCGGCGCCGAGCAGCACGTCATCAGCAACGGCGGCGGCTGCGACTGGGTGACTATCGACGGATTCGAGGTCATGGGCGGACGCTACGACGGCATCAAGATGAACGGAGACCACAACGTCGTTCGCAACTGCTGGGTACACAGCAACAAGGCCATGGGAATCGCCATGCACAATCGCACGGGCGGGGTCATCGAGAACAACCTTATCGAGTTCAACGGCGGCCACGTCCAGTTCGACCACGGCATCTACGCAAGCGGGGAGGGATTGCTCGTCCGCGGCAACGTCATTCGGCACAACGCCAGCTACGGCCTGCACCTGTATCCAGCCATCAAGGACGCGCGGGTCGTCAACAATCTCGTGTATGGCCAAGTGCGCCGGCGCGGGATCATCGTGGCCTGTCCGCAAGGCGGGGGCAGGAATACCATCGTCAACAACACAGTCGTCGAGGAGCAGCCGCTGACCATCTGGAACGGTAACGGCGAAATCGTGGCCAACAACATTCTGATCGCCGAAAGGGGAGAGGCCTTCTCGTTCGACGAACGCACGAAGGATGTGGAGGTGGACTACAATCTTTGCGTGCCCGCGTCCACCCGCCAGGGGCCGTATGGTCTGACGGGCGATCCTCGATTCGTGGACGCGGCGAAAGGTGTGTTCTGGCTGCGGGCGGACAGTCCCGCCATCGGCAAAGCCTCGTCACAACACGCGCCGGCTACGGATTTCTGGGGCCGTCGGCGCCCGCAGGATCGAGCGCCGGACGTGGGCGCGCTTGCCTTCGAGCCGCTTTTGACCGGCGAAGAGGTCCGCGCCGACTGGGACCACGGCTGGGCCTACCACCGTCACGGCACGAAGGCCGGCCTGCCCGACCCGTGGGTCCCGCTGGCGGCAGAGCGGCGATAGATGTGTTTCTCCAACACGATCCGCGTGAGAAAGGAAGACGCAATGAAGGCCCACGGGATTTGCTTTCTGGCTGTGTTGTTGTTGTCGTTGCTGACCGGCGGCAGCGTCCAAGTCGACAGGACAGTCGCGGAAGGCCCTTATCCCCCGAGCCCTGTTATCGCCGAGGTGGCGCTCGACTGGTCGACGCATCAGCGACACGCGCAGGGCAGTGACAACTTCCAGTTGACCTGGGCGGACGACGGCCACCAGTACGGCGCCTGGGGTGACGGCGGCGGCTTTGGCGGTACCAACAGCGACGGACGCGTCGGCCTGGGCTTCGCTCGGATCGAAGGCGACTGGGACAACTATCGCGGCTTCAACGTCTGGGGCGGCAAGGACCCGGAGAATCCCGCCTCGTTCAGCGGCAAGAGCTGGGGGACCATCTGCGTCGACGGCGTCCTCTATTCGTGGATTGTCCCGGATATGCCCGACACCGGCGGTCCTCGCGACCACTACGCGTACATCGAGCTGGCACGATCGACCGACCACGGCGCGACCTGGACCAAGGCTCCCTGGCGGTGGCGGCGGGAGGACAACCTGCTCATTCCCACATTCCTGGTGCACGGAAAGAACAACGTCGGGGCCCGGGACGACTACGTCTACTCGTATTTTGTCCGGCCGCAGGACATCGATGTCACGCAGTCAGCCTTCGGGCTGAAGGTGCACAAGCCCGGCGTCCTGTTTCTGGCCCGCGTCCATCGCAGCCGCATCTTCGACGGACGCGACGCCTACGAATGGTTCACCGGCATCCGCGACGGCAAGCCGACGTGGGGTCCCTTGCGGGAGAAGCGGGGCGTCTTCGAGAACCCCGAGGGGACGGGATGGTGCGTCAGCGCCAGCTACAATCCGGGACTGGGCCGTTACCTTCTGGCGACCGAGCACGGCGTCAGCCACGCCGGCGTGATGTCCCTGTTCGACGCGCCGGAACCCTGGGGGCCTTGGACGACGGTGAAGTACTGGACGGTCGATGATCGATTCGGCCAAAGCCGGCCCGGCAGCAACCTGGACTGGGCCGACAACGTGTTCTTCTTTTCCTTCGCCCCGAAGTGGTTCAGCGCCGACGGCCGTGACTTCACGCTCGTCTTCACCGGCGGCGGCAACGGCCGAAACAACGATTCGCTCAATACCGTTCGAGGGACGTTCTCTGTGAAAGGCCCCGCAGACGGCCCGCAGTACTTCAGCGACAGGCGCGGCAAGGCGGTCTATCCCCGATTGTCCACGGACGTCGAACTGTACCGCTGGGTGGATTTCCCAATCGAGGCGCCGGGGGCCGCCGACGGTCTCGCCAGATGGGACGTCGAAGGCTCGTGCCTCTGGACGCACGAGAACGGCGTCGCTCGGCGTACGAGTCTGCTGTGGTACTCCGGCTCGGGCGACACGTATGTCTATCGTTTCGGCGGCGCCTTGCCGGGGCGATGGCGTGGCGTAACCCGTTCGCCGGTGGCGGCTCTCGACGGCCTGGAACTGACGGTCGAGGTGACGCCGTCGAGCAATCCGAGGCGGATCGGCTGGAGCGGGCAACGGTCGGACGAGCCGACCGCGTGGGCGCATCAGAAGGGGCCCTATGGAGAGTTGGTCAAGTGCACGCCCATCTTGATCATGATGCCGGACGTGCACCGTTGGCACGACGACCCGGCGGGCATGCAGGCGTTCGTGGCCGAGTTCAACGACCATCACGGCTTCAACGGCGGCCATATCTCCACGATTGGGCGGAATTGGTTCGAGATCGGCTCGAGCGGAAGTCTCCGCACCGCTCCCGCCGTGCCTGACGTGAGGACCTTCGCCGCTCTGGAGGCGGCGGCCGCCGAGTGGTCGCAGCGGGGCGGCTGGCTGCACCTGTGGATGTGGGGCAAGGGCGCCGGCGGCGATTTTGCCAACCTGCCCGACGGCTACAACGGCGTTGCGAGCCGGCGGCTCAACCGGTACATCGCCGCCCGGCTCGGTCCCGTGCCGGGCTGGTCGATGGGGGTCGGCTGGGACGTCGAGTTCTGGGCCGACGAGACGAAGCTGAAGTGGTGGCTCGACGATCTGATCCCGCAACTTGGCGGCTGGCACCACTGGGTCGGACTGCGTTATTCCGACAGCAATATCGGGCGGGGCATCGACCCGGAACCGGCCAACAAAGGCGTGTACCTCCCTCGCGGGATCGCCTGGAACACCCTTCGCTCCGGCGGCGAACAGTACGCTGGGTGGGAGCACTGGTCCACGATGACCAATGACAGCGCGATCGACGCGGGCCTTACGGCAGTGCCCGACAGGCCCATGATGAGCGAAGACCGCTTTCGACGCCGCGACGGCGCCTGGACGCAGAAGGACATGGGGTCCGACGACGACATCCTGACGGAGATTCCGCGCTGGGCGACGC
This sequence comes from uncultured Pirellulales bacterium, assembly GCA_964610435.1. Lineage (GTDB taxonomy): Bacteria > Planctomycetota > Phycisphaerae > Sedimentisphaerales > Anaerobacaceae > Anaerobaca. Next base: position 35,723 of record CAZSXM010000043.1, on the reverse strand, counting down.
GCGGCGTGGCGGCGATCTATGGCCGGCTGCTCGACCGCAAGGATGGAGGCAGCGATATCTGGCCCAACAAGGCCGCCATCAAGGCGGTAATCGACAGGATCGAGGAATGAGCGACAGGAAAGGACTGAGAATCTGATGAGATGTACTCGGCGACAGTTTCTACGACAGACGATTGGGACAGCGAGCATATTGTCCGTTGGCGTGGGCAAGACCATCGGTGCGGAAACGAAGGTGACAGGAACAGCGGCGGTCGCCGTCGGTGATTTCCTGAACAGCATCGGTGTGTGTTCCAGCATTACCGGGCGGGGGGAGACGTTGGCCGGGACGATCGAGGCCCTCACGTACACCGGCATTCGGTTCATTCGATGCGGGCTGGAGGATCGTATCTCCGTCAACGACATGATCGAACTTCGCAAGCGCACGGGCGCGCGAATCGCCTACGGGCTGCTGAGTGGCGGCACCGACCTTGCCCGGCTCATTCGGGAGGCCAGGCAGTTGGCCTCGGCCGGCGCCTTGCTGGCCGTGGAGGGCAACAACGAGCCGAACAACTGGGGCATTACCTATCAGGGCGAAGCCGGAGGAAGGGACAAGTCGTGGCTGCCCGTCGCCAGGCTCCAACGGGATCTGTACGAGGCCGTTAAGAGCGATCCCGTTTTGAGAGAATATCCCGTCTGGAACATCAGCGAGAGCGGGGCGCAGACGGACAACGTCGGTCTGCAGTTCCTGACGATCCCAGACGGCGCCGGCACGCTGATGCCGGACGGCACGCAATATGCCGACTATGCGAACTGTCACAACTACATCACGCATCCAAGCTGGCCGGGCCTGCACGACAACCAGACGTGGCGCAGCGCCAGCCCCGGCCCGGACTGTCCGGTGGACGGCTTGTACGGCAATTACGGCAGGACGTGGCGGAAGGGTTTTGCCGGCTACAGCGAAGCCGAGCTTCTGACGCTGCCGAGGGTCACCACGGAGACGGGTTATCCCGTCGGAGGGCCGGTGACGGAAGAAATCCAGGCGCGTCTGTTCGTGAACCTCTATCTATCCCAGTTCAAGCGCCGCTGGCGCCACACCGCCATCTACCTTCTGCGGACGCGTTCGAACGAGCCGGCGCACCATACCTACGCCATGTACAAGATGGACTACGCGCCCAAGCAGGCCGCACATTACCTGCACAACCTCACGACCATCCTGGCCGACAGCGGCTCCGTGTCCGCGCCCGGAAGGCTCGCTTACTCGATCCCGAATCAGCCGGCGACCGTGCACGATCTTCTGCTCCAGAAGAGCGACGGCACGTTCGCGCTGGTGTTGTGGGGCGAACGCTTCGCCGGCGGCGCCGACAAGGTCACAGTGGACCTTGGCGTCAGGTGTGCCACGGTCAAGGTGTATGACCCGACGACAGGCGCCTCGCCGACGCAGAGCCTTAGCGACGTCGGCTCGCTTTCGTTGACACTGACGGATCATCCTGTCATCATCGAGCTGGCCGCCTCCGGGCGCAGTCCGTCGCACAGAACCAGGGCCGAACGGAAAGGAGATGCTGATGCTTGTGACCAGGAGAACGATCCTTCGCCTCTTCGGTGCGGGAATTGTGATCATATGGGCGGCGTCCGCAACGCGCGGCGCTGAGGCCGATCGCATCCGGCCGTATGAAGCCAATCCCCACTATTGGCAGTACAAGGGCCAGCCGGTGATGTTGCTGGGCGGCAGCAAGACGGACCACATCTTTCTGCTGGACGACCTCAAGGAGCATCTCGACGAGATTCACGCCGTCGGGGCCAACTACGTGCGCAATACGATGAGCCAGCGCGAGGGCAGGGAGCTCAAGCCGCACAAGCTGCTGCCGGACGGGACGTTCGATCTGGACCAGTGGAACGCCGAGTACTGGCGGAGGTTCCAGAACATGCTGAAATGGACCGCCGAGCGGGACATCATCGTCCAGATCGAGGTCTGGGACCGTTTTGATTACGGGGAACGGAACTGGCAGAGCAGCCCGTGGAACCCCAGGAACAATGTCAACTACGACTACGACCAGACGGGCTTCGCCACGGAATACACAAACAATCATCTGTACAGGGATGCCCATCCGTTCTTTCACACCATTGAAGGCACGAGTCATTATGCGCCCCGCTACGCCCTGATACGCCGGCATCAGGAGAGGTTTGTCGACAGGATGCTCTCCTACAGTCTGCCCTACGGCCATGTCCTCTACTGCATGAACAATGAGACTTCGTCGGAGGCGGGTTGGGGACAGTATTGGATCAACCTCATCAAGGCTCGGGCCGCCAAAGAGGGCGTGAGCGTCTGGACGACCGATATGTTCGATGATGCTTTCCAAGGCGACCAGGCACGGCATGCGCCGATCGTTTTCGACGACCCGGAGCGCTACATGTTTGCGGACATTTCGCAGGTCAACAGCCGCAACTTCGACCAGGAGCATTGGGATACGCTGCAATGGCTGCTGCAACAGGTCCGCAGACACCCGCGCCCCAGCAACCACACGAAGATCTACGGCAGCGGCTATTACACCTTCGGCACAGGCGGTCCCGAGGACGGCGTCGAGCGCTTCTGGCGCAACATCCTCGGCGGCTCGGCCAGCGCGCGGTTTCATCGCCCGGATGCGGGCAACGGCCTGAACGATTTGGCCAAGGCCAGCATTCAGGCGGCGCGCCTTCTCGAAAGCCGGATGAAGTTCTGGCACATCACGCCGCACATGGAACTGCTCTCGGACCGTACGCCCAACGAGGCTTATCTGGCAGCGAAGCCGGGGCAATGCTACGCGCTCTATTTCACCAACGGCGGCTCGGTTTCATTGGATCTGACCGGCGCCCCCGGCACGTTCGACATCACCTGGATCAGCGTTGCGATGGGCCGGATCGTCGAATCGTCGCAACGTGGCGGGTACCGCCTGATGGACAAGGCGATCGAAGGCGGCCGGGTCGTGACGCTCTCGGCGCCGTACAAAGGCGGCTGGGTCGCCGCAATCGTGAAGCAGTAAGGAGTGAAAGACCATGAGAGAAACCGACAGACGCTCGATGTTGCGGCTTGGCATGGTGTGCGCATTGACCGCCTGCCTGTCCGCAACGGTATTAGCCGATCAGGCGGATCGCATCCAGCCGTATCCGAAGAATCCGTATTTCTGGCAGTACAAGGGCCGGCCCGTGCTGCTGCTGGGCGGCAGCGACGACGACAACCTGTTCCAATGGGAGCCAGACAAGCTGGCGGCTCAGCTCGATACCCTGATCGCCTGCGGCGGCAATTACGTCCGCAACACGATGAGCGACCGTGACGAGGGAAATCTCTACGCCTTCGCCCGTGTCGGAGATCGGTACGATCTGGACCGTTGGAACGAGGAATACTGGCGGCGGTTCGAGTCGTTCCTGCGTCTGGCCGCAGAGCGCGACGTCATCGTGCAGATCGAGCTGTGGGACATGTGGGACCTGACGCGCGACAACTGGGCCCGCCACCCGTTCAACCCATTGAACAACGTCAATTACACCGCCGCCGAGTCGGATCTGCTGACGGAGGTTCCGTTCGCTCCGGCCGAGGAACCCACGAAGCACAACTTCTTCCACACGGTTCCTGAACTCGAAAACAACACGCGGGTGCTTCGCCACCAGGAGGCGTTCATCGACCGCGTGCTGGCGATCTCGCTGCCGTTTTCCAACGTACTCTACTGTATCAACAACGAGTCGGGCGAGCCGCCCGAGTGGTCGCGGCATTGGGCCAAGCGCATTCATCAGCGGGCGAAAGAGCACGGCGTAACCGCGCAAGTCACGGACATGCGGCGTCGGGAGGACATCACCCACGCCACGCACCGCACGGTTTACGACGACACGGAAGTCTATACGTTTGCCGACGTCTCACAGAACACCGGCAACCAGATCCGGGATCGCCGATTGCAGTACCGCCGCCTGCTCGAAGTCCGCAAGTATCTCGGCGACGCCCCGCGTCCAATCAACAACGTGAAGATCTACAACGACAATTTCGGCGGCGCGCCGAAGTTCCTGCGCAACGTCTTCGCAGGACTGGCGTCGACGCGGTTCCACCGCCCGGTTCCCTGGAACGGAGGGAGCCGTGGCCTGGCCCTGAGCGACGAAGCCCAACGGGTCCTTCGCAGCGTCCGCACCTATACGAATGCCCTCGACTGGTTCACCCTGGAACCCCGGCCCGACCTGCTCAGCGGCGACAACGGCGTGTACCTGATGGCCCAGCCCGGCCGGCAGTACGCCCTGGGATTCGACGGCGGCGGATCGGTCGAGCTCGACGCCCGTGCACTATCCGGGCCGGCCCGACTGCGGTGGATGAGCATGCACGACGACAAGTGGATCGACGGCGGCCGAATCGAGCCCGGCCGAGTCTCCCTGAAGACCCCGGCCGATGGCCTTTGGATGGGGCTGTTGCTGGCCCGTTGACAGTCGAGACCTATGAGAAGGAGATCAAGAGATGCTTACACAACATGATCAGCTGCACCGCATTGGAATGCTCTTGGTACTGGGATTGGTGATATCGTCGGCAAGCAGTGTGGCGTTGGGGGATGACGCCGATTGCATCCAGCCGTATTCGGAGAATCCGTATTTCTGGCAGTACAAGGGCCGTCCCGTCCTGCTGTTGGGGGGCTCGTGGCAGGACAATCTGTTCAATCACCCCAAGGGCCTGGAGCGGCACCTCGATTTGCTCACGTCGGTTGGCGGCAATTACGTCCGCAACGTGATGAGCCACCGCAATATGGGCAACGTTTTCGCCTACAGGCAGGTCGACGGCAGATTCGATCTGAACCAGTGGAATGATGAGTACTGGGAGCGGTTCGACAACTTCCTCAAGCTAACCCATCAGCGCGATATCATCGTCCAGATCGAGATCTGGGCTACCTGGGACCATTACGAGGACCACCAGTCGCTTGGCGGCTGGTCCAAGCATCCCTTCAACCCGGCCAATAACATCACCTATACGCCCGAAGAATCCGGCCTGCCCACAGTAGCAGATTACCCGGCGATGGGCGTGCCCACCGACCATCCGTTCTTCAGCAGCGTGCCGGCGTTGGACAACAACGAATTGTTGCTGCGCTATCAGACGGCCTACGTGGACAAGCTGCTCTCCTATTCGCTCGACTATCCGCACGTGCTCTACTGCATGAACAACGAGACAGGTGAAGACGTCGCGTGGAGCGATTTCTGGGCGCGCTACGTTCGAGCGAAGGCCGCCGAGGCCGGCAAGCAGGTCGAGACCGCCGAGATGCGCCGCAGCGGCAACATCACTACCCCCGACCATCGGCACATGATCGACCACCCCGATCTCTACACCTTCCTGGACATCTCGCAGAACAACACGCAGCGTGGCCAGCTCCATTGGAATCGGATTCAGCAGGTGCGCGCCCAGGTCCAGGAAGATCCGCGTCCGCTCAACAACAACAAGATCTACACCTTCGATTCCGACGACAACGTTGCCCTGGAGCGCTGGTGGCGGAACATCCTCGGCGGCTGTGCCTCCGCCCGTTTCCACCGGCCGCATCCGTTGGAGGGAGAAGGAGACCACGAGAAATCCACCAACGTCGGTCTCGGCCTCAGCCCCCTGGCTCAGGTGCACATCCGCAGCGCCCGGAAGCTCACAGACGAAATGGGTTGGCCCAACGTTGAGCCGGACCTCAGTTTCGTCGAGCTCACGGCGGATGGGCTACTGGCCGTTCGGACGGAGAAGACCCACGTGGTCTATACGCGCGGCGCGGACGGGCAGGCGCGTTTGTATATCGACGGCGAGGAAGCGGCGGCAGCGAAGATCGGCGGCGACCTGTCGGCGTGGGACGCCCAACTGCGCCTGGCGCTGGGCAACGAGTTCGTCGGCGACCGAGGCTGGCTGGGCACCTACCACGGCGTGGCCATTTACAATCGGGCTCTGAACGCCTCTGAAGTGGCGGACCATTTCGCAAGCGGCGCGACGAAACACCTGAACGGCCTCCAGGTCCGGTATGGGTTTAGCGAAGGCGAAGGCCGTGTGATTCGGGACAGGTCGGGGCTGGAACCTGCGCTTGATCTGCACATCCAAGACGCCGGCGCGGTGACTTGGCTGGATAACGGCCTTCGGGTGCGCCGTCCCGTTCTCATCGCCACAAAGGCCCCGGCCGGTCGCCTCGCGGCGGCAGTGCGCAGGAGCAACGCCCTCACGCTGGAAGCCTGGATTGCCCCGGCCGAACGCGTGCAGACGGGCCCGGCCCGCATTGTGACCTTCTCGCGAGATCACGGCACCCGCAACTTCACCCTGGGCCACGACCAGGACGCCTACGAGATGCGCCTGCGCACCACGGCGACCTCGGCCAACGGCCTGCCGTCTCTGAAGGTAGGTAGTGACGCCGAAGCATCCGTTGCGGCCGTCCGCTCGCTGAATCGCGATCGTGCAGCGATTTTCGTGACCCGCGGCGCCCTGCTGAGTGTGGATATGGACCAGCTCCGGGAAGGTCTCAGCGCGGAATGGTTCGATCCTCGAACCTCCGAGCGTCACCCGGCCGCACCCCGCGAAGACGGCTCTTTCCGGCCACCCTCCAAAGAGATGTGGCTACTTGTGCTGCAATGACCAGAGGCTCGGCACACCCGGCAAAGATCGGTGCTTGTGAACGATGACACTTTGTCTTGGAGATCTCAGGCATGAGCGGAACCACGATGCACGGGATGCTCGTCGTTCTCCTGGCCGTAGTGCCATTCGCGGCTGGAGGGCAAGACCAGGACATCTGGCCTGGAGAGCGCTGGCAAACGGCGGCGCCTGATGAGGTCGGGATGGATTCGGCCTTGCTGGCGAAGGCCCGTGAGTACGCATTGACCGGCGGCGGCTCCGGCGTGATCGTGCGCCACGGCAGAGTCGTGATGCGCTGGGGCGATCAGCGGCAGACCTACGACCTGAAATCCTCCACAAAGGCCATCGGTGTCACGGCGGTCGGCCTGGCGTTGATGGATGGCAAGTTCCGGAGCCTTCACGAGCCGGCCTCGAAGCACCACCCAGGCTTCGGCGTGCCGCCCGAGTCCAACCAGGACACGGGCTGGCTGGAGCGGATCACGCTGTTTCACCTGGCGGCTCAGACGGCCGGCTTCGACAAGAACGGTGGCTACACGGAGTTGCTCTTCGAGCCGGGCACGAAATGGGCCTACAGCGACGGGGGCCCGAACTGGCTGGCCGAGTGCATCACGCTCGTTTATGGCCGGGATGTGCAGGACCTGACGTTCGAGCGGGTCTTCTCCCCGATTGGGATCGGCCGCAAGGACCTCCGGTGGCGGGCGAACGCATACCGGCCCAGAGAAATCGATGGCGTGGCACGCCGGGAGTTCGGCTCGGGCATTCATGCCAATGTCGATGCGATGGCTCGCATTGGTTATCTGTATCTCCGCGAGGGCCACTGGAAAGATACCCGGATCATCCGCTCCTCGTTCGTCGATGCCGTCCGGACGGTGCCGCATGGCTTGCGGGGCCTACCCGTGATCAAACCGGAGGATTACGGCAACGCCTCCGATCACTACGGTCTGCTGTGGTGGAATAACGCCGACGCGACAATGAAGAACGTCCCACGAGACGCCTATTGGTCCTGGGGCCTGTACGACAGCCTGATCGTGGTCATTCCATCCCTGGACATCGTCGTCGCGAGGGCGGGCAAGTCCCTGAGTGGGAGCCGGGGGTCGCATTACGCACCGATCGAGCCGTTTCTTTCCCCGATCGCCATGTCGGTTACAGACCGGGGCCAATGGCACGGCGCACCCTATCCCCCAAGCGAATTCATCCAGAACGTCGAGTGGGCGCCGGCCGACACGGTGATCCGCAAGGCGGACGGCAGCGACAACTGGCCGATCACCTGGGCCGACGACGACCATCTTTATACCGCCTATGGCGACGGCTGGGGGTTCGAGCCGAAAGTGGAGACGAAACTCAGCCTGGGTTTCGCCAAAGTCGCCGGCGGGCCGAAGGACTTCGTGGGGGTGAATATCCGCACCGAGACCGGCGAGCGGCGGGGCGACGGCCGCCGAGGCCCGAAGGCCGGCGGCATACTCTGCGTGGACGGCGTCCTGTACATGCTCGTGCGGAACACCGGCAATTCGCAGGTCGCCTGGTCCGAGGACTATGCCAGGACGTGGCAATGGTCCGACTGGACGTTCGAGACGAGTTTCGGCGTGCCGACGTTTCTGAACTTCGGCAAGGACTACGCCGGCGCGCGGGACGACTACGTCTACATCTACTCGAACGACCACGACAGCGCCTACGAGGCGGGCGACCGCATGGTCATGGCCCGCGTGGCGAAGGAGACGATCCGTGAGCGGGACACCTACGAGTTCTTCTACGGCCTCGACGCCGACGATCAGCCGCTATGGACCAAAGACATTCGCGACCGAGGCCCAGTCTTCGTGCATCCCGGCCGCTGCTATCGGTCCGGCATCAGTTACAACGCCGGCCTGAAGCGGTATCTCTGGTGCCAGATCCTCCCGGAGAGCACCGATTCGCGAGGCCCGCGCTATCAGGGCGGCTTCGGCATCTACGAGGCCCCCGAGCCGTGGGGACCGTGGCGGACGGTCTTCTTCACTGAGACCTGGGACATGGGCCCCGGCGAGAGCAGCAGCCTGCCGGCGAAATGGATGAGCGAGGACGGTCGCACCTGCCACCTGCTCTTCTCCGGCGAGGACTGCTTCAGCGTTCGCAGAGTCTTCCTGCGTTCGAAGTGAGCGGGTCCAAGGAATGCGGCATCGATCAGGCCGCCAGCCATTTCAGCGCCTTCGGTGCATACGTCTGTCCCGGTGAGGGGTCTGGTCAGAATGTGGGCAGGCCGGCCCTGATGTCAATCGCCGGCGCGCTGCACGGCGGTCTAACCGACTGGTGTCTCGACGGGCTGGATATGGCCGACCTGGCCGACGGGTTCGTCGCGTCGCGTATAGGCATTGATGCGGAACAGCTCTTCCATGCTAGTCACCCCGCAGGCGACCTTCTTCAATCCATCCTGGACCATCGATCGCACGCCTTTGGCTTGCAGGTGTTCGCTCAATTCCCGATGCTGGGCGCCGGAACTGATCAGCGCGCCGAGTTCGTCGTCGATAGGTGCGACCTCGAAGATTCCGGTGCGTCCCTTGTAGCCATACCAGCCGCACTCGGCGCAACTGCCCGGGTGCAGCAGTTCCTTCGGGGCGGTGACCCCGAACCGTGCAAACGCCTCTGTCTCGGTCTCGTCCAGTTCTCGCGGCTGGGCGCATTGGCCGCAAATCTGGCGCAGTAGGTTCTGGGCGATCACCAGGCGGAGTGAACTGCCGATGATGTGGTAGGGAACGCCCAGATAATGCAGGGCATCCACGGCGCCCGCTGCGTCGCGTGCGTGAACCGTGCCCAGTACGAGCCGGCCCGAAAGCGCCGCTCTGGCGGCCACGATGGCCGAGTCTTTGTCGCGAATCTCGCCGATCAGGATCAGGTCAGGGTCCATCCGCAGGATCGTGCGGAGACCCTCATGCATGGTCAACCCATGCTGCTCATCCACCTCAATCTGTTGGGCATAGGGCAGCCGGAATTCGACGGGGTCCTCAATCGAATAGGTGGTTGTCGTGCGCAGGTCCATCAGCGAAGCGAGTCCGTACATTGTGGTGGTCTTTCCCGATCCGGTCGGGCCGGTGACCAGGACCAGTCCACTGAGCGAGCGAATCGTCGAGGCGATTCGGTCACGGTCGGCCGTTGCGAAGCCGAGCCCCGACAGGTCCCAGTTGTCGCGGGGCACATTCAGCAAGCGCAGATGGGCCGATTCACGTTCGCGCACGGGCGTCAGCGTTACGCGGATTTCCCACATAGCGCCCTCATCACGCCACTCCATCTGCCCTTCGAGCGGCGAGAAAGCGCGGACGACGGGCAGGCCGGAAGCGCTCTTGAGCTGGTTCAGCAGTCGTCGGCCCTCCGTCGGCGAGAGCACGGCTTTGGGCATGATCACGCCGTCGACGCGGTGGATGACTCGAACGCCGTCGTCCACACAGTGCAAATGCACATCGGTGGCGTTGTCCATGATCGCGTTCCACAGCAGGGCGTGGAGAAGGTCGGGATATGAAGTCGTGTTGGTTCTGCTGCTGCGGTCCATCACAGATGATACTGGTTCACACGCCTGGGCCATGCCGGATGCTCCTTCCACTGGGCCTGGGTCTGCCGTCGATCCTTCGGCCGTTCCTTGTTGCGGGCCGGGTTCACACTGGGCAGCCGACCCGCACCCGATGTCGGCGGGAGAGCGGCGCGTCTTAACTGATATTTTCCCTACAGTCGTCAAATCAGCCCGAATACACGTGGCAAGGGATCGAGGAGTCCCATGTTTCTCGATTTCCGACTTGATAGAGTCCGGTATCGTTGGGGGGCATTCTGCCTCGCCGCGGCGATCGAGAACCGGGGGGTCGGGCTGCGCCATGGTCGCGGCGACGGAAATCCGAGGAATTCAGAAAAAAATGCTTTGGCGTCGACCGATAATACGGTCGGGCCGGAGGGTGCTTGGCGGTTCTCCCTGAGAAAGCTGTCCGGAGAGCCTGGATTCTACGTAAGTTTGCTAAACTGCCCATAATCACATTGACGATGATAATCTGTGTTCGAACAGCCAGTTTGAAAGGAGACACAGACAATGGAGACGTCAGTGGAGCAACGCAGGGAGTGCCGGACGGATCTGTCATGGCCGGTCAGTGTTTGGGTTCCCGGCGCGAATCGTTTCTTCAACGGCCGTAGCGCCAACATCAGCAAGGTAGGAGTCTTCATTACCGTTCCGATGACGACCCCAATTCGTCGGGGTTCCGTGGTGGAGTTGAACTTCCCTCGGATGGACGCTCTGGCCGCACAAAAGGGGCAGTTCGCCCGCATCAAGAAAGGCCGCGTCGTCAGGGTCGATCGCGAAGGAACGCTGCAAGATGCCGTGATCGGCTTGGGCATCGCATTCGAATAGAGCACGCGGGCCGGGTATCACCGACAAGGAAGTCGGTGGCCTGGGTCGAATAACTCGTCACCACGGGGCAATGAAAAAAGCGTCGGGCGGATGCTTCCTATGGAGCGTCCGCCTGGTTCGTTTCTGTCGTTCGCCGGAGGGAGCGGTCCTGTATTGAAACGCAAAGGAGGATGGCCCGTTCGAACTACAGGGCGACCGCTACAAATGTCATGAGCATCCCCAGGGTAGCGGTGGCCGTCGTCAGTTTGAGCCAGCGGGTGTAGCGGGCGTATCCCGGATGCTCGTCTTCGAATTCGTGGTAGACGTCGTCCAGGTCACGATCGCACGGACGGAGCCACAGCCGAACGCAGAGATGGGCGACCACCGATCCGAGGAAGAGCAGGCCGCCAAGAATGTACATGGTTCGTACCAGGACGAGCATGTCGCCATCATACGTCTTGCAGGGCCCGATCCCAAGAAAAAACCCGACGGCCTCCTCGGCGAGCAGGTCAGGTGGGTCTATGGTCTTGACGCGCGAACCGGTCAGTAGATCGAACGGAGCCCTTTCTCACTGACTTTGTCGAGAAGCTCTCGGAAGCCTTTCAGCAGAACGTTCAACTGCTCGGTGCCTTCCCGGAGATTCTCGTAGAGCCTGCCATCGGTGACGAGGCGTCCGGCCGAGCCCTGGCCGGCGTTGACCTTCTCCATCACCAGCCGCAGTTGGGAGGCGGCCTTGCTTATGTCGGCGCTGGTGTTGACCAAGGCACCGACGAGCCGCTCGGCCTTGACGTCGACGCTGGCGAGCGTTTCGGTGCCGGCCTCCGCGAGGTTCTTGTATTCGACCAGCGTCGCCTCCGCACTGTCCATCACCTCCGTGGCGCGCGCCATGGCGATGGAGATGTTCGCGGTGGCCGTCGACATGTGGGCCAGCGTGGCCTTGATGTTCCCCTTGTTGTCCGGGTCGCCGATGATGTCGTTGGCGTTGCCGATGAATGTGCCGATGCTGTCCACGAGGTTGTTCAGCTTCTTCTGGCTCTCCTCCGGGAAGAACTCGCTGGTCAGACCGGTGGAGCCTTGGAGGGTCAGTCCCTCGCTGAGAAAGGCGGTTTCCGGTCGGTTCGGGTCGAGCGGCGGGGCCGGCAGCTTCTGCGGATCAATCTTCAGTTCGATGTAGCTGCTGCCGAGCCCTCGCGTCATGAGCTTGGCCTCGACGTTCGAGGGGATGTCGATGTAGCTCCTGTCGATGCTCAAGACGACGAGGCTCTGATGGTATTCCCGCCCCGTGTGTGGGTCTTCCAGGATTCTCGGGGCCATCACGGCTGTGACTCTGCCGATCTGATAGCCGCAGAATTGCACCGGGGTGTCTTTCCGAACGCCTGGTGCGCTGGGGAACTTCACATAGACCTGGAAGGATCTCATTCGGCTGACGGCCGTGGGCAGTTCCCCGAATTTGAAGATCATCCATCCGAAGGCGGCCAGACCCATGATGACGAAGATGCCGACGATAACGTCGCGACGCCTTTGTGCGGATTCGTAGTCACTCACCGCTGGTTCCTTTCCAATCCGTTCGGCCTTCCATGAACAACTCCCGAATTGCCCGAAGGGGATAGCCGCTGTCGTTGAGCTTCTTGATCAAGCGAATACGCTCGACGGCCTTCTGATCGAACAGGCGTCTGCCGGTCGATGTGGTCTCCGTCGGCTCCAACAGGCCGATCATCAGGTAATATTGCAGAGACTGGCGCGAAATGCCAGCCTTTTCTGCGGCTCGTCCGATTGGCATGAGTTCCCTGTCTTCGGTCACGGTCTCTCCTCAATCATTGCTCGGATCTGTGCGCTGGCATGGTGAGTTCATCCACCGGCTCCGTTCGCGTTCACATCCTGGTCGGCCGACCGCGACGCGTTTCTGTTGTCGTCTCCTTGTACCGACGCCGGACCGGGCCGATCTCGGCCGGCCGAATCGGGTGCGAAACAGGCTCGTACGAGCGAGGCGAACGAGGCCTGGATCTGCGCCAGCGTTATCGACCGCACAACCTTGGGGCCCTGTGTCGGGTGCTTCAGTTTCCTTGCCGTAGGCGCCGAGATCATCAGCACGTAATCGTATCCTGCGGGAATCCATCCCCGACGTAGACGAAAGGTCTCGCGGAGCAGGCGCTTGAGGCGATTGCGAACGATGGCGTTGCCGCATGACTTGCCCACCGAGACCCCCAGGCGGGCATGGCCGCACCGGTTCTCGGCGACCCAGACGGTCAGCAAAGCGTCGCTGGCCCGCCGGCGACGGTCCAGGACGGCCTTAAACTGGTGGTTTCGCACCAGCCGGTGGTTCTTTGGAAGCGTCAAACGTTTCAAGAGTCCGGCGATCTCAAGAACTGTCGTAGAGCGGCGGGCGCCGCGCCAACTTTCGTCCGACGCCAGCCGACTAATTGCTGTCGGCGGTGACGCCGGGCCAGCCGTCCGTGCGGAACGGCGAGGCCGGCAGCCCGGCCTGGTTGTAGAGGTTGCACACGGGATTGTCCGCCCAGGCGTAGCGCACGGCAACCGGCTCGGCAACCGTCTCGCTGCGAACCACGACGGTTTCGCCCTCGATTCGTGCATCACCCCAGACAAATTCGCGGTCCGATCCGGCGACGGCAAACCCTTTCAGTCGCTCGCCGCCTTTGGCGACCAACCCACCGCCGACGTGCTTGAAATGGAGCACGATTTCATCGCCCCTGATGTTCATGAACGAATACAACGGCCCGGAGTAGACGACGTCTTTGAAGTAGGTCCGGGCCAGGGCCCACAAAGCCAATCGGTCGCCCACATCCTGTTTGTTCCTAGGGTGAATGTCGTCGGCCTCGCCGATGTCGATGGTCACGGCCATGCCCGTGTTGGGCAGATCGAGGGTCATCAACTGGGCCTCCCGCAACTCGGCCCAAGCACTCTGGCCCGGTTCGTCCTTGACGTCCATGTAGTTCGCCAGTTGGACGAAAAGGAAGGGGAAATCGTCTCGATCCCAGCTCTGCCACCAGCTCTTGATCATCGTGGGGAACAGGGCGCGGTATTGATACGCCCGGCCCGCATTGGATTCGCCCTGATACCAGATCGCGCCCCGGATGGTGAAAGGGGTCAGCGGGGCGATCATGGCGTTGAATAGCCCGGCTGGAGAGTGGGGATGGCCCGGACCGAGCGGGGCGTAGGGCCGTCGCGGAGCCGCCTGGCCTTCGGCCTTGGCCTTCTCGGCGGCCTCTTCCCACCTTTCGAGGTTCTCGCGGTACTGCACCATGGCCTTGGGATAGTTGGCGACGGCCTCCTCGTGCCGTTTGATGATAGGATCGAACTCCGGGTTGTCCCTGAGTGCGGCGCTACAGGTCCATGCCTCGGCCGGTGTCCCTCCCCATGAGCTGTGGATCAGGCCGACGGGCAGGTCCAGATCCTTGTGGAGTCGGCGGCCGAAGAAGTAGGCCACAGCCGAGAATTCCGGGATGGTCTCGGGACTGCACTCAACCCAACGCCCTTCGCAGTCGGTCTGCGGGGTGTCGGCTACCTGTCGTTTGACGCTGAACAGGCGGATCTTCGGATAGCGGGCGGCGGCGATCTCCCGCTCGGCGTGGGCCGAGTTCCGGATCGTCCATTGCATGTTCGACTGGCCCGAGCAGACCCATACCTCGCCGACGAGGATGTTCCTGATCGTGACGGTGTTGGCAGCCTCAAACGTGATTTCGTAGGGCCCGCCGAAGTCTGGAGCCGCCATCCTGAACGCCCAGGTCCCGTCGTCTTCGGCTTGAATCCGGGCCGAGGCATCCGTCCAGTTCAGGCGAATCTCGATCTCTTCATTCGGGTCGGCCCAGCCCCAGAGGTTGACCGTGTCGCCCCCCTGGAGGACCATGTTGTCCGAGATGACGGCCGGAAGACGGACGTCGGCTCCGGCCGGGCCCCACGAGGCCAGGCCGAGGACGCAAAACAGCATCAGAAGGGCGATGTGGTTGGGTGTGGCGATACTGCGATTCATCTCAACTCCTTCGCGTGCCTTTCTTGGCTTTGTTTGAATACCGATCTGAGTGGAACACACCGTCCGGTTTCGCATCGGACAAGGCCATCACCGGTACTATAAACGCCGTTCACTCCGGAGTAAACAGCAAAGCAAGCCGCAGGTCCGCCGCGACCGATCCTGACGCCCGGAGGCCAAAAAATTGTCAGTTAGACCTTTACCGGCGCCAAGCGGCCGGCTATAGTGTACCACATACGGAAATTACCCAGGGAGGATTATTCCTATGGCGATCAGGAGTAGAACTGGATTGTTGTCGCTGGCGGTGTGTGCCGCCGTGGTGCTCCTCGCGTTGGCAGGGCTGACCGGCTGCGGGAAGAAGGCCCCGGAGTCTGAGGATCCCAATGCGGTTGCCGAGGCCCCGTCGCCTCAACCCAGCCGGGAACAGGCCGTGATGGATCCGCTCGATGCGGCCGCGAGCCTCTTCCGGGAGCCGTCGGTGAGCCTGCAGAACGTGATCCGGGCCGCGAAGACGTGGAGTCCGGCTGCCGAGCAACGGTGGGGTAAGATCGCCCCCGATTTCACACTGACGGATATCGAGGGCAACGTTCACACGCTCAGCGATTATCGGGGCAGGAATGTGGTCGTGGTGGTCTGGGCAACATGGGTTCCGACGTGCAGATTGCAGGTCCCGCAATTGAAGGAATTGCGAGGCGGCTACGCCGACAGAGATCTGGCGATTCTGAGCGTGTCGAACGAGCCGCCGGCGTTGCTCAAGGAGTTTGCCGAGAAGGAGCGAATCAACTTCACCGTTCTGTCCGGGGGTGGCAATCTGCCTGCGCCGTTCGGTGAGGTCCAGTTCGTTCCGAGCAGTTTCTTCATTGATCGGCAAGGCCGACTGAAGGTGGCGGCCATGGGGTTGGTGCCGGCCGAGGACGCCAGGGCGATTGTCCAGGCGCAATAGAACGGCCCAGCCGGAAATTTCTCCGACATTTGCCTGGACATCATTGTCCGGTGCCGCTACAATCACGGGTTTGTGTGGTTTCGCATGGAGATAGGACAGAGAATTCTGAGGTTGTAGGTCATGGCACATAAGAAGGGACAAGGTTCTTCGAGGAACGGCAGAGACAGCAATCCGCAGTATCGCGGTGTGAAACTCTACGGCGGCCAGGCGGCCAGGGCCGGAGCGATCCTGGTTCGGCAGTGTGGCACCAAGTTTTTCGCCGGCTCCAACGTCGGCATGGGCAGAGACTACACCCTGTTCGCCACGGCCGACGGGACCGTCCAGTTTCAGGGGCGCAGGATCCACGTGCTCTAACCGATTCGCAGTTCCTTTCGCGTAGTTCTCAAAGGATGGTGATATACCATCCTTTTTTTTATCGTCCGGTGGGCTGATGTTCGTCGATGAGGCTCAGATCTGGGTCAAGGCAGGTGATGGAGGCAACGGCTGCGTGAGCTTCCGGCGGGAGAAGTTCGTACCCAAAGGGGGCCCGGACGGCGGCGACGGCGGCCGGGGGGGGCACGTCTACTTCGAGGCCGGAGTTGACCTCGACACACTGCTGGATTTCGCGGGCAAGCACCATTGGCGTGCCGAAAACGGCAGGCCCGGCCAGGGCAGCAACAAGAGCGGCTCGGACGGCCAGGACCTGACCATTCGCGTACCGATCGGCACGCTCATCTACGACGCCGACTGGAACCTGCTGCTCAAAGACCTCAGCGAACCGGGCATGAGGGTCCAGATCTGCCGGGGCGGCAAAGGCGGCAAGGGCAATAAGGCCTTTGCCACGAGCACCCATCAGACGCCGCGAGAGTCTGAGCCGGGCAAGCCCGGCCAGGAACGCAACCTGAAGCTCGAACTGAAGCTGATCGCCGACGTTGGGCTGGTGGGGCTGCCCAATGCCGGCAAGAGCACCCTGATCTCCCGCTGCTCGGCCGCCCGACCGAAGATCGCCCCCTATCCGTTCACGACCCTCGAGCCCGTGCTGGGCATCGTTAGCCTGAGCGATTACCGCCGGTTCGTGATGGCCGACATTCCCGGCCTGATCGAAGGGGCCAGCGAAGGGGCCGGGCTCGGCCACGATTTCCTCAGGCACATCGAACGCACAACCATCATCGTCCACATCCTGGACATCCTGCCGATGGACGGCGCCGATCCGGTCGATAACTACCACACCATCCGCGCCGAACTCGAATGCCACAGCCAGGTCCTGGCCGACAAACCGGAAGTGATCGTCGCCAACAAGATCGACCTGGACCCCGAGGACGCCGCCCTCGCCCGGATCCGAGCGAGACTCGGCCCCGATGTCTGTGCCATCTCGGCCGCCACGGGTGAGGGAATCAAGGACCTCACCGAGCGGCTCTGGCAGAAGATCAAGTCGCTCGAAGCCGAAGCATAGGTGCCGCCCGGTGGCTGTGTTTCGGCCCAGGCGCATCGGTTGACAGGCTGACAGCGGGCCGTTATGGTTTGGGTGTGGATGTGGCTGCGGCAGTTCCGATGCGACGACCGGCTGTTCTGAGTGTGTGGATATGAAGACGATTGATCTGCGAAGTGATACCGTGACGTTGCCTTCGCAGGAGATGAGGCAGGCCATCTGCCAGGCCGAATTGGGCGATGACGTGTTCGGCGAAGACCCGACGGTTCTTCGGCTGGAACGAACGCTGGCCGATCGCGTCGGCAAAGAGGGTGCTCTGCTGGTGGCCAGTGGGACGATGGGCAACCTCGTCTGCGCGCTGACGCACTGCGGCCGCGGCGATGAAGTGGTCCTGGGCGACCAGTCGCACACGTTCTATTATGAGGCCGGCGGGATCAGCGCGCTCGGGGGTGTGCATCCGCACACGGTCCCCAATCAGGGCGATGGGACGTTGCGATTGGAAGACATTCTCGCGGCGATCCGCCCGGACAACGTCCATTTCCCGCGTACGCGCTTGATCTGCCTGGAGAACACGCACAATCGGTGCGGCGGGGCGGTTCTGTCCGCCGCGTACACCGACGCCGTCGCCTCTCTGGCCCGCGACAACGGCCTGGCCGTCCACCTCGACGGGGCGCGAATCTTCAACGCAGCGGTAGCCTTGGGCGTTGACGTCAAGACGCTGACGAAGGGGGCGGATTCGGTGAGCGTCTGCCTGTCCAAGGGCTTGGCGGCGCCGGTCGGCTCGGTCGTCTGCGGCTCGCGGCCGTTCATCGATGCGGCGCGTCGGACACGCAAGATTCTCGGCGGAGGCATGCGTCAAGCGGGCATTATCGCCGCCGCCGGCATCGTCGCCCTCGATACGATGATCGACAGGATTCACGACGACCACGCCAATGCCACCCGGCTGGCCGAGGGCATTGCAGAGATGAGCGGCCTTCAGATCGACCCGGCCGGCGTGCAGACCAACATCGTCTACTTCGACGTGGTTCGCGAGGGACTGTCGGCCGAGACGCTCGTGTCACGAATGGCCGAGCGAGACGTTAAGATGCTCTGCTCCGGGCCGGGACGGGTTCGAGCGGTCACCCACTACAGTATCGACTGCGACGACATCGACCGAACACTGTCGGCAATGGCCGATGCCTTGAATGCGTCCTGACGGTCAGTCCCCGTTGTCCCGGTAGACGATCCGACCGGCTACGACCGTTGTGTGGACCGAGAAGTCGCTATCGAGAAGCACCAGGTCGGCGTCCTGTCCGACCTCGATTGACCCCGTTTGCCTGTCGATTCCAAGAACGCCGGCCGCGTTCTTCGTTGCCGTGCGAATGGCCGTGGCCTGCGAGCAGCCGGTGAAATCTGCGAGGCGAGCGAGCACTCGATTCAGTCCCAGGGCGGTCCCGATCAGCGTGCCGTCCTTGTAGCGGGCGGCGCCATTGCAGGCCTCGTACGCGATGCCGTTGTATGTGTAATGTCCATCGGGCAGTCCCAGGGCCTGGATTCCGTCCGTGATCGCGACACATCGGCCGGGACCCACGGCGGCATAGGCAAGCCTCACAACGGAAGGGTGACTGTGCACCCCGTCGGCAATCACCTGCACCGTCACCTCGTCGCGTTCGAAGATCGCTCCCAGCGGACCGGGATCTCGGTGGTGCAGGGAGGGCATCGCATTGAACAGATGGGTCACATGATTGATCCCCGCGTCGAATCCGCACAGCGTCTCGTCGTACGTGGCGCTGGTGTGGCCCAGAGAAGCGACGATGCCGCGATCCACCAGGGCTCGGGCGAGGTCGAGCCCGCCAGGCAGCTCCGGGGCGACCGTCATCATGGCGAGGCCGTCACCGGTCTTGCTCAGAATCTCGTCGAGGTCGGACGGGCTCGGCTCCATCAAGCAGTCGGGCTGGATCATGCCGCGTTTCCGTGGCGAGATGAACGGCCCTTCGAGATGGATGCCGCGCAGTCGAGCGCCGCCCAGGTCATGGCCGATGCACTCGGAGGCAACCTCCAGGTGACGATTGTCCCGGCCGGGTTTGTAGACCGTCGTCGCCAGATAGGAGGTTACACCGCAGCGGGCGCATGTCCTGGCGATCGTCGCCAGTGCTTCCGGCGTGGCGTCCAGCACGTCGGCGCCGCCGGCGCCCTGGATATGCACGTCGATGAACCCCGGCGCCAGGAGCCGGCCGCCGGCGTCCAGCACGCGGTCCGCCTCCGGCGGGGCGTCTCTGCCGCCGACCTGCTTGATGGTTCCGTCCTGGACCAGGACCCAACTGTCCGCATCCGTCTGGGCTGAATCGTACCGCCTGCATTTGCTGATGAGAAGCGATGCCATATCGTCCTGTTCCCTGTTCCTATTGTTGAACCATCCCAGCGGAACCCCGCCACCTCGGCCTGTGCGAGGGCGGGATACGAGCATACGACAGACGAACGCTGTCCGCAAGCACGTAGATTCGCGTGGTGGTGCGATCGACACCAAACCCGATTGCCTCCTTGACAAACCGCGTGATTTGCGATAAATTTACTATCCTATCCTGACTGTGAAGACATAGGAACCAGCCCATGCAGATCAAGCTACGCTTCCTGGGGGCGGCCCAGAACGTCACCGGCTCACGTCACATGCTCGAAGTCAACGGGACACGGCTGCTGGTCGATTGCGGGCTGTACCAGGAACGGCAGTTCAAGAGCCGCAACTGGGAACCGTTCGACTTTCCCGCCTCCAGCATCGATGCGGTGCTGCTGACTCACGCCCATCTGGACCATTGCGGGCTGCTGCCCAAGCTCGTCAAGGAAGGGTTCGCCGGACCGGTGTACTGTACGTCGGCCACCGCCGAGATCGCCCGCATCATCATGCTGGATTCGGCACGGCTCCAGGAAGAGGACGCCGAGTTCAAACGCAAACGGCACGAGCGCGAGGGACGCAAGGGGCCCCATCCGGTCGTGCCGCTCTACACGACCGCCGACGTCGAAGCGACGGTCCCCCTGTTCAGGAAGGTCCGGTACAAGAAGCCAGTTCAGATCGCCGACGGTATCGAGGCCACGTTCTGTGAGGCCGGCCACGTTCTGGGCTCGGCGGTCATTCACGTGTGCATCGAAAAGAACGGCGAAATCCGCAGCGTCTTGTTCAGTGGCGACGTGGGTCGGCCCGACCGGCCCATTGTGCGCGATCCGGCAGAGGTGGGTGAGGCCGACTATATCCTGGTCGAATCCACCTACGGCGATCGCGTTCATCGCGAACGCCGGGATATTAAGGCCGAGATCGCCAAGGTCATCAACGCCACAAAGGCCGCCGGGGGCAATATCATCGTGCCCAGTTTCGCGCTGGAACGATCGCAAGCCATGCTCTATTACATCAACGAATTGCTGGCCGAGGACGCGATCCCGCGCCTGATGGTATTCCTCGACAGTCCGATGGCCGGCGCGATCACGAAGGTGTTCAGGCATCACCGTGAACTGTTCGACGAGGAGATGACCGAGCTCGTTGACAACGGACAATCGCCTTTCACGTTTGAGGGTCTGCACGTCACCCAGACGGCTGCCGAGTCGAAGGCGATCAACCACATTCGCGGCACGGCCATCATCATCGCCGGCTCGGGCATGTGCACGGGCGGACGCATCAAGCATCACCTCGTCAACAACATCGAGCGGCCCGAGAGCACGATCATGTTCGTGGGCTACCAGGCGGTCGGCACCCTCGGCCGACGGATTGTCAATGGAGAGAAGGAGGTTCGCATCCTCGGGCAGAACCGCCAGGTCAACGCGAAGGTCGTGCAGATCCACGGCTTCAGCGCCCATGCCGACAGGGAAGAGTTGCTGCGCTGGCTCGGCGCACTGAAGAACCACCCGAAGAAGATCTTCGTCGTGCACGGCGAAGCCGAGAGCGCCAAGAGCTTCGCCGCGTATCTCCAGGAGAAGACCGGCTGGGACGTTGTGGTGCCCGAGTACAAAGACGAAGCGGTCCTCGATTGACGTCGGCCGCGTATCGAGACTGCTCGATTTCACGAGAAGGAGGATGTGAAATGGACCGACGGCTGTGTGGAGCGTTCGTTGCGTCTGTCTGTTGGATCGCCTGTTGTCACAGCAACGGAGCAGTGGTTGAATTCCCCGACGTATCGCCTTGCCGCGCGTTGACGAGCGGACCCCATGAACACCTGCTCGCCAGCTACTACGGCATCAACTCGTGGGACCGCTCGCAGCGGTACGTCACGGTGCTCCGGACCGATGTCACGGACCGCATTCCTACGGAAGACGATCCGGCGATGCTGGCCCTCGTCGATGTGCGGACGAAGGAGTTCATCCCCGTGACGCAGACGCGGGCGTGGAACTTCCAGCAGGGATGTATGGCCCACTGGCTGGGCACGGCGCCGGATTCGCAGATCATCTACAACGATTTCCGCAACGGGCGTTTCGTTTCAGTCATCATGGACGTCCACACGAAGCGCGAGCTGAAGGTGATCGACTATCCCGTCAGCGCCGTTTCCCCCAGCGGCAAGGAGGCGGTCAGCATCAACTTCGCACGGCTGCGCATCACGCGACCCGACTACGGCTACGGCGGCGAGGGCCAGAACGCCCGCAGGAGCGTCCGGTTCCCCCAAGACGACGGCCTGTTCCTGGTCGATCTCGAAACGGGCCGGGCCAAGCTCCTGGTTTCCATTGCCCAGGTCAAGCCGCTGGTGCCCGAGGTGCCCGCCGAGGGGATCGAGTATTTCAATCATACACTGTTCAGCCGGGACGGCAGCAAGATCTTCTGGCTGGCGCGGGCGATTCCGCAGCGCAACACCACCTCGCTGACCGTCAACCGCGATGGTTCGAATCTGCAACGCTGCTTCCCCGACGGCTGGGGCGGTTCGCATTTCGACTGGCTCGACGGCGACCGGCTCATGGTCACCGCCGCCTATGAGGCGAAGGTCTATGGCCATATCCTGTTCACCGTAGGCCAGACCGACTATAAGCGGCTGGGCAACGGCCTGCTCGACTACGACGGGCACGGCACGTTCTCGCCGGACGGCAACTGGATGGTCACCGACACCTACCCGGCCGGTGCGCTGCGCGAGCAGAAGCTCTACCTGATGGATATGCGGACCCAGGCGGTGCTGCCACTCGGACGGTTCGTCCAGCCGCCCGAAGTCAAAGACGGATGGCGATGTGACCTGCACCCGCGATGGAGCCCCCGCGGCGACAGCATCGCCTTCAACTCCACCTACACGGGGAGCCGCCAGGTCTACGTGTTCGATCTGACCTGGTAGCATCGAGACGGTCCGGCTGCAACAGCCCCGTTGAATTCGGAGCTTTTCCGTTGCCCCTCCGGGTCTGACGAGCTACAGTGACGGCCATGAAAAAGCCCATACTGTCACTTCTGATCCTCGTCGTGGTTTCGGTTTCTCCGCTGTTGGCGCTGGAATACGAGCCGTTGCCCGCCGATCCCTACTTTGCCGCCTACAGACCGCTCAAGGCACCGCCCGTCGAGGGGCTGTTGCTCAAGCCGGGCGACCGGCTGGCCATCTGCGGCGACTCGATCACCGAGCAGAAGATGTACTCGCGGATCATGGAGACCTACCTGACGGTCTGCGTGCCGCAGCTTGAGGTCACGGTCAGGCAGTTCGGCTGGAGCGGCGAAAAAGCCCCCGGCTTCCTGGCGCGGATGGCCAACGATGTGCTGCGATTCGACCCGACCATCGCGACGACATGCTACGCGATGAACGACCACAACTACCAGCCCTACAAGGAAGAATTCGGGCAGGTTTATCGCGACGCCTCGCTGGCGATCATTCGTTCGTTCAAAGATCGCGGTGTCCGGGTAATCCAGGGCTCGGCCGGCACCGTCGGCAAGATGCCGTCGTGGGTCCAGCGGGCCCAGGGCACGGTGGACGATCTGAACCAGAGCCTTTCGGAGTTTCGCAACATCGATGTACGGCTGGCCGAACAGGAGCAGGTGGGCTTCGCCGACGTGTTCGTTCCGATGCTGGTCCAGGGATTCGAGGCCAAACGTCGTTACGGCGACGGTTACATGATCGCAGGCAAAGACGGCGTCCATCCGGGCTGGGCGGGCCACCTCCTGATGGCCTATGCCTTCCTCAAGGCGATGGGGCTCGACGGACAGATCGGCACCATCACGGTAGACATGGCGAATGGGCAGGCTACTGCCTCCGAGGGCCATCGCGTGCTGTCGGCCGAGGCGGGACGTGTGGAGGTCGAGAGCAGCCGGTACCCATACTGCGCCACCGGTCCGGCCGATGTCGATTCGAGCATCCGCTCCGGCATGACGCTCGTGTCGTTCAACGAAGACCTGAACCGTTTCACGCTCATTGTCGGGAATCCCCCGGCCGGAGGCTGCCGCATCACGTGGGGTGAGGCCTCGAAGAGCTACACAGCAGCGCAACTGAAGGCCGGCGTCAATCTGGCCGCCGATTTTGAGATCAATCCCTTCAGCGAGGCCTTCCATCGTGTTGATGAGGCCGTGGCCGCCAAGCAGGCCTACGAAACCCGGCAGGTCAAGACGCTGTTCCATGGTCCGGAAGGTCGGGCGGACATGGACATGACGGCCGCGCTGACGGAGAAGACCCGTGTCCCGCTGGTTGAGGCAGTCGCGACGGCTTTCGTCCCGGTCCGCCACACGATTCGCATCGAGGCCAGGTGAGGACCCGTCGGATTCTGCGGACGCCGACCCGGTAGGAGAACCGTATGGCACGCGTCGCCGAAGGCGACATCGTCAGACTGCGTTGCGCCGGCCGGCTGACCGACGGCCGGGAATTCGAACTGGCGCCCGACGGCGGGACGGTCGAGTTCATCGTCGGCCACCGCGATATGCTGCCTGCCCTGGAGAAGGCTGTGATCGGCATGACGCCGGGTGAGTCCAGGACCGTGGTCGTGCCCAAGGACAAGGCCTACGGCCCCCGCGATGAAGACCGCGTCGAGGTGATCCCGCGCAAGGACCTGCCCGAAGGCATCACCCCGCGAGTGGGCCAGCGGCTCCGCTTGCCCGCCGAGAACTACCAGGTCGTCAACGCCACGATCATTCAGGTCACGGACACCGAGATCGTCGTCGACGGCAACCATCCACTGGCCGGACAGGACATCCTGTTCCATGTCACGCTGGAGGAGATCGTCACGCTGTAGCCACGACACAAAGGAGACAACGATGGACGCTTTTCGCACCGCTTCGACCGCAATGCTGTGCTTGTTTGCCGCCGTGAACGGCGCCGGCGCAGAGGACGCTCTCGTGACGATGGAGATCTTCCCGTATGTCGCCGAACACGTGCACGGCCCAACGATCGTCGAGCTTCCCAACGGCGACCTGCTGGCGGCGTGGTTCCAGGGCTCGGGCGAGCGGTGGGCCGACGACGTCGCGATCGTGGGCTCGCGGCTGAAGCGCGACGCAGACCGCTGGAGCGAGCCGTTCGTCATGGCCGACACACCGGGCTTCCCCGACATCAACCCCATCCTATTCATAGACGCCCAAGGGCGCCTCTGGCTGATGTGGTACACGGTCATCGCCAACCAGTGGGAGACCTCGCTGCTGAAATACCGAATCAGCGAAGACCTGGAGCGAGACAACGGCCCGCCCCACTGGGCTTGGCAGGACGTGCTGCACGTCAAGCCGGGCGACAAGGCCGAGCGAGGAATCCAGCCAAACGACCGCTTCGTCCGCTCCGTCGCTCGTCAGATCGAGCAATACACGCAGTACTTGACCGAACAGGGCACGGCCCAGGCGGCCGCCGGGCGTCTCGACACCTGGCGCGACGATCTGCTCGCCAAAGCCCGAGGCGAGGACATGGTGCGACGAGGCATTCTTGTCGATGGCGCAGGCCAGCGAATCGACCAGCCGCTCGGATACCCCTATTTCCGCCGGATAGGCTGGCAGACGAAGAACAAGGCGGTCGTTCTCGACACCGGACGGATCATCGTCCCGCTCTATTCCGACGGGTTCAGCTTCTCCCTGATGGCGATCACCGACGACGGCGGAAAGAACTGGACGTTCAGCGAGCCCCTCGTCGCCGCCGGCAACATCCAGCCGAGCATTGCCCGCGGGCCCGATGGGGCTCTGACCGCCTACATGCGCGACAACGGCCCGCCCCCCGCCCGCCTGCACGTCAGCCGCTCGACCGACGCCGGGACCACCTGGAGCCCCGTCCGCGACAGCGAATTGCCCAATCCGGGCTCCGGTGCCGACATCGTCACCCTGGCCAACGGAGATTGGGTCTTGGCCTACAACGACACAGAAAGCGGGCGGCACAGCCTTGCCATATCGCTGTCGGCCGACCATGGCCGGACATGGACCCACACCCGGCACCTGGAACGGGACCTGCGAGGCCCGACCGCGACGCGAAGCCACTATCCGTCCATCATCCAGGGCCGGGACGGCGTCCTCCACGTCATCTACAGTTTCCATCGCAATGACCGAGACCAAGGGCCGGCGAAGACCATCAAGTACGCCCGATTCACCCAAAGTTGGCTGCGAAGCGAAGACCGTTACAGTTCGAAGAGGTAAGCCATAACGCGTTTGAAGACAAGTTCTTACGATGATTCTGGGGGTGCTTCCACGGCCAGCATCTTGGAGGGGACGCGTTTCTTTCGTTTTTTTTCGCAAAATGGCATCCACATCGGCCATTGACAGACGCCACTTAAGTGGAGTGTATCGAGGCATGCGGCTGTCGGAGGACGGGAAGCGTCGGGGGGTCAGTACGCCCTGTTGCTTCGGTGTGTACCGACCCCCTGTGGTTGAGGTGGGTCGGCTGCGCCGAAAGCCCCAAACCGCCGATATCCAATCGCCTTCTGGGTGTTTTGTCTTGCATGTCTTGCCGGAACAGGCGATGATGTACCGGGTAGAGGAAGCAGGTTCGCCTGATATGCTTATGCGGCCGATGCACCTGTCATCGCGCGGCCTGCGTGAAAGGGCAAGGATGTCGGAGAAGATCAAACGCGGCCAGAGAATTCCCGTTCCCCTGCTGCGAGGCCAGCACAGGCTTATCGTCCAGCACGCGTTAGCCAAGGATCATTCCTTTGAACGGGCCGTTCTGGCCGGTGAGAAACGGCAGATCGACGTGACGCTGACCGAGCTCGAAGACCTGCTTGGATGCATCGTGACGGCCGCGAACGGTTGCAGCGATGGAGAGCTCGAATACTCGCTGGACGCCCTGTACGATCGGCTCGATGGTATTCTGTACTCCTATGAAGAGATCGATTGATCCCATCGAACTCATTAGTCGCAGGGCGAAAAGCAGACTTTTTACGGCAAATTCTCAAAAAAGCGTCCACATCTCGCCTCGCCAGACGCCTTTGTAGCGTTCGGAGGTAAGGATGTACACGCAGGTGGCTGCGCGGGGTGCACCGGACCGGGGACCGGCACGCACTGCGAGGTACAGGCAGATCGTGCCGGCTGCCCGCGTCCTCGGATCGTATCTTCGGTCCGGGCAATCGTGATGCCCATCGGGACTTTTGCGCTTGAGTTCTCTCGATTTGCCAGTCAGAATGGCTCGGTCGAGTCAGGCCGCTGGGCCTGGGCCGATCAACCCGATGCAAGGAGTGATTATGGCGATCCAGTTCAAGGAATTCACCCGACCGGCGTTCTCCGGGGACACCGACGAGCTGAAGAAGAAGGTCGTCAAGTACTGCAACAGCGAACTCAAGTGCTTCCGGATTATCTCGATCTCCGAGGCCAAGGGCATCAGCGACGACTTTTACCGCATCACGGTCTGGTACGACGATGAGGCCGAGAAGTACGAGCATCTCCTGTCGGCCTCCGTGGCCGAGGACAGCAAGACGGACAAGAAGTGACCGCCCATCTGGGCAAACCCGAGCACGTTCGACCCCTAAGCGTTCAAGGCAGCGCGCCGACGGGAACCCCGTTGTTCTGCAGTCCCCGCACCGGGCAGTCCGGTGTCAGCCGGTAGTCCCTTCCACCGGCATTGACAAACTCCGGCTCAGCTACCAGGGCATTCGTCGAAAACCCCCGTGCCCGCTGGTGGTCGAAGAACTCATCGGCCCCAACGGATACTCGTCCCCACAGCAGCAAGGCGCCGTCCCGCTGATACCAGCAGTTCGCGTCCAGCGTCAGGGCGGCCGTCCAGTCGCGGCCATGCAGGCGCAGGCAACTGTCCGTTGCATTGCAGAAGATGTTGTAGCGGACGACAAAGTTGCTCGTCGCGGCGGTGTTGTCGTAGAACATCACGTGCCGTCCGTTGCGGTCGGGCCGCTGGTTGTGCCCCCAGCCATAACCGGCATCGACGCAGGTGTTGTGCTCGAAGAGAATATTGTGCGTGCGGCTGGACTCGTCCCGGTTCCAGTACTCGAACGAATATTCGCAGTTCCAGATCAGATTGCGGCGATAGGTGATGTTCTCCTGGACGTTGGTGCCGCTGCCCTGGTTGGTGAGCGCGGCGTCGTAGATTTCCCACAGGCGACAGTCCTCGACGAGGCAGTCGCCGGCGCTCGACCAGAACTCGATCCCGTTGCCGTAGCGCACCGGCCGGCCGTCAGCCGTGGTGTGCTGATGTCCGCCGCCGATGTATGACAGATCGCATCGACGTATGACGATGTGCCGGACGCCGGAACCGCCGATGCCGTGAGCCGCCCCGTATCGAAGGTCCAGGTTCTCATAGGTGACGTACCGTTTACCGCTCTGGTCGATGATGTGCTTCCTGAGGGCCAGTTCGATACTGTGATAGCGATCCGCAGGATTCCCGTCCGAGCGGAGCAGTACGCGCTTTGCGTCGGCATCGTAGAAGTAGTCGCCCGGCTCCCGAAGCGCATCGGGGTTCCACTTCTTGACACCGACGGTCGCGCCGTGATCGAAGATGATGTTGCCCACATCGACCGACAGCGTCCCCTGCGCATCGCCCGTGGCCCAAATCCCATCCTCAAGGAGACGCCAGTCCAATGTTGCACTCCTCGCCACTGAACCGAGCAGCGATGGTCTGTCACCCGTACCAAACGCGCCATACGTGACGGGCAGACCGGCCGCACCGCTCTGGGGAATGAGCTGGCCCCGCCACCGACCGCCGCGTTTGAAGAGGACTGTGTCGCCCGGCTTCAGCGAGGCGCGATTGACCTTCTCCAGGGACCGCCAGGCGGTCTGGGGGTTTCGCCCGTCCTGGCCGTCGTTCCCCTGGGCATCATCGAGGTAATAGGTCTGTGGCAGTCGCCTCATCTGGATGAACGCAAGGATCGCACGCGCGACGACGTCATCCGCCTCGGGGATCCGGCTGATGATGGTCCCGTGGTCACGGCCTTCGACCTCGATATACTCAACCTTCTCGTGTCCGAACGCCTTCATCGCCGCGACGAACAGCCGATTCTCCTCGGCCCGCGCAGGCAGGTCCTCGCCGCCACAGATGCATACCGTCGGCGGCGCATCGGCGCGGACGTGATACAGCGGCGCCGCCTCGTCCACAACCGGGCGCGTGCGTTCGATGCCTCGCTCGGTGCGAACCGTCGAATGGGTGATCATCTGCCCGCTGACGGGAATCAGACCCGCAATGACGTCCGGGCCCAGCCCGTATCGACCGAGATACCGCCCGTCCACACCGATCATGGCCGTCAGATAGCCGCCGGCCGAATGGCCCGAGACGAAAATCCGCTTCGCGTCGCCGCCGCGAGCGCCGATGTGCGCGTGCAGCCAGGCAAAACTGGCCGCCGCATCGTCCAGATAGGACGGATACGTCGCACCGGGTGAGAGACGATAGTTCGCCAGCGCCACCGCAACCCCGTGACGGGCGAACCACTTCGCGATCCTGACGGTCATCCGATCGGCCTTACTGCCTTCTGTGATGCCGCCGCCGTGAAACCACAGCAACGTCGCGAAATCCTTCTCGCCCTCCGGCAGATACAGATCCAGCTTGCACCGCTGAGCCTCGTACGCCGTCAACCCGTCGCCACTCTTGTAGGCGATGTCCGTGACGACCGAAACCGCCTCGGCGTCTGCTGCAACGACGCCATACTGCCCGAACAAGCCGAGCAGCCCTGCCAATACGATTGCCCATTTCTGTAGTCTTGCCATCGGCAATACTCCCCAAGTCATCGAATGCCCCGATGGACATCGGGATCGCCCCCAGGATAGTGAAGGACGCCGCCGTAGAGAAGCGCAAAAAGGACAGCCGAAACTCCATCCACACCCTTGACAAGGCCGGGCGAGATGCGATCATGCGCGTATTGCGAGTGGACAGGCCGCCGGCACGCCGGAGCGAGTGTGCAGCGACGCCTGAAAACGCGCTCCTTTGGAGACGTAAGGAGCCGAAGCCATGAGCGGCAGGGATAGACAGATAGCGCACGCCAACACGCCCCGCACCCGACGTACACCCCCAATCCCCGCAGCAATCAGTAATCAACGATCAATCATCAATTCCACGGCCTTTACCCTGATCGAGCTGCTGGTGGTCATCGCGGTGATCGCGCTGCTGATGGCGATTCTGATCCCGGCGCTGCACCGGGCCCGCAACCAGGCGCGGGCCGTGGCCTGCCAGTCCAACCTTCGGCAGTGGGCGATGACGCTGGCCGCCTACACCCAGGATTATGAGGGCCGTCTTCCCTCCGGCACGATTGGTCACATCGGTCTGTGGCTGCTGCGCGGGACGTTCATCGGCGCCATGGACCCCAACACCAACCACGCGGCTCTCCACGGTTTCCACACGAGAGGCATTGCCCTGTGCCCTATGGCGAGCCGACCCCGGCCCCCGGATCCCAATCGTGTCAATTTCGTCATAGCGGTACATAGCCCCACGGGATCGTGGCGCATGACCGGCGAAATCGGGGGGGCCACCGCCGCCTGGCAGGTTTTCACGCCGGAGCCCCGATTCCTGGGCAGTTACGGATACAACACCGCCCTGTTCGAGGGGTTCCGCATCGACCCCATCTGGGGGCCTGACGGGGTACCCGACTTGAACATTTTCACACTGCGAGAGCACGCGAGCATTCCCGTCCTTCTCGATGCCGTCAACCCATGGCCCAACCTGTCCAGGGTGAATTCGGCCCGTCCTTGGAACTGGCCAGAAGGGGGCAGCGGCTTGAACTCATTCGTCATGAGGCGCCACGGCCGTCAGACCAATGCGATCTTCCTCGACTGGTCCGTGCGCCAGGTCGGACTCAAGGAACTCTGGACGCTGAAAATGGGCCTCCGACTACGACCGCCAGGGCCTCTGGACCAAAGCCGGCGGCGTCGATCGCGACCGGTGGCCTCGATGGATGCGAGACTTCAAGGACTATTAGGCCGTATCTCGTATCTCGTATAAGCGATGGAGCGGCAGGCGTAGGACGGGCTTGAGCCCATGCGGACCTTTTTTCGTTTTTTCGGTCATTTTTCGAAAAGGGCATCCACATCGGGCGACCCACGCTCGCTCTATAATTGGCAGGTGGGAGTACGTGGCACGGTGCACCCGTCGGCATCCGGCCGCCTACCCCACCCAAGGAGGTGTCCGCAATGGCCACTAACCCAACAGAACGCCGAGCCGCCCCAGTCATCAATCATCAATCATCAATAGTCAATTCCAGGGCCTTCACCCTGATCGAGCTGCTGGTGGTCATCGCGGTGATCGCGCTGCTGATGGCGATCCTGATCCCGGCCCTGCAGCGGGCGCGCCGACAGGCCCGCACCGTGGTCTGCCAGTCCAACCTGCGCCAGTGGGCCATGACGATGGCCGCCTACGCCGAGGCCCATGAAGGGCGTTTTCCCTCCGACCACACCGACTTCGCGCCCTATTGGCTGCTGCGCGGGACGTTCATCGGCACCATGGACCCCGCCGCGAATCACGCGGCGTCCCATGGCTTCCACACGAGAGGCATCGCCCTTTGCCCCATGGCCGCCCGACCCCGGCCGGAAGATCCTAATCGTGGCGGGTTTGGCATATCCGTAACTACCCCCAGCATGTCGTGGCGCATGACCGGAGAGTTCGGGACGTCCACCCACGCCTGGCAGATTCACACGCCGGAGCCGCCATTTGTGGGCAGTTATGGATACAACCACAGTCTGTTCGAGGGGTTTCGGTATTTCCGCACCACCGGGCTGCTCACATCGACGCCCAGCTTGAATGTCTTCTCGCTGCGAGGGCACGCGAGCATCCCCGTCATGCTGGATGCAGTTACGCCTGTATCCCGCGCGACACGCGACAGAGGCAGGGCGGCCGGCCGCGACTCGGCTTTTGATCCACCGGTTTGGGGTCCCACCGGTGGCTCCACGGGCTTGACGGCGTTCGTCATGGACCGGCACGGCCGAGAAACCAACGGGATGTTCCTCGACTGGTCGGTCCGCAAGGTGGGCCTCAAAGAACTTTGGACGTTGAAGTGGGGGTCCGACTTCGACCGCGCGAACCGCTGGACCCGAGCCGGTGGCGTGGAGCCCGAAGACTGGCCCAAATGGATGCGAGAGTGCAAGGACTATTGACGCGTATTTCGTGAAGCGTGAAGCGATTGGATGGAAGTGGACAGGATGAACTGTTGCGATGATGCCATTCCGACCGCAAGGGCGCCGAGCCCACGACTTGGCCATCCCGAGCCCAGCAACCGCCCCGATTGTCATCCCGAGCGCAGTCGAGGGATCTGGCTGCGAATGGAGCGCACATCCGGGCGATGGCCAGACCTTTCGACTTCGCTGCGCTTCGCTCAAGGTGACAAACGGCCATATAGCCGGGCCTTCACCCTGATCGAGCTGCTGGTGGTCATCGCGGTGATCGCGCTGCTGCTGGCGCTGCTGGTCCCGGCCCTGCGCGCCGCCCGCGAGCAGGCCCACCGAGCCATCTGCCTCTCCAACCTCCGCCAGCTCACGCTCGCCTGGCAAACCTATGCCCACGAATACGATGGTTGCCTCCCCTACGCCAGCGCTTTCGGCACTAGAGGACAGCGTGCCGGGATCGGAGGGTGGCGCTGGGTTCGCGGCTGGTTGGGGCGGGCCTTTCTGGAGGGCGATGATCGCGCCGCGATCCTGGAACACCCCGACAAAGGCAGCCTCTGGCCATACATTGGAGACGTGGACTTCTACCGCTGCCCAAACGGCACGCCCGGACATCTGGCGACGTACGGCATTGTCTCAGGCGCCAATGGCAGCGCAATGGAAGGAACGTACGTGCAGGACGTACGCGATCACGGGACCCTGAGCAACATGGGCAAACGTGTGGGCGGAACGATTTTGTATCTGACGCGATTGGAGCAGATCACACGTCCCGGTCCAGCCCAGCGGGCCGTCTTCATCGATTCGGGGCAAGCCATCGTGGCCGATTTCTGCGTCCACTACCTCCGTTCCTTGTGGCATTGGGCCTACCTGCCGCCCATCCGCCATGCAAAGGGCACCACATTGTCCTTCGCCGATGGGCACGCCGAGTACTGGAAATGGCGCGGTCGCGAGACGCTGGAGATCCCACGCGAGTTGCTGCGCGGCTACGGCGGTCTGTTCTGCGAAGTCCTGGCGGAGGAAGTGCGCACAAGGCCAGATGGCACCCCCGGCTACGAGCCGCAGACCGAGGACGGCCTCTACGACTTGCAGTGCGTCCAGCGGGCCACGTGGGGGCGACTGGGCTACGGGCAGGAGAGTCCGTAGCGTGGGGGTCAGGGGGCGGTCTCGATGCGGTAGAGGTGGGTCTTGGTTCGCAGGATCAGGGCGCGGCCGGCGACAGCGGGCGAGGCCATGCAGCCGGCGTCGAGCGTATTGGTCGCGACGACCTCGAAGCGGCGGGCGGCCTTGAAGACGGTCGATGTGCCGTTCTGATTGAAGCAGTATACGTTGCCGTCGGCGTAGAGCAGCGACGCGGCGTAGTTGCCCCGGATGCGATCCTGCCAGATCGCCTCGCCCGTGGCGGCGTCGAGGCAGACGGCGATCCCCGTGTCGTTGATCGTAAAGAGCAGGTCCCCCACCAAGACGGGCGAGGGCGTTCGGGGCACCGTTCGGGCCGTCTTCCACAGGACGTGGCTGTCGGTAACGTCGCCGGCGCCGTCGATGCGGACGGCCATCAGCTCGGTCTGGCCGAAGCCGGTGACGACGTAGACGATGCCGTCGCGATAGACCGGGCCGGCCGCGCCGGAGAACGCGGGCATGTTGACCTTCCACAGTTCGCGTCCGGTCCTCGGATCGTAGCCATAGAACGCCTTGGCGCCGACGCTGATCATCTGCACGGCGCCATCGGCCTCGACGATCAGCGGCGTCGTATACGCCTTGCGCATATCGCCTTCGTCGCGCGGCTTGCCCTCGGCGTCGAGGTCGTCCCAGTCGGCGGTGCGGTCGGTCTTCCAGACGGTGCGCCCGGTGGCCTTGTCCAGCGCGACGAGGTACTGCACGTCCACCCCGTCCATTGTCAGGATCAGCAGGTCCTCGAAGAGAATGACCGACGAGCCCGGCCCGCGATAGTGCCGACAGGGCAGGTCGCTGCGCTTCCACAGGACTTCGAACGTCGCCGTGTCCAGGCACGCGGTCCCATAGCTGCCGAAATGCACGTAGACGCGTCCCGGCTCGACCACGGGCGTAGGCGAGGCGTAGCTGTTGAGTGGATTGCCCAAGGGCTCGGGGTCGGCGGCGTGAAAGAGACGCTCGTTGAATCGGATCGCGCCCGAATCGGCATCGACGCAGATCACGTAGAAATCATGCCCTTCGGCCGTGGCCGTCGTCAGCCAGACCTGCCCGTCCATCACCACCGGGCTCGACCAGCCGAGGTGCGGGATGGCCGTCTTCCACGCGACGTTCTCCGTCTCGCTCCAACGCACGGGCAAGCCGATTCGCTTAGCGCTGCCGGGCCTCGTCGCCAGACCGTCGCCCGACGAACCGCGAAAGCGAGGCCAGTCGGCCTGCGCCGTCGCCGCCATCACAAAGAGGACCAGAACAATCCAATATCGAGACATCCGTCGCTTGCCTGCTGCCGTCACGAACACATTCCTCCCAGAAGCATCACCCATCGTTCACCCGGCGCTATGGGTGCAGGATCTTCAGCGCATTGGTGCGATAGACCTTCTCGAGCACCGGGTCGCTCAGCGCCAGACCGTGCAGAGGCCAGTGGTAGCTGAAGAGCCGCCAGTAGTAGAAGTGCTCGTCGGCCGACTCGAGGATGCGGAACGACATCCGGTACACCTCCGGACTGAAGGTCATATCGGTCCCGTAGACGAGCCGGTCCTGATAGGCCTCGAAAAACTTCGCCGTGAAGCGAGGAATGGCCGCCGTTTCGGCAAAGCGGGCGGAAATGTCCGCATAGAGATTGGGGTATTTGTCGAACATTCGGCCCAGCCGATCCAGGTCGTACGAGCAGTTGGCGAAGTGACAGGCGATAAAGGTGGTCTTCGGGTGCCGCTTGACGGCCCGTTCAAGGATGTCGATCATCCCGGCGTGGCCGACGATGTCCGGCTGATCGTCGAGCCGCCACTTGAAGGCGTTCATCAGCCCGTCGTTGTGCGCGTCCATCGGTTCGTACATCCAGTACGGATCGGCGACGTGGATGTTGATGGGCATCTTCAACTCGGCGCACTTGGCCAGCAGCGGATCCATGCGAGGATCGTCCAGGTGCATCCCCCACGCCCTGGTGGGCCGGCAGTAGAACAGGCCCTTGCCCTTGTCGCCCAGCTCGCCGACGCCTCGGGCCCCCATGTCGTAGCATCGCTGCAACTCCGCGACAGCCGCCGGTCCGAAGCCGGGCTGGTCGTAGCCGGTGTAATCGAACCCGCACCAGAGCTGAAAGCGATCGGGGTACTTCGAATACAACGCGCACAAATCGTCAAACTGCTTGCCCACGGCCATTGTCAGCACGACGGCCTTGGCGATCCCGTGCTCATCCATGACCTGCACCCAGCGGTCCAGTTGCTCCGGCGTCCTGGCATAGACGTGGGCGTGCATGTCGATCGCCGGATAGCGGGCCTTGGCGATCTCCGTCACGGGAATCCGGTAGACGGAGCGAGGACGAAAGTCCTTCAACAGCAGCGTATCGGGCGAGGGCTCTTCCGCCGCCGGCGCCAACCCCGCCGAACCACACACGAGCAACGATAGAACAGTGATGGTACGTTTCACGATCGATCTCCTTTCACTTGGGCACGATAGCCCGTTTCTGCCTATCCTATCGGTCCGGCGGCGCCGGTTCAACCCGCAACGACGAATCAAGCGTATGGACCCAAGACGGCTCTCGTGCCGATGTTCGCCAGGATCGGCTCGGCAACCTGCGCTGAACGACAGCAGCCATCCTGCGAGGCAGTCCGCCTATTTCCGGGTGATTGCAGTTGACGGCTATGGCGAGAAGTGGTTACATTGGAGTGACTTACAGACGATGCGCCCGTAGCTCAGTAGGATAGAGCATCGGTTTCCTAAACCGGAGGTCGGAGGTTCGAATCCTCCCGGGCGTAGTTCCTTCTGATCGGTGACATTTGTTGACAATCCCCGGCATTCGCTGCCTAACTGCTCTGTTGCCCGTCGTTTAGAAGCAGAGGCATCATCGACCGTGTTCCCCTCGTACGGTGTATAAACTCATCGGCACTTAACATGGGCCGCATCAGAGAGTTGGCATCCATGCCTTGG
>CAZSXM010000042.1:0-44826 GCA_964610435.1 uncultured Pirellulales bacterium | reverse complement strand
AGAAGAACACCTGGAACTCGTCGACGATCAGCACGGTGCGGGGCATGGTCTGGCCGGTGGCGCTGCGATAGGCGGCGATGTCCTGCACGCCGGCGGCGCGGAACAGGTTGCCCCGGTGGGCCATTTCGGCGTCGAGCCGTTGGAGGATGCTGAGTCCGAATTCGCGGTCGCTCTCAATGGCGACGGCGCGAGCGTGGGGCAGGCGGTTCGTGACGTACGTCTTGAATTCGACGCCCTGCTTGAAGTCGATCAGGTACAGCTCGACCTGGTCGGGCCCATACCACAGCGCCAGGTTGGTCACCATGACGTGCAGCAGAGTGGATTTGCCTGAGCCGGTCTTGCCGGCGATCAGCGTGTGCTGGGCGACGCCGTGGCCGAGGCGAAAATGTTGCAGCCGGGTCGCGCCCGTGCGGCCCAGAGGAACGCGAAGCTCACGAGAGCTATCGAGCGACCAAAGCTGGCCTTCGGTCGGCGCGATCGTCTGGAAGGGCACCTCAACGCGGGCGGAATTGGCGCCGGCCTTGCCGATGGCGTGCATGATACTCGTCAGCACGCTCTCGGAAGGAGGCTTGTCCGGCGTCAGTGGAAACTGCTTGAGAATGGGGTCGCGCCAGACGAACCGGTTCTTGTCGTAGAGGAGATGGATGCTGACGGCGCTGATATCGTCGATGTCGATCCCGCTCGGCAATTCTTGTCGAGCGTCATAGGCGATCAGCGTGTGAACGCCGCAGCGCGGGCCGCTATGGACAATGCTGCTCAAACGCCGGGCCGATTCCTCGTTGAAGTTCACCGGGAAGTCGGCGATGACGAGAAAGCGATAGGGCTCTGCCAATTCGCCCGCCTGCTCGTTGTATTGCTCGATGGTCTCGAATTCGTTGCGGAGGTACTTCTGGATCACGTTCTCCATGTGGCCGGTGAGGTCTTCCAACTGCTGTCGAATTTGAGCGGCCTCGGTCCAGATCCGTCCGCCCACGAGCGATTCGAGGTAGTCGCCGGCGTGCATGAAGCCCGCGAAGCTCTCGCCCAGGCCGACCGGGTCGAAGATGGTGAAACGGACCCGGCCCGGTGGAAGCGACGTGAACACTCGCACCATGGTCGCACGCAGCGTCTCAATCGCCTCGACCCGTCCCTCCCGCTGCGATTGAAGGAGCATCGAACAGTGCCGTGGGAACTCCAGGACCGTCGGAATCTCCACGGGCCCGTTGGTGTCGAGCGTCTCGGACGCCCGAGTGCGGACCGATTCCGACAGTGGTTTGAGATCCAGCCGGAGTGTGCCGAATCGGACAATCCCGGTGTCCATCGAGGCCGAAGCGTTCGGAGGCATTTGCGATGGATCGAATCCCGATGGACATTGAGACCGCAACTCAGAGGCCCTGGCCAGCAACGTTTGAAGGCGGGTAAGGCCCTCGTCCCATCGCCGTTCGAGCCGTCGCCGTGACGTTTCGTATCGGCTGCGACATTCCTCGATCTGGCGGTCGTACTGTTGCTGAATCTCCGCCAGTTTCTGCCGGCATTCCTCCTCCAGCGCCGACTGCTGCTGCTCGTATTCTTGCCTGGCCTGATGAAGGGCCTCATCCCGCTCCTTCTTGAGCTGATCCAAAGCCTCGCGGCGCCGGTGTTCGACCTCCTTGAGCGACGTGCTGCGCTGCTTGGAGATATTCGCCCTGCCGGTTTCAAACGTCTCTCGCGCGTGTTTGAGTTCCGCTTTCTTCTTCTCGACGGAGGTGCGCAGTTCGGTCTCGATCTTCTCGAGCGCAGAGTCGTGTTGCTGCTGCAGCGCCGCGCGAGCGCCGGCCATCGCCTCCTGGAACGCTGCATATGTCCGGCGGACCTGGACTTTGGCCTTCTGCCAGAGGAGGTGCTCTGCGAAGCCTGCCGCGATTAGCGCGAGCGCAGCGGCGACCGGGTATGCGACCTGTGCGGACGGCAGTCCCGTGACGTCCACACCGTACAGAATCGCCAACAGAACGAGGACTGCGCCCACCACTCCTGCGGGCAGCAGGACGGGGCGCGCGCCGACGAAGACCTGTGCGGCCCAGAGACGCCTCAGCGCCGCAAGATGCTGTTCGGCCAAGGTTTGCTGCGATGGATCGTCGCCGCCCGCAGGCGGGGGCGCCGGTTCCTCTGCCTTGACGTTGTGTTGTCGGTAGAGTCGCAGAAGGGCCTCGGCCTGCTCTGCGAGGCCGTTGAGGTGCAGGCGGACGCCGGCGACCGTCGATTCCGCTTCCTTGCGCCTTTGCTCGCTTCTGGCCACAGCGCCTTCAGCGACGAATTCGGCCACCATGACGCGGTCCTGGTACTCTTTCTCAGCCTTCTGCTCCAGTTCGACGGCCGTTTGGTTGATTCTCTTGCGACGGTGCTGGATGTCCACCTTGATCTCACTGAGCCGCTTTTCGTAGTCGGCGCGAATTCCCTCGGCGCGGCCATCGTAACGGTCCTGAATCTCCTTGCTCTGCGTCTTCCGGTGGAGTTCGACGCGACCCGTGTCGGCATCGAATCGGTCCTGTGCCTTGTTTCTGGCGATCTCATACTCCGACTCGATTTGCCCTTCGACGGGCTCGACGGCCTCGGTCGACAGGTGGATCGCCTCGGCCAGCGCCTGACGCTGCAGGTCCGTGTATGTGTCGTTGCCCGGTGCCGGGCCGCGAAGATAGGCTTCCAATTCAGCGTTCATAGGCCGGGCCCCGAATTGTCCCTGCAATCGTGGCGAGCCCCTTCGAGGGCGTTGCTCATTCGCTCCATCGCGAGAACGGCCCCGCGAATGCTCGCCTCCAGAGGCGCCATGTACTTCTGCTCGAACTGCCGGGCGTTTTCGTCGCGCCAGCTCTCTCGGGTTTGCTGCCACTCGCCCAGCAGCTTCTTGCCCGCTTGTACAAGTTTGGCACGGCCTTCGATGGCGCTCATCGGAGAGCTCTCCTGAGACTCATCTCTGCGGTCCCGTGGGCACGGGGATCTGTGACAAAACGTTGTTGTCCGCATCGAAGACGGTTGCGGTTGCCTGCCGGCGGTCGATCAGCACCAGCGACCCTGCGGGCAGGCTCAAGACGCGTTGCAGTTGCGGCGCCGCATGTACCAGGTCGGCGACATGCACGACGACGTATCCTTCAGTCTTTGTTTCACCGCCGATGAACCAGCCTGAGCTGCCATCGCCGCCGGCTGATCGAACGAGAAAGACCACATCCGGCACGCCTTCGACGCAGGCAACCAGGACCTTGTCGTCCGGCGCAGGAGCACGTCCATCATTTCGCTGACCGTCGGAATCGGTTCCCATGTCAGGTGGGGCGATGTCCGCTGTCCATTCCGGCGGTTTCGACACCGTGGGCGCCTCAGCCCAGACTTCTGGTTCCGGCACGTTGCCCCGCAGCTTCTCCGGAGTGTTCTGCAGGCTGGGTTCCGGTTCGGGCCGAAACACGCTCTCCGGCGCGGTCTTCTCGACGTCCGCCGGTGTCTCGGGCGGCGCCAGCGCGATATAGTCTTCCAGCGAGTCGATCATCTTGTCCAGCCGGGCGCGGGCGTTTGGGATGTCCGCATCGATCGCGCTGAGAAGCCCTTGGATGCCACCTCGGTAGTCCGACTGCAACTTCTCGATCTGGAGAATCCACGAGCGGGTCCGGGCGAGCTTGGCCTCGGCCTCGCGCAGACGGCGTTCTGCCAGCGCCAGCGCCTTGCGCTCCTCGACGGCCGAACTGGTCGTCCCGGACAGGGCCCGATCCAACACCTGCTTCTGCTTGAGGGCCAGCTTCGCCTGGAGGGCCCGTTCACGACACACGCGAACCTGTTCGGTCCAGTGCCGGCGGCGGTCTTCGTTCAGCCAGGCCAGGGTCCGCTGGATGTCGGTGGCCACCTCGT
This sequence comes from uncultured Pirellulales bacterium, assembly GCA_964610435.1. Lineage (GTDB taxonomy): Bacteria > Planctomycetota > Phycisphaerae > Sedimentisphaerales > Anaerobacaceae > Anaerobaca. Next base: position 40,977 of record CAZSXM010000042.1, on the reverse strand, counting down.
CCAGGGCCACCGCCGCCGTATGGGAGAACGTGGCGAGCGAAGCTCTCAGAAGCTTCAGCAGGGCGACGGAATGGACTTTGGCATGCTGGCTCATCGATCGCTCTTACCGCTGCTGGAGGTAGTCCTCAATGTGACGGGCCTTCTTCATCAGAAACGATGCGTGCAGGGTCGAGGCTTCGAGAAAGCGACTCAGCGCCTTGACCGTCTGCTCGAATTCCTGTGTGAATCTCCGCTGCTCCTGATCCATCCAACTCTTCTCGAGTCCATGCAGACGCGTTTGCAGCCCGCCCATCAACGCCTCCAGGTCGGCGTTGAAACGATTCAGGTCGCGTGCGAACCGCCGCAACTCAGCCGGGTCAACATTGGCCTTGGCCATGTTCGCCTCCGTGTCACAGGACCTCTTGTCTCTTCAGAACCGGTTTCTGCAGGGTGGTTTCTCAGCCCACTCTGCCGTATACATTATACTGTATCGGAGGAACCGTTGCCACTGGTCGGTGCATGACCGGGTCGGGACCCAATTGGAAGGCAGGGCACTTGGCCGGCCGGGCGGCAGACCATAACGCTATTGCTCTCTTCGCACTCCGTCGTTCGGGTACCCCGCAGCGAAGGACAGGTGCGATGAGCGCTTTGAGCTATGGTGGCATACCTGCCTCCAGGAATGGTCCGATACACATTTCCTTGCGGCGGGCGCGGCTGTTGCCCGTAGCCTATGCGCGGGCTGAGCGTGGCGCGTGCCTTGCTGTAGATCGGGGCACGCTACTGGGCCCACTTGATCAACTCGGGGTGCGAATCGCGCAGGATCGGGTCAGCCGGCCGGATGCGCACGTTCATCGTGAGAAGTCCGTGCTCGACGATGTCGAACGAGCAAGTGTACGGCCTTGACTGGTCCTGCATCTCGCCTCCGGTCATCGGAATCACAGTGAACTCGTCGGCGCTGTTCTGGCTTGTATACAGCTCGACAGCGAATGCATCGGGCATTGCCCCGTGGAAATCCACCATGCAATGGACCTCCACTTTCTCGCCCTGGCAGACGCGGTCCTTGCGGTCTGCGGTGGTGGACAGGTCGCGAATGGCCACCTTATCCCAGTTGTTCCGCAGGGCCTCCTCGCCCTGGAAGGCCGTACGGAGCGGCTCGTAATCGTTGGCCAGCAGACTCTGCACCTGTTGCTTGGCCGGGATGTAGTACTTTCGGGCGTACTCGGCCAGCACGCGGTTCATGTTGAACCCGTGGCAGGAGGTCGCAATCGAGCGTCGCATCATCTCGACCCACTGCGTGGGAATGCCGACCTCGCTACGGTCATAGTATAATTCCGTGATGACGGCCTCGAGCAGGTCGTAGATCTGGTTGGATTCAGCCACCTCCTGCAACTCCGACTGCTCGTAGTACTGGCCGGCGGTGATGGCCCAACCGTTCTCACCGTCGTAGGCCTCCGGCCACCAGCCGTCGAGGACGCTGAGATTCAGAACGCCGTTGATGGCTGCCTTCATACCGGAGGTGCCGCTGGCCTCGTTCGGGCGGATCGGGGTATTGAGCCAGACATCGGCGCCCCAGGCCAGGTGCCGGGCGATATCGACGTCGTAGTCTTCGAGGAAGATCACGCGGTCTTCGAGACGGTAATCCCTGGCGAAGTGGATGACCTCTCGAATCATCTCCTTCCCGGCTCGGTCCGCCGGGTGGGCCTTGCCCGCGAAAAGCAGTTGGACCGGCTTGCTGCTGTCGCTGAGGATCTTCGCCAGACGCTCTTTGTCTCTGAGAATGAGCGTGGCTCGCTTGTACTTGGCAAATCGTCGCGCGTAGACGACTGTCATGTACTCCGGATTCAACAGGCGGGTGAGGTTCTCGATCCGTCTCTGAATGAACCCCTTGGCGGCCAAATCCACAGCCAGTTTGCGCCGGACGAAGGTGACGAGGTTCTGTTTGTTCTTGCGGTGCGCCTCCCAGATCTCCTCGTCGGGGATGTGCGCGACCTTTTCGGAGAGTCCGCGGCTCTTAGCGCAATAGATGTAGGTCGGGCCGACGTGACGGTTGAGCAACTCTGTGAACGGCTGGCTGAGCCACGAGCGATGAACGCCGTTGGTGACGTGGCCGATTGGGATTTCTCGGGTCTGCCGGCCGGGAAACAGGTCCGCCCACATCTGGCGGGAGACCTCGCCGTGCAGCTTGGAGACGCCGTTGATGTGCGTGGCGAAGCGGATCGCGACGGCGGGCAGCCAGAAGACCTCGTCGTTTTCGCCGAAGAGCCCGTATGCCGCCAGTTCGTCGAACGACAGGCCAAGGGCCTCAGCCTCCGGCTTGAGGTATTCCTTCACCAACGGCATTTTGAAGCTCTCGTTGCCGGCCGTGACGGGCGTGTGCGTCGTGAAGACGGTGGACGCTCGGATCAGGGCCTTGGCCTCCGGCAGGCTGAGCTTGCCGTCGCGCGTCAACTGCTTGAGTCGGGCGATTGCCAGCAGGGCCGAATGGCCTTCGTTGATGTGATAGATCGTCGGATGGATGTCCAGCCGCTCGAGGGCCATGACGCCGCCGATGCCCAGGACGACCTCTTGCTGGAGACGCTTCTCGCGGTCGGCGACGTAGAGCTCGCGCGTGATGTCGCGGAGGTCGGCGGGATTGTCTTCGATGTCGGTGTCGAGCAGGATCAGTCGCGTCCGACCGACCTGGATCTCCCACAGTTTGACCTTCAAGGGTTCTCCGCCGAGGGTCATGTCCACGTAGGTCGTCTCTCCCTGGGCGTCGCGCACCTCGTGGACGGGGATGAGGTGGTTGTCGAATTCGAGGAACAACTCTTCCTGAAGACCGTCGAGATTGACGCGCTGGGTGAAGTAGCCGAAGCGATAGATCAGACCGACGCCGATGATCGGAAGGGCCATGTCGGATGCCGCCTTGAGGAAATCGCCGGCCAGAATACCCAGGCCACCGCCGTAGATGGGGATGCACTCGTGGAGTCCGAACTCCATCGAGAAGTAGGCGATGACATCGTTGGGCGTCAGCCGGTCGGAAGCGTCCGCTTCACCGGGTTCGCGGTGAGACATGTACTCCTGGTAGTTCTCCCAGACGCGATTCAGTTCGAACAGGAACCCCTCGTTGTGGGCCAACTCATCAATCCGCTCCTGCGAGAGGCTCATGAGCAGCCTGACGGGATTGTGTTTGACCTTCTGAAACAGCGCCGCATCGACGCGATAGAACAGTCGAATGGCGTCGTAGTTCCAGGTGGACCAGAGGTTGTAGGCCAAGCTGTACAGCCGTTCGAGGTTCTCGGGGTAGCGGGGGTAGACGAAGACGTTCCGGAAGGCCATGGGTTCACTCCTTTGGTTTGTTGCGCTTTACGCTTAGGGCTCCGTGACGGATCCAAGTCCGATTGGACCGCCGGGACAAGTGGTGGGCGTGGCTCCCCCGCTGTCTCAGCCGAAATTGTAGTGTTTCTTGACCGCTTCTTCCACATTCCAGACACAGTCCAGATCCTGCGGGAAGACGATGAGGTCGCCCGGCCCGAAGGTGACGGATCCTTCACAGTCGGTTACCGTGACCTTGCCTTCCAGGATCAGGCAGGTCTCCTTTTCCGTGTAGAACCAGTCAAACATGCTCGGTTCGCAGGTCCAGATGGGCCAGGCCTTGCATCGCTCGGCCTCCTGTTCCGTTGGCTTGCGCACCACGATATCCTTCACCGTCGGCATGACGTTCTTCTCCTGCCAGATCGAAAACAACGTTCGCGTATGCACTCTTGAGAAGGCGCCATTATAGTCTGTCCACAGCGTTTGGGAATAGCAATCCGGTTTTTCTTGCACTGTCGATGCTTCTGGATACACTCTCGGTCTTTCTCTACCACTTCATTCGGAAGTACGATGCGCGTGGAACGAAACCAACTGCAGCGATTCCATCGCTGGCTCGGTGAATATAGCCGCCGCTTCTTCGGAGACGACGAGTACGTCAACGCGAATCTGCGTTTCAAGCAGGAGCACACCGCTCGGACGTGCGAGGAGATCGTAAGGCTCGCGCACGAGTTGGCCTTGGACGCCGACGAGACGCGGATCGCCGAGCTGACGGCGCTGTTTCACGATGTCGGAAGGTTTTCCCAGTTTGCCCAGTATCGCACCTACAACGATTTTCGGAGCATCGATCACGGTCAACGGGGAGTTGAAGTGTTGCGCGAGGAGAAGATTCTCGACAGCCTTCCGGCTGAGGAGCGGCAGTGGGTGGAGACGGCGGTCGCCCTTCACGGGCGCAGGTCGCTGCCTTCGGCGCTCAAGGGCCGGGCTCTTCTGTTCACCAGACTCATCCGCGATGCCGACAAGATCGACATCTTCCGCGTCGTCACAGAGTACTACAAACGGTATTGCCAGGATCCTGACAACTTCGCCCTTGAAATCGAGTTGCCCGACAGTCCTGAGTATTGTCCGGAGGTGCTGGAGGCGGTTTGGAACGAAGAAACCGTGGACTGGGGGAAGCTGCGCACTCTCACCGATGCCAAGCTCTGCCAGCTCGGCTGGGTCTATGACCTGAACTTCACGGCCTCGTTGCGTCGGATTGAGCAGTGTGGCTACCTGGCCGAGTTGATCGGTTTCCTGCCGCAGGACGACGCCATCCAGCGACTCTGCCAGAAGGTCCAGGTCGATGTCGAACCCCGTCTGGCAGGGGGCCGTGGCAGTTAAGGAAGGACGTTCTCAGGGACGAAGAACGTTCCGCCGGCCGAGCCGTCCGGATAAGGGGGAGCGCCCTCGGGCGACGCAGAGATCTTCATCGCGACCACGTCCGACGATGAATAGGTCTCGACGTGTCCATCCGTGTAGGAGGCACGGAGCTTCACCTCGGGCATGGCCACCTCAGGGTCGCCCTCGACGGCCCAATACGAGGACAGCAACTGGGTTTCTTCCACGATCTCGGCCCCTTTGAGCCTCTCGCAACTGCCAAAGGCCCCGGGGCTGCGCCAGTGATCGTAACCGAAGTAGTCCGACATGAGGAGTTGGTTGTACCGTCCCATGCTGGCCGGGCCCGTCGGGCCCCTGAACAGCGTGTTCGATTCGGAGAGATAACCGATGTAGTTCCAGTAGAAACAATAGGTCCCGCTGAAGGGATCGGTGCGACGCGACGTGTCAGGGTTGTTCCAGGTGTCTCCGGCGTCCCAGGCTTCCTGGAGATACTTGTACCGTCTGGGGGCGCTCGGGCAGAAGACCGTCTTGGCGTCGGGAATGTAAGCGGCCAGATAGGCGCTCATCGAACGGTGGAGCTGGGGACTTCGCTCCGTGATACCAATCATCTTGGTGGGGTCCGACCAACTCCACTCATCGCCGGTCCCAACGGTTGCCACCGATTGCGGGTACCGATCGTTGTTGTCCATCGAAAACAGCATCAGCGCGTTGCTGACTTCTCTCTGGTTATACATTCCGAGCATCCCGCGCGCTTGCCGCCTCACGAGGTTGGTCGCCGGGACAAGTATCGCCATGAGCATCGAGATGATGGAGATGGCCACAATCAACTCCACCAGCGTGAACGCCCTGGCCTTGCCGACTCCCACAGAGATGTCACAGCATCTCCTGTCGATCTCAGGACCCTCCGGATTCTGGGTAGTTTTCCTGGTTGTCGAGCCAGCTACCTATTATAAGACTCTGTTGCAACCCTTACAAGCGGAATAGTTCCACTACGCCCTGATTAGGGCCAGCGTGCGACAATTTCTGCGAAATCTATATGTTGTGGTTGTCGCAGCATTCCGCCCCCATATATCGGGGCGACGCTGCGCTCCGCCTGTGGATACCGGCAAAAAAACCGGGTCCCCGCAGGGGTCAAGGGAGAGCGAATGCAGGTCGAATGTTGGTGTTCCCGGCCTTGCACTGCTCTCCATTGACCTTTGCCGGTGTCGGCACCGGCCCTTCGGATTCTCATCACCACGCTCGAACCTGCTTGCGGCGCTCGAGTCGCTCCTGACCGAAGACAATCACCCTGCGATAATCCGAAGCCAAAATCGATCCTGTGGTCGTGACGTTCTCATCTGCTGCTGCGGCTCCGTCGCCGTACAGTTGATTTCAGAAAGGAGGCCAGCCGCTCAGGCTGGCGTAGGGCGTTCCGCCATAGGCCCCTATGTTGACCCGGTTCCCATTCGGCGTGCGTTCGGCGCGCCAAGAAGGGTCGTCCGGGTCTCCGGCGTCGATGCACGGGCTCGTGACCGAATCGGTGACCCATCCATCCAACTCTGCAACGTACCGCCCGTATTGGGACTTCAAGTGGAAATCACCGTTGTCCGGGTCGGCGAACAGCGGATCGACACTGATGTTACCTGCCGCTCTGTCGCCGATGCCCTCTTGCACGCAACTGAATCGCGCCTGACAGCCGAAGAGGTCTCCCGTGCTGTTTTCCCACAGGATGCAGTTGACGATATCCGGATCGGCGCCGCCGTAGGCGGCGATGCCGTGGTCGTTTCGGACGATGGTCAGGTTCTTCAATGTAGGCGAAGCCCCCTGGTCGCAGAAGATCGCGCCTTGGCCGCTGCCGGTGATGACGAAATTCGCCACCACGCTTCGCGAGCTTTCAGCGCCCCAGAAGGAGAACGCATAGCCCTTCGGCGCCACGATGACTGCGGCATCCGCAGCACTTCGGACGGTGATCGCCTTTCCGTTGAACCTCACTTCCTCGCTTGGACTGAGCGTATAAACGCCGGGCCAGACGAGGACCGTGTCGCCGTTCTTCGCCAAATCGACGGCTTTCTGTATGGTCCTGAATGCGGAGGTACGACTCAATCCGTTGTTCCAGTCGCGGCCGGTGGTCCCATCGACGTGATAGACGGAGTATTCGGGGCTCTTGCTGGCCTGCCCGGTCCCGCCATAGGCACCCATGTTGATCCGTCCGCCATTTGGCAGGGGCTCGTCGCCGAAGGGCTCGGATGGATCGCCTGCGTCGATACAGGGGCTTTGCCGCGTGTCGATAACCCACGTGCGACTTGTCGGACTGTACCGGCCATATTGAGACTGCAGGTGATAGTCCCGGCCCCATTCGTCTGCAAACAATGGGTCTTGGTTAATGTTGCCTTCTCCGGAGTAGCTGCCCTGGACGTTCGAGTAGATGACCGGGTTGCTCAGAACCGGATCGACGATCCTCAAGGCCGTGCCGCTGTTGCCCCACACAATGCTCGAACCGATAAAGATGTCGACACCGTTTGAATGGAGGCCGCCGGCAGACGACGTGAAATTACTCGTGAGTTCGTTGCCGGCGATGGTGCAGTTGAGCACCGTGACGCTGGCGCGTCGCGACAACGGTCCCGACGACCGCTCCCACTCGGCGAAGAGACCTGCCCCGGCACTTGCGACGTTCGTGGAGACGATGCAATTCCGGAAGGCAACATCGGTGCCGCTTCCGCCACAGTAGACCCCTCCACCCATCAGGCTGCCCGGCGCGACGTTTCCAGCAATGCGGGTCCCGGCGATCGTCGCGACGCTCTCCCAACAGTAAAGGCCGCCGCCGAGACTGTCGTAGTAGGCGGTGTTGTTCTCAATCGTGCAGTTGACGATCGTGGCGCCCGATTGCCCGATGAGGCCAATGGCCCCGCCCCGCCCTCCGGTGGCGCTGGTCCCGAACCCGCCGGCGATGCACTCTCGAATGGTGCAGTTCGAGATGGTCGGCGCCCCGCCGACGCTGCCAATGCCGCCGCCGATCTCGGCGCCGCAGTCCGTGATGATGCAGCCGACAATCGTTGGGCTGCTGAACTCACAGTAGATGCCGCCACCGATCGGATGGCTCGCACTGCGAGGCCAGCCCGACGTGCTTGCCGGAATTCGCGTTCCGAATGCGCGTCCGGCGCGGATGGTAAAACCCGACAGCACTGAATCAGGCCCTTCTCCCGAATGGAAATAGAACCCTCTGTGCCCTTCCTGGGTCACTGCCGAGGTTGGGCCACAGTCGATAATGGTCGTCGCCGCGCCGTTGGTGCTGCGAAGGGTAATGGCCTTGCCTCGAAAATCAATGTCCCGGTTGCCCGGCCCCGCGTAGGTCCCGGGCGAGACCGCGATGACATCCCCGTCGTCGGCGGCATCGATTGCGGCCTGGATCGTCGCGAAATCGGCCGGCACGCGAATCGTCACCGCAGGCGAGTGCAGCGAGACCCTGAGGTTGTCGACCACTGCCCGTGTGCCGGAGAAGGTGACGTAATACGTCCCTTCGGCCGAGGAGATAGGCAGGCTGTGGTGTCCGGCGCTCAAGGGCGTCGGCTCGGACCACGTCGTGCCATTGCTGGAGAACGTATAGGAAAGATTGCCCGGTTCCCACTGGGAGATGCTCGGCGTGCTCGGGAACGATACGTCAATCTCCAGCGTTCCGGAGACCTGCCGTTGGCCTTGGGCCGCACCATCGATGGGGAAGCAATAGCCCAGTTCGGCCGGACGCCCCTCGTAGTCGACGAAGGCCAACCCCCTGCTCTGGTCTACATCGAGGTAATACAGGTATGGCCCGGGTAGAGGCGTCGTGCCTTCGGCCCCGAAAGCCGAATGAATGCGACTGTCCGCCTCGGCCTTGCTTGTCTCGAAATCGTCGGCGTACGTATACGTCCAATCAGCACGCGCCACGCCCGCAGCCGACGCTGCGACGAGCAGACACAGAATGCCGTATTGTGCACGTGAGATCGGGTTCATGCAAGTGGTCCGTTTCGGCGTCAGCTTGGGGTCTCCAAAAAGACTCCGGGGTCAGCGAAGGCGCCAGCCCCGGAGCCTCGTGGGATATCGTGCGTTTCACCATCACCCATGGCCGGCAGACGGCAAGGGACCCCTTCAGCCGAGTTCCTCGCCATGCCGCCGAATCCGTCTTCCTCCATCATTGCGAAGACGTCCCCCCACGGTCCATCGGCACCGTCGCCGGGCGCGTCCGTGCTCCATTGATCTCCCTGGCGTGGCTGTTGTTCTCCCGACGACCCATACGCACGATTCGGCCGTGTATCCTCCGTCGCCGTTGCTGGACGCGGCATGAAGACCTCACGCAGTCCGACCGGGACACGGTTCATCCCCGTCGCACGCGGCAATCGTTCGGTCGCCCCAATCCCTGGGTGGACCTCCGAGCCATCCAAGAATGAGGCGGTGATATGATGATCCCTCGGCGAAGCCACTACAGAATACGGAACGGGAAACAGTCCGCTCAGATGGCGTCCCGCGGCAGCCGCCTGCCGGTCGGGGGTCCGCCATCCGCCTGCGATCAGCCATCGATGCCCCTCGATCATCGATGCTATCGACTGTTTCGTCAACATGACCAACCTTCCTGCTCCAAGTGTTATCGTCATCCAGACAGAAGTATTCGCAATGTGCTTCGACCTACTTCTATCGGTAAGAAACCATTCCATCCTTAGCCCATCTTCGGTTCTTCCGGGCTCAGTTGCCAAAGGCCCCATTGGCCAGTTGGACCAGCCACAATATGCCCTCACTCTGCCGCAGCGAGGTCCGCTCGCCGGTCCGCGCGGGGGCTTCGAACTCACGGAGGTCGCCGCCAAGATCCTGGAGGTACTCGAAATCCAGGCGCCCGACCGGTGTTCCAGTGTCGATGAACTCGATTCTGCGAATGAGATCCGCCTCCAGGTCGATTGTGTAGAGCAGTTCGTTCTTGTTGTGGACAACGGTAACCTTGACGTCGCGTCCGTTGTTTGCCCGCTCGGTCTTGAAGGCGGCGCGCTGCTCGGCGGCATCGCGGCGCACGGTATCCATGGCGTGCAGGCCCATCCATGGTCGGTTCACGCCTCTCAGGAAGCTTCCCTGGGGGTACCTTGCTATGGTCGCCCCATTGGGGTCCTGGACCATCGCACCGGAGGGGCCATCCACCAGTTCCATGCCATCGGCGACGGTCAGCCTGAACCACGGGCTATGCTTGCGGCTGGCCGCATAGGTAAAGGGAATCCTCCCGGCCCCGGTCACATCCTGACCGTTGATCCGGCCTCGCAATCGCATGTACGTCCAGCCGCGGGCGTGCATGACGTCTCGACGGTCCATCGTCGTCGCACCGGCCGACCAGTCGCTCTGGAAGTAATCCTCCTCCAGGACGTTGCTGTGGCGCATCGTCACCGGCCGGGCAACCCGAACCTGCCCGTCCTGCTCCTGCCGTTCCACGATCACGAGCAACCCCCGGCCCCGCCCCGAAACCGGTTGCACGTCGCTCGACTTGCCGTCGAACCGCGATAGGAACCCGGCCATCGCACGGCTGTCCGTCGGCAACCGCATTACGCTCAGGTCGTCCAGCCACATGCGGTGGTTATTGATGCTGACCGAATCGCCTTGGTAACTATAATTGGCCTGATCGTCTTGCAGACGCAGTTGATCGGATTCGCCGGCCACCGCCCGGAGTTCGGCTCGAAGCATTACCGGTCCATCGGGCCCTTCGGGGAAATAGTACCAGAATTTCTCGTGGGCCGCGTTGGGCACGCCCAAAGGAGCGGCCGCTTGGCTCTCAATGGTCGATACCATGTGCGGATTGTCCACGTCCGTGCTGCGGTTCAGATACGAAGTCGTGTTCACCGTCCCGACGGCCAGTGCGCCGACGGCTGTGGCGGTGACGATCGCGGTCTTGGTCGTTGCCACGCTGGCCAAGCCAGCCAGAAGACCGACTTCGGTGACTGCCGCCGGAACCGTCAACTGGGCCGCCGCGGCTTCGCTGGGGGCCGTCATCTTGCCAAAAACCACCAAGGCCGCCAGCAGCGACCCCTTGCCGAAACCGTTGCGGGATAGCTCCTTCTGCAGTGCCTTCTTGGCTCGAACGAAGAGCATTCGGGTGCTGAACTCGCTACAACCCATCGAATCGGCGATTTCCGCATAGGACATACAATCGTAACAGCGCATGACCAGCACGGCCTTGTGACGGGTCCGCAGCTTCTGCATGGCCTTGGCTACGATCTCTCTGAGTTCCTGGCTGACCAGGTTCTCCAGCCCCCCCTGACGCTCCCGCAATGGTCCACGGCGGCGTTCCTCCGACGCGGCGGCTTTCTTCTGCGCTCGCTCCGTTCGATGGTGGCGGTGTAGTTTGTTGGTGGCGATGCCGTACAGCCAGGACCAGAAGCGGTCGGTCTGCTTGAGTTTGCCCAGTACTCTGCACATTTCTAACAAACTCTCCTGCACAATTTCCTGCGTCAAATCCTCCTTGAGGGTCAGGCGGTAGACGTACACACGCAGGCGTTCCCTCGCCATGGCCGCCAGTTCGTTGAGACTCTGCTTGTCGCCTCGGCGGGCCCTCTCGACCAACTCGATGTAATTCGCCTGCATCTCCATGCGGGGGCACTCAACCCTGTCAACGTCGTTTGTCAGTATCAAGTGCCATTATAGCACGACTGCGCAACGTTTTTTTCCTTTTCGGGCCGCTTTTTCGCCCGTGTCGGCGCCATCGAGCCCCGTTGGGTCGCTCGCGGCACATGAGGCCACCCGGCAGAGACGGGTCTGCCGAGTGACCTGCGTCCTAAAGTGCCCCTGCCGTCGGGCCGATACACCTGTCCTGAAGAGGGGCAGGAATGTGAAGCATGGTGTGAACACGGACTGACCATACGAAGGGCCCGAAATGCTCGAATCTGGCGATCAACCGGCTGGGATAGTCACCATCGGCCGAAACGACGACATCAGGAAGGCCGCCGCCAAAATGCTCGCCCACAACGTCGGCTGCCTCATCGTCAACGATGAGAACGGCAAGTACATCGGTCTTGTGACCGAGCGGGATATTGCTCACTTCATCGCCGATGCCTCTAAAGACCACGACGCGGCCCGCGTCGATCAGATCATGACCGGACGGATCATCTCTTGCGCCCCGGGAACCCCCGCCGGCCAGGTCCGCAAGATCATGGCCACCCATCGCATCCGCCACCTTCCAATCATTGAGAACGGCGTCGTTACCGGCATCCTGTCCGCCAGGGATATCATGGACCAGCAGCTCCTTGAGGACCGCGCGGCGGCCGAGGAGGTGGCCATGCTGTCGAATTGCCTCAAGAGCATCGACCTCAATGAGGCGGTCGAAATCGCCGCGGTCGAGGTTCCCAGGCTGTTCGACGCCGGCCACTGCATTCTCTGCCTCTATCGTGACGGCCAGCGAGATGGAACGCCCGCGCTGCTCAGCTCGAACCGCTGCCCCTGCCTGGGCGGGCACATGGACGAGACCGAGACGATCTCACGACAAGCCGCCGAGGCCGACTACTGTACGGACGAGATCTCCCCCGAGTGTGAGAGTTGCGGAGGCAAGCCCCCGCGCGTCGTCATCTCTCTGGATGTGGTCGGGCTCAAAGAGGCAGGAGTCGGCAAAGAGAAACGGTTGTCTGGTTACTTGTGCATGTGCGACCTGGCCCCAGCTATCGCCTCGAATCGAGAACTCATCAGCTACAAGGCCAAGCTCACCCGGGAGATCCTGACCGCCCATCTGACCAACGCCACACGGTACCAGCAGGCCAGGCTCAGTTCGCTGACCGATGCGTTGACGGGGGTAGGATCTCGCAAGCTGTTGGAGGACAAGCTCCAGGCCGAGTGTGCCCGCGCCGAGCGGTACAAACGCCCGTTTTCCGTAGCGATCATTGACTTCGACCATTTCAAGATGGTCAACGATGTTCTGGGGCACGCCACCGGCGACGAGGCGATCCGCAGGCTCGCGGCTTGCATGAAGACCGAGAAGCGCGTCCCGGACGTGTTGGCTCGCTACGGCGGGGATGAGTTCGTCATCCTCATGCCGGAGACGAAAGCCACCGACGCCAGAGTCCTGCTCGAGCGGATTCGAGTCAGGGCCCAGGCGATTCGGCTGCCTCAAGATACCTCCGTATCGATCAGTTGCGGTGTGGCTGAGAGCGACCTCGAGAGCAACGATCCTCGCGACGTGATGCGACGGGCGGACCTGGCGCTGTACGACGCCAAGAACTCCGGCCGCAATTGCGTGCGGATATGGGACGCGACCATGGCCCAGCTCCTGAACGCCAACGACATCGAGATCGACCGGATCAAGACCCTGCAACGACGGGTCGCCGGCCTCTCGGAGAAGGCTGAGAAGATGTTCATGGAGAGCATCTGGGGGCTGGTTCAGGCTCTGGAGGCCAAAGACATCTACGCCAAGACGCACACCGAAAACGTCATGCACTACGCTGTGGGCATCGCCCAGACCATGGGTCTTGGACCGAAACACGTCGATCTCATCCGGCGTGCCGCCATGATCCATGACATAGGCAGGATTGGAATCCCCGATGCCATTCTGTGCAAACCTGATGAGCTGACGCCACACGAGCGGGCGATGGTCGAGCAGCATCCGATGATCGCCGTCCGCATCCTGGAGAAGATGAGCTTCCTGGAGCGGGAGGTCATGATCGTCCGCCACCACCATGAGAAGTGGAACGGCCAGGGCTATCCCGACGGCCTGGCCAAGACGGCCATCCCGGTGGGCGCGCGGGTGATCGGGGCAGCGGACATGTTTGACGCGCTAACCGCCACGCGCGCCTACCATGCGGCGCGGTCGGTCGCTGAGGCGCTGCGCATTTTGACCGATTCAGCCGGGTATGAGCTGGATCCCGATGTGGTCGCAGCGGCCGTGACCTGGTTTGAGAACATCGCCCGGCAATGCGGCAAGTCCTTACGAGAGCTTGTCTTGGAAGACCTTCTCCAGTGGCCTGGCAATGCGGGTCAGACCATCGAACCCACCGGACGACAGACCGACGCGATGGTGAACCGTCCTATGCAACCGGACCGACGCCCGGTCATGATTTCTCTGAAAGACAGCGATGTAGACCCGGGGTAAGCCGCCCCGGCTCCCCGCCACAACCTATCTCCCCAAAGAAGCCCTCGCAGCTCCCCTGGCGAACACCGGGAATCCGGCAGAAAGCGGATCGCCTTCCGTGAAAGCGTGGAATATCCATTGGGCCGCTTACGTCTCCTGTTGCGCGCGAGTTGGGGGGCTGAGGCGCTCGAAAATGCCGACCCCATGTAACCGGGCCTGTCGATTTGCCACTACCCTCGTGGCATGGCAAAGGCGATGCGAAACACACCTGTTGAAATAGGAGAATGAACATGGTAAGAAAAGCGATCAGTGTTGGAGTTGTTTCCTGTCTTGTCGCTGTGATTGTGGCGGGCCTGTCCATGGCGCAGCAGGGCCCCCAGCAGGGCCAGGGACGTGGCGAGCGAGGCATGCGCCCCGGCGCCGAGCGAGGCATGCGAGGAGACTTCGATCCGGAGGCCATGCAGCAGCGCATGCAACAGATGATGGAGCAGCGTATGCAGGAGCAACTGGGGGCGACCTCTGAGGAGTGGACGGTGATTGGCCCGCGCTTGATGAAGGTCATGGACCTGAGCCGTCAGACCGGCGCCGGCATGGGCGGCATGGGGGGAATGTTCCGCATGGGCGCGGCAGCCGGGCGGCGCGGCGGGCCTGACGGCGACCCGGGCGGTCCGGCCGCACGTGGGGCTCGCGGTCCTTTCGCCCAAGGTGAACCTACGGAAGTAGATAGGACGGTCGAGGCACTCCAGACCGCACTGGAGAACACCGCCACACCAACCGACGAGATCAGGACCAAGCTCACCGCACTGCGTCAGGCCCGAGAGAGGGCCAACCAGGAATTGGCCACGGCTCAGCAGGAGCTGCGACAGGTGCTCACCCTGCGACAGGAAGCCCAACTGGTGTTGATGGGCTTGTTGAAGTAAGATGGAATGGTAGGCCCCATGAATGCACTTGTGGACAAGATGGTCGAACAGGGGCTGATCGACGAATCCGCGGCCCGGGGAATTCACGGGTTGCTCGCTGCCGGCGAGCCGCCCACCCGGGCCTTCGCAGCTTGTGGATTGGCCGAGGAGCCCTTGCTCCGCTTCTGGAGTCGTCAGTTCGACTGCCCGTACGTGGAGATGGACAAATGCACCTTCTCCAAGGAGTTCCTCGCGCAGTTCCCCGCACGGGTCCTCCTGGACAAACGTGTCATGCCCGTCGAGGACGGCGACGGCCGGGTGCTGGTGGTCACGAACAATCCGTTCGACACTTCCGCGATCGATGAGCTGCGTCTGGCCACCGGCCAGGATTTCCACGTCGCCCTGGCGCCGCTGGCGGAGATCGACCGATGCATCAAGCTGCACCTCGGGGTCGGCGCCGACACCGTCCAGTCGATGCTCTCGGAGGCCGGTGGCAACGGTCTCCAGGTGATCGACACCGATTCCGACGACGACATGGACCTGACCGATGCCGCCGAAGGCGCCTCGATCATCCGTTTCGTCAATCAGATCCTCACCGAAGCCATCGAGATGCGGGCCACCGACGTGCACATCGAACCGTTTGAAGAGACGCTGCGTGTGCGATACCGCATCGACGGCGTGCTTCAGGAAGCCTCGGTGGCGCCGGAGGTCAAGCAATTCCAGGCGGCCATCGTTTCGCGTCTGAAGATTCTCAGCAAACTGGACATCGCCGAGAAGCGCGTCCCGCAGGACGGGCGCATCAAGATTCGCATCGCCGACCACGAGATCGACGTACGCGTCTCGGTGATTCCGATGCTCTACGGCGAAGCCGTGGTGCTGCGGCTTCTGGATCGCTCCAGCGTGCTGCTCGGTCTCGACAAGCTCGGCATGTCCGATCGCGACCTGAAAGTCACGAAGATGATCCTCGAACGGCCTCACGGCATCATCCTGGTGACCGGGCCGACCGGTAGCGGCAAGACGACGACGTTGTACGCCGGACTCTCGCAAATCAACGATATTCAGCGCAAGATCATCACAATCGAAGACCCGATCGAGTATCAGCTTCACGGCATCAATCAGATCCAGGTCTCACGGAAGGCCGGACTGACGTTTGCCAGCGGTCTGCGGTCGATCCTCCGACACGACCCCGACGTGGTGCTCGTCGGCGAGATTCGCGACGTCGAGACGGCCGAGATCGCCATCCAGGCGTCGCTGACCGGCCACCTGGTGTTCTCGACGCTGCACACGAACGACGCCCCGACGGCCCTGACGCGCCTGGTGGACATGGGGATCGAGCCCTATCTGGTGGCCAGTTCACTGGAGGCGGTGGTCGCTCAGCGTCTGGTGCGTATGATCTGTCCGAAATGCAGAGAGGAACTCGCGGACCATGAGGTTTCGCCGCTTCGCCGACGATTCGGTGACAGACTGCCTGCTGTTCTGCACCGGGGCCGCGGCTGCCGGAATTGCCAAGGCACAGGCTATCACGGCCGCATGGGCATCTTTGAGATGATGGTAGTCACCGACGAGATCCGATCGCTGATCCTCGATAACGCATCCCCTCGCGATCTTCGCATGGAGGCGGCCAAACAAGGCATGACCAGCCTTCGCGACGATGGCTTCCGTCATCTGCATGCCGGACGGACTACGGTGGAGGAGATACTGAGAGTCACGAAGGACGACGTGTTCGAACCCATGGACGTGGCGGACGCCTCACAAGAGCGTTAAGAGCGAACGATGGCGACATTCACATACAAAGCGATCGACGCCACCGGCCGGGAAACGGTGGATAAGCTCGTTGCAGCCGACCGGGCCGCCGCCATCGAGATGATCTACAGTCGCCAGCTCTCTCCGGTCTCGGTGGAGCGATCCGAAGAAGCAAGACCGGGGGGGGGCTTCACGGGATTCGGCGGCGTTTCCAAGCGAGAAATCGATGCCTTCACCCGCCAACTGGCCAACCTTCTGGCGGCCGGTGTGCCGATGAGCCGAGCGTTGGGAATCCTCAGCCGCGAGGCCTCCCGACCGGCCTCCAAGAAGCTCTGGGCGACGGTGCACGACCAGGTCGCCGGAGGAATGGCGCTGGCCGATGCGATGAGCCTGCATCCGAGTGCGTTTTCGCCGATCTATGTGGCCATGGTCCGGGCGGGCGAGACCGGCGGCTTCCTCGATATTGTGCTCGAGCAGATTGCCACATTTCGGGCCCGCGAAGCCGATCTGAAGGGCCGCGTCAAGGGTGCCTTGGTCTATCCAATCATCCTGGCCGTGCTCTCGGCGGCGATCATGGTCTTCCTCCTGACGTTCTTTATTCCGCGGTTCTCGCAGATGTTCGAAGAGTTCGGTGGCTCGCTTCCGACGCTGACGCGATACATCGTGGCCGCCAGCGATCTTCTCGTGAAATACTGGCTGATCCTGGTCCTCGGCATCATCGTGATCGCCTTCGCCGTGCAGCGCATGCTGAGCAAAGAGGAGGGCCGTCGCACGATGGAGGGGCTGCTGCTTCGAGTCCCTCTGTTCGGCACAGCCGTGGCGCGGTTTGCGCTGGTGCGGTTCTGTCGCATGCTGGGTACACTTGTCGGTGCCGGCGTGCCGCTCATCGCCTCGTTGCGCGTGGCCAAGGAAGCGATCGGCAATCAGGTTCTGGCCGATACGGTCAGCAACGCGATCGAAAGCGTCCAGAGGGGCCACCCGTTGGCCCGGAGCCTGGAGGGCTGCCGGGTGCTGTTCCCGTCGGCGGTGATCGAAATGGTCTCCGTCGCCGAGGAAAGCGGACGCCTCGACCAGGAGCTGATCCGCCTGGCCGGCGCCTACGAAGCGGAACTGGATCGCTATCTGAAGATGATGGTGACCCTGATCGAGCCGGCCCTGTTGTTCCTCATGGCGGCCCTGGTCGGAACGGTGGTGATCGGAATGCTGTTGCCGATCTTCAGTCTCCAGGAACTGATTCGCTGAGGGCATGCAAGAATATCTGAACGAAGAACGAGATCGGATGCATCGGTGTCATCCGAACGGATCCATCAAAATGGCAGAATGCTGGGTTGGGAATCAAAATGAAATCGCAAGCTCAAGACACAGGCAAACATGCGTTTCGTCGGCCGCGGACTGCGGGCCCTCGCGGCTTCACGTTGATCGAGCTGATGCTGGTGCTGGTCATCCTGGCGACGTTGTCGGCAATTGTATTGCCCAGGCTCACCGGCCGTTCCAAGGAGGCCAGGATCACGGCTGCCGCCACGCAGATCGCCCAGATCGAAGCCGCCCTGGACGCTTTCGAGATCGATCTCGGCCGCTACCCCACGACCAGTGAAGGCCTCCGCGCCCTGACGCACAAACCGACCACGGATTCCGACGGATGGACCCAGCCCTATTTGCGACGCGATGTCCCGAGGGACCCGTGGGGCAACGAGTATCAGTACCGCTATCCGGGTACCTATAACCAACACGGCTACGATCTGTATTCCTTCGGCCCGGACGGCAAGCTGGGTGGCGGCGACGACATCACGAACTGGTCGGAAGACAGGCGATAGTCGATGGGATGCAGCCGCCGGATCGGCATTCGGCAGCTTAGGGTCTTGTCGAGAGCGGATGCGAGCATGAACGCAGGCAGAGCACAACACGGCAGAGACACGGGCTTCACCCTCCTGGAGTTGATCCTGGTGATGCTCATCTTATCGACCGTCCTGGCGATGGCGGCGCCCTCTCTGCGAGGTTTCTTCGGCTCGCGTCAGTTGCATGACACGGCTGCGCAGGTTCTGGCACTGACCCAGTTCGCCCGTTCTCAGGCGATCAGCGAAGGGGTGGTCTATCGACTCAACCTCGACACGACGGACCGCGTTTACTGGCTGACGGTTCGCAAGTCCGGCTCATTCAGAGATCTCGAGACGGAATTCGGGCGGGTCTTCACCCTTCCGCGAGACATGGTGATGGAATTGGAGAATACCGAAAGAGAGGATGGAAAGGTGTTCGTAGAGTTCACGCCCCAGGGGACGGTCACAGCCGCCACCATTCGGTTGATCGACCGCGGCGGACGCGCCCTGGAGGTGACGTGTCCAACGGTCACGGAGTCGTTCTCCATTGTCGAGAGCGAACGGATGTATGCAAGACAAGCATCAAGATAATCGGGTCGGACGAAGTGCCCGCTTCGGGGGCTTCACGTTCGTCGAGTTGCTGGCGACCGTGGTGCTGATCGGCCTGATCATGCCCGTGGCGATGCGGACGATCTCTCTGTGCACGCGGCTGGCGGGTCAGTCTCGCAGAGAGATTGAGGCAGTCTCTCTGGCCGGCACCAAACTGACCGAGCTGATCGCGTCAGGAGATTGGGAAACAGGCGGCAAGGCCGGCAACTTCGGTGCGGACTGGCCCGGCTACGAATGGAGCGCTGAGCTGTCGGCCTGGACGGAATCGACGATTCGTCAACTCGACGTCGAAGTGGTATGGACCTCTCAGGGGCGGCAGCGTCAGGTCACGCTCAGCACGCTGGTCTGTCCGGGGGCGAACTGAGATGGCTCGCTTGCGAACAGAGATCAGGGGCTTCACACTTCTTGAGCTGCTTGCGGCCATGGCGCTGATGGTGGTCACGGCGTCCTGTCTCTACACGGCCCTGTACACCGGCTTTCGATCGCGTCAAAGCGCCCTGGCGGCCGTTGAGCCCACCAGCCAGGCGCTCAACGCCATCGAATTGCTCAAGCAGGACGTCTACGGTGTTCTGCCTCCGACGGGGGTGCTGGCCGGTCCGTTCATCGGCACCGCGTCGCGAAGCAGTAAGGGGACCGACGCGGATTCCCTCGAGTTCTACACGACCCAGGTCTACGGAAGCACGGACCGGCCGATGGGCGGCATCGGCAAGGTCACGCTGGCCCTGGAGGACGATGACGACATCAGGGACGACACCCGTGCCGGTTACCGCCTGGTTCGCAGAGTGACCACGAACCTGCTGTCGCCCAGGTCCATCGATCCCGATGAGCAGGTCCTCTGTCGCAATGTGATGTCGCTGAGCCTTCGGTATTTCGACGGCGACCGCTGGTTGGACACATGGGATTCGACGGCCGACGCGAACAGCCTTCCCAAGGCAGTGGAGGTCGGCATCGAACTGATTCACACCAGTCGCCGTTCCAACGGCAATAGGGAAACACGTCGACTTGTGCAGAGTTTCCCCATTCCCGGCGGGCTCTTCGCCCGGCCGACCGAAGAGGCGACCGGATCGACTGCCGCGTCGACCGGCGGAGCCGCCCCGCAGGCGGGAGGCCAGCCTGGAAGATGAGAATGGCGAACGAAAGACGATGCATTGGTTTTTGTCGCAATGGCGGGACGATCCTGATCGTCACGATCTGGGTGGTCCTGGTCCTGGCGGGTCTGGCGCTGGTCTTTGCCCGGTCCATGCGGGTGGCCGCGATCGTCTCGGCCAACCAGGTGGCCTCGATCGAGACGGAGTGGATCGCATCCGGGGCCTGCCAGTACATCATCTCACAACTCACGGCCCATGCCGCCGATCCGACGCGCCTGCGCGAAGACGCCTCCTGGGAGGCCTTGCAGGTCGGAAACGGTTACTTCTGGGTGCTGCGCTCGAACCCGGAAAACGGCAGGGATTCCGACTATGGCCTGACCGACGAGGCGGGCAAGATCAATCTCAATTCCGCCTCGTTGGAGATGCTGTTGAAGCTGCCGGGCATGACGTCCGAGCTGGCCGCCTCGATAATCGACTGGCGCGATGAAGACGGCGACGTGACAACCGGGGGGGCCGAGGACGAGTACTATCTGCTGCTGCCCGAGCCTTACAACTGCAAGAACGCGCCCTTCGAAACCGTCGAAGAGATCCTCCTGGTCAAAGGAGCCTCCGAAGAACTGCTCTATGGAGAGGACACCAGCGCCAGCGGACGACTCGAAGGAGGTTTCTACAACTACATCACCGTCTACAGTGTCGAAGCCAACACGGACAGTGAAGGCAACGAGCGCATCAACGTCAATGATGCCAGCGCCCGCGCGACATTGCAGAGCGCGCTCCAGGAGGTGGTCAAGGAGGACCGGGCCCTGGAGATCATGAACAACGTCCCGATCAGTCCATCGTATACCAGCATCATGGACTTCTATTTCTGGGCGCGCCTGACGATCGAGGAATTTGAACAGATTGCCGACCGGCTGACCGTCAGCAATGAAGAGACGCTGTCCGGGCTGGTCAACGTCAATACGGCGCCGAAAGAGGTTCTGCTGTGCCTGCCGGAGCTGGAAGAGGCCGACGTCGATGCCCTGCTCTCATACCGTCGATCCAGCAACGATCTCGATTCCGTGGCTTGGGTGGCAAGAGTCCTCGACCAAGACAAGGTCAGGGCGATCGGCAGTTACATCACGGTTCGCTCGTTTCAGTACTCGGCCGATATCATCTGTCTGTCGGGAAACGGGCGAGCGTACAAGCGCTACAGAGCGGTCTTCGACACGCAAGGGGGCCAACAACCCCAGGTCGTCTACTGGAAGTCGTTGACTCGGTTCGGCTGGCCCCTGGAAGAGGACATCGTGGCGACCCTGCGAAAGGGCCGGCCCATCACTGAAGCTATGATTGGCATGAGATGATTGGACGAGAAGAATGTTAGGCACGCGGGCCATAGTGGGACTTGCCGTCGATGAGTTCGGCGTCGGTGTGGCCGAAGTGGGTGTTCGATCCGGACGTCCGGAGGTTCGCCGCGCAGGCCATTGCGTCTTTGAGGAAACACTCAGCACCCACAACACCAAGGTGCTGGGACAGGTGCTCCGGCAGTTCCTCCGGACAAACCACTTCTCACTGAAGAACGCCGCCGTCGGGATTCCGACGAAGTGGGTCGTCGCCAGAGAGGTGACGGCCCCGCCGGCCGGCGCCGACGCCGTGGCCGGGATGCTCGGAATCGAGGCTGAACGGACGTTCTCGCTGAACGCAGGGGACCTGATCTTCGATTACTGCGGTCGCACCAGCGGATCACAGAGCAGCAAGGTCATGCTGTTGGCCGCTCGACGGCAGATGGTCGATCAGATCAAGGAGTTGATTGCCGCGGCCGGCTTGCGCGTGCAGTCGATCACGGTCTCGGCACTGGCGTTCGGCAGCGTTCCGTCGTTGGATGCGCCGGCACAACGATATGGAATCTACGCCCGTCGGACCTACTGCGAATTCTGGAGCCAGTTGGACGGTATACCGAGGTCGATCCGGCACGTGGCGATGCCGGCGACAAACGGCGAGCCGAGCGACCAGGCCCGACGCCTGACATCGGCGATCCAACAACTGAGAATGGTCTCCTCGCCGCAGGATCCGGCCGCGCCCTTTGAAGTGACCGTCTACGATGACGCTGCTTTGTCCGACGGAGTGCTCGAGCAGCTTCGTGTGCAGCTTGGCCCTCAGGGCGCCGTGACCGACGGCAATGCAGCGCTGGCATCAGCCGCCCTTCGGTCGACGGATCGTGACGAACCACCGCAGGCCATCGCCGCTGTGACCGTTGCCATGGCGGCCACGGGACCGGAGAAACCCGCCGTCGACTTCCTCAATCCACGGATCGGGCGCAAAACCGCCGCGCCCCACAAGCGCGTCGCGACGTGGGGAATCATCGCGGGCGTCGTTCTTCTCGGAATGGTCGGCGCCGTCATGGCCGCCTGGCAGAGCAAGCGGGCGGACATCCGGTCTTACAGCGAACAGTTGGAGATGATTGCCGACGATGTCATCGCTGCGCAGGAAGTGAAGGACCGTCTTGCGTATGCAAGCAGTTGGACCCGTCGCGACCCGCATTTCCTCGAGTGTCTGCGGCAGTTGACACTGGCCTTTCCCGAGTCTCCCCGCGTCTGGGCCACGAGCTTGGCCGTGAGCGAGACGTCGGAAGGCTCCCTGATCGGCCGGGCCGTGGACGAGCAGAGCTTCTACGAGGTGCTGAACCACATCAAGGACAACGAGTCGTTCTCCGATGTGATGATGATGTACTTGCGCGATGCCGGAGGCAGCGCCCAAGAAAAGATATTCGCCGTAACGTTCAAATTCCAAGGCGTGAAATAACATGGTTCTTTCGAAGCGAGAGCGGATCATCTTCATCGTCACGCTGATCTGCGTCGGGCTGCTGATCGTCAGCGAGTTCGTCGTCGATCCCGTGCTGGACACGCTTGACGAGATGGAAGCGCAGCGTCGGCAGCTTCGCGAGGAGTTGGAAGAGGCCCAGTTCCTGCTGGCCAATCACGGGGCCATGCGGCGCCAATGGACCGCGCTGGTCTCCGACGGCTTGCGAAGCAACGCGCAGGCGGAGAGCAGGGTGCTCGGCGCCCTTCGCGATTGGTCGAGCGACGCGGGCCTCGGCCTCAGCTCGATCAAGCCGGATCGCGTCGCCAGCGACAGGGGGTTGCAGGAGATGATCTTCACCGTGGCAGGGCGGGGAACCCTTGAATCGGTTGCACGGTTCCTCTGGCAGATCGAGACCGCCGCTCTGCCCGTCAAGGTCAAGAGCATCCAACTGGGCTCGGTCAGCGAATCCGAAGGCACAATGTCATTGCAGCTCCAACTGTCGGTGCTTCACTTGGGTACGCCGGACAGACCGTTGGAGGCGAGCGACCCGGAGGTCGAACATGAATACGACATCTAACAAATTCGCCGCTTGCCCCGTGGGGATCGTCGTCCTTGCGCTCGCCACCCTGTGGCCCGCCGTCGGGCGTGCCGGCGAGTCAGCCGAAGAGGCCGACACTTGGGCCACCTACAGGGTGATCGTCCAACGCAACATGTTCTCCCGGCAGCGCGGCGCCCCCGAGCGCCGGCAGCGCAGGACCGAGGAACGCGTCGTTACGATCCCCGACCCTGAATCCTATCACCGGCTCCGAGGGATCGCCCAGGAGAACGGGACGTTCATCGCGTTCATCGAAGACACGCGGGGCGGTGAGATGCTCAAGCTGCGCCAGGGTGACGCCGTCGCACGGGGGGTGATCGAGTCGCTCGATCTCGATTCGATCGTCTATCGGCTTGAAGACCGCACGATCTCCGTGGCCATCGGACAGGACCTGTTGGGCGGCCGCGGCGCCGTGACGATGACGGAACTGATGGAGTGGACCGGCACATCGACGTCCGCGCCACAGGCTGCGCCGGCGGCGCCCACCGGGGACGAGGCGGACATCCTCAGGCAGCTTCTGCAGCGGCGAAAACAGGAACTGGGCCAATAGGACGCCGATGAACGACGTGTCGGAAGGCATCCGAACTCGAAGGAGACCATGGCAATGCAGATTCTAAAGACAATTCTCGTTGGCGCGATTCTGGCCGGCGCTGTCCTTTTGACTCCCAGTCATATTGGGGCCCAACCGGCTTCCGAAGCGCCTGTGACCGAACCAGTCGAGGTCGTCGAGGGCAACAATGACGTGGGGCTCAAGCTGAACTTCCAGGATGCCCCTCTCCAGGCCGTCTTGGAATACCTCTCGGAGAAGGCCGGGCTGACGGTGATTTCCGATGAACCGATTTCCGATGGTCGGATGACGGTGATCAGCCGCCAGCCGATCTCTCTGGACCATGCCCTGTCTCTGATCAACTCGATGCTGAAAGAGAGAGGCCTGACCACCGTGCTGATGGGCAGGACGCTCAAGGTGGTCACGCTCGCCAGCGCCAAGCAGGAGACCATTCCGGTGCAGACCGGACGTGACCCGAGGGCTGTGGTGCCCAGCGACGACATCATTACATATGTCGTTCCCGTCAGTCACGTCACCGCGGCGGCGCTGAGACAGAACCTCTCGGTCCTCGTCCCCAGCTACGCCAGCATCGAGGCCAATGAAGACGGCAACGCGCTGATCATTACGGATACGGCCGCCAACATCCGACGCCTGATGGAGATCATCCAGGCGCTCGACACGCATATGTCCAATGTGGCGGAGATTCGCGTGTTCCGTTTGGTGAATGCCGATGCCACCAGCGCCGCGAACCTGATCAACACGATCTTCCAGCAACAAGGGGCCACGGGCAGCGCCCGGACCGGCGCCCGCAATCCCATCGAGATGATGATGCAGATGCGCGGCGGCCCCGGCGCTCGCGGTCGAGGGCAAGATCGGGATGGCGACGGCGCCGCCGGCGCGACGGTGAACGTGCAGGTCGTCGCGGCGGCGGACGATCGAACCAACGCCGTAGTGGTTCGAGGGCCCGCCGACATCCTGGAGATCGTCAGCGGGATGATCGAGGCCCTGGACGACCGGACGGCCAGGGTCGCGGGCGTCAGGGTCTTTCAGCTTCGCTACGCCGACGCCATGAACACGGCCGACGTCATCAACCGGCTCTTCGGCGACGGTCAAACTGCAACGCAGGCCGGACAAGGCGGACCCATGATGTTCCGGGGTCCGGGGGGACGGGGCGGTCAGCAGGAGACACAGCAGGAAGGCAGCAACATCCCGAAGGTCGTTGCCGCCGCCGATAGCCAGACCAACACGGTCGTAGTCACCGGTCCGGACAGCATCCTGGAGGTCGTGGCCGAGGTGGTCAAAGGTCTCGATGCCCAGATGCCTACCGTCGCGGACGTAAAAGTGTTCCACCTGGAATATGCCGACGCGCGCGACACGGCCGACCTGATCAACGACGTGTTTGGAGGCACCGGCACCGCCGCCAGAAGAACGACGACCCGCGCCCAACAGGCCCAGCAGGTCCAGTTCCAGAGGGGCGGCTTTCCCGGCGCCCAGCAGCAGACGGCCCAAGGCGGCGCGTCCGACGTGGCCGTGGTCGCGGCCTCCGACTCACGCACCAACGCGGTGGTCGTCAGCGGGCCGCCGCAGACGCTGGAAATCGTCAGCCAGATCGTCAAAGAGCTGGACCAGGACCCCAAGCAGGAACGACGCATCTTCGTCTACGCACTCAAGAACGCCAACGCCACGAACCTCAAAGACGTTCTCAACAATCTCTTCGCCGAGATTCAGGCCTTGAATCGGGCCACCACAGGCACCGGTCAGCAGTTCCAGGGTGTCCGGCAGCAGGCAGCACCTCAGGTCGCCGGCGCCGCAACGAGCACCAGCAGCAGCACCAACGATCTGTCTGAAGAGACCTACTTCGAGGCCGAGACCCAGACCAATTCGCTGCTCGTGCTGACTTCGACGAAGAACTATGAGAAAGTCCGGCCGATCATCGAGGAACTGGACAGGCCCGTCGGACAGGTGCTGATCAAGGTCCTGTTCGCCGAGATCACCTACAGCGACAAGCTGGACATCGGTACGGAGTTCTCCATGCTGAACCTGCGCAGCGACGGGGGCCGCACCGAGACCATGACGCTCTTCGGCGAGCCCAGTCAGGGCCTGTTCATCAACAGCCTCACCGGCGATCTGGACATCACGCTCCACGCCCTGCAGGAGGCCGGCAAGCTGAATATCCTGTCGCGACCGTACATCCTGACCAGCAACAACCAGGCCGCCACGATCACCGTCGGCTCCCAGGTGCCCTTCGCCACGGGCGAGACCACCAGCAACGTGGGAACGCAGACGACCACCGAGTACCGGGACATCGGCATCATCCTCGTGGTGACGCCCTCGATCAACCCCGAGGGGCTGGTCAACATGACGGTGCGTCCGGAGATTTCGTCCACCACCGGTGAGACGATCCAGATCTCCGAGAAGCTCAATCTCCCGGTCTTTGCGACGCGGTCGAGCGAGACGAAGGTCGCCGTGCGCGACGGCCAGACCATCGTCATCGGCGGGCTCATCCAGGACGAGATCCGTGATACGATCAAGAAGGTCCCGCTGCTGGGTGACATCCCCATCGCCGGACACCTCTTCAAGCGGACCGAGAAGAGCAAGGCCAAGACCGAGCTGTTGATCTTCCTGACCCCGCACGTGGCGCCCGACGCCCTGGCCTTGACGCCGATTTCCGATGCGGTGCGGGCCCGGAGCAATCTCCAGAGCGATCAGAGATCGGCCGACCTATTCCGCGAGCACATCGACGCCATGGAAGAAGACCCCGCCCGACGAACCAACCCGTAGGGGCAGGCCCCTGTGCCTGCCCGGGCTCCCACGGCCGGTTGCCCCTGCCGAGCTATGGCTGTTGGCCCTACCTGCGGCGGCCGGGTGGCGGGGCCGACGGATCACGCTGGGGCGGCATGAACGGTTTGTGGATACGAATATACTCGACCAGCAGATGAGATGCCTGCAGATTCGTCACCGTCTGCCCCGCAACGGGGTGCTCCGTCTCAACGCGAAGCGACTCCAGAGAGAAAGGGCCCGTATAGCCTCACCTCGTCTGTATTGCAGGCGGTCAATGCCACCGGCTACAAGACTGGCGCTTGCTTGCACTACCGTCTCCTTCGAAGCGACTGAAGGGGTGAAGAAGCACTGCCTTGTTCATGGAGAAGCGACAGAACTCGACCGACATTGACACCGCTGGCCACGATCCGCTGGTGCTCGTCCGTGAAAATGACCCAGGGAAGAGACCGCACGCCCCACTGTTGCCTCAGCGTAGGCAGGATGCCGGAGGACTCTTGCCGCAGCGGAATCCCCGCCTGGACTTCGTGTCCTGGCAGAACATCGATGGGAAGAGAGATCTTATTCTGTTCCTTCCACCGCCGTAGTTCATCCTCGTCTACCGGGGCAACTTGAATGCAGACGACCGCCACGTTCTGATATCGGAGCTCCCGACTGAATCTCTGCAACTGACGGATCGCGATCTGCGAGGCGCGTTGGGCGTAGTCCACGAAGACCACCAGCACCTTCTTGTTCCTGATACGTCTGGCATCGAAGCCGATTTCCAACATCCTGAGATCGGGCAAGGCCCCGCCCACCAACGAGTCTGGGGGGACGAAGTTGGTGAAGTGTTGCCCGAGCTTGATGGTCACGTGGTCTCCGCTGTGGGCGAATACATAGGCGGCATCATTGCCCTGGCCAAAATCGACTTGCACGGTGACCGGGCCGGCCGGCAGGCGATCGACCCTGAACTGCCCCCGCTCATCGGTGGACGTGGCCCGGCTGTCAGGGAATCCGCCTGCGTCACTGCCCACAAACACGGGTTTGCCCGGCACCGTACGATTGTTCTGGTCCAAGACCACGCCGGAGAGATGCGCATCCAAGGGCATGAGCTGAACATCCGGGACCGCCGCCGCTTCGCCCGGTATCATGTGGTCGTCCAGTACATGGCCGGACGAACCAAACTCCGCGGACGCATAGGTCAGACGGTAGTGATCGGCGACCCCCTCCAGGGCGACGACCGTCTGGAGTTCGTAGCACCCCTGGGCATCCGTGCGGGTGCCAGGCAAATTCACGACTCCGTGTATATCGCGCCCTCCGCCCCGACGTTTGCGTCCCAATTGGAGACTCACCTCGGCGCCGGCGACGCCCCGCCCCATATCGTCTGTCACGCGACCCCGAATGGAACTGCTCGGTTTCAACACCACGCGCAGCTCGCGCAGAGCATCGTAGAAGAATGTGGCTCCTGCCAGGTCCCTCTCCACATCCTGTACCACGACCAGATTAGAGGCATACAAGGGATTTTGTCTGGCCGCGAATCGCCCCTGTTCGTCGGTCAAGACCGTCTGCCCCAGTCCCACCATGACACGCACATTCTCTGCGGGTTGGCCCTGAGTGTCCACTACGGTGCCGCGCACCAGGGGCAATCGGGGCGCAACCGTGATCTCCACGGGCGTGGCTTGCGGCCCTGTTACAGTCAGTGGAATGCCCTGCTCCCTGAAGCCGTCGTGATAGTTGCCGCCCCAGGCGTGCATCTTGTACTGTCCTCGAGGCACATAGAGCTTCGCTATGCCGTTGGCGTCGGTTTCACTGCGCTGCATCAAGATGTCCTGCTGTTCGTCATGCTCGCGATCGTCCACGTACACCGTGATCTCAGGCAGGGCGCGATCCGTGGTCCGATCTCGAACCAGGACCTCCAGGGGGATACCTTTCTCCACCTGCACGTTAACGTTTACGCTCTTCTCCTGCTTGCCAATCTCAAAGGGGACACGCCTGGCCACCCAGTCCGTCCCTTCCGATACGAGTTGGAGAGTATGCAGCCCAGGTGGCACGCCCTGCACGTCAAATGCCCCTTCCGCGTCGGAGAAGAACTCCAGGGGCCTGAAACGCCACGCACTCTTTCGCGACTGGTCCGTGGAGAGCATCAGACGCAGCCCTCCGATCCCCCGGTTGGTCGTCTTGTCCAGAACACGCCCCCGAAGCGTTGCGACAGGAGGCAGCGCCAGTTCCACATCCTCCCAATCCACGCGATATCCTTCACAGGCATTGCCTTGGAATTGCTCAGGTGGGAAGATGTAAGCGATGTCTCGACCCGAAGCCTTCGCGAAGAACCGCACCGTCGCCTCCACGGGCAGTTGGTCGAAGGCAAAATGTCCCTGCGCATCGGTTCTCTTTGAAAGCCAACCTTGGGGCGCGTATACCGCCTTTCCTCCATTTCGGATCTGCGGAACCGCCTGGATGTCGGCATCCCTCACCCCATGCCCTTCTGAATCAACCAGCCGCCCGGCAATACCTCCGGACGGACGCAGTACGATATTGGCGGTGAAGCGGGTATCTGGCTGGGCCATCAAGGGATGCTCTCTGTAGATGTACTCCCAGCCCAGAGCCAGGCCCGTCTTCCTGGCGACGACCACGATATCGCGTTTTGGCTCCACCCCGACGTCGACAGCAAAGCGCCCCTCCCGATCCGTGGTCTGGATCGCGTCCAACAGCTTTGCAGACTTCGGAGCGGTATAGTCATCGCCAGTGAGCTCCATCACCCCCACCTCAGCACCGCCCACCGAGTCCAGCCGGGCATCCTGAACCTGGCCTGTGATATGCAGCATCTTCCGAGTGGGCGCCTCATCCGACGCGTCCGTCAGAGACAGGCTGCCCACGTACCGATCGGCCGGAAACGACAACCTCCGAATCCCTCCCGGCGGCGTAGAGGGCCCCGCCGTATCGATCCCCTCCGAACACCGTCCCACAGCCTGACCGGACGAAACGAACAAGAATAGCATAACAGAGATTCGTAGGTACCTCATGTCCATCGCCTCCACTTCGCAGAATTCTGTATCTGTGCAGTCATGGTCGATCTGCCTCTCGATGGCCTTACCTGCGACGGCGAACGGGCTCGCGGCGACGAGGTGGGGAGGTGGGCCGATCGCGCTGGGGCGGGCTGACGCTGGGCGGTTGCGGGGATATCGTGGGCGGGACCATGGGCTCCTCGATGCGGATGAATTCGATCGTGGGCATGTGCTGTTTGAGATCGGCGATCGTCTGGTCTCGAATCGGCCCGGAGGTCCGCACGGTCAGCGACTGAAGGCCGGCCGGCCCGCTCAGGCCGGACAAGGCCGAATCCGAAATCTCTCCGACCAATGTCAGATCCCGGACGTTGGCCAGGCGCGCCAGGTGCGCCAGATCCTGGTCCATCGGGCGGGTCAGGCCCCAGACCGAGAGCCGCTTCAACTCCGAGAGCCCGCTTAGATACTGCAACGACGAGGGCGGCAACGATGGTGCGCCAATAGCCACCCACTCGAGATGCCGGAGATTCGCCAGGAACGCCAGATCCGTATCCTCCAAGAGTACGTCGGCCATACGCAATTCCTTGAGGCTCTGGAGTCCGGACAGATCTAACGTCATCTCATCGATCCCGCCCCGGGATCGCACGTCCGGCCGCATCAGGACATCCAGAACCCGCAAATGCGGCAGATCGTTCAACTGATTCAGTCCGCCCCGCGTCACTCTGGTGTGGGCGAGCGACAACTCCTCCAACTGCGTTAGCTTGCTGATCGACGCCAAGCCCCGATCGGTCACCTCGGTACTTCGGATGAGCAGAACCTTCAAATGGCCAAGGGACTCGATACAGGCCAGATCCGCATCGGACAAGGCGGTTTCGCTGTTGATGCGAAGTTCTTCAAGCGAGTGAAGCTCGCTCAAGTGAGAGAAGCCCGTGGGACCGTGGTAGCCGTGGTGCCGATCCTTCAAGGTGAGGTCCAGACATTTGAGGTTCCGAAAGGTCGCCAGCGCCTGGACACCTTCGGCCGAGAGGATGCCGGCCCCCTCAATGGATTCCAGGCCGGGCAAGACCGCCGCCAATTGGCGCATCGCGTCATCACCGTACTGCAGATTCTTCGGGCCACCCCAGGCTCCGCCAAAGTCCACCTTCCTGAGGTTCTTGAGGTTCTTCAAATGCGCTACGCCCGCTGGCGTGAGCCTCGGAGTGCCTATGAAATGCAGCTCCTCAAGACTCCGGAGCTTGCCGATGGAGGCAAGACCGGCATCGGTGAGGTTACTGCAGCCGGCCCACAATGTCAGGCTCTTGATCTGCGTCAAGCCCTCCAGGTGTGCGATGTGCCGGTCGGTGATCTGAGTTTTTCCCCAGAGGCACAGGCGTTCCAGGCGGGGCATCTGGGCCAGTTCCGCCAGCCCCGGCCCCCAGAATCCTCCCGTTCGTATCCGCAGCCATCGCAGGTTGGACAACTGTGCGACCTCCTTGAGCCCGGCATCTGTGACCCCGGTATCGAGGTCCAGGTACTCCAGGGCAGGCAGGTCCTTCAAGACCCCCAGGCCCACATTGCCGATAGACCGCTCACCAGAGAACATCAGGGCCTTGAGCGAACGCAACGCCCTGAGGTGTTCCATTTCCTTAGAGGTCACTCCCGTACTGTGCAGACTCAACATCCGCAGACCCGTCAGGTAACGGATTGGTTCCAGCACACAGTGATCGGCATCGGTTCTCGGGACTATTCTGCAGACCATAAGCCAGTACAGATCATCGGGTCCAAGTGTGGAGAGCCCCGACAAGTCGTCCGGATCGACACGATTCCGGGAAGCAATCAACGTGTAGTGACGCCGCGGGTTCTGAGCGAGGAGTCTCGCCGCCTCTTCGGGTCGCGGTCGCAGCCAGACGCTCAATTGGACGGCGCGATCGCGCGGCACCGCCACATCGCCCTTGGCCGGGGCCGTACGTTCCCAGCCGTAGTTTAGGCGTACACGCTTTGCATCCCACATGGAGCCGGATTCCGGCTGCAACCAGAGGCTCCCCACGCACTGATCGGGCGGGAAATGCAAGACCCTCATCCCCTCACCACGCCCCGTGGGCTGAAACAAGGAGACCTCTGCGGCCCCGAGACCCGTGACCGGGCCGAGAAGGACGAGCACGCATGCCACTATCTCACTTCGCAGATGCCTCATGTTCTTCGCCTCCACTTCGCAGAATTCTGTATCTGTGCCGTCATGGTCGATCTGCCTCTCGATGGCTCTACCTGCGACGGCGAACGGGCTCGCGGCGACGAGGTGGGGAGGCGGGCCGATCGCGCTGGGGCGGGCTGACGCTGGGCGGTTGCGGGGATATCGTGGGCGGGACCATGGGCTCCTCGATGCGGATGAATTCGATCGTGGGCATGTGCTGTTTGAGATCGGCGATCGTCTGGTCTCGAATCGGCCCGGAGGTCCGCACGGTCAGCGACTGAAGGCCGGCCGGCCCGCTCAGGCCGGACAAGGCCGAATCCGAAATCTCTCCGACCAATGTCAGATCCCGGACGTTGGCCAGGCTCGCCAGCCGCGACAGGTCGTCGCCCGTGCAACCCGAAAGCCCGCCGATAAACAGACGGTTCAATCCGGGCAGGTCGCTGACGTGATGCAGGGATTCTCCGCTCAAAGGAATCGTCGTATGAATCATCAGGTTGCCAAGCGAACGCAGGCTTCTCAGAAACGCAAGGTCGTCATCGTGCAGCGGCAAGCTGAGGTTCAGGTCCTTCAGTTTCTTCAGGCCCGACAGGTCCAGCGTCAGCTCGTCGGCTTGGGCTGCACCGGTCTCGCCAGGCCATGAACCGACCTGGAGGTATTGGAGATTCGACAAACCATTCAAGTGGTTCAGGCTGCTGGGGCCGGAAACACTCACATTCAGACGTTCCAGGTGCTTGAGCCTCCCGATCGCAGCCAGACCGCCTTCGCCCACGTCCGATCCACTGATGCTCAGGTCTTTCAGCTTCGTCAGGGATTCCAGGCTTGCGACATCTGGATCGGCCAACGGATCGCTGGCATAGATCCGC
The DNA here is from genome assembly GCA_964610435.1 of uncultured Pirellulales bacterium. GTDB lineage: Bacteria > Planctomycetota > Phycisphaerae > Sedimentisphaerales > Anaerobacaceae > Anaerobaca. The sequence continues at coordinate 8,428 of CAZSXM010000042.1, read as the reverse complement.
AGTTCCTCTAGCGAACCGAGTTCGGCCAGATGCAACAGACCTGTGGGGCCGTAGTAGCCTTGCCTGCGGGTCTTCAGATTGATGCCCAGGCACGTGAGATTTCGAAGGGTCGCCAGGGACCTGACCCCCTCGTCCGACAGATACGCGAGGCCCAGTACGGATTCGAGCTGAGGCATCAGCGCCAATTGCCGCGCGACCTCATCGCCGTGCTGCACGCCCGTCGGGCCAGCCCATGCGTAGGCGAAGTCCACCTTCTTCAGATTCTCGATACTCTTCAACTGGGCCACGCCGGCCGGCGTAAACGTCGGGCTCGTCCGGATGAAGTGCAACTCCTCAAGGTCCTTGAGCTTGGCGATGGAGGCGAGACTGGCATCGGCGAGGCGGCTGCAGCAGCCCCACAGCGTCAGGCTCTTGATCTGCGTCAAGCCCTCGAGGTGCGCGATGTGGCGGTCGGTGATCTGAACCTCGCCCCAGAGGCACAACCGTTCCAGACGGGGCATTTGGGCCAGTTCCGCCAGGCCCGGACCCCAGAACCCTCCCGTTCGTATCCGCAGCCATCGCAGGTTGGACAACTGTGCGACCTCCTTGAGCCCGGCATCCGTGACCCCGGTATGGAGATCCAGGTACTCCAGGGCAGGCAGGTCCTTCAACACGGCCAGGCCCTGGTTGGCGACGCCCGGTTCTCGAAGCTCCAAGGCCCTCAGCGAGGTCAGTTTCCGCAGGTGCTCCATGCCGTTGTCGTTCACGCCCGTCTGGTGCAGGCAAAGCATCTTGAGCCCCGTAAGGCGGGAGATGGGCCCCATCACGCGCTCATTGGCATCGCTGCTTGGAACGCGGGCCGCCACCGAGAGCCTGTGCAGGTCGTTCGGCGAGAGCCCGGCCAATCCGGACAGGCCGTCTGGATCGGTCCGGACACGGTTGCCCACCAACAACTGGTGTTCCAACGGGTTCTGGGCCGACAGCCGTTTCGCATCCCCCGGTCGCAGTGCAAGGATGATGTGCAGCCAGAGATTGCGCTCGGCAGGCACGACAACATCGCCCTGAGCCAGGCCCAGCGGTTCCCACGACCAGGATAGGTTCACGCACTTGGGATCCCAGCCAGGACCCGATTCCGGCTCCACGGACAGATGCCCCAGACAACTGTCTGCGGGAAACGACAGCGCGCGGGTCGCGCCGAGCGGCAGCTTCGGCGTCAGAAGACTCGTCGCCTGAGCGCCCAGGCCCGCGACCGGGCCGAGAAGAGCGAGCACGCACGCCATTGTCTCACTTCGCAGATGCCTCATGTTCTTCGCCTCCATCGTGGAGTTCCACGAGCTTCCAAAGGCCCTCGACGCGAACCAGGCGAGTGGTGAGCGTGATGATCTCGCCTGGCGACCGGCTCCGACCGTCGAGAGTGAATTCCGTGCAGGCAGCCGCGCTCCAGACGACCGTCGCGGCATCGCCGTCTTCGACCACATCGACCAGTTCGACGGGCGGGCCGAGACGGTGCGGGTACAGGCCCTCGCTCGCCTCGGGGGCCGCGTCGGAAAAGCACTGCGCCAGGGCCTCCATTCTGCCCCGATCCAGCAACGCCAGAACGCTGTGGACCGCCTGCGCCGGGGTGCTCAGGTCCGGGGCCCCATCGGCATCGGGCCGGCCGACCATGAAGATGAGCGGAGGCGGCGCGGCAGCGCGGGCATCGTCCCCGTCGCGCAGCGCGCTGATCAGCGGCGCATCGCCAAGGGAGCGATCCTGCTCAGCCGGCCGGGGCGAGGATGCCGTCTCCGCCGGCACGGAGGGCGGTTCCGCGCGGTACAGGCAGGCAATCGCCCACCCGACGCCTGCGACAGCCGCCGCAGCCAGTACGACCTTGATGGTTCTCGTGTTACACCGTTCCGATATCATTGGCGTTCTCCACAGCCCATCTATAAGTCGTCAGTTTGAGGCGAGCGCGACAAGAAAAACGCCGAGACCGGCGTTTTTCGATCCTACGCGCCGGGGGCATTGCGGCGGCGCTCGAAGCGCCATTCGGTCTCGCTGAGGCGGGTCAGGGTGAAGACGCCCTGGAGCATTGTGCCGTCGAAGACCAGGCCGATCGCGGATTGGCGCCTCGATTCGAATCCGCAGTCCCAAATCGCCAATCCGCAATCGCGGGCCTGCACCCGGCGCCAGGTGCCGCGGTCGACGATGCGAACCCGGCCCGTTCCGTTCTGTACCGGGCCTTCGTACCAGAGGAACCGCAAAGGATGGTCGAAGATCCGCTCGGCGCCAACGCGATGCCGCAGGACCCGTTCGGGCGGCTCGGCCAGCCGGAACGTGGTCAGGACATGCGAAACCTCATTGGTCTCTTCCAGCATGAGATCCCAGTGGACACCTTCGGGTCTCTGATGCTCCTGGATCACGAATCGCTTATCCTTCATACGGCAACCTCCGTGGGTCGTGCCTGCCCGCACAGCCTGCCCCACGATGCCGCATTTCGCCCCCGCGCGTCAAGGCCTCCGCCGGACAAACGGGTCGCGCCCAGCAGGAGGAGGTGTCGATTTCGTTGGAGCGCCGGCGTGACCGAAATGAGCCGTGGCCCCGACGATCTTCGCCGGGGCCACGGTGAATGCCCTGATAGGATCGATGTGCACCAGGCGGTTACGGGGCATAGGCCAGAGGCGTGCCGAACCCGATGTCGTCGAGGAACAGCAGTCCGCTGCCGCCGGCCGCCGGGTTGGCGCGATCGCCGATGCCGATGTACATCGTGTCAACGCGAGCCATGTCGACCCCGTCCAGCTCGCTGTAGGGAATGGTCCAGGCCTGCCAGGCGGCGACCGTCAGCGCGTCGGGATCCGGGTGCGCGACGACCGCGACGTTGCCGGTGCCGTCCTCGATGGCCACGTAAAGCGTGTCGGCCACGTTGGTCTCAGCGCCGTAGAAGTGCAGTCTCAGTGTCTTGGCGTCGTTGACGGTCCAGTCCTGGGGGCTGTCCCAGGTCCGCGAAATCTCCGAATAGAACGGGGCCTCGACGTTGTCATAGCCCAGCGGCATCGACTGCCTGCCGCCGTGGACGATTGTCCTCTCGGCGAACGGCGACTCGGTGTAGCCCGTGATCGAGCCGGTGTCGTTCGTCCAGCCGTCGATCCACGTCTGGAAGATTGCCTCTCCCGCGTCGATATCGTCGGTATAGCCTTCCATGTCATCGATCATCGCGTACTCGGCCGTGGTGAAACTCCAGAGGTCGCCTTCGCGTGCGGCGGGATTGGCCTCGGGATTGCCGGCATCGACCTTCCAGTAGTACATGTTGCCGAACGCAAGATCGTCGGGCGCGAAGCTCGTCTGGTCGGCGGTTGCCGCCAGTGCCAGTGCCTCCGGGTCCGTGCCGAGGTAGACGTCGTGTGAAAGCGCGTCGCGACCGGCCCGCCAGCTCAGGACCGTATCGACGCCCACATCGACGGACCCGACTGCCGGCTCCGGCTGCCGAGCATGAACGGGAGTGAACGTGAATCGGACCTCGCTGAGACCGTACTGTTCTCTCGTCCCATAGGCGCTATTGACGAGCAGACGAACGTACTGGGCTGCCACGCTATCCATCTCGATCGTCGTGTTGTACGTGTATGCGGCCGTGGCCGTGGCTTGGGCCAGTTCAACCTCTCCAAACACGGTCCAGTCGATTCCGTCGAGCGAGTATTCGATGGTGGCGTCCTTGATCCCGAAGCCGAGCATCAACTCGAATTGGGCGTTGTAGTTCCACACGAGCATCTCATGAAGCTGGTAGACTCGGTCAAACTCATACTGAATCCACAGAGGCTCGGATTCAGGCGGTTCGGCCAGCCACATGGCCTCACTGGCCGTCGAGTGCTGATCGTTTTCGTCGAGCCCCGATCTATCGGCCGTGTTCTCCGGTCCGGCGCCCGCTTGAGAGATCCCGTTGCTGGTGGCGATCACGTTGGCAATCGGATAGGCCAGCGGCTCGGTCGTGAAGCTCCAGAGAAGGCCCTTGAAGATGGTGTTGTCGGGGGCCGAGTTCACCTCGTCGATTCGCCAGTAGTAGGTTTGGCCGAACTCGAACGCACCAGCCGGGTCATACGTGGTGTCGGCCTGGCCCTGGCTGACAAGCACGCCTCTCGGATCGCTACGGTCGGCGTCGTTGACGTCGTCCCAGGTCGTGCCCAGATAGACGTCGTGGGCGACGGCGAACTCACCCGGCATCCAGCTCAGCATGGCCTCGAGCGGGACATCCGTTGCTTCGTCGACCGGCTCGGGGCCGTATGCCAGAGCCGGCGAGACGGGACCGTCGGGAAGAAGGAAGTCGTTCTCAGGGTCGAACGTGCCGGTAAACGTCGAGAACGCCACCGATTCGTATTCGCCGACGAGCTGGCGACCGCCGTCGACTGAGCCATGCCGAATGTTGCCCCACGAGATCCAGCGGGTGATCTCTTTGGGCGAGCCGTTGTCGCTCTGGAAGATCGGATTGCCGTCTTTGTAGTAGGTGATGGTTTGGGCGCCGTCGTACACAATGGCGTAATGATGCGTCTGGCCCACAGCCGGGATCGGTTCGATGTTGTTGTTGACCACCTCCGTGCTGCCGTTCCAACAGCCGGCCGAGAGCCCGTCGTGGAAGCGGATGAAGCACTGGCCGCCCAGGTCCATGATCGGGGCCATCGCCCCGCTGGGGCCGGTGGGGGTGAAGATGGCTTCGACAACGAAAGCCGTCCCGGTGAACTCCGTTGCGTTGTTGCTGAACGCCGAGGCGTCAAACTCGAAGCTCTCCTGGCCGCTGCTGTCCGCATCCTGGAGAATCCCCAGTCCTGCCGATACGACTTCCGTCCCGTTGTGCGCTGCGAACGTGCCGGTCGCATCGATCTCGCGTGATCCTAATGTGTAGTCCGTGCCGGAGAGGGTCCCCACGAAGTCCACGAAGATGACCGGTGTGACCTCAGCCGCACCGACCAGGGCCCCACTCAGAAGGACAAAACAGATTGCACTCGCGACTTGCCTTGACATGATGTTCCTCCGTCCAAAAAAAACTCGATCATCTGCCGCTTTGGCGCCGATCCCCGGCCTCCCTTGGGTGGGGGTACACGCTATTCCTCCATCCCTCCGAGGTTCGGACGACGCCGTTGGCGAAAACGCCACAAGATTACCTATACTACCATCGCATGGGCCATCCATGCAAGGCATGGTTGCGTTTTCTTTTCACCATTTTCCGTTCAGCGATCTTCTCGCTCGACGGCGCCGCGCGTGATCCTCAGCCCCTGATGGATGCGGTCCACCCATCGCGGCTCTCCGCGATAAGGTCACTGTGTCACCGCCGGCCGGCCGAAGGCGATGTCGTCGATGTAGACAGCGCCGGTGCCGCCGGCCGTCGGGCTGGTTCGGCTGCCGACACCGATGGTCATCGTGTCGATCCGGCTCAGGTTCACATCGGCAAAGTCGCTCAGCGGAATCTGCCACTCGTTCCAGCCGGAACGGCCAATGATGCTCGCATTCGGGTGCGTCACCACCGCCGTCCGACCATTCGCATCTTCCAAGGCCACGTACAGAGGAGCCGGGGCGTTGCCTTCTGGCTGCTCGACGCCGACGTCGGCCACTTGCCAGTTGCCCGTGACGTTGCCCGTCGTCGAGACGCTGTCGAACTCAAAGGTTCGCAACTCGCCGGAGGCGTGCGAGGTGACGGCCAAGCCGATCAGGACCGGGTCCTGCATCGCGATCGTAACAGGATTGTCGCCCTGCTGCTGCCACTGCTCGCCGTCGGCCGACATCTCAACCGTAAAGATGTTGCCCTGCCGCGTCAGGCGGACCCAGTACGGCGGCGCGATGCCCGTCAGCGTGCGGCTCGAGTCCGAAGCGCCGTTGGCCTCGCTGCGCCACTGGAACGTCCCGCCGTCGCCGTCACCGCCGGTGACCGCGCCCATCACGTTGATCGCGCCGGCATCGAGATTCTGGCGGATCATCACGCCGCCCTTCGCCCAGGCGTTCGTCCCGGTGCCGTTGCTGAGCACCCGGACGGTCATCGAGCCATCGCCGCTGAGGCTCTTGTACGCATAGCGGAACTCATCGCTGTTGTCCCAGATGTCCGTGCCGGCGCCGGTCAGAACGATCGCGCCGTCGTCGGCCTCATAGAACGCCGCACCCACACCGGCGACGAACAGCCGAAGCGTGTCGGCGCCGTTGACGGTCCAGTTCTGGACCGAATCGAACGAGCGCGACGTCTCAGAATAGAACGGCGATTCCGTGTTGTCGTAGAACAGCGGCATCGACTGGCGTCCGCTGTGGACGACGGTTCGTTCGGCGAACGGCGCGATCATGTGACCGACCGTCGAGCCGGTCTCGTTGACCCATCCGTCGAGCCAGGTGTCGAAGATGGCCTCACCGGCGTCGATGTCATCGGTGTAGCTCTCGAACCCTTCGATCAACTGATACTCCAATGTCGAGAAGCTCCAGAGATCGCCGGCCCAGACGCCATCACTGACCGCGTCGATCCGCCAGCAGTAGGTGGTGCCAAAGTCGAGGGCATCCGGCGCGAAACTTGCCTGGGCAACCGTACCAACCATCGGCAGGTCATCCGGGTTCGTACCGAAATAGACCTCATGCGAAACAGCCTCGCGGCCGGCACGCCAGCTCAGGGTCGTGTCCGGATCGACGTCGCTGGCCCCATCGGCCGGCTGCGGCTCGCGCGCCTGGGCAGGAATGTATGTGAACCGCACCTCGCTGAGACCGTACTGGCTCATCGTGCCCCATCCGCTGTTGACATTCAGTCGGACGAACCTGGCCGCAACCCCTTCGAGATCGACGACCGTGTTGGCGGCGTAGTCGGCCCGAGCGGTGGCTTGGGCAAACTGCACGTCCGCCAGGACAACCCAGTCGGCGCCGTCGATCGAATACTCGATCGTTACGTCCTTGAGCCCAAAGCCAAGCACCGACTCAAACATCACGTTGTAGTTCCAGACCGCAAGCTCGTGGAGCTTGTACACGCGATCGAACTCATACTGGATCCAGACGGGAAGCTCTGTGTCCCGGGGCGTCAGCCACATGTGAGCGCCGTCGATCGAGTGTTGATCGTTTCCGTTGAGCCCCGCCCCATCGACCGTGTTCTCAGGTCCCGCGTCGACGTCGGAATGGGAAGCGGTCGCCATGACGTCTTGAATCGCATAGGCAACCGGCTCGGTCGTGAAACTCCAGACGTCGCCTCGATAGATCGCCGCATCCGGCGGCGCATTGACTTCGTCCACGCGCCAGTAGTAGGTCGTTTCGAAATCGAGCAGGCCGGCCGGATCGTAACTGCTGTCGTTCTGACGCTGGCTCAGAAGCACACCCATTGGATTGGCTCGGTCGGCCCCTTCGACCTCCTCAAACGAAGCGCCGAAGTACACATCGTGGGTGTCAGCGAATGCCCCCGGCGCCCAGCCAAGCACCACGTCACGAGGCACATCGACCGCCCCATTGGCTGGAGAGGGGCTCTGGGCAGACGTCGGAGGAGCGCCAGGCAATACAGGCGCCGCGTCCGTCGTCCAGGTGGCGCCTTCCACCGTCCCGTGGTTTTGCCGAGGCGAACTGTCATGAACCACTGTTCCCTGCCCCTCATTGAACCTCCAATAGCCGATCAATCCTTCTTCAGACCCTGAGATTTCCTGGCCCATGTTCTCCTGGATTTCCATCTCGGTGCGGGCGCACTCCCAGATGCGGATCTCATCCATGATGCAATGGGAATACTGACCGCTGCTGTGTCGCGTCATACCGATGCGCAACATGTTGCCGTCGTAGCTGGACAACGGAGACCCGGTTGTCGTGGTCGATGCGGTGTGGGCTCCATTGACATAAAGGTCCAGATACCTGGTGGCGCCGTCGCCTCGATAGACCGCCGCCACGTGATGCCATTCTTCGTTGGTGATTCCGGTCATCACGGTCAGCGCGGCACTGCCCCGGGTCCTGAACCGGCTGCGCTGAAAACTGTACCGATAGCCGCAGAGCGAGCGCGTGTCGTCAAACCATCGTGCCCAAGTCTCTATCGTGAACGTATCCCCATCCTCGAATATGTAATCCTCAGTGGGGATCTCCACGTAATCATCGACTCCGTCGAACTCCAGTGCGTATCTGTCTGCGGCATACGCGGCCGGTGCCGCCCATAGCACACAACAGGCAATCGATAGAACTACGGCCGGCATAAATTCGATGCGTCTTCTCGGCATGACAATCCTCCTTTGCTTGGCGCTGTGCCACACAAGAATGCGCGGCTCCGACCTGCCGTGGTCGGCGCCGCGCGTGATCCTCAGCCCCTGATGGATGCGGTCCACCCATCGCGGCTCTCCGCGATAAGGTCACTGTGTCACCGCCGGCCGGCCGAAGGCGATGTCGTCGATGTAGACAGCGCCGGTGCCGCCGGCCGTCGGGCTGGTTCGGCTGCCGACACCGATGGTCATCGTGTCGATCCGGCTCAGGTTCACATCGGCAAAGTCGCTCAGCG
>CAZSXM010000041.1:0-45213 GCA_964610435.1 uncultured Pirellulales bacterium | reverse complement strand
CACCGGCGGCTCTCTGTGCCCGACGTGGCCTCGCCCGGAAATCTTCACACACACGGTTCGTAAGCCGGTTGGTATAGTGTTTTGACAGGAATCCGCTCGAAGTCTATGATAGCCAGCGACACACGAATGGCCGCTCGAGGCGCGCCGACTGGCGGGATGCCAGGCCACTGACGGGAGATGGCTGTCATGGAACAGAATAACATGGATCGAAACCGCATCGCCGCCCGACCGGACCAGAGCCGGGGGCTGATCCTTCTGCTCGTGGCGCTGCTGGTGGTGCTGCTCTTTTGGCAGATCAGACCCTGGCTCTTTAGCGTGCACGATCGCAAGGCCATGCCACGCGCCATAACGCCGCGAGGCGACCTGGCGGAGGATGAGAGGAGCACCATCGACCTGTTCCGGCAGGCTTCGCCATCGGTGGTGTTCATCACTAGCAAGGCCCGTCGACGAGACCTGTTCAGTCTGTATGCCACCGAAGTGCCCCAAGGGACCGGGTCGGGCTTCGTTTGGGATGAGAACGGGTACATCGTGACCAATTTCCACGTCATCAAAGACGCTGAGGCGGCCGACGTGACTCTGTCGGACCACTCGACATGGCCGGCCCGCCTCGTCGGGGTCGAGCCTGACAAGGACTTGGCGGTGTTGAAGATTGATACGCAGGGCCGGGCCCTTCACGCGATTGCGGTCGGGACATCCGCTGATCTCGAGGTCGGCCAGAAGGTGTTTGCCATCGGCAACCCGTTTGGATTTGACCAGACGCTGACTACCGGCGTGATCAGTGGTCTGGGCCGTGTCATCCAGTCGCTGACCGGGCGGCCCATCGAGGGGGTGATCCAGACCGATGCCGCAATCAATCCAGGCAACTCCGGCGGGCCTTTGCTGGACAGTGCGGGGCGACTGATCGGCATCAACACGGCTATTGTCAGTCCCTCCGGGGCGTACGCCGGGATTGGCTTCGCCGTTCCGGTCGATGTGGTCAACCGTCTCGTTCCTCAGATCATCCGCTACGGCCGACCCCCCAGAGCCGGCCTCGGTGTGACCCTCGACGATCACATGGCCCGACGTCTGGGCATGGAAGGGGCGCTCATCAGAGAGGTCAGACCCGACAGTGCGGCCGAGAAGGCGGGTCTGCGACCCCTGCAATACGATTCGCGTGGCCGGATCAGGGTCGATCTGATTGTTGCCGTGGACGGCCAGCCGGTGCGCAACAGCCGCGATCTGTTCCGTCTTCTCGACGCTCGTGAAATCGGAGATCGGGTGGCTTTGCGTGTATGGCGTCCGGAAGAACAGATCGATGTCGAAGTGACGCTGCAGGCGCTATGACGGACCTCGATCCCAATACGGTTGAACGCGGACAGAGTACGACGTTCATCGACGTGCACTGTCACTGTTTACCCGGCCTCGACGACGGCCCGCCCGATGTGCCGGCGGCCCTGACCCTGTGTCGGGCTCTGGCGACGGACCGCATCGCGACCGTCGTCGCCACGCCACACCAGCTCGGGCGCTACGATGGCCGCTATGATGCCCGGACGATTCGAGATGCGGTGGCCCAGCTCAACGACTTGCTGGCCGAGGCCGGGATACCTCTGGACGTCTTGCCGGGGGCGGACATTCGAATCGACGAGCGAATCGAAGATCTCGTGCGGTCCGATGTGATTCTCACCGTGGCCGACGGTGGGCGGTATCTGCTGCTCGAACTGCCCCACGAGGTCTTCATCGACCCGGAGATGTTGTTGGCAAGCCTCGCAGAGAGCGGGTTTTCCAGCGTCATCACGCATCCGGAGCGTCACGCTTTTCTTGCCGAGAATCCTGAGTATGTTCGTCGGTGGGTCGCCCACCGGCCATGCCTGCAGATCACCGCGGGCAGCTTTCTCGGCGGTTTCGGCCGGCGAGCGGAAGACGGGGCTTGGGCGTTCCTGCGAGAGCCTCTGCCTCTGGTTGTGGCCACGGATGCCCACGATACGGCGGGCCGGGCGCCTTGCATGAGCGAGGCCTATCAGTTGCTTCGCCGACACGTCGGACGTGATGAGGCCGATATTCTCTGTGTGGAGAACCCGCGAAGGCTCGTTGCAGGGGAGCCTTTGGTGAGCTTGAGCGCAGAGTGAGTTGGGCGAGCCCAGAGCGGCGATGTATCTGCCTGCAATCATTTTTCTTGGCCCCCGGCCGGCGGAAATGCAAATTCCGGTGTCACGCCTGCCGATAATACGATATGAACGCATCGATACGGCCCGAGTGTCGGGCGCGATCAGACCGGGTCTTTGTGAGTGCGAGGTTTCTGTGGCAAAACGCAAGAGAGCGAATTCGAAGAGCGATGGCGCGTCCGTCTATGTGGGCATCGTTGGCTTGGGCTACGTCGGACTGCCGCTGGCACGAGAGTTCTGTAAGGTGGGGGCGAGGGTCCTGGGTTTCGACGTCAACTCCAAGACTGTCGCGACGATCAATCGAGGCCGCAGTCCGATAAAGCACATCCCCAACGCCACGATGACGGACATGGTTCGGTCGGGCCAGTTTCGTGCCACCGAGAACATGCGCGATCTGTCCAAGCCCGACGCGATTCTGATCTGCGTGCCCACGCCTCTGACGAAGAACCGCGAACCCGATCTTCAATACGTCGAGGCCACCTGTCACACAATCACCAAGTACCTTCGCAAGGGTCAGCTCGTGGTTCTGGAGAGCACGACCTATCCGGGCACGACCCGCGAGGTTATGCTGCCGATTCTGGAACAGTCGGGACTCAAGGTCGAAAAGGACTTCTTCCTGGCCTATTCGCCCGAGCGCGAGGACCCGGGCAACAAGAGCTTCCGGACGTCCACGATCCCCAAGGTGATTGGCGGCTACGGCAAGGAGAGCCTGCGCCGGGCGCTGCAGGTCTACCGCTGTGCGATCGAGACGCTGGTCCCGGTGGAGAATTGTGAGGTGGCCGAGGCGGCCAAGATTCTCGAGAACACCTACCGCTGCATCAACATTGCCCTGGTCAACGAGCTGAAGATGCTCTTCGACCGCATGGGCATCGATGTCTGGGAAGTCATCCGGGCCGCCGGCACGAAGCCGTTCGGGTTCAATGCGTTCTATCCGGGCCCCGGCCTGGGGGGCCACTGCATCCCGATCGATCCGTTCTATCTGACGTGGAAGGCGCGCCAGTATGCGCTGCCGACGCGCTTCATTGAGCTGGCCGGTGAGATCAACACGAGCATGCCCGAATACGTCATCCAGAGGACGGCCGACGCCCTCAACGAACGGCGAAAGAGTCTCAAGGGTTCTCGCATCCTCGTGCTCGGTCTGGCCTACAAGCCCGACATCGACGACGTGCGCGAATCGCCGTCTCTGGAGCTGATCGAGATGCTCAAGGCCAAGGGCGCCAAGGTCGATTACAACGACCCGTACATCCCGCAGACGCACAAGCAGCGCGAGTACGACCTTCGAATGAAGAGCAAGCCGCTGACGGTCAAGGCCCTTGCCGGCTACGACGCGGTGTTGATCGCCACCAACCACAGCGACTACGACTACGCCTGGATCGTCAGGCACGCGAAGTTGGTGGTGGACACCCGCAACGCCACGGCTTCGGTTCGCGGTGGCCGCAGCAAGATCGTCAAAGCGTGACGGGGCGCGTCTGCGCGCTTCCTCAGTCGGCGACGGTATCCGCGCCTGTCTCGAGACGCTGGTCGTCGGACAGGATCGAGCGCAACAGTTGGAACTGTAGCTCGTAGAGGTTCCGCATCGCCGCATCCGGGATCGTCTCACCGGTCAGCCCCATGTTCACGTCGGCGAACTGTGCGCCGAAGCCTATTGCGGTGACCGTCCCGGCGCCGAATTCGACGGTTGCGGCCACGGGGTATCCTGCAATTCGGATTGCAGGCGTTCCACCTTCGACTTGGCCGGCGTTCTTCGTCGTGACCCCGGCGGGCCAACCGGTGGGTGTTTCCAATGCCCCAGCCAGTCGTGGACTGCTGAGCAATCGCATGCCGAACGGGTGCAGAAGGGCATCGGCTGTAGATCGCGCGTTTGCGGGCGCATCGATCACAAGGACTCTGCCTCCCCCGTTAACGTAGTCGGCCAGTTGTCTGCGGAAGTCGGCGTCCACTTCGCGGCGGGGATACAGGAATACGAGCAGATCGCCGCTGAACGCGTCGCGACCTTCGCGGCGTGAAGTGAAATAGCCCAGCCTCAGGATCCAGCGTTCGAAGATGCCAAAACCATCGGCCTGGCCGCTGATGAACCCGCTCCTGGACAACGGCGAGTCGCACACGGTCCGGTCGATGACGACGTGTGCGAACGGCCGGACGGTCTTGGGGACCGGCATCGTCGATTGATGCATCGCTCGCACGCTGACGCCGGCACTCGCGATGCCGAGGAGGATGCCGGCCAGCAGGACGAATCGGCCGCCGGACCATCCGTAGCTGAGAATCAGACCGATGACGACAATCGCAAGACCCGGCGCGATCACGGCCGGGCGCAGGTTTCGGGAAGGGGCCTTGTGGTTGAGCCATTCGAGCATGCCCAGCATCAGCTCGGCCTTGCCCGGCTCGAACGTCGAGAAGTTGGAGAAGATCGTCGAGTCACCGAACGCCGCGACGCGGCCGGCACCGTGGTCCATCGCCCACAACTGTATGAATGCGCCGTATCGCGCATCGGCCCTGTCCTCGACCTGGGGATAGTAATTGCTCGCGTGGTAGTCGGCCGGAAGGCTGCGAAGCCCCGTCGCCCGGATGGCGGCCCGACCCCAGCTTGTGCCCGGATCGATCGAGCACGAGACGGCAAAATCCATTGGGGGCATGTGCTGGACGATCGGGTGTGGCACGAGCGGCGGGTGGTAGAGCTGTTCGAAGACCGTGTCGATATCGAACAGGCAATCGTGGCGAAAGCGAAAGCCGAAACGCGAGGCGATGTCGTTCAGATAGGTTCCCGAATTGAATACGTTGGTGTGCTCGCCGATCAGCAGCAAGCCGCCGCCGTTCTCGACGAACCGCTCGATGTGCTCGATCTCCCGATCTGTATAACGTGCGGTCGGCACCTTCACGATGAGGACGTCGCATTCGGCCAGCGTGTTGGTATCGATGGGGTCGTAAAGCCGATCCATGTCGTAGAAGCGGGAGCTGTAATCGTAGATGCAGGCGTAGTTGTAGCCGGACTCCTGCCCGTACCAGTCGGTGTCGTAGGGCCGGTCGGTGCGTTCCCAGTTCGAGCGGTGCTCGTCCACCCAGATGCGTCCGGGCTTGCGCGGGCCCGAGGGGGCCCATAGCAGCCCTATCGTCACAAGCAGTGCGCCGACAGACGCCAGGACGACGCACACGATTCGCCTGGATCGTCCTGGTGTCTCCATCGTCTGAACCGCTATCGGCGGCGTGCATACAAAGCGCCACACCAGGAAGACGGGACCGCCGAGAAGCGCAAGCAGCACCCACGGGTTCCAGAACGGGCCCATCAGTGCCAGCAGCTCATTGTATTCGGTGCGGAGGGCGCGGTGCATGTGGACCGCGATCAGAATCGCCGCTCGTATGGGCAGCCAGAGGGCCACACAGAGGATCAGACCGAGCAGCCGTGCGAGGGTCCGCGAGATCGATGCCCTGCAGAGGTGCAGGCAGATCAAAACCATGCCCCCGATGAGAAAGCTGAAGGTCATCGGATCCAGCAACAGCCCCCATGTGGCGCCGAGGCGATGGGTGTGGCGGATCGAGTAGAGGGCCAGCGTTGAGCCATCGAGGGCGGCGGGAATCCCGATCACTTGGGCAACGGCATAGATTGCCTTGGCAAGGTGCGGCGGCAGTTCATGCGACCGAGCCGTGACGGATTCATAGACGAGCATTCCGGCCGCTTGCAGGACGAGAATCGTCCCGGCCGCCAGCGCCGCCTGGCCCACGCGACTGGGCCATCGCCTCGGGATCGGCGCCGCACAGAGCAGCAGCCCTATCGCGAGCAGCAGGGCCGCGGCCCGCCACGGCCAGGGAATCAGAATCAGCACCGGGGTCAACAGGGCCGCCGCGATGATCGATTCGATGCGCGCCGGCGCGGGAAGATCGATGCCGAGCAGAAACCCGATGCCGGCCAGAATGAGGACGGCCCAGACCGTCCAGTTGGGGTTGTGGTAGTAGCCCAGCCCGAAGAGCCACGATGCGCTCAACAATGCCAGACCGATCCAGGCCCGCCTCATGGCGCCACCTCCGCGCCGGTGGGCTGTTCGCGCACGGTCTCGGGCAGCCACATGGGTTCCTCGCGCAGGACGGTGAGCAGCCAGCGCCAGAAATCCGCGTTCTCACGCAGACCTTCAAAGGGCTCACCCCCTTCGTGTTCGAGATTCTTGTTCATCGCAAAGCCCGTGTCGCCAACGAGAACCACTTTGCCGGCGCCGATCCTGCGGAGGATGATCACGGGCTGATGGTCGCGACCGTAGGCGATCACACGGGCGTCTGCGTCGCTCGACCGCACGGACCAGGCCGCATGGAAGCGCACGTAGACGCGCTGCTCGGCCGACTCGAGGTAGGGCGACTTGAAATGGCCTAAGGGCTCGGGCTCAAGGGCATCGGCTTGTTCAGGCTGGAAACCAAGCTCTCTGAGCAGGGGCAGTGAAGGCCCTATTCGATTCTGCCCAACAGTGATGATGAATGAGCCGCCGGCGCTGACGAAATCGGCGATCGTCCGTTTCTCCTCAGGCGAGAAGGTTCGGGCTGATGCGATGGAAACGAGCAGGCCGGCGCGTTCGAGACGTTCAGCTGTCAGTTCGTCCAGCGAGAGCGTCAGATAGCCGCTCCGCATCAGCGTCAGCGCCAGGCCCCCGACACCGTCGGGCCGCCAGGATTCGCCGCTGTAGGCTTCGAGATGGGATGCGTCGATGTAGGCCAGATTGTTGGGTGTCGTTCGGCGTCCATCGGGTAGGGGCTTTGCGGCCGCCGAAGTCGCCTGTGCACAAACCACCAGCGATGCGGCCAGGCCGACCGCAACCAGAGCTATCTTCGCGATCCCCGGACGCAGGCATAGCAGGACAGCCAGCAACAGGGCGATCATCGCTGCGAGGAGCTGACGCCACATTGGGTGCGCGTCTGCGCCTTCGGCAAGATAGGCCAGGAGCCGCGACGTGAATACGTGCGATGAAACGTTGATCGCATTGGAGAAGCTTGATGTGTCGCCGAAGGCGATGACCCGGCCTTTGCCCATCGGCTGTTCGGCTGCGAGGATGAGATCGCCGAGCTTCTCGCCGGAGTCGTAGCGGCCGTTTCCCATCATGGCGCGGGCGCTTGCCTCGTCGCCGGCATCATTCCAGCCCCATCGCCCAACGAGTAGCGGCCGCGCCGGCCACCTCGCTTGGACTGACGCGCCGATCACCACACCGAACTCGTTGCGATCGTCGGAGATTCCTGTGGTCGTCGGATGGGCCATGGCCTCATAGGAGTGAAGCCATCCGCCGACCGCGAAGGTGGCCGAATCGAAGCGCATGCGCATCGACGTCGGCGCCAGGACATCGTTGAATCGACTGTTGCCGTCGGCATCACCGGTGGTGTGTTCCCCGAGCAGCAGCAGCGAGCCGCCGCGTCGTATGAACTGATGAACGCGATCCAGTTGGCCGTCGGCCCAGGGTTCGTGCGGGAAGATCAGCACCAACGCATCGGCGTCGGCAAGGTCGGCTTCGGACAGGTCGGGCGAGATCCGGCTCTCGGCACCGAGACTCTCGACGAATTCCGGCAGCATCCCATACATCCCACTGGACAGCCTGCCATAGGAACCATGTGTCGGCTTGAGCCAGTTGAGAAAACCCTTCTCGTAGAAGACGATCTTCTTGCCCTCGGCGCTCAGGGGACCGATATCGAGCACGGTCACGACCGGCAGGAGGATTGCCGTCGCCAGCGCCGCCGAGGCCAACGCCAGGCGGGTCCAGGCCAAGCGGGCGGAGCGCTCGCCCGGTGGTCTGACGGCGGCGGACGAACGTGCCGACCAGCGGAGCATCGTACCGATGAGGAGAAGATGGATCGCGCACGCCAGAACAGGCGCATTCCAGGGCAGTGCCTTGCGCGCCAAGGCGGCCAGCCAGCCTGTGTCTTGACCGGCCGGCTCCGGAATCGCCGCCAGAAGGTCCGGAAGATGGGATATCGCGACGAGATAGAGGGCGTGTCCGACGCCGATGGCCAGGAAGCCGTAGGCCGCCCGCGCCGTTCGAGGTGGTTGGGTGCCGACCAGATACAGACCCCAGAACGTACTGGTTACGATCAAGTAGTCCACGCCGGCAAACGTTGCGCCGACGTGGAGCGGCCGCCGCACGATCGCGCCGGCCAACACGCCGAGCGTGCGGCCCAGACCGTTCGCCAGCAGCCAGATCGAAGGGATTGTCGTGCGCGCAAGGACATACAGGCCGAGGATGACAGTCGCTGCGGCGGCGACGCAGAAGCCATCGCGGCTGCGGCGTTCCGAGACCCACGCGAGGAAGGCCAGCACAAGCGCCGCGGCCAGGACGTTGACGACCGTTGACGGTAGGGCGACCATTGCCACGCCGGCGCAGGCAACGATAGGAGTCAGCAGGATGCGCACGCCGGGGCGTTTCGCCCCGAGGCCGGCAGACAACAAGGCAATCCCAATTGCGATCAGGGTACACGTGCGCCGCAACGGATGGGCCAGAAGGCCCGTCGAGCCGGCAGCGAGCCAAGCAGCCGCCAGAGCAGACAGCACCGCCAACAGCGGACCAAAGGCGACCGACGCATCTGCCGGAGAATCCACCATCCGCTGTTCGTCTTGTTCGCATTCAACAGGGTGCACGGGTGGATTATCCCTGAGTTTTCCCCGTCGGGCAACAGGAAAACGCCTGCACCTGCGAGGTGGCCTATCTTGCCATCATTGCCAGATAGTCGGCGACGCCGAGGCACTCGGTTTCCACAATCGGGCACTCCCGCGCCAGTAGGTACCGCCCCGATCTGCCAGCCATTACGACCTTGCTCGTCGAACACTGCGTTGCCGTCGGCGGACACCGCGTCTCGGTTGGGGGACATTGGGTCAGGCTTGGCGGACACTTGGTTTCACTGGTTGGGCATTGTGTCTCTACTGTCGGGCACTGAGTAGCCATCACCGGACACTGCGTCTGGACGGCAGGACACCGGGTATCGAATGTGGGGCATTGCGTCTGTGTCGCCGGGCACTGGGTCTGCACCGTCGGGCATTGGGTCACCGTCGCCGGGCACTTCGTTTCCGTCGTTGGGCACTGGGTTTCCATCGTCGGGCACTGGGTGACACTTGCCGGGCACCGGGTCTGGACCGTAGGACACCGCGTCTGGAATGCGGGACATTGCGTCACCGTCGCGGGGCACTGGGTCTGCACCGTCGGGCATTGGGTCACCGTCGTTGGGCACTTCGTTTCCGTCGCCGGGCACATCGTCTCGACAGCCGGACAATAGGTCACGCTGGATGGACGCGACGTGACCGGTGGTTCAGCGGTGCCCTCCGACGTGTATCTCAGGCAGAAGGCCATGTCGACGGAGTTCCACCGGCAGTCGTGGTACGGGTGGTCCGGCGGATAGCGGAGCTCTTGCCAGGGGCGGGGCAGTTTGCTGCCGAGGTCCCACACGGCATCGTGGGCGAAGTATTCGGGCCATCGGCGCGTCTTCCATCCGAACTGTCCGTCCCTGGTCTCCATCTCGACCGACAGCCAGTAGATGCGGGGATCCTGCTCGGAGCCGTCCTGCCGGAAGGCCTTATCGGCTTCGATCTCGAAGTCGAGCTGCCAGATTTGCGTGTTGCTGCCGGCGATTGTCTCGCCGGAGGCCGGGTCCCACCACCACTGACCGTCGATGGTCACGACATGGTGGAGGGTCTTGAGGAACTCGCCGGCGCCGAATTCCTTCTGCCACAGGATTTCGGGACGGGGCTTGCCGAACAGGTTCGTCTTGTCGGTGCCTTCGGGCCCGGCCGGATCGTCGCCATGAATGCGGAGCCGCACCAGATCGATCTGGCCTCTCTGGTCGTTCTTCCACGAGCCCCACAGGCGGACATGGGTCAATCGGTCACGGCTGGTGCACTCGAAGTTGTCGGCCACGGCGCGAGGGGAGTCGGGCGTCCCGTCTACGCGAATGCCGACGCCATGAGGAGTCGGATCGGGACGCTGGCACCATTTCACATTGACCGGGACTCTTTCGATCCACACTTCATGGTCTTCCACCTCGCCATTGGCGGCTGGGCCGTCGGGGTCGAGGCCCCCGTGTGTGCTGATGCGGAACCTTGCGAACGTCTGCCCGATCGCCGCGTTCTGCGGGACGGTCACCGAAAGGACATGAATGCCGTCGGGCAGAAAGCCGTTGAAGACCTGCTCGCTGGCCTGCCACGTCTGGTCGGCGTTGAAATCGATCCACCCCTGAACGACTCCGCCGCCACCGCTGACCTCGACGGTGATGGAGGCAGGCAAGCCCCGGACCAAGGGTGGGATGGACACGCCGTTCTCGAAGAGGTCGCCCAACGCATTCGGCTGCGGCTGGCCGTCGGCCTCGGCGTCAGGTCGGTCCGAAGCGTCGCCGAGCCACGGCCCGGCGATGATGTGCCGCGCTCCGTTGTCGGCAGCCAGGGTTGGGTACCCGGCGGGAGCATCGCCCCAGTCGTAGCGCACGGGGGGAGCCTGGGTCAGCGGCCGAAGGTAGTAATCCTCTGTCTCGCCGTACTCGTAGCCACCTGCCGGGCCGGCGCCGCCTGTCCTGGATGCGGCCACGGCGTCCCGCCACCTCTGTTCTGAGAGGGTGATACGCACCCAGATCGGGTCGGCTTCATCGCCCCGCGGGTGCCAGCAGATGAAGGCCGGCGTCGTCAGCTCGTGAGTCCCGATATCGCGAAGGTTCACCGGATGGTCCTGAACGGCCCATTCGGGGATCAGCGTGCCGTCCGAGGCGACGATCATGTCGTTCCAGTCGCCGTCGCGATTCCAATCGCACCAGACATTGAGGTAGGCTTCCTTGGCGAGGTGGCTGGTCTTCGTCACCGTGTAGTCGAGAGTGGTCTGTCCGAGATGCGGCATGACCACGGGCAGTACGAGGCCGTCATCGCCGCCGTCCTGGTTTGACACGCCGGACAGGGGGTCGAGGTTGTTGACCCCGTCGTCGTCCGGGCCAAGGTCAGCTTCGTTCTCGAGGCTGACCCAAGTGCCGAGATGGAATGCGTCTCGAGGCCGTCGATGCCGTGGGCCGTAGGGCGGGCTGCCTTCGCGATATACCGTCGGGAAATCACCTGCGATCCCGCCCGGATATGCCGGCATCTTGACGGTCGCGAAGTTGCCGGTGCTGTCCGGCGCATCACCGAGATCGTATTCCGGTGTCGTCTCGTCGCCGGCGGTGATGACGAAGGCCAGGCCCACCGGAGCGCCGGCGTGCGCATGCGCGTCGGGATAGTTGACAGGTGCCCAATTCCATGATGGCGGGGTCAGCACAACGGCGCTGCTGTTCCACTGCCGTCGCCGCGACGTGGTCTTCCATCCGAAGGCATAGTCCGTGCCGGGCTCGGCGACTCGGAGGCCCAGCCAATAGACGGTTCCTTCTTGCTGAACGAACGGCTGCTCCGGGGCAAAGAAGCTGTACTGATATGTTTGCCTATGACTGTTGGACAGATACGTTTGCGTCGCCGGGTCATACCAGTCGGTCGGCCCGTCGTGGAAGCTGTGGACTGAGTACTGGCCCGGTGAGAACGTGCGGCTCCACAGCAGTTCGTCTGGACGTCCCGATCCGGCGCCGTCAGCGGGGCGGTCCGAATAGAGGCTCAGTTCCAGTGTCAGGCTGTCCGCTCCTTCTTTGGGCAGGCTGTCGTTGTGGAACGTCGCCCAGATGTGGATCTCCTCGATCGGGCCGGTGGCCGTACAGAGGAAGTCATCGGCCAGCGCCACGGCCGAGAGGTCCATACTGGTTCCGGTCCATGTGAAGTCGGGCAGTTGCGGCCAATGCATCTTGTGCCGTTGGCCGGACTCCCACCCGCAATCAATGGTCGTCTGCCCAAGGGCCAAGCCCGCCAGAGCGATGATCGAAATCAACACGATGGGAAGAACCGCTTGGAGTGAACGAGATTCTCTTGACCCTCTCATGGTCATGCCCTCCTGTCCGTGGACGAAACTTGAACTCGTACGAAGCGCCACCGGAAAGAGAATGCCGATACGGGCATCCCTTTCCCGCGTGCTGTCTTTGCGAATCGCGATGCATAGAGGCTTGTCGCAGGGCGCGCCTATCCTCACGCGACGTGCGTTGTAACCTCCTCCAGAGATTGCGATCAATCCAGGACAAGTATACCGCTGACCGGAGCACAAAAGCAACGGAAAAGTCGCATTTTCTCTTTCCAGGCTGTCGTTTTTTCGGACCGTGGGATGTTCGGACTGGCTGTCATCGCGCCATCGGCAGCGGTGCGCCCGGGCCGGGCCGTCCTCGCTTCCTGGTGCAGGGGTTACAGGATCCCGATGGAATCGAGAAGAGACTGAAGCACGTGCTGCGCGCAATTCCATAACAGGTCTCAAGTTACCGATGGGTTGGGTCGATGTTATTGGAAGGCGGGCGAGCCGGCGCTCAAGCGTCGCCCGGACAACAGACGTAAGGATGATGCAGGCGAATCAGACAAGGCCCGAAGGCATCGGACCAGTGGGAGTGCTGGGACTCGAACCCAGGACCTACGCATTAAAAGTGCGTTGCTCTGCCGACTGAGCTACACTCCCTTGTGCTTCTAAGTTGCGATAATATAGCACCTTCTCGAAGAAGCTGTCAAACACTTTCGCCAGCAAAGGATACAGCCATGAATGTACGAGGTGTCGTGCTTGCGGGCGGGACGGGATCGCGTCTGCGACCTCTGACGAAGGTTACCAACAAGCACCTGCTCCCCGTCGGGCGCAAGCCCATGATCTACTACCCGATCGAGAGGCTTACCGGCATCGGCATCGAAGAGATTCTGATTGTCACGGGCGTCGAGCATATGGGTGATGTAGTGGGCCTTCTGGGTTCGGGCAGGGAGTTCGGGTGCCGGTTCACGTACAAGGTTCAGGACGAGGCCGGCGGGATCGCCCAGGCTCTGGGACTGGCTGAGAACTTCGCCAACGGCCAGTCGGTGGCTGTGATCCTTGGCGACAATGTCTTTCAAGGCGATCTCAAGGAACACGCCCGGCGGTTCGTCGAACAAGGTCAGGGGGCCCGGTTGCTGCTGAAGCAGGTGCCCGATCCCAAGCGGTTCGGCGTCGCACAAATCCGCGATGGGATGGTTCTCGGGATCGAAGAGAAGCCCAAGGCGCCGAAGTCCGACTACGCGATCATCGGGGTCTATTTCTACGATGCGACGGTGTTCGATATCATCCGAACGCTGAAACCGTCGGCTCGTGGCGAACTTGAAATCACCGATGTCAATAACGCCTATATTGGCAAAGGGCAGTTGGCCTACGATATTCTGAAGGGCTGGTGGACCGACGCCGGGACGTTCGAGTCCCTCGCCCGGGCCAACGAACTGGTGCTGAAGGAGCCGCCGCAGTGACACGTGAGATCGCACGCACGAAAGAGCCCGTCGTCGCCGTCCTCGGCGGCCGGGGCATGCTCGGGACCGATCTCGTGGCGGCGTGTGCCAGCGGAGGGTTCGACGTTCGAATTTATGACCTGCCCGAATTCGATATCACCGACGGCGAGCATCTGCGAGGCGTGGTCGAGGCATCGGATGCCATCGTCAACTGCGCCGCCTATACGGACGTCGATGGCGCCGAGACCCATGCGGTGCTGGCCCGTCGGATCAACGCCGAAGCCGTGGGACGCCTTGGAGAACTGGCGGCTCGGGACGGCAAGTGGGTCCTGCATTTCAGCACCGATTTCGTTTTCGACGGTACACTCGATCGGCCGTACGCGGAGGCCGACGCACCCAATCCGATCAATGAGTACGGCCGCAGCAAGCTGGCGGGCGAAGAACGACTGGCAACGAGCGGTTGCTCCCATTGTCTGGTCCGGCTTGAGTGGACCTACGGGCTGCACGGAAGCAACTTCGTGACCAAGATCATCGAGCGGGCCAAAGCGGGCCGACCGGTTGTTGTCGTCGAGGACCAGATCGGCTCGCCGACAGCCACAACGCTGGTGGCCGACGTGGCCTGCGAGCTGCTCGAGCGCCGGGCCGAGGGGACGTTCCATCTGGCCAGCGCCGGGTCCGTCAGCCGGTTTGGCATGACGCAGTTCGTATTCGAGCGACTGGGACTTCAAGCCGCACTGACGCCGTGTTGCAGCGGCGAATATCCGACGCCGGCGACCCGGCCCTTGAACAGCCGGTTCGATTGTCGTAAGATCCAGGGCCTGTTGAAGACCCCCATCGAGCCCTGGCAGCAGGGGCTCAGACGTTTTCTGAGGCAGCTATGAGAAGACTCCTCGTCACCGGCGGCGCCGGCTTCATCGGCAGCAACTTCGTCCGAATGGTCCTGTCGCAGCACCCGGACTGTTGCGTGGTCAATCTCGACAAACTGACCTACGCCGGAAACCTTGAGAACCTCGCCGAGTTCCTTGGGCATGACAACCACGTGTTCGTCCAGGGCGATATTTGCGATGGTCCGCTCGTCGCACGCCTGATCGACGAACACCGGATCGATGCCATCATCAACTTCGCCGCCGAGAGCCACGTGGATCGCTCCATTACGGGGCCGAAGATCTTCATCGACACGAACGTCGGAGGCACCCTGACGCTTCTCGAAGCCGCTCGGGATAAGAAGATCGAGCGGTTCGTCCAGGTCTCGACGGACGAGGTCTACGGTTCGCTTGGGTCCGAGGGAATGTTCACCGAGCAGACACTGCTGAGCCCCAATTCCCCTTATTCGGCCAGCAAGGCGTCGGCTGACCATCTCGTGCGGGCCTTCGGGCACACCTGGGGCGTTCCGTACAACATCACTCGCTGCTCGAACAACTACGGTCCGTATCAGTTCCCGGAGAAGCTGATCCCGCTGATGATCCACAACGCGATCCGCGGCAAGGAGCTTCCCGTCTACGGCGACGGCCTCTACGTTCGCGACTGGCTCTACGTCTACGACCACTGTACCGCGATCTGGCGCGTGCTGGAGAAGGCGCCGTCCGGCGAGATATACAACATCGGCGGTTGCAGCGAGAAGCCGAATATCGAGGTAATTCGGCTCATACTCAAGCATCTCAACAAACCCGAAGCACTGATCAAGCACATCAAGGACCGGCCGGGCCACGATCGACGCTACGCGATCGATGCGGGCAAGATCATGCGTGAATTGGGCTGGAAGCCCTCCGTGACGTTTGAAGAGGGCATCGCCAAGACCATTGACTGGTACCTGGCCAACGCCCGGTGGCTGGCCCACGTGGTCTCCGGCGACTACCAGAGATACTACGACACCATGTACGCCGACCGTTGAGCCCAGGGCGTCGGCGAGCGGTTGAGCGCACGCGTGTTTGCTCTGCCAGTCTCTGGAACACGGCTTTCGTCCGGTTTCGTGTGAATCTGTGTGTGGGGGCATCCCTACGCTGGGCTAATCCTTGCACCTTACGGCCAATCGGACAAGGTACCCATAGATCGCGTTGGCGTGGTCTGGGTCCTCCTCGATCATGGCTTCGGGATGCCATTGGACAAACAAGCCGGGGCCGCCGTCGGTTCGTTCGAGGGCCTCGACCACGCCGTCGTCGGCGTAGGCGACGGGTCTGAGCCCCTCGCCGATGCGGTCCACCGCTTGATGGTGTGAGGAGTAGACCATCGCGGTCCCGGTGCCGAGGAGCCCGGCCAGCGTGCTGTCGGGCGCGATCGCTATGCGGTGATAGACCTTCTTGTGGTTCACATCACTGCCGACCAGCGAGGGGATGTCCTGGATCATGCTGCCGCCCATGACGACGTTGGTGAACTGCATACCCAGGCACACGCCCAGGAGCGGCTTTCCACTGGCCATCCACCGGGCGATCAGCATGCTGTCGAATTGGGTCCGTCGTTTGGGCAGCACCTTCGTCGTCTCGTGCGGCTCCTGGCCGTACATCGAAGGCGGGATGTCGCGCCCCCCGACCAGGACCAGACCGTCCAGTTCTCTAATGTAGCGATCCACCGCCTCGGCGCTGTCGATCGGCGGAAGGACCAGCGGAACGCCTCCGCTGCGAAGCACCGCCTCCACGTAGGATATGTGGACCTCGCTGACCTGACGCTTCTCGTCGAAAACCGTCGTGATGCCGATCAACGGTTTCTCCGAAACGTGCGTGAGACGGTTCTGACAGCCGGGGGTGCAAGTCCACAGGACCAGCAGCAGAATGACAGCGACCTTCTTCATGGACTTACCTCTTCGTGCTCACGGCCTCGACGCGGCGCCACAGACGCAGCAGGTTGCCGCCCCATATCTTGCGGATGTCCTCGTCCGAGTAGCCGCGGCGAACCAGTTCGATGGTGACGTTCAGTGCCTCGGCGTGGTTGGCAAAGCCGGGGATGCCTCCGCCGCCATCGAAGTCGGTGCCGATCCCGACGTGATCGATGCCCGCGACGCGGACGGCATGATCGATGTGATCGACGAAATCCTTGACCGTTGCAATCGGAACCGTCTCTGCCATCTCCTCGTAGCGCCGGTAGTATTCCTGCAATCGCGGTCGCATCGCGGCACGCTGCTCGGTGGACCACTTCTGTCGTTCGGCATACGATGGAATGCCCAACTCTTCCCGGAGCCGGCGAACGGCCTCCTGGCGTTCAGGCGTTTCGGGACGCAGGTAAGCATCGAGCGTAACGATCTGAATGACGCCGCCGTTGTCGCGCAGGGCCCGAAGCTGTTCGTCGGTGAGATTCCGGTCGTGCGAGTGAACGGCCGAGCAACCCGAATGGGACACCAGGATCGGCGCCCGCGTGACGTCCACCAGATCGAAGAACGACTTCTCGGAAATGTGCGAAGCGTCGCACATCATGCCCAGTTCGTTCATCCGGGCGACCACGCGCTTGCCAAACGGCGACAAGCCGCTGTGCAGCGGTTCCGGATCGCTCGAGGAATCACAAATCTGGTTGTGGGCGCTGTGACTGAGCGTCACGTAGCGGGCCCCTCGGTCGTAGTAGTGGTTCAGCATGTCGAGGTCTTCGCCAATGGGAAAGCCGTTCTCGATGCCGATCATGATGGCCGTCCTGCCGGACGCCACGATCCGCTCGACGTCGTCGACACGCAGCGCCAAGGCGCAGCGGTCCGGGTGCATGCTCTGCGTCAGCCGCGCAATCGCATCGAACTTGCTGTTGGCCATCTGCTGTGCTTCGGCGTAGGTCTCGGCGTTCAATTCGGGCGCTTGTCGAACGTACACCGCCAGGAACACGCCGTCAATGCCACCATTGGCCATCTTGACGAGATCGCAGCGGAGTTCGGGATGATCGACGCCTGGGTCGAGCTCGGCTGTCGCATACCGCTCCTCGGCGATGTCCACGTGGGAATCGAGCGTGATGACTGCCTCGTGGATCGCTTTGGCCCTCGCGACAATCCGCTCGTCGTCGGCCGGCTGTTTCAGCACCTTGTCCATGCTTTCCAGGGCCGACAGATACAGCCCCTTCGAGAAATTGGCTAGCACCTCGCCGGCGGCGATGCGATCCGTCTCGTGGAGTCGCCTCGCCGCCTCTTCCAGCGGCGCTTGCATCGCCATCGCACGCCCCTCGATGCGCAGGGCCTCGGTTCTCGCCGCCGCAACGAGGGCCGGTCCCTGTCGGTCCACCTTGTCGCGGAAGTTCGAGAATGTCCAGAACGCCTCACGCGAATCGCTGGTAAACGGCGCCGTGACCCTGCGGTCAAAGACATCACTCGCCGGGCGCTCGCATTCCGTGCGAAAGCCGGACGGGAAGCCGGAAATCCCGAAGTGAAACGGCAGATAGACCGACGTTCGCGGCTCGGCCAGACACACCCAGTATACGATGCCGATGTCCGACGGCAGTCCGCGGCGCAACTGGGCCACGAAGCTGGTCTGGGTCGCGCCGCTGCACAGCGCACAGCCGAACCCTAGGTCGGACGTGGGCGACTCCGGCTTGTCCGCCTCGTCATGACGGAGAATCTGCAGGATGTCGGCCACGCTGAGCTTGTGCCTGGGGACGACGGAGAACGGCAGATCGAAACCGGGCGCGATCGGATCGCGCGCAACATACCTCAGACCGCTCCACTGCCGGCCCGCGTTGTCGGGATGCGCTGCCGAAGCCGGGTTGGCGTAGACAGCCGCGAAATCGAACGGCCCGTCCCTGGCCGGCTCGTACCATCCGCGCTCGACCGCATACGTGACGATGTCCCTCGAGGCCAGAATGTTGTCTTCGTCCGACAGATCGACCTGGCGGATCGTGTACGTATTGGCCACCATCGCCACTTCCTCGTCGGCGACTCGCTTGGCCAGCCATCGCTTGCCCTGGACGACGCAGAAGAGCCAGCCCTCATCCGGGTCGGCGATGATATACGTCCGCCCGGAGGCGATGTAACCGAACCGCTCCACCATCCGGCCCGCCAGCCGCACGCCCTCGCGGGCTGTCCGCGCCCGCTGCGCGATCAGGTGGCGGAGCATCCAGCCGATGCCGCCTTCGGTCAGCTCCGCCCGGTCCTCACGCGAAGGGCAATTGTCCGACGTGACGGTCACGCCCCACTCGTTGATGCAACTGTCGGAAAACAGCATGCCGGGCATCTCCGACCAGAGATAGGCCCACGTCTGCTCGACCTGTTCGAGCACGCCGCCGTTGCGAAGAACCAACGTGTCCCCCGGTCCGTAGGTCCGCCTGGGCACCTTGTGATGGTGGACCACCTGCGGGGGATAGTCGTCCTCGTTGTGGGCGACCAGCACGGCGCCGTCGGCTGAGGCGTTTTTGCCTACGACGATGGAGAAACAGGCTCCGCACGGCGCCGCCAACGACACAAGGATTGCCACGACGAGCAGGGCCAGGC
Source organism: uncultured Pirellulales bacterium (assembly GCA_964610435.1). Lineage (GTDB taxonomy): Bacteria > Planctomycetota > Phycisphaerae > Sedimentisphaerales > Anaerobacaceae > Anaerobaca. The sequence goes on along the minus strand of CAZSXM010000041.1, from coordinate 26,396 downwards.
TGCTGCTTTTGTCGAACATCTTCACAACCTCCGGTTCTTCATTGGTCCTATTTGTCCCATACGACCTATCGGACCCATAGGACCTATGCCGTTGCACGAGCACGATCCTCCGTTGCCGCCACCACGGCGGCGCAGGCGGCGTCACCAGTGACGTTGACCACACTGCGGCACATGTCCAGAATCCGCTCGACGCCCATGATGATGCCGATCCCCTGCAACGGCACCCCAATGCTGCTCAACACGATCGCCAGCGTCACGATCCCAGCGCCGGGCGTGCCCGCCGTGCCGATGGATGCCAGCGTGGCCGTCAGCACGACCGCCAACTGCTGGGCGACGCTCAGGTCCATGCCGTAGAGTTGGGCCAGGAAGACGGCCGAGACGCCCTGATAGAGCGAAGTGCCGTCCATGTTGATCGTCGCACCCAGCGGCAGGGTGAAGCTGCAGACGGTGCGAGAGAGGCCCAGGTTCTCTGTCGTGCATTCGATTGTCACCGGCAGTGTGGCCGAACTCGAACTGCTGCTGAAAGCGATCAACTGGGCTGGGCGGATGCCGCGAAAGAATCGGACCGCCCCCATCCCGGCCAGCAGCCTCAACGCGGAGGAGTAGACCAGCAGCATGTGAACGAGCAGCCCGACGACCACCACCGCGCAGTACTTGGCGAGCAGCAGCAGGATGTGAAGGCCGAAATCGGCGACCACCGCGGCGATCAATGCGAAGACGCCAAACGGCGCCACCTTCATAATCAGGTGCACCATCATCACCATGACATCGTTGACGGCTTCGAAGAAGCGAACGGCCGGCTCGCTCCTTTCGGGCGGGATCAGCGTCAGACAGACGCCGGCCACCAGGGCGAAGAAGATGATCTGGAGCATCTGCCCTTCGGCAAAGGCGCGGATCGGGTTCGTCGGGATGATGTTCAGCAGGACGTCTCTGATCGAGAGCTTTGCCTGGACCACTTCGGCGACATCGTTTTGCCGTTCGACCTCGTCAATCAGCTTGCTCGTCGTCTGTTCCGCCAACCCCAAACCAGGCCGCAGCAGGTTGGCCAGAAGCAATCCGAGACTGACGGCGATGGCCGTCGTGCAGAGATAGAAGACGATCGTCTTGACCCCGATCCAGCCGAGCCGGCGGACGTCTTTGAGACTCGTGGTCCCGACCAGCAGCGAGGCGAACACCAGCGGCACGACCACCATGCCGATCAGCCGCACGAAGGCCGTCCCGACCGGCTGGATATACGTCATCGCGAACCAAGCCAGCCCCAACCGATGCGTCGCCAACCCGACCCCCGCCCCCGCGACCAGCGCCAGCAAGATTTTGGTGTGCAATTGCAGCTTGGGCAACGCCATCCGAGCTCTCAGCCAATGGACCCGTTCGTCCGCCCGGATCATGGTCCGGGCGTCCCGGCCCCGTCAGTGCCTCGCTTCTCCTCTACATGCCGGGGGGACTATAGCTACCTATCAGGTCCGTCTTCGTACCTTCCTCGGGAATATCGGCCTCGCGGCCCAGACCCCAGTAGATGCCGTTGATCAAGAGCCTCCGCATACTGGCTTCGGTGAACTCCTCCGGGTGGCCGAGTGTCGTGAAGAACACGCGGGCCGTCCGTCCGGTATCGCCTGTATAGGTCTTGGTCCATGCCACCGGTTCGATCCATGGGTGAGGCCCGTCGGCGGGACGGTTTGAGTTGATCGCGCGGCCAAGCGCCAGGATCTGCACGTCTTCACCGTGGATCGGCGTGACGTGGTACAGCCAACTCCGCCCGACGAACGGCGCGACGCCTCGTAGCACGGGATGGGGTGTGAGGGCCGCATACACCGCCGTGTTCGATTGGGCGCCGTGGTGGGTGATCCACCGCTGACCGAAAATCTCCTGCCCGAAACCGTGGTTCCATCGGGCATATTCGCCTTCCTGGTTGCGGAATGCATGCGTCGTGGTCCGAAGCCCGACCATCGGTCGCCCGGAGTTGACGTAGTCGACAATCTTCTGCATCTGATCGTCCGGCAGTGTCCGCCAGCGCAGGTAGAAGACGGCCAGATCGGCCTCGGCCAACGCGTCGAGCCCCCGGAGGCTCCGGTCGGCCATCGGGTTTACATTGCCCTCGTCATCCACGGGCAGAACGAGGCTCGTGCGAAACCCATGATGGGCTTCGAGAATGCCCGCCATCAACGGCATCGTGATCTCCGAGCGGTACTCGTGGTCGCCCGCGACAAACACAACATGCGGTTTGCGGGCGGCGGTAGGCACGACCGCCGCACCGGCCGCGGCCATGCGGATCGTGTTGGCTTCGTGCGCATGGGCACAAGACAACATGCCCCCGGCAAGGACCGAGCCGGCCACAGTCCGTCCGCTACGTGCCAGGAACCCCCGGCGGGTGGACTGATCGATCTTCGATTCCGACGGCTTCGCTTGCTTCTCGTTCTGATGGTCCATAGCTGCTCCTTTAGAACCGGGGTTTCCCAGACGACACCCTGCCCGGCTACGTCGGCCGATGAGCTACGGAACACTATATTCCTTCCACCCATCCGGGCCAAGGAGATTCTGTGGGACTTCGCGCGTTGCCAGATCGCCGGAGGCACGGAGTACCGACGGTGTCGGGTTCTTCGGGTGATACGCGGTGTGCCTGTCAGCCGGGCGTAGGGCCGCTCCGGGGCGGCGGGACTCGTCCGCCCTCGAAATCGAGACGGAGGTTGCCGAGCTTTCGTCCCGTCGGTCGCAAAGTCATCGAGTTTGCCCTTAACCTGCTTGCACAGCCGCCCTGTTGGGTGTAAAGTACGCGGGAATGCGTCGGATCGCGTCCTTCGATTTGAATTTGGAATCGACCATGGGTGGCGTCCTCAATCGTGATTGGCTCTCCGAGGACCACCACCGCAGGGCACGCGATTCTGTGGTTGTGGCCAGGGTTGTATGTGGTGATAATAGGCCACTGTGCCATTCTCGTGAGGCACTGTCGTCAGATGATGTGCGCCCGTAGCTCAATTGGATAGAGTCGCGGACTTCGAATCCGAAGGTTGCAGGTTCGAGTCCTGCCGGGCGCGTGCTGAAACCGCGTTGGCGATACCGTCAACGCGGTTTTGCTTTGCGCAGGATTCCACAGCTTTGCGGTTACTTGTGTGCAAAAGCGCCCCAGGGCGCGCCCCACAATTACCGATGTCACTTCCCTTGTTTTGCATCGCGCCGATTGCATCGGCCGGGCCGTCATGCGTGCCGGTTTTCTTGACCGCCTCAGATTCCGCCGGGAGCGTCAAATCGGGCAGCAGGCCCAGGGCCGCCCGTTCATCATTCAGCCGGACGTGAGTATACCGATCCGTCATGGCACTGGACTTGTGCCGGGCCAGCTTTTGGGCGACGCGTGAAGGTGCATGGCTCAGGCCGGTGATGAACGTGTGCCGCGTGGCGTGAAAGTCCAAGACCGCTCCCTGGTCGTCCTCATAGTCGATCCCGGCCGCTTCCAGGTCTGCGCGGAGCATGGGAGCGGTCTTGTTGGTCAGACGGACATATCGGCCGCCCCATGCCTTGCCCGTGGGCAGTTTGCCGCTCAGGTGCTCGCGCAGGGCCTCGGCAAGCTCCGGGCGAAGCGGTAACGTGTCGGTCTCTCTGTGCTTCGAATAGCCGGCCCGGACGGTCACTGTCAGGCCGTCCAAATCGAAGGCCCCCGCCGTCAACGTCCGGCATTCGTTCGCCCGCAAGCCGGTTTCGGCGCAGAAGCGATACAACAAGCTCCTCTCCGGCCCGTCCATGCCGAAACGCTGCGGGCCTTGGGCCGTGGTGGCTATCAGCTTGCGCAGTTCGTCCGGCGTAGCCGCCCGCCGCTCCCGGCGCACGTCGGTCTTCTCATTCAGCTTGCGAAGGCTTCGGACGGGGTTCTCGCTTGCCTGCCCCGTGTCGATCATCCAACGGCAGAAACCCTTGACCGCGGTAAGATACCCATTCGACCGCCGGACACTCAAGCCGTCGTCGCGCAGGCCCTTGAGGAAGCGCTCGACCCTGCCCGGCGCGATGTCCGAGAAGCTCGCGAATCGGCAACCCTTGAAGATCCGCAACAGCATGGATTCGTTCTCGCCTACATACTTCGCCGTCCGCTCTTTGGCCCTCAGGTGTTGCAGGAAGTCGTCCAGCAGGGCACCCAGCGGCTTGGCCGCCGACACGCGGGCCGCGTCGATGATGCCCAGCTTGGCCAGGCGCTCTTTCAAAGCCGCCGGCGCGTGCTCCAGCCAGGCCGATGTTTCGCGGTCGGGCGATTGCTTGCCCGCTCGAAAGCCGATCAAATCTTCGATCCGCCGGCCCAACTGTTCGCTCTGCCGACGGTCCGGCAGGCCCGCGAATCGCCGGACGATTTTTCGATGGTCGCGACATTCAACCGTCCACGTTCGGGAGTCGCGTTGTTTCTTGAAGACTCGCACGTGTCACCATCCTTTCACAGCGGCGATCTCGATAGCGCCGAACAAGATTCTCAAAGGCCTCAACATCAAACTCGTCGAAAATCGGATCGGAAAACAGCCTCTTGACCTGCTCGATGTGCCGGGCCTTCGCCAGGTTATGCACCGCATGGAAGCCGGGTTGTGTCTTGTCGAGCATGCTGTCACCGCCTTTCAGTCTGCTACTCGTCCACGTCGTACACGTTTTCGCAGTCCAGGACAAATCGGGTGATCCTTCCATCGTTCGCGGGCTCGCTTGCTATGCGGACGACATCTTTCCGCCAGTCGCGCCGAAGATCGTCGCCGATTTGGCCCGCGTATCGCTTGGTGTCCTTGATGTTCTGCTGGACGTCGCCCAGCATGAGATTTACCAAGGCGATTGCCGCCAGCTTCTCGCGTGGCGTTCGGTCCAGGAGCCAGGCCACAATCGGCTTGAAGATCGGCGCGGCCTTGTCCAGCGTGCAGTCAGGTCTGCCGTTCGGCGCGTGTTCGATACGTTCCATTGCTGCACCCCTTCAAATAGGTGGGCACGGGAGTTAATGACGCCGTATCGCGGCGCGGCCAGCCTTGCGGACAGACCTTACCCGTGCCCGGATGTTTGGATTGGATGAACAGATTTGATGCGATACGTTTCATGGTCATCATCATATCGCCGACGGGGAGCCCGTCAAGCGGTTTCTCGATTTTTTCGATTCGCCAGGCCGGCCAGGATGGACGATCCCGGCCCGGCCCGATACCCAACACCCCCCAGAAACGCGCCGGGGGGCCGGTTGTCAAGGCCGATCCGGCCGGCACCGCAGTTCATTCCACAGGTTCTCCCATCGTTCGCGGTGCGGGCAACCATGCCGGGCCCAGGCCGCCAGCTCTTCACGAGGCCATAACCGCCGCGCCCCCAGCTTGACGCCAACGGGCCCCAACTGCCCGGATCGGTCCAGGTTGTAGAGCAGACTCAGACCGATCCCCAGGGCCTTGGCCGTGGCCGGCCCATCCAGCAGCAGAGCACCGCCGGCGTGGTCACAATCAGAAGTCTGGACCGTGCTGTCAACAGGCATGATCGCGTGGGCTCCGACAGGCGACGGCTTCAATTTCGCAGATTCGGCGAAGGAACGCCGCGCGGTCTTCAACTGGCCGCGATGGGCGGATTGCCGGAAGGACGTTGCGTAGCGAACCGACGTCCAGGGTTTTGTGGTGCTCGCAGACGACATCCCCGTGGGCATACAGCTTGATCTTGTTGGCTCGGCAATGCAGGCAGAACATGGTGCCATCGCCGAGACACTCGCCCTTGAGAACGTCGGGCATGCCGTGCCAGGGCTCGGGCAGACGATCATACAGTGACAGCCGCGTGAGCATGGCGCCCGTGCCAATGGCTTCGCATTCGAAGACCCCGTTCGGGACCTGTTCGCCGATGAGCAGCCAGCGGGGATAGCCCTTGGGTTGGGCGACCCAAACCAGATGGGAACGGTTCTCGACGGGGTAAGACATAACAGTCGGATAGACGGCCGACAGAACGTCTACGTCCGGTCGGCTCTCCATCGTATCGAGCAGGATGTCCAGGCCGTCACCCGGCACGACGATGTCATTGTCCCACATCATCGCGAACCGATGCCCTTCGCGCATCGCGTGTTCGGTGAGCGCGTTGCGATTCGCGCCGATGAACGGTCCAGCGTGACAATACCAGCTCGCCCCGCGTGCAACGAGATCGGCAATGCCGTGGGCTGTCTGGAAATGAACCGCTCCGCCCGGCGGGACACACGTAAGAATCGCCACGTTGGATAGATTCATTTGGCTTCCCCGTCACGCTCGCCTTGATCGGCCCTTCGCGCATCGCGTTGGCAACGGACGATCCGGCCGTATTGCCGCCGAAGCGTCTGCCTCTGGTGCCGAAACGCCGTCAGGAGTTCACGCCCTTCGGGGCCGTCGCCGTGGTCGAGCAGGAAGCGATTCAACGCGCGTGTCAGGCCGACGTGCTCGACCTTGGCCGCCTCAATGTCCGGGAGCAACGCTTCAACGGCGCCAAGCGCCCGTTGGGCGTGTGTGAAGTCGCGCCCCGCCTCGGCCAGGACGTTGCCGGCCTCGCGCTTGCGGGTCTGGTATTCGACCAAACGGGCGCGGGCCTCTTGGGTGAGGTTGTCGGCGTGCTGGACAACCGCGTCGATCTTCGCGGCCAAGTTCGCGATGGCGTCGGCGTGCCGGTCGATTTGCTGTTTGAGGCTCTCGGCCTTCATGGCGTTCACTGCGGCAAAACCTGAAACGGTCCGTCGGGGAGGTCACTGACAGGGCCGTCGGTGATTTCGCGGAGAGGCATCGGTGCGGGGGCCGACGCGGGCGACAGAAGCCGACGTGCCTCATTGACCTGCCCAAGAAGAGCAGAGCAGCGGCCAACGTCCGACTCGGCTGCCTCGCGTGCAGCGCGGGCCTGCGCAAAGTCACTCTCGGCCGCCTGCAACCGCTCCCGCGCGACGGTGAGGATCTGCATACGCCGCGTGTCGATTGCGGCCAGCCTATCGGCCAGGCCCGCCCACTCGGCTTCAAGACGCGGGACATCGACAACGGCCTTGCGGATGGAAGCCAAGGCCGCGCTCATTCGCTTTTCATCGCCGACGGCCAGAGCGTTTTCGTAGTCGGCCTTCTTTTGTGTGCGCGATGCCTCGGCTTGCTCGATCGCGCCCGTGAGGCGTTCGTGCTCGGTCTGGAGCGCGGAGAGTTCGCCCGCGATGCTGCGGACGGTCCCCGAAATGTCGATCTTCGGTTCTTTCTTTTCTGCCTTTGCCATTCCGTGAGTCCTTTCGTTCGTGGCGTTGGTCACTTTCTTCATGTTGACGATGATGTCACTTGCCCACGTGCCTCACATACGCCGTGTAGGCGTCGGGGCCCGAAAACTGGTCCTGCAACTGGGGCGTCTTCGCGAATTTGTTGCGCAATTGCGCGTCGGTTAAGTGGCGGTCGGTCGTGGACATTTCCAGGTCGATCAACTGCGCCTTGAGCCGGCCGCATTCCGCGCGAAGTTTCGCCAACTCGGCCTTTTTCGGCGCGTCGGCGATTTGCTGTTTGTACTTCGCGAGTTCGCGCCTCAGGGCCGCGTTTTCGGTGGCCTTGCTGGTCGGTTTTGCAGATGCGTTCATTTCGATGGTCCTTTCATCTTTGGATACACATTCGGCTTCGTGCGGGGGCCGGGCAGGGGCGGGAAGACGACCCGCCCCTGCCTGCCGATCCCGCCGAACGATACGATTTGCGGCGATTCGCCGCCTGCATAGGAGATTTGACTGCCGGAAATCCAGGCGATTGCCGTTCCGATGCTCCACGATCTCGCCCGGCCCGGCGCCCGTGATCTCGCGACTCAAAGAGACTGTGCAGGGGCCGGTCCGTTCGTTGATGCTGGTCGAACGGCGAACGACGATCCGCCCGTTGCGCAACATGATCGTCCATCTGAAACGCTTCAGGCGGGCCAAATCTTCGTGATCGACCAACGCGTACAGCGTCCCGTAAACCGGCAATCGCCCGGCCTTCTTTTCGGATGTCACGACCCCTTTTTCGTCTGCCATAAGCCTATGCCTTAAGGATACTTACACTCATACCACGACATAAAATTTTTCTATAAGCTTCCGTCCTTGGCCATCCGCTGAACCGCAAGTCACGACCTCTCAGGTAGGACCCATCGAAATTCTGCATCCACAGCCGCTCTCGATGCGTTCTACGGGGGCCATTGTCGCGGGCCATCGCGCCTTCGCGATTGCCCAGGCCCAACGGGGCGCGGGTGTTACTGCACGTTATGGCCCTGCCGGTCATCGGAGCCCCCGGAGAAAGTTCTTGGTTCGTTCGTCGCCTTCGGCTGCCAGGCGTTCACGCAAGGCCCGCCGTTCGGCCGTGGTCAACACGTCGTCAGGTACAGGAGCAGGCCCAGGCCCTTGCGTGCTGGACGATCTCGGCTCTGTCCGTGCCGTGGCCGCCTCTGTCGGCCGTTCGCATGGTACAGCGCGCCGCGTGCCGTCTGTCGCGTCGATCCATCGGCGGGTCACATACCACGTGACACAATCGCACCCCGTAACCGCGCATCGCCGACGCCGGCCCCGGACGATCCAGCCGGCCCTCTCCAACTCAGGCAGGCGCCGCGCGACATCGTAACGATCCAAGCCGGCCGCCTTCGCCAGTTCGGCCGACGTGGTCCCCTGATACCGACGTAGTGCATGGTACACCGCCAGCCGCTTGCGGCTGCCCAGGCCCGTCTTGCGGGTCCGCTCGGCTGCCTGAAAACTGCCGACGGGATCGGCGTTGCGGCTCAGCGGCTCCATCGACTTGACCGCCTGATAGCTTGCCCGTGGCGTCGGTCGGTCTGGATTGAACAGCAACATTTGGGGGCTCGGCTCGGTCTGCATGATGTCACCCGCTCCCCGTCGCGCGATGGGACCGTCGCGCGTCTCGGCAATCGTTTTGGAATGCCCGCAAAAGGTACGCCTCGGGATTTCGGTAGTCACCCCGCCGGCCATGAATCCCGGCCGCCGCCTCGATGATGCGCCGTTTCAACCGCTCGCAGACCTCGGGCGAAAACTCGGCCGCCGCGTCATGCCATGCCTTCGCCCAGTGGGCCCGCTCGCACTCCCGCTCCGGTCCGTTCGCGGCCCGATACCCGGACGCCAGAAGAACGCCATCGGCGAAGGCCCAGGCCGCCGGATCGTAGCGGTAGCGGCTCAGCTTGACCACGTGGCCCAGCGTAGGTATCGACGTGGGGCGGGCTTCTCGACCGCTTGATAGCGGACCCGCCCCAGCGTCGGGGTTCGCCGGAGCCTTCGGGGGGGGTGGCGGTCGGGGTCGGGTGGTCTTTGCCTTGTGCTCCCCGTTCCGTTGCCTTGGCCTCCCCGTTCCGTTCGATTTGTTTCCGATTTAGTTCTTCTTCTTTTTTTCTCGATTCCTCTTCGGTTTCCGATTTAGTTCTTGAAGGGCGCAGAGTATTCCCGGCTGCCCCGGAACATTCCGGAACATTCCGGGAAACCGATTTCCCGCGTCCGCTTTTCGCATTCTTCGGGGCCGGTTTTTTGCCTGTCTTGGAGCGGTTCTTTGCTGCATCGGCAATCCGTTCGCCTTCCGCTTCTCTCGCCTTCCAGTCAGGCTCCAAAACCTCTTCGGCCAGCCCGATCTCACATAACACCTTAAGGACCACAGCCGCCCGCTTGCCGTCGCACAGAAGAACGTCGCGGGCTATTTCGTCGATGCTGGCCGGCCGCAACGTATCGTTTACCAGATATCCCCGGTGCGCAAAGTCGGCGTCACTGGTAAACTGGATGATCCGCGTCCAAAAGCCTTCCAATTCGGCCCCATCGTCCCGCTGGCGCAGCCGCCCAAGCTGCCGTAGGTACGTCACAGCCCCCATATCGTTCGGTCGAACGTGGAGCTTGGCGTAGGCGAGGGGACTCTGCCTGCCGATCTTGACGTCGTCGCGCAGTTCAAATCTCACGCGATAGTCTGTGACGTGCCAGACCAGCCGGCCCGATGCCTTCGATGATTTCGCCCGCTGCGCCGTCATCGTTCGGCCCCCCGGTCTGTCGCTGGGGCAGGTTGTGCGCCGCCGCCGCGTTTGGCCTTTCTCCGTAGCCGGGCGATTTCCTTGGCGAAGGAAGCGGCGCGGTCCGGTTCGCCGTTCTCGATTGCCGCCTCAAGTTCGGGCTGCAAGAGCCTCAAGTATTCAGTTTCCACGATCGACAAGCTCATACAAGTAGGCGTGTTGTTTCAGATGTGCGCGCAGACACTTGCCGCTGCCTGTCGTAAATGGGTATTGGCTAACGGGTTATGAAGCCAAAAAAAAAGGGATTCTGTTTCATTCCGCTGTTTCACGGTGAAACAAATGAAACGTGAAACAGGTCAATCCGCTATGCCCTCTATGTTTGCCCCGCCCTCGTCATCGGCCCGCTCCAGGCGATAGCCCCTCGGCAGTTCGTAGTCATTCACCCCCCGATTCCTCCAAGCCTTCAGACGGCTCGCCGTGGAAGGGCTACACTCCAACTCCTGAGCCAACTCCCGCACTGTGACGCGTCGTCTCGCCAGTATCTTCGCCGCGTGGCGCTCTCTCGCTTCGTTCAAAACCTCTGCCGGTGTCTTGCTGCGTCGCGTGTGTCTCTTGGGCGGTTTCGTCCCGCTCCTTGGCCCGGCCGGTGACGCTGCCGGCCGCTCCCCGTCGATCTCCCCGAAGGCGGCTTCCATCGCATCGGCCGCCGCCCGAAGCTTGGCCCCGGTGTCGGCCGGCAGCGCCCGCTGCTCGATCTTCTGCAACAACGTCATCGTGCTGCCTACAATGGCCGCCAGCGCCATTTCGTCGGCGGTTTCCTCTCTACCACAGAGCCCGCCATACACGTTCGCCAGCGACCACTCAATCCGAGCAGCCAGGGCGCCCGTGGCGTGTCCGCTCGGCTCGCAATCGACCGCCGCCGCCAGGGTCCGCAAACCCGCCACGATCTCAGCCGCTTCCTCTGGCGTCCAGCCTCGATCCGCAACGGGCTCGGCTTGACCGCCCGCCAGCTTCGCCATGCGTGCCGACAGCCGGCGAAGGGCCGCAACAATCTCGCTATCGGTATGCTTGCCGCCATCGCTCGCATAACACCAATTCAGCGGGCTCAGCGCCTTCGTCAGCAGATCCTCGGCCTCACCGGCCCAGGGGGGCCCGCTCCCATCGCGCAGCCCATCCCAGCGGGCAGAATGACGGACCGTCAGGCGCAGCCGGTCCACGTCGGCCCGCGTGGCCGCCGTCAGCCCGACAGCCTCGATCCGCTCGGCCAGGTCGTTGACGGTTTCCGCCAGTCGGCGCAGCTTGGCCAGCGTCAAGGGTTCTGTCGGCAAATCGCTCGCAACAGGGGGGCATGGTTCACTCGGCACTCTAACTTTCATGGTTCACCTATCCTTTCGGCCCGGCCCGCCGACGGCGATAGGTGTTTCCGTCGGCGTGCCAGGCTTGTTTCGTCTACGGGCCGTCGCCCGCAAACGCGCTCTTATCAACATCGCCGGGCCGCGTCAACCCATCGTTGCGTTGCGCCTGCCCCCGCGTGGCGTCCGATCTCGCCCCCGTCCGCCCCGTGGGGCCACCCCAGCCGCCGTTCGGGCACCACAGCGCCACAGCCTCACCCCCTCGCGCGTGCTGGCGAATCGTCCAGGCCCGCCGCCTTCAGGACCGCCGCCCGCCGCCGTGCCGACATCCCCGGCCAGGCCGCAATCAGCCGATCCAGCCCGGCCCCGATTTCGGCATTTTGCCCCGATCCCGCGCCCCCGGCGCGCACCGAAAGCGCCCCCTGGCGCGCCCCACAGCTTGACCCCCTCTCGCTAAGTGCTTGTTCTATCGTGCCTTGTGATTTCTGGTCATCGGACTTCGAATCCGAAGGTTGCAGGTTCGAGTCCTGCCGGGCGCGTTTCTATAAGTCGAAGGCTTCCAGAGACTTATCTCTGGGAGCCTCTTCTGTTGGGTGACATTCAGAGGGGGGGCGCGCAATATGAAGGGCGGAGCGGATATGCAGTGCCTGCCGGGCCGTCCCGTACTCTATCTCTAACGTCTTTATGGAAAAGCGGTTGCGCGATGTGTGCCGACGCAGGTTCGGTCCCGGCCCGAAAAAGAATCGAATAAGTGTTGCTATTGGCCAATATGTGAGTATATTGTGTTATACTGGCGCAGTGGGTTGACCTGATGGGTATGTGTATGGATGCAGACAGAAAGAGACTTTACGAACTGAAGGCCGCGTTCATTCAGGCGGCGGGGCATCCGATCCGGCTTGAGATCATCGATTTCCTCAACCGGGGTGAGCAGTGCGTCTGTGATATCGTCGAGCATGTGGGGGCACAGCGTTCGAATGTATCGAGGCATCTATCCGTGATGCACAAGGCCGGCCTATTGGAGAGCCGCAAGGATGGCCTCAAGGTGATCTACAAACTCCGCACCCCGTGCATCGCCAACTTTCTGGCGTGTGTCGATGAGGCCCTGCGAGAGAGAGTGCATCGCGAGGCAGCGCTGCTGCAGAAACTCTGATCGCACGGCGGGAAACTCGCCTCCATCCTCCTTGAGGCCAAGAGGTGAGTACTGCACAGCATAGTGGCGGAGGTTGGATGCATTCAGGCAGCCTGCCGAAGCCGGCCGAACACCAGGCGAATGAGCAGGAGTTCAGGGGAAGGCGAGCCGAAGCATGAGTTGGAGAAGTGAGTGGAAGAAATTGGCGGCGATCGTCGGCGTGTTCCTGGCATGTTTCTATCTGCCGGTGGGCTTCAAGCGATTCGAGCAGGCGATCGTGGAATCGCTCTATCTGGTCCGTTGGTATGCCCGCGAGCATGTGCTGCTGTGCCTGATCCCGGCCTTCTTCATCGCCGGGGCCATCGCCGTCTTCTTCAGCCAGGCGTCGGTGATGAAGTACCTTGGCGCCAAGGCCAACAAGTTCCTCGCCTACGGCGTTGCCTCGGTTTCCGGGTCCATTCTGGCGGTCTGCTCGTGTACGGTCCTGCCGCTGTTCGCCGGCATCTATAAGATGGGCGCCGGCATAGGCCCGGCCACCGCCTTTCTCTATTCCGGCCCGGCGATCAACGTCTTGGCCATCATCCTGACGGCTCGCGTCTTGGGTCTGGAACTCGGCATCGCCCGCGCCGTCGGCGCGATCGTGTTCAGCATCGTCATCGGCTTGCTGATGCACCTGATCTACCGAAAGGAAGAGACTGCCAAGGCCAACGTGCAGATGGCCATGCCCGAGCAGCAGGTTCAACGCCCACTCTGGAAGAACGGCCTCTATTTCGCCTCGATGGTGGGCATCCTGGTCTTCGCCAACTGGGCCCGCAGCGGCGACGTTCGGGCAGTGTTTCTCTGCTGTCCCGGCGGCCTGACGACCTTTCAGGTCGAGGGAACGATCGTCGAGAAGACGGGCGAGACCGTCACAATCGTCGATACCGCCGGGAAGAAGCGCCAACTGCCGACCGAGACGCTCCGGGGCGTCGAAGAGGTGCGCACGAACGGCCTCTATGAGATGATCCACCGGGTTCGCTGGGTCGTAGTCGTTGGCCTTCTGGTTGCGTTTCTGTTCATGGTCGGCGCGTGGTTCAGTCGGGGCGAAGTCCATGAGTGGATCGAAGCCACATGGGGTTTCGCTAAGCAGATCCTTCCGCTGTTGCTCTTGGGCGTGTTGATCGCGGGCTTCCTGCTGGGCCGGCCCGGGCACGAGGGTCTCATCCCGACCCGATGGGTCAACGCCGCCGTCGGAAACAACTCGGTCTGGGCCAATCTGTTCGCGGCGATAGCCGGAGCATTCATGTATTTCGCCACACTGACCGAAGTGCCCATCCTCCAAGGCCTGATGGGTGCGGGCATGGCCAAGGGCCCGGCGCTGGCGTTGCTGCTGGCAGGCCCGGCCCTGAGCCTGCCCAACATGCTGGTCATCCGGAGCGTGATGGGCACGCGCAAGACGCTCGTCTTCACCGCGCTGGTCATCGTCATGGCCACGATCTCCGGCATGATATTCGGCACCCTCTTTTGAGGATACAGACATGAAGAAAATCCAGATTCTGGGGACCGGGTGTCCCAAGTGCAAGAAGCTGGCGGAGAACGCTAAGGCCGCCGCCAAGGCGCTCGGGCTTGAATTCGACATCGAGAAGGTCACGGACATCGGCGAGATCATGACGTTCGGCGTGATGGTCACGCCGGCCCTGGCCGTCGATGGCCAGGTCAAGAGCGTGGGCAAAGTGGCTTCGCCCGACGAGATCAAGAAGATGCTGGCATAGCGAAGGTGCATTCTTTGGATGTCGAAATGATCCACCCGCTCCTTCAAGTGCGGTGCCCGTGCAGCGGCGGCAGGAGCAGCCCGCTGTTGCTGCTTGGGCTGATTGCGGGGACGTGGCTGGCCATCAACTGGATTCGGGCCGGTGGTAAGGGCTCGCTCGGCAGATGGGCAAGACTCGCCATCGTCGGCACGGCCATTGCTGCGATCGTGCTGGTGGTCGCCGTCGGACAGCGCCGGTCCGTGGCCTCAGCCGCTGCGCGCGGTCTGGAACAGCTCACCGGCAACGGGCGGCCCGCGCTCGTCGATCTGGGGGCCGACATGTGTGGGGCCTGCAAACGTATGGCGCCGATCCTCGAAGAACTGAAGGTCCGATACGCCGGGATCCTGGACGTCCATTTTCTCGATGTGCACAAGAACCCGGCGTTGGGGTCGCTGTACGGGATTCGGGGCATTCCCACGCAGATCTTCTACGATCCGTCCGGCGAGGAACTCTTTCGACACGAAGGCTTCTATTCCGAACAGGACATCCTGGACAAATGGCGCGAACTGGGCTTCGTCCTGACGTCGGATCGGACCGACCGGGATGAGACCCTCCCGAAGCAGCAACCATGAAAACGAAACAGCGATAGGGAGTATGACTGATGCGATACGGCATAAACCAATCGACACGACGAGGCCGGACGAGCCGACAAGCCGGCGCGACGGCGGTCCTCCTCCTGCTGGCCCTGACGGTTGGCTGCTCGAAATCGGAGCCGGCCGGCAATGCCACCCAGGACGAGGGCAATCAGAACACAACCGCTCCGGTGCAGACGCAAGCCGTGGCCATGAATGCGGATGGACCGATGGTGGGAGAGGCGTATCCGAATCTTGCCTCGGCGGCGCTGGTTTACGCCCACCTGGCCGACCTGCCCGACGGCACGATCCTGCAGTCCGACGGCGTGACGATTCGAGAGAGCGACGTCAATGCCGAAATTGTCGAGGCACCGCAAGAGTTGCGCGATCAACTGAGCAAGAATGCGTTCTTCCTCCTGGAGCAGACGGCGACGCGCCGATTGCTCGCGGAGGAGGCGAAAGCCGCGGCGATCCTGGATGGCAAGCAATCTCTGGGGCAATCGGAGGAGGATCTGCTCCAGACGTACCTGGGGAAGTTCGTCGCCAATGTGAAGGTCAGCGACGAGGAGGTGGCCACGTTCTACAAGGACAATCGAGATATGGTCGGCCAGGCGACGCTCGAACAGGTCGCGCCCCAGATTCGGCAATACCTGCTGCGAGACAAGCAGCAACAGGCGGTAGACGAGCACATTCGGACACTGGGCCGACGCATCCCGGTATTCGTCTCGGCAGGCTGGGTCGAGCGCCAGGTGCAACGGGCCAGAGACAATTCTGTGGACAAGGCCCGTGCCAGCGGTAAGCCCACGTTCGCCAGCTTCGGGGCCGACACGTGCATCCCGTGTCAGAAGATGGCCCCGACGCGCGAGGCAGTCCGCGAGAAGTACGACGGCAAGCTCAACGTCGTCTACGTCCACGTCGGCAAAGAGCAGGTTCTCGCGTCACGTTACGGCGTGCAGGGTATCCCGCTGGTGCTGTTCTTCGACGCCGACGGCCGCGAAGTGCTTCGCCACACGGGTTTGATGTCGCAGGATCAAATCGAGAGCAAGCTGGCCGAGATGGGGGTGAAGTGATATGGCCGATTCCGGGGGTATGGCAATGAAGGCGTGGATCACGCGCCTGTTGCTGGCGTTCGTGTTCGTGACGATCGGCTTTGCGCTGGGGCGTCAGACGGCGCCGTCGGCTCACTCGTCGTCCGACGAGAGCGGCGTCGAGCCAATGCAGCCGGGCGCAAACAGTGACAAAGTGGTGGTCTACTCCGTCCACATGACGTTTCGCTGCTGGGAATGCAACCAGATCGAATGGCTGACCAAGGAACTGCTGGATGCAGAGTTCGCCGAACCGATGGCGGGCGGAACGATTGAATACCGGTCCGTGGATTACCTCAAGGACTCCGAGTTCGCCCGTCGCTACAACATCGCCTCCAGCACGCTGGTCGTGGTCCGCTTCGAGGATGGACAGGAGGCGGGGTTCCAGCGGCTCGACAAGGTCTGGACGAAGGTGAGAGATCGCGACGCGTTCATCGCCTATGTCCGCGAGGCGATCCGGTCGCAGCTCGCACAGATCGACGAGGAGGTGGCCTGATGACGTGGTTCGTTCTCGGATCGGCCCTGTGGCTGGGCATCCTGACCTCGATCAGCCCCTGCCCGCTGGCGAGCAACATCGCCGCGATCTCCTTCATCGGTCGAAAGGTCGGCAGCACGCGACAGGTGTTTCTGTCGGGCCTGCTCTATACGATCGGCCGGACCGCCGCCTACCTGGCGTTGGGTGTGGTCATCATGGCCGGCCTGATGGCCAGCGGCGAGATCGCGCGATTCCTCCAGCGGCATCTGAACCAGATCCTCGGGCCGGTGCTCATCCTGGTCGGCATGCTGCTGCTGGGACTGCTGAACGTCTCCAGTTCGCTGAGCTTCGCAGGGCAAGGCGTTCAACATCGCGCCTCCAAAGGCGGCACCGGATGGGCCTTGCTGCTGGGCATTCTGTTTGCCCTGTCGTTTTGCCCGGTCTCAGCGGGGTTGTTCTTCGGCGGCCTGATTCCCCTGTCGATGGCAAACGAATCGCGGTTCGTCCTGGCGAGCCTTTACGGCGTGGGCACGGCGCTGCCGGTCCTCGTCTTCGCGTTCCTGATGGCCTTCGCCTCGCAGCACGTCGGCAAGGCCTTCAACCGGCTCACACAGATCGAACGGGCGGTGCGCGTCATCACCGGCGTCGTGTTCGTCCTGGCCGGGCTGTACTACAGCCTGACATACGTTTATGGAATCACGATGACCTGATGAAAGAGACGACGGGACAGACGGCGTCCCGGCAAATCGAATTCTTCTTCAGCAAGGGAGGACAAGAATGGACAGACGCAGATTCCTGGCAACGACACTGGCGGCCGGCGCAACGGCATCGGTGGCTTCCACGGCGGCGGCCGCCCAGGACGATAAGACCGTCCGAATCGTCGGTATTGCGTGCAGCCCGCGCAAGGGCATGACGACGGCAACGGCGATGCAAGTCGCTCTCGACGCCGCCAAGACGGTGAGCCCTCGGATCAAAGCGGAGTTGATCGACCTCGGCGGCCTTCAGATCGCCGGCTCGCTTGGCGGTGCGACCTCGCATGAGGCCGCACAGCCTGAGGACGACTTCGAGCTCGAAGTGCTGCCCGTGCTCAAAGCCCCCCGGCTGCCGGACGGCATGATCATCGGTTCGCCGAGTTACTTCCGCAGCATGAGCGCGCTGTGCAAGGCCTTCATCGAACGGCTGCAGGTCTTCCGCTCGCCTAGGCTGATGCTGGCGGACATGCCGCTCGGCGCGCTGGCCACCGGCGCCCACCGCAATGGGGGTCAGGAACTGGTCGTCCAAGAGATACAGACGGCCATGCTGGTCCACGAGGTGGTGGTCGTCGGCGGCAAGCCCCGGGCCCACCAGGGCGCGACCCTTTGGAACAACTGGAACGACGACATCATGAGGGACGAGTTCGGCATCGAAACCGCCAAACAGCTCGGCGTCCGTGTCGCCGAAGCGGCCCTGAAGCTGGCGGCCAGCCGGAGATGACCCGCTCGGCTTGGGACGCGTCGATTGTGCGGACGGTTCCCGCTGCGATCGGGGTGGCCCAGTGTCTCTGGCGTTCCATATCGAACGATGCTACGTGGGCGGACGGACTGTGGCAGCCATCTCAATGGTCTCGCGTTGCGTTGAGGGCAGCCTTGATCGCGTCGTCGACGTTGCGGACGAAGACGAAGTGTAAGCCCTTTTTGGCCTCGCGCGGAATCTCGGGAACGTCCTTTTTGTTTCGCGTCGGCAGAAGGACGGTCTTGATGCCGGCCTGCTTTGCCGCCAGCACCTTCTCTTTAAGCCCACCGATCGGCATGACGAGGCCGCGCAGGGTGATCTCCCCGGTCATGGCAACGTCGGGATGGGCGGGTCTTTGCAGCAGCAGACTGACCAGCGAGGTGAACATCGCGACGCCGGCGCTGGGGCCGTCTTTGGGAATGGCTCCGGCGGGCACGTGGATATGATAGTCGGCCTTGCCGAACTGGGTGTCGTCGATGCCGAGGCGCTTGGCATTGGCCTTGACCAGAGAGAAGGCGGCTTGGGCGCTCTCCTTCATCACGTCGCCGATGTGTCCGGTCAGTTGCAGTTGTCCCTTGCCGGGCATGGCGGCCGACTCGATGAACAGCAATTCACCCCCGATGGGGGTGTACGCCAGCGCCGTGGCGACGCCGGGGATGCCGGTCCGCAGGGCCAGTTCCGACTCGTGCTGGACCGGACCGAGGATGGCCGCTAAGTCCCGCGCCCCGATCGTCGCGCGCCGCTTGGTTCCTTTGGCGATCTGCGTCGCCACGGCCCGACAGATCGCCGCGATATGCCGCTCCAGGTTGCGCACGCCCGCCTCGCGCGTGTAGCTGCGGATCGTCGCCAGAATGGCCTCGTCCTTGACGGTCAACTGGGCCTTCGTGAGTCCGTGCTCCTTGAGTTGCCTGGGCACAAGGTATCGCTTCGCGATACGGAGCTTCTCGGTCTCGGTGTAGCCGGGCAGTTCGATCACCTCCATGCGGTCGAACAGCGCCGGCGGAATCGGTTCGGTATAGTTGGCCGTCCCGATGAACATCACCGCCGACAGGTCGAACGGCTGGTCGAGGTAGTGGTCGCTGAAGTTGCTGTTCTGCTCGGGATCGAGCACCTCGAGCAGGGCGCTGGCGGGGTCGCCTCGGAAGTCGGCGCCGATCTTGTCCAACTCGTCGAGCATGAAGACCGGGTTGCGGCTCTTGCACTTGCGCAGCTCCTGCATGATCCGTCCGGGCAGGGCGCCGATGTACGTGCGTCGGTGGCCGCGGATGTCGGCCTCGTCGCGGATGCCGCCGAGCGAGATGCGGACGAATCTGCGGCCCATCGACCGGGCGATGGACCTGCCCAGCGAGGTCTTGCCGACGCCGGGCGGGCCGATGAAGCAGAGAATCGGGCTCTTGCCCTTCGGGTTGAGCTTTCGCACGGCCAGGAATTCGAGGATGCGTTTCTTGACTTTGGTCAGATCGTAATGATCGCGGTTGAGAATGCGCTCGGCCTGGCTGATCTCCAGGCGATCCTCGGTCTGGACCGCCCACGGCAATTCGCAGACCCAGTCGAGGTAGGTGCGGATGACGCTGTACTCCGGGCTGGCGGCCGGGATCTTGCTGAGCCGATCCAACTCGCGAAGTGCTTCGGTCTCGACGGCCTTGGGCATCCTGGCCTTGGCAATGTTCTGTCGGAGCTCTCTGATCTCTTCGGTGCGGACGTCCTGCTGGCCGAGTTCCGACTGAATGGCCTTGAGTTGCTCCTGGAGAAAGTACTCGCGCTGGCTCTTGTCGATCGAGTCGCGGACCCGGCCTTGGATCTTGTGGCTCAGCTCCAGCACCTCGAGCTGATGGGCGAGGATCACGGAGATCTCTTCCAGTCGCCTGGCCGGATCCAGTTCGGCCAGAAGTTGCTGTTTCTTCTCGATGTCCATGCTGAGGTTGGCCGCGAGAAAGTCGGCCAGCGAAGAGGGATCCTCAATGTTCTCCAGCAGCACGGAGGCCTCTTCCGGTACGTTGGGGCTCAGCGCCACGACGCGATTGGCGCTCTGTCGGACGCTGACCATCAGGGCCTGAAGCTGCTTGGTCATCTTCGTCTTGACGTCCAGCAGTTTGATGCGGGCCTTCAGGTAGGGCTCGGTGGCGACTCGCCGGACGACCTTGAACCGGGCGATTCCGTGAACGAAGATATTGACCGAACCCTGCGGCATCTTGATGATTTTCAGCACCGAGGCGGTCGTCCCGACCGAGTAGAGATCGGCGAAGCCGGGGGCGTCCGTATTGGGATTGCGCTGGGTCAGCAGGCCGATGAGCGACTCGTTTGGCTCGGTCTCGGCCAGCAGGGCCTTGCTCCGCTCGCGGCCCACCGTTAGGGGGGTGACCGTGCCCGGATAGGCGACGGTGTTGCGAATTGGGAGAATGCCGATTACGTCGGGGACCTGGGGTCCGAGGTCGCCTTCGGCGCCGTCCGTTTCGTCGGCATCGATGTCAATGTAGCCGTCGATGGGGGCGCTGTCCTTTCCCACGGCGTCGCTGAGCCAGTCGTTATCATCCACAATGAAGAGATTGTTCAAATAGCTTGCCATGCATCCGTCCAAGTGAGTTCCTCTTTTCTCTCGCATCATACTCGACGCCCACCGCTTTTCCCACAGGCAAAATCGCCGAATCACCTGGAAGATGCCGAGTTCCACGAAGAATCGCCGCGCAGAAGCGTCCCGCCCCTGGGACTGCGGGCCGCGCCGTACGATGGTCCGTCCACCAAGGCAGGTGGGATCTACTTGATGGCGGTGTGGTATTCCTGGAGGCTCTTGACCTCCGACTCTTTCTGTCGGACGGCAGCGATGCCCTTGGCAGCTGCCAGGGCGGCGGCGATGGTTGTGATATACGGAACCCGGTATCGGATCGCAGCCTTGCGGATGTAGGAGTCGTCGGTCTTGCTGGCCTTGCCCTTGGGCGTGTTGATTACGAGCTGGATCTTGCCGTTCATCACCTCATCGGCGATGTGCGGTCGCTGCTCGTACATCTTGAAGGCCAGTTCGGCCTCAATGCCGTTCCTGGCGAGGAACTCCTGGGTACCGGCGGTCGCCTTGATCCGGAAGCCAAGTTCGACGAACTGTCTGGCGACGGCTACAACAGCTTTCTTGTCTTTGTCGGCCACGGTGATCAGGACGGTGCCCTCGACGGGCAGGCGCCCCTGGGCGGCGTCCTCGGCCTTGTAGAAGGCCAGGCCGAAGGAATCGGCCATGCCGAGGACCTCGCCGGTCGATCGCATCTCCGGTCCGAGTACGGGGTCTACCTCGGGATAGAAGTAGAACGGAAAGACCGACTCCTTGACGCCGTAATGGGGGACTTTGCGCTGCCTGAGACCGAGGTCGGCGAGCTTCTTGCCGAGCATGATCTGGGTGGCGATCCTCGCCATAGACAACCCGCAGACCTTGCTTACCAGCGGCACCGTCCGGCTGGCGCGCGGATTGGCTTCGAGGATATACACCTTGTCGTTGTGGATTGCGTACTGAATGTTCATCAGCCCGACGACCTTCAATTCGACGGCGATCCGCCGGGTATACTCGCAGATCGTGTCGATATGCTTCTGCGGAATGGTCGTCGGCGGGATCACACAGGCCGAGTCGCCCGAGTGAATGCCCGCCTCTTCGATGTGCTCCATGACCGCCGGCACGAACGCATCGGTCCCGTCGGCGATGGCGTCGGCCTCGGCCTCAATCGCGTTTTCCAGGAACTTGTCGATGAGAATGGGCCGCTCGGGCGAGACGTCGACGGCCGCCCGCATATAGCGCTCGAGCATCTCTTCGTCGTGCACGATCTCCATGGCGCGGCCGCCCAGGACAAACGAGGGACGCACCATGAGCGGATACCCGATGCGGGCGGCGATCTCCAGTGCCTGCTCCTGCGTGCTGGCCATGCCGCTTTCAGGTTGCGGGATGCCGAGCTTCTCCATTTTCTGACGGAACCGGTCGCGGTCTTCGGCCAGGTCGATGGTGTCGGGGCTGGTGCCGATGACCTTGACGCCCGCCGCCTCAAGTTCGGCCGCGATGTTCAGCGGGGTCTGGCCGCCGAACTGGCAGATGATGCCCTCGGGTTTTTCCTTCTCGTAGATGCTTAGCACATCTTCGACGGTGAGCGGCTCAAAGTAAAGCTTGTTCGACGTGTCGTAGTCGGTCGAGACGGTCTCGGGGTTGCAGTTGACCATGATCGACTCGATGCCCTCGTCGCGCAGGGCGAAGGCGGCGTGGACGCAGCAGTAGTCGAACTCGATGCCCTGACCGATCCGGTTCGGGCCGCCGCCGAGAACCATGATCTTGCGATTCGGTGAGACGGTCGTGGCGTCCGGTGCATTGTACGTCGAGTAGTAGTACGCCGCGTTCTCGACCCCGCTGACCGGTACGGGATGCCAGCCTTGTACGATGCCCAGCTTCTTACGCCGCTTGCGAATTTCCGTCTCCTTCTGTCCCAAGAGCTGCGCGAGGTAGCGGTCGGCAAACCCGTCCTTCTTGGCCTGGATCAACAACTCGTCGGGCAGCGTCTTGCCCTTGAACCGGAGGATCGTCTCTTCGAGCTCGACCAGTTGCTTCATCTGCTCGATGAACCATACCTTGATATACGTGGTCTCGTGGAGCGTCTGCACGTCGGCGCCCTTGCGCAGGGTTTCATACATGACGAACTGACGCTCGCTCGACGGCTCGGTCAGCATGCGCATCAGCTCTTCAAGGCTCCGGGTGTGGTAGTCCTTGGCGAAGCCGAGCCCGTAACGGCCGTCCTCGCGGGAGCGGATCGCTTTCTGAAAGGCCTCTTTGTAGGTCTTGCCGATGCTCATCACCTCGCCGACGGCCCGCATCTGGGTGCCGAGCTTGTCCTGGAGCCCCTCGAACTTCTCGAACGTCCATCGCGGGAACTTCACGACGACGTAGTCGCCGCAAGGTGAATACTTCTCCAGCGTTCCATCCCGCCAGTAGGGAATCTCGTCCATCGTCAATCCGCCGGCCAGCAGGGAGGAGATTAGAGCGATGGGGAACCCGGTGGCCTTCGAGGCCAAGGCCGACGAGCGGCTCGTTCGCGGGTTGATCTCGATGACGACGATCCGTCCGGTTTTGGGGTCGTGTGCCAGTTGGACGTTGGTGCCGCCGATGACCTCAATGGCCTCGACGATATCGTAGGAGTGCTTCTGAAGGCGATTCTGCAACTCGGTGCTGATGGTGAGCATCGGCGCGGTGCAGAAGCTGTCGCCGGTGTGGACGCCCATGGCGTCGACGTTCTCGATGAAGCACACGGTGATCATCTGATTCTTGCTGTCGCGCACGACCTCGAGCTCCAGCTCCTCCCAGCCGAGAACGGATTCCTCGATGAGGATCTGTCCGACGAAACTGGCGCTGAGCCCGCGCTCGGCGATGGCGCGAAACTCTTCCATGTTGTAGGCAAAGCCGCCGCCGGTCCCGCCCATGGTGTAGGCCGGGCGGATCACGCAGGGCAGGCCGATCTTCTCGATGGCCGCCTCGGCTTCGGTCATGTTGTTGGCGATGAGGCTTCGCGGCATGTCGATCCCGAGTTTGGTCATCGTATCCTTGAAGGCCTGGCGGTCTTCGCCTCGCTTGATGGCGTCGACCTGGACCCCGATGATCTTGACGCCGTACTTCTCGAGCACGCCGGCCCGCGCCAGTTCGGAGCTCAGATTGAGCCCGGATTGCCCACCGAGATTCGGCAGCAGGGCGTCGGGACGCTCTTTGGCCACGATTTTGGTCACGGTTTCCAGTGTGAGAGGCTCGATGTAGGTCGCGTCGGCCATGCCGGGGTCCGTCATGATGGTGGCCGGGTTGGAATTGACCAGCACGATTTCGTAGCCCAGGCTACGAAGGGCCTTGCAGGCCTGAGTGCCCGAGTAGTCGAATTCGCAGGCCTGCCCGATCACAATGGGACCGGACCCGATGATCATGACCTTCCTGATGTCGGCGCGCTTTGGCATTGAGTCGTCTCCTGTATAAAACCGATCTCCGATAGAGGCTGCTGGGCATCGAACAGATCGGCGGGATTAGAGCACATGACCTCTCGATTGTCAAACCCCAAGGAGATTGGGCGCCGCGTGCGCCTCAGGCTGGCGGGTTGCTGTGGTGCGATTCAGTGCTCGGTGTGCCGGGCGAAGGCTTCGAGAGATCCTGTGGTGGGACGATGTGATGAGTCGGGGACTGCGGAAGGGGGGCGTGGCTCGCGGGAACATCCCTGACGCCGGAGACAGCGTGCGTCCTGGTTCTGGGTGGGCGTCGCACTGTCTCCGGCTTCGCTCAGGGCAAGTCCCTGCGCCGCCTGTTGCAAAGCGGTCTGTCTTTGCGGACGTCAGGCCCGCTCGGGGATCGGCTCGCCCGGATCGTTCGGGTCGTCACCTGTGGCGAGAAGGCCTCGCCACCCGCCGGCCATCTCGGGCATGGGCTCCGACGGCTCGTTGGGCTCGTCGTCCAACCACGTCCGGTGCATGGCCGAG
Organism: uncultured Pirellulales bacterium; assembly: GCA_964610435.1. Taxonomy (GTDB): domain Bacteria; phylum Planctomycetota; class Phycisphaerae; order Sedimentisphaerales; family Anaerobacaceae; genus Anaerobaca. The sequence continues at coordinate 2,125 of CAZSXM010000041.1, read as the reverse complement.
AAGCAGCACTCGGGCAGAGGCCCCTGGTTCGGGTCGTTCGGGTCGCCGCTCTCCAGCCAGATCGCATCGGCCCGTGCCGTCGGCATGAGCGCGACGTACTGGTGTGCGAGCACCGAGGCCAGCAACAAGAGCAACAGGGTCAGGGTTCGAACAGAGACTTTGTGCATGTTGGCTCCTTTCTTACAGTGGTCGAAATGGATGGTTCACTACTTCTGGTCGCGGCAGATCAGATGTCTTCAGAGTACGTACCCAGATCGGGCTTGATGACAATCGGACTGCTGATCCCGCTGGGCAGCAGTCTGTGCGGGTCGGGTATGATTGTAATCTGACCTTGGATGGTTCCGTAGGACTCGCTTCCGCCGTCCTCGCGGTCGCCGATGTTGGTGATGTAGCCGCTGGAGTGGGCGCTGGTGTCGTACATGGAAATAATGGTCCCATGAATCGTGGCGTCGCCGTACACGTCTACGATCCCGCCGACGACCGCGCCGGTGATGATGCTGTTGCAGGTGTCGCCGACCTGAGCGGTACTGCCGATGTTGACGTTGAAATTGGGGGCCAGGACGGTGGCCTCCTGGATACTCGACGTGTTGTTGAAGACCGATGCTCCCGTGAACGTCAGGGCGTTGCGCATCCACCAACTGTAATGGTTCGTGCTGCTGGGGACGTCGGTGACAATGACCCCGTTAAACGTACAGTCTTCAAAGCGGATGTTGTTGGTATAGCTGGAGTGGTTGTAGTAGCTTTCGCGGCTCTCGATGAACAGCACGTCCTCAAACGTGCAGTTCTTGAATAGGGCGTGCTTGCCTTGCGGGACGCGCACGTTGGAGAAGGTCTGGTTTTCGTACACGCGACGGCTGTACTGGAAGCTGGAACTGCTCCTGGGCAGGCTGTAGTTGCCCTCCGCATGCGGGAAGTATTCCGTGGTCGTGCTGCTGTGACTGCCGATTTCGCTGCACATGGCCTTGTAGTCGCTGGTGTCGTAGTCCCCTGGCTGCATTCCGGGCATGTCGCTGTTGAACGGCACGTCGTAAAGGATGTCTTCGTGGTAGCCCTCGACGTGATCGTCGCTGCTGTGGTAGCGAAGGTCGTAGTCCTTGAAGATCCGATTGCCGCCTTCGTCGTAGACGGGGTTCAAGTCGCGGTCCAGCAGATAGCCTTCATTGTCCACGGGACCGTAGGTGTCGGAAACGGGATTGCCCTCGTCATCGAACGCGGACACACCGAAGTAGAACATGGCATTGTCGTTGTCGCCAACGGTCTCCATCTGGATGCCGTTCGCCTGGAAATCCGCAAGCGAGATGACCGTGCCAACGGTCCCATAGACGGCGGTGTCGGGCGCGGTCTCGATGCCGGGGCCGACTTCGGGTCTGTTCCAGGTGCTAAAGAGCGGACCGTGGACGACGCTGCCCTCATCCAGCCAGATACGGCCTCGACTGGCCACGGCGTAGTTCAGGACCTCTCGGTCCTTGGTCATGGCCATCGTCATGCCCACCCTCCGGCTGGCACCGTCGTGCGTGCCGGTCGATTTGAGCACGATGATACGTGGGTTGTCGGCATCGCGGTAGAATTGGACGGTGAACGTGGCGTTCAGGCCGTCGAGCGTCATCCCACTGATCGTCAGCTCGTCGTCGTCGTACTCCACTTCTCTGCCATCGAGTGCCTGGCTGTCGGCATACTGGCACAGCGCATACCAAACCTCGTCCGCTTCGTCATCCTCGACGAAGTTGCTCGTTGTCGATTTCAGTTGCACGGTCCCGACGAGATACTTGGCGCATTCGAGCCCGGACTGCGCGGCGTAGAGCGCTGCGTTGATCTTGTGCTGGTTCGAGGCCACCTGGACGTTCGCCCCGGAGATGGCGGCGAACGACACCGCCAGGGCCGAGAAGGCCAGGACGACGATCATGGACAGGATCAGTGCGGTCCCTTTGGACCTGTAAATCGATGTACGTGCAGTAGACATTAGGTGTCCTCCCCCGGAAAAGCATCCTTTCGATCAGAGTGTGCCGCACTTCTACGATCCACACAAATTATGGCATACGAAAGGGCGTTCTCCAAATCGGCCGCGATCGGCGGCCGGGTGCACTGCACGTTTGTGGGTAGAATAATCGGGCCCTTTTTGTAGGAT
>CAZSXM010000040.1:0-45397 GCA_964610435.1 uncultured Pirellulales bacterium | reverse complement strand
GTCGGTTCGTGACTGTCACGACCTATCGTGTTGCACTTCGCATGTTAATGCGCCCGAGGTCCGTGGCCGGGCGTCGCCCGTCTTCGCAGGGTGCAGTCTTCCGTGCCTGTCTTTGACCGATACTGCATTCGTGGAATGGGCTCGGGGTCCATACGGACCGCTCAAGAACGGTTGCCCACGAACGAACCACGCTCGGCGCCACCCACCCGGGCCGTCACTCTGATTTCGGAGGGGCGGCAGCGGGACCGTACGAATCCAGAAACGCCTGCAATTTGCCCATATTGTAGGTGCGACCGGATTCGAAAGGCTCAGTTCTCTGGTTGACCAGAACCTGCCCCGAGGAGTCCAGGATTGTCAGGTAGGGCACCGATTCGATCTGTGCCTTGCAGTGCCGGGCAAATCCGACGTTGCTGTCGCTGTCGACGTAGACCACTACGTACTGGCGATTGATGGTGGCGGAAACAGCCGGATCGGTAAGGAAGACCTCGTGCAGTCTCATGCACCAGGAACACCAGTCTCCCCCGAAGACAACCAGGATCGACTTATTGGTCTGTTCCGCTTCCTTATAGGCAGTCTCCATCTGCTCCGCCACGACACGCGTGGGGTCGTACAGCGTTTCCTTCTTCCGCCGACAGCCTGTCAACTGCGCAGTGGCGCAGACCACGACGATACCGGCCAACAAGACCTTATGCTGGGTGAGAATCATGTCCGCCCCTGTATTTCATCCACAATAGACCGGTCGCAACCGCACAGACGACGGCCATCAGGATCGTGATCCCGATGGCTTTCGTGCCTGTCTCTTCCATCGCATCCGGGTGCGCCCCGGCTTCGGAGCGATTGCCTTCGTCGCGGGTGGTATGCGTGCGCTGCGTTTGTTGGTCGTTGAGAGGCCGGGGAGCCGCCTGTCCCCTGTTCTCCAGCACGGCCTCGATGTACGCCGCACCCATGTCGCACGGATCGTGTTCGAGAACAAGCGGTTTGTCCAGCGTCTTGTCGACGACCTTGGTCGTGCCCGGCGGGACAACGACATGGAAGGTGTCCGCGGGGAGGTCCGCATTCGCCTTAGGAATTTCCGCGAATGTCAGCTTCTTGACGGTGTCCACCTCTAGTTCCTGATATTCCGGAAGATCGTAGGAGGACAGGGCATATCGCGTTTCCGTCATTTCGAGGGGCCTCCACACGCCCGGCTGGATCTCCACGACGTTGCTACATTCGACGAGGCGCACCAGCGTCCCCGTTTCCTTGTCCCGATATTCGCTCCTCACGGCAACGTAGCCCTTCGCGGGAAGGACCGTGTGGGTGATCGAGAATTCGCCGAGCGACCACGCGGTCGGTTCCTGCTTCAGGATGACTGCTTCGTCGCCTCGGTACGTCGTCCTGCCTGTGATCTGCACTTTCTCATTGGTGCGGATGTCATTCACCGGGCCCATCCATTTCTCCAGCAGGCCGAGCTCGTTCTTTCTGTCTCTCACTAGCCCGTTCTTCACGTCGCATCTGTCAATGACCACATGCTGGCCCTCTTCGTAATACTGCATGGACTTCTCGTCGTTGGCCTTAAAGAGAATCAGCGGCTGCTCCGGCAGGTCCAATTCCTTGCGAAAGAGGGAGAACCGGGTCGGCGACACGTAGATGCCGGAGAACTCCAGGCTTTGTTCGGCAAATCCGTCTCTGTAGTCCTCTTTCAGAGCTTCGAGTCGGCGCGCGACCTGCTCCCGGTGCGATGACTGAGTCGAGTCGTTCAACGTCTTTTCATACAGGGCAATGGTCGCCTGGCCGCCGTCCCGCAGCCGGTCTCTCGTTACACACAGGAACCGGCCTTCCAGGTTGAAGGCTGTTCGCGTGTTCGCCGCGATCATCTTGTCCGCAATGTCGACGGCCGACAAATCCGCCCTGGAGTCCGCAGTCAGCAGGGACGCAACAAGACCGATCAGAATCATCTTTGACATGGGTATTTCACCTCGATCTTCAGATCCAATACAATCATTGAAAAAGGCAACTGTGGGGATTTAAGGGGACGTACCCCATTTTCTTGTCTGTCTTTCGGTCGACCGGTGGCTGGGCCGTTTGCCCAGAGGGTTTGTTTGCGGCTCGTGCAGACTTCGAGAGGGACAATCGCCTGTCCTGTTCGTGTCTTCTCGCGTCGTCGCCGTCTTTCGGTTTCGCACGTCTCTTGTCCTCGATGCACGCCGGGACGCATTCTGGGGCCGGGGCTCGTTGGGGGTATTGTCGGCGGAGGATGGGGGCGGGGCAAGGGAAAAGTGCGGCCAGGGGCCGGGGCCGCTCGGCGGCCGGTAGAAGCGTAGATGGGTAGATGCGTAGAAGCGGGATACCGGAGGGTGCGTCGCTCGTCGCTGGTCGCTCGGAGTGCAGGCGGGAGGCTGGAGACTGGAGGCCATAGGCCACGGTGCCCACGCTTCACGCTTCACACTCGGTCCCGTTCCGCATGGGCGAAAGCCCATGCTACGGCTCATTTACGCTTCCGCGCATCTACCCATCGACGCTTCCACTTGTCTACGCGGCGAAAAGATTCCGTTCTTCCTCGTAATCCTGGCCTTGCGGCGCGTCATAAGGGTGGATGTGATTTCGACTTCTGCAAAATGGAGGTTAGGCCTAACCTCCATTTTTGCGGAAACTCTATGATAGAGGACATGATCGAAACGATGGACGCCGGGCAGCTATCTTCGTGGTACGACGGGCATTGCGACAGGCTCGTGCTGTACGCGCGGAACTGGCTGCCGAAGGAATCTGCCCAGGACGTGGTGCAGGGGGCGTTCGTGCGGCTGATGACGCAGAAGGCGACGCCAGACGACGTGCCGGCGTGGCTGTTTCGCACGGTCCGCAACGGCGCGATCACCCGCCTTCGCCGTCGGGCCTCGCGGAGCCGACGGCATGCGGGACTGTCGGCCGGGCAATTGCCCTGGTTCGAGAGCCGCCCGGACGACCTGATCGACGCCCGCACGGCGCAGGAGGTCCTGCTGACCCTGCCGCCCGAGCAGCGCGAGGTCGTCCTGCTGCGAATCTGGGGCCAGCTCTCGCTCAAGCAGATCGGCGAGATCGTTGGCAGTCCGCTGACCACCGTCCACAGCCGATACAAGGCGGCCCTGGCCGCGATCCGAGAAAGGATGGAGCAATCATGCAGAACACCGATGGACTGACGCCAATGGACAGAGAGCTGGAGGCGGCGCTGGGAGGTCTGCGAATCGCTCCGGCAGCAATCAGCCGCGACGGCGTGATTTTCGATGCGGGACGCGCCTCGGCCCGCCGTCGCAGCCGGCTCTGGCAAGGCAGCTCCTGCATTCTGGCCCTGTTGCTGCTGGCCTCCGTCGTCTGGCGTCCGACGCCGACGGCGCCGCAACGGCCGGCTGAAACGGTCGCCCAACACCCGGTGGACATCTCCCCTGCCGCCCTGTCGGCCGCCTCGACGCAGGCCATCGATTCCGAACAGGTTCGGGCATTCCGTCGGTACCTTCGCATGCGACAGGCCGTGCTCGAACGAGGCGTCGATGCGCTGCCGGCCTCGACCGAAATTCCGGGCGGCATCGATCCGCCTCTGACACGAGAGAGCCTCGACGAATTGCTTTCTTCGACCTGACCGCGGTCGTCATTGCGATAACGAGAGCATCAACCAATCGGAAAACCCGAATCGAAACGATGGAGAACGATCATGACACGAAATGCATGTCGCCTTGCGACCGTTGCGGCGATCGCGCTCGCGCTGTATGGCGGGCAGGCTCGCGCGGCCGATCCGCCGAGGATCCCGACGATCCGCACGGTCCAGTTGCAGGTGGACCCCGCGCCCGAGCCGCGATTCGCCCTGCAGTACCTTCTCGAAACACCTTACATGGAGCAGTCGCCCGGCAATGCCGCCCTGCTCTACCAGACAGCCATCGGCCAGATGCTGGAAGCCAACCGCGCCGAAGGAGCGATCGATCGCGACACACTGAGCCACTGGTACAACAGCCCGCCGGAGACGTTGCCGGTCGAGGAAGTCCGGACCGCCCTTTCCAGATTCCGGTCGGCCTTCCGCAGCCTGGAGATGGCGGCCAGGTGCGAACGGTGCACGTGGGAGTACCCGATTCGCGAGGAGGGCTTCACGTACATGATGCCTCAGCTCGGAGAGTATCGCACCCTGTCCCGGCTTCTGTGCCTCAAGGCGCGTCTGGAGATCCACGATGGAGACCTGGATCAGGCTCTGGCAACGTTGCGGAGTGGCGTCAGCATGGCTCGGGACCTCGGCGGCGGCCCCTCGATCATCCAACATCTCGTCGGGGTCTCCATCGCCGCCGGCATGGCCCGCGAGATCGAAGGATGGGTTCAGGCCGCCCGCGCGCCGAACCTGTACTGGGCCCTGACCGTTCTGCCCGACCCGCTGATCGACATCCGCGCCTCGATCCAGATGGAGTCGGCCGGCCTCTATGCGAAGCTGCCTGAGCTGCTGACGCTCGAAGACAAGGTGCTGGCCAACGAGCAGGTCCTCGATCTCTGGTGGCGGGCCGCTGCAATGCTGGGGGGCGATCAACAGGACCCCGGCTGGTGGCTGAGCAAGACCATGATGATCGCAGGCGCCATGAAGCTGTATCCGCAAGCCAAGGCCCGACTGATCAAACAAGGGCACCCGGCCGAGACGGTGGAAGCCTGGCCTCCTCTCCACGTCATTCTTTTGGACCAGCACCAGCAGTTCCGCGCCGTGCGCGATCGCATATTCAAGTGGACGTACGTACCTTACACACAGGCGCGCCACGGTCTGAAACAGGCCGACCAGGAGATGTCGCAGCTCTATCAGCGGGACGCCGCCGCCATGGCCAATCCGTTCCTGATCTTCCTGCCGGCGACGCAGCGAATCAATTTCCTCGATGCACGCCTGGCGCGGGAGATCGCGATGCTGCGCTGCGTGGAGGCGATTCGGATGTACGCTGCCGACCACGATGGCAAGCTGCCCAGATCGCTGGCCGAGATCAGCGCCGTGCCCGTCCCGTCCGATCCTTTGAACGGCGGGTCCTTCCACTACGAACTGACCGGCGGCAAGGCCGTCCTCGAAAGCGCCATCCCGCCCGACGGTGGGCCCAGGGACGGCCTGCGTTACGAAATCACGCTCCGATAGCTTCTTGCGACCCGGACGACCCTTTCTCTGGAATCTGAAAACGGGAGGAACACCATGATACGCTATAGAACTCGTGCCATTCTGACGCTGGTCGCACTGGGCCTGACGGCATCGACCTCGATGGGACAGACTGAAGACCTCGCTCACTTGCTGGCGCCGTGCATCGCTGAAGACACCGTGGCCGCTGTGAGCATCGACGCCGGCCGGATCGACGTGGACGCGATCGCCAAGATGGTGATCGACACCGCATCAAGTCCGATGAATCCCTCGCAGGCTCAGCAGCTCAAAGACATCGTGCAGCGCCTCAGCCAGACGTGGAGACAACGTCTCGCGCAATTCTCTGCCGCCGGCGGAGAACGCCTCTACATCGTCTGCAACCTGAGCGACCTGCTGCTGGTCGTGCCTGTCACGACACGGCTGAACGAATCGGCCATCAAGACCTGGATGGACGGACTGGGCAGCGGGTCGCTCGCGTACATCCGCAAGGACGGGCTCCTGATCGGCGCACCGGCGTGGGCAATCGAACGCAGGAAGGCGCAACCTGCGCGGCGCCGGGCGGAGCTGAGCCAGGCGGCGGCCAAGGGCACAAACGCCCCGGTCGAGGTCTACTTGATCCCCAGCACCGACTCACGGCGTGTCCTCGAAGCGATGCTGCCGACGATGCTGGGTCCGGCGTTCAACTTGAGAGACGGCGCGCTGGTCCAGGGTCTGCAATGGGCGACGATCAGCCTCGATCCGCCGCCGGTCGGGACGCTGCAAATGCACATAGAGTCTGCTGACGCCGCCTCGGCCGCCGCCGTCAGGGACGTCGTCACCGCCGCGCTGACACAGCTCAGCGAAGTCCCGACGCTCAAGCAGGCCTACCCGAACCTCGACACCGCGGTCAAGCTGCTGACGCCGCAGGTTGTCGGCAACACCGCCCGCACGAGCCTCGACAAGACGCAGTTTCAGCGGCTGGTGGCCGACTTGCTGACACCCGGCCTGTTCGCGATGCACCAGTCGATTCTGCGCCTGCGCTGTGCGACGGTCCTCAGCGGCATGGGCAAGGCCATGCTGATCTACGCCAATGACTACGAGGACAAGTGGCCGCCCGACCTGAAGACTCTGCTGGCCACACAGGAGTACCCCCCTTCCGATCTACTCTGCCCGGCGATGCGCCATCGGCCCGACTACGAGTCCTATGTGTACCGCGGCGTTGATACCGGCGGCGCCTGGGTCGAGCCCATGATCATCATGGTCCACGACCGCGCCGGAAATCACGAAGGCGGACGCAACGTCCTCTTCGTCGATTCGCACGTCGAGTGGGTCACCGAAGAGCGATTCGCCGAGTTGGTCAAGCAGGACAACGAACTGCGTCGCAAACGCGGCTTCGCCGAGAAGCCGGCCGAGTAGAGACCGATCTGTCCGCCTGCAGAGCGTTTTTTTTCTTGCCTTGGGGGCGGGGGCAAGTACAGTAGGTCGCAAGTCTGGGGCGGGCGAGTGCGTGCGGTGCGACCGCAGGTTCCGTCCGCGATTCGAAGTCCAAAACCCGAAATGACAGGAGTCCCCGCCATGATCGGCAAGGCCATACGAATGGAACGCATCATCGACCGCAACTCGCAGAGGACCGTCATCGTCCCGATGGACCACGGCGTCACGGTCGGCCCGATCGAGGGTCTGGCCGACATGCGAACGACCATCAGCAAGGTTGTCAGCGGCGGCGCCAACGCGATCCTCATGCACAAAGGCATGGTGCGGGCCGGCCATCGCGGAACCGGCCAGGACGTTGGACTGATCGTCCATCTCTCAGCGGGCACTGCGCTGAGCCCCGACCCCAACGCCAAGGAGCTGGTCTGCACGGTCGAGGAGGCGATCAAGCTCGGGGCCGACGCCGTCTCGATCCACGTCAACATCGGCGCCGAGACCGACCGCGAGATGCTCCGCCAGTTCGGCCAGGTCAGCGAGCGATGCAGCTTCTGGCAGATGCCCCTGGTGGCGATGGTCTACACGCGGGGTCCAAAGGTCCCCGACGAATACGACGTCGAGCACGCCAAGCTGGCCGCCCGCGTCGGCGCCGAGCTCGGCGCCGACATCGTCAAGGTGGTCTACACCGGCAGCGTCGAGAGCTTCCGCGAGGTCGTCCAGGGCTGTCCGGTGCCGGTGGTGATCGCCGGCGGGCCGAAGATGGGCAGCGACGAGGAGATCTTCCGCATGGTCGAAGGCGCGCTGGAGGCGGGAGCGGCGGGCCTGTCCATCGGGCGCAACGCCTTCCAGCACGAGCACCCGGACAGAATGATCCAGGCCCTGAGCCGGATGGTCCATCACGGCACCGGCGTTGCCGAGGCCGTCGAGGCCCTCAAGATCTAATCGCCGGAGCCCGCTTGCCCGGTCGCCCAGCGGACATGGGCCGTAGATCACGCAGAAAATACGTAGTTTCCACAATTGACGGCCCCATTTTCGGGCTGGACAATGACCGGTGAATCTGCGGGTGCAGACCGACTCTCTTGGAGCAGTTTTCAATGGACTGAATTCGAGGCACCTCGCAGTGGGGAGACAGGGGTGATGAAGAGAAGTGCTTTGCCATCCTTTCGTCTCCCTTTTTGCTTGCCCCTGCGAGAGTCGACCGACGCTCAAGCACACTCCGGCCGTCAGAAGAGGAGTGGTGATCCTATCCATAGCAGTCGGGCGGACCGATGCAGGACGGTCCGGCGGCGCGGTCGAGGAGGAACTGGCGGATGTGCGTGCAGAGGTGGCACTTGTCGGCATAGGCATCGAGCCGCCGGTAGCCCAGGGACTCGGCCTCGTCGAGCAGACCGTGGGGACCTCGCTCAGACAATGTACCGATGAACGCATTTGCCTGAGGATAGAACTGCCTCCAAATCTCCTGCAAAGGCGTGTTGTGGATATTGCCCAGGATGATCCCGCTGCACGTCCCGCTAAAGACGTTGCCGTAAGGATCGATATGCACGCCCTTGGCCCCCAGGAAATCGCTCAGGCAATCGGCATTCGCGAAGGCCTCGGCAGGCTTTGACGCGAGCAGGTCCCCCAGGCGGCCGGCGGCACGGCCGGAGAACCGGAACGGACGAGCATGATAGGCGCGCACGTATATCGCATCGTGGACCGGAGGGCCGCGATCCACAGATCGCGACTGACTACCATCGAGGTATTCTTCCCAGCGAACCAGGACGCGACCGGGACCGAGCAACTCCTTCGCCACCGCCGCCAGCAAACGCACCGGCTGGAGATCGACGTATTCCTGATGGAACGGGTCGGCGCTGATCTTCATGCGATGCACGCCGAGATCGAGGAGGGTTCGCAGGCGCTCGCGGACGAGCGTTTCGTTCGCCGCCCAGAAGCCGTTGGTCTCGACCAGATCGACGGGACCAAGGCCCTGGCGCTTGCCTTCGGCGAGAATCTCCGTGAGGCGGTCCCAGTAGAGAAAGGGCTCGCCTCCGGTCAGATGGACCTTTGCCGCATCGCCCGCCAGGTTCTTCAGCGAGCGCCAGGCCGCGATAGCCATCTCGACGGGCATCAGCCCGCCCTTTTCCGGGGTGCAATGATAGTAGCAGAACTCACACGCCGCGTTGCACTGGTACGTCAGCAGCAGTCCGGCCGAACGCCACAGCTTGTACTTCGGCTCGTCACGGGCCAGACCGCGGTTGTATACGTTGTCCGACAGGTCGAACATCGGCTCAGTCCGGTCCTTCCTGCGGAGCCCTCGGCGCCGAGCCGGCCAGCTTCTTCAGGCAGATTTGCAGGACCGTGACGTCGGCGGGGGTGATGCCGCTGATGCGCGAGGCGTGCCCCAGCGTGGCCGGCTTGAAAGCGGAGAGCTTCTCGATGGCCTCGCAGCGAAGGTGCTCCACCGCGGCGTAGTCGAAGTCGGCGGGAATCTTCTTGCCGTCGAGGTTCTGCTGCAAGGCCACCACACGCTGCTGCTTGACCAGGTAGCCTTCGTACTTGGCATCGACGATGACCGCCTCCAGAATGTCGGGACCGTAGCCGGCCGCCCGGACCTCGGGCACCTCCGCCAGTTGTCCGGCCAAGTCGCTATTGGGCCTTCGCAACAGGTCCCATAGACTGCTGCCTTCGCGGCGCGTCGCGTGCAAATACGAGCGAAGGCGCTCGATGTCGTTCATCCTCCTGCGAAACCGGGCATAGCGGACGTCATCGACCAGGCCGACGGACCGACCGATCTCCGTCAGACGCCGGTCGGCGTTGTCGGACCGCAGGGCCAGCCGATGCTCGGCTCGCGAGGTGAACATGCGATAGGGCTCGTCAATGCCTCGCGTCATCAGATCGTCGATCAGAACGCCGATGTACGCGCGATCGCGCCCCAGGACCAGCGGTTCTTCGCGGCGAAGCTTCTTCGTCGCGTTGATCCCGGCCAGAATGCCCTGTGCGGCCGCTTCCTCGTAGCCGCTGGTCCCGTTGATCTGCCCGGCCAGGAACAAGCCGGCGATGCGTTTCGTCTCAAGACTCGGCTGCAACTGCGTCGGAGGGCAATAGTCGTATTCGATGGCGTAGGCATAGTGGACGATCCGTGCACGCTCGGTGCCCGGCATCAGCCGGAGCATCTGTTCCTGCACCTCTCGCGGCAGTGACGTGCTGATGCCGTTGCAGTAGATGGTCGTTCGCGCCTCGTCCTCGGGTTCGAGAAACACCTGATGGCGTTGCTTGTCTGCGAAGCGAAGAACCTTGGTCTCAATGCTTGGGCAATAGCGCGGCCCCGTCGACTGAATCTGCCCGGTGTACAACGGGGCGCGGTCGAGATTGTCGCGAATCAACCGATGGACCCGTTCGTTCGTATAGGTGATCCAACAGGGAATCTGTTCGCGGTCGATCCGGTCGGTCATAAACGAAAACGGGACGGGGTCGTCGTCGCCGTGCTGGATTTCGAGCCGGTCGAGATCGCAGGTCGCCGCGTCGAGCCGCACGGGCGTGCCGGTCTTCAGACGCTGCACTTCGAAGCCCAGTCGTTGGAGACCTGCCGAGAGCTCATCGGCCGCCGGTTCGCCGAGCCGCCCGCCCGGCTGTCTCTCGGTCCCTATGTGCATCAGCCCACGCAAGAACGTCCCGGTCGTCAGCACCACCGTCGGAGCCGAGAAGACGGCCCCACTTCGACAGCGCACGCCTCGGACGCGATTGCCCTCGGCGAGGACATCCGAAACCATCGCCTCGACGAGAGTCAGATTGGGCGTCTCTTCCAGTGCGGCCCGCATGAAATCCTGGTAGCGGTACTTGTCGGCCTGGGCCCTCGGCGCGCGGACGGCCGGACCCTTGGAGCGATTGAGCAGACGGAACTGAATGCCCGTCGCGTCGGTCGCCAGACCCATCAGACCGCCGAGCGCATCGACCTCGCAGGCGATCTGCCCCTTGCCCAGACCGCCGATGGCGGGATTGCAGCTCATCTTGGCAATCGTGTCTCTGCACAGTGTGATCAGGCCGGTCCGCGCGCCGATCCGGGCGGCACCGTGGGCGGCCTCGATACCCGCGTGCCCGGCCCCCACAACGATGCAGTCGAAGTCACCGCCCTTCATGGGACCGTGCCAGCGCCACGGCCGACGCAATGGCGAAATTGGCCGTGTGCGTAATGCTGATGCTGATGCGTTCGATGCCCAGTTCGCAGGCGATCCTGCGGACCTCTCCGGACAACGTCACTTCGGGCCGGCCGACCGGATCGTTGGTCACCTCGATGTCCGTCCAGGCGATCTTGCCCCGCCAGCCGGTGCCCACGAGCTTGAGGATCGCCTCTTTGGCGGCGAACCGTCCGGCGTAGTTCTCGATGGAGTTGTACCGACCTCGCGCGCAAGCCTGCTCGGCCGGCGTGAAGACCCGGTCGAGGAACCGCTCCCCGTGCCGCTTCACCATCTCCTCGATGCGCGGGCAGTCCACCAAATCAATACCGTGCGCGATGATGTCCATACGTCTCTCGCAAGGAAGGCTTCTCAGGCTACGGCACCGGCGCCGGCGGGTTCGCCGAACGGTACACGCGTTCGAGACAGTCGTCGAGAAACTGGTCGGTGTTGGCCAGAGCCATCTGCTCAACGATCTCGGCGTCGAGCCGCGCAATCGCCTCGAGACGACGCGTCTCTTCGATGTTCGCCTCGACCTGCTCCTGCACCTCGGACAGAGGGACGTAGCCTTTCTCGCGTTTCTGAACCAGTTTCATAATGAACGCACGACCGGGCACATCAATGGGCCCGGCGATCTGGCCGACCTCGATCTTCTCGGCCACTGCGGCCAAGGCCGCATAAGGTTCGGCCAGCGATTCGGGATCTCTCGGCGGCCACAAGCCCTCTGATCCGCTGACGTAGAACCCGGCGTATTTGGAGTACTCCTCCGCCAACGGTCCGAAGTCTTCGCCGGCCACGATCCGCGTGACCAGTTCTTCCGCGAGCCGCCGCGCCGCCACGATGGGATCTTCGTTCGGATCGGTCAGCTCCATTCTGGCGGCCGAGATATCGATCAGACGAAACTGGATCAGGCCGGACTGCACAAACGCCTGGTCCTTCATCCGATCGTATGTCGCGACCAATTCGCTGTAGGTGATGGGCCGACCTCTCCTCATCTGAGACGCCACCGCATACTCGCTGAGAATCTGCTTCTTCTTGTCTTCCTTGAAGGTTGCACGATTCATGCCCATCTTCCGAAGCGCCTCGTCGGCTTTGGCGCTGTTTCCCCCGTGCTCGAGTACGAACGCGCGCAGCTCGTTTTCGACCAGCTTGTCAAGCGTCTCGTCGATCTTGTCTCCCAGTTGACGCCGAGCCCGCTTGTAAAGCACAATGCTGCTGACGTCGGCGCCGAGCCGCTGGCGCACCCGAGGGCGCGCCAGTTCCATGAATTGTTCCAGCGTCAGAACCTGTGCCATCTCCTCGAGCCACACCCTGAACGACCCGCTCGGAGCGCCTCGCTCGGGAGCAATGTCCATGATGTCTTCGCAGGTGATTCGCTCGCCACTGACCAGGATCTCGTCGGGGGCCACGGGCCTGGTCGTCTGGGTCAGGCGCTCGATCTCCTCTTCCGACAGCGACGCCCTCCTGGCCTGGTCTCCGCCACAGCCGGCTGTCGCCGCGACCACGGCGACGGCCAAGGCGATGAGATGCAGGAACGCGCCCGAACGGCAGAACCCAACCGCCTCCAGGAACCGATCCTTATCGATCCATTGTTCGCACTTCAACGCTATTCTGCTCTTTTGCATGAAAAAGCTGATCCCTCGGTCGTACAAGAAAGACTCGCACTGCCGCTACTGCATCTCCGGCGATGCGCCTTTGAGGCCGATCTCCTCGGCCACTTCCTGCATGGCGGCAATCGCATCTTCGATCAGAGCGCTCAGTTCGGCGCCAAGCATGGCCGCCCCCTTCTCGATGATCTCGCGATTGACCCCGGCGGCGAACGACTTCTCCTTCCACTTCTTCCTGACCGACTTGGCCTTCACGTCCATCACGCTCTTGCTCGGCCGCACCAAGGCCGTGGCCGCCACCAGGCCGGTCAACTCGTCCATCGTGTAGAGGACCTTCTCCAACTCGGTCTGCGGCTCCACATCGGTGCAGATCCCCCAGCCATGCGAGAGTACCGCCCGGACGTAGGACTCGGGCCAGCCGTGCGCCCGGAGGATCTCTGCGCTCTTGTGGCAGTGCCGATCGGCAAACTTCTCGTAATCGAGATCGTGAACCAGGCCGATCAGGCCCCACATCTCCTCGTCCTGGCCGGTCTTGCGCGCCCAACGGCGCATCACCGCCTCGACGGCCAGGGCGTGCTTGATCAGCGCTTCGTTCTCGTTGTACTGCCTCAGCAAGGCCAGCGCCTCGTCGCGCGTGGGCACTCGTTCGGTCATATCGTTCACCCTGCATGAAGAGCGGGCGTTTGTCGCGCCCGCACAGATTCCATGAATACCGACCTCGTATGCGAAGGTACTCTAACCGCGAGACCGCAAAAACGCAATCGTGATTTGGCGCACGCTACGGCCGCGGGAAGGACACTCGTTTGGCTCGTTCGGACCGCTGCAGGCTGACGATCCGCTCGCGCTGGCCGACGACGACACGATGCCGACCATAGAACGCGGGGACCTCGCAGCGGCCCTGGGCGTCGGCTTGCCCGCGCCGGTCGGTCCACCACTGCCGATAGACCAGGTCGCGGTACGCCTTGGCGGCCGGCGTCGGCGACCAGTCCCGGCGGTAAAGCGAGGACTGTGGAATCCAGTTGGCCCCCTCCCAGAATCCCCACATCAAGATGCCCGTGACCGCCGGCTCGGCGAAGCAGATGCGGTAGTAATCCACGATGGCTTTGGCCTTGACCTTCTCCTCCTCGTCCGACAGGCGGACATCACGCTTGTTGTAGTGCTTCGAACGCTGGCCGGGGAAGTTGAACTCGGTGATGACGATGGGCAGATCGAACTCGGCCAGCCGGGCCAGCGAGCTTCGCAGGACGGCCGGATCGAACGAATCCCCGTGAAGATGCCCCTGCACTCCGATCCCGCCGATGGGAACACCCTGGTCCAGAAGCCCGCGGATGTGCGCGACGTAGTCGTCCAGCCGCCTGCCCGTCAGAATGTCGTAGTCGTTCAGGTACAGCACAGCGTCAGGGTCGCCCTGCCGCACCCAGGCCCCCATGTCTCGGGTGATCTCCGGGCCCAGACGCTCTTCGTAATAGTTGCCGTGGATCATCTCGTTGTTGAGGTCGTATTCGGCGAAGCGGCCTCGATACCGCGTGCCGATGTCCAGCGCCCGGGCCTTGACGACCTGGCGCAGCGCATCGTCGTCGAGCGCCTTCTGCCAGGACTGCACGCGATTGGGAATGCCCCAGAAGATGTTGTGCCCGCGAAGGGGGACGTCGTGTTGCTCGGTCCACTGAAGGATCGCATCGACGACGGAGTAATCCACCTGTCCCTGACGCGGCTCCATCACGTGCCACTTAAGGGCGTTTTCCGTCACGGCGGCGTTGAAATTGTCCAGGAAGACCCGGCGGTATCGAGCCTGGTCCTCCTCGCTCATTCGCCCGTTGAACGCATGATTGGCCAGAGCGGCCCCAAACCAGAACTCATGGCGCAGTTGCTCGACGCGGACATCGGCACCCGGCTCGGCCTCCACGAGTAGCGTACCCATGCGAACCTTGCGAATCGCCTCGTCCAGATCGGACGCCATTGCAGCCGAGCCAACGACACAACAGCCGACCAGGACCACATGCAATGCGGAAGTGACTCTGTTTCTCGGACTCATACGGATTTGTCCTCCCATTCGTCTGTGTAGCCGACGGAACCTTGTACGATCGGTCCAATGTATCGGCCGAACGGGCCAACCGCAATTACAATTGAGAACGAAGGGCAGAACGGTCAAGCGCCGCCCTGCCCTTCGGCAGCAGGCAGTTCACTACATCAACAGGCAGCCACAGAAGTCCACCAAGGGGCTTCTGCGGCGCCGCCTCAGAATGGCTTGTGCATCGGCACGGTCCTTTCCGCCAGCCAGGCGATCTCACCGGGCGACAGTGCGCGCCCGTAGACGCGCACCTCGTCGATGGCGCCGACCCAGAACTCGGCGAGGTCGTTGACCTGCCGGCCGATGTGCGCGCGACTCAACGTCAGGTTCCAGCTCTTGGCGGCCGAGGCCACCTCGATCCCATCGGCGTACAGCCTCGCAACGTCGCCGTCGTAGGTCAGCCCGATGTGATGCCACTCATCCACCTGCCAGAAGTCGGCCAGCATGACATCGTCGGCATAGCCGCCCCCGTAGAGGTCGTCTCCACTCATGCCGATGAACATCGCCGTGCCGGTACCCGCCGAGCCGTACGCGGCAATCCAACGCCAGCCTGCATCCACCACGCTGGATTTGGCCCATCCGGTCATCGACCGGGCCGAGCGGCCGGCCGGCCAACCCGTCGGGTTGCCGAAGTCAATGTACTGGTCGATCCCATTCAGTTGAATCGCCTGGCCCTGCACGCCGGGCACGTAGGTCGGCGCGCCGACGAGCGAGCCGTGATAGCCGTGACCGGAGCCGTCGTTGGCGTTGCCGTCGAGTGCGTAGTGGGCCACCAGACCCGCCGCATCCGGCTCCGCTGGCGTGATGAACTCCACGACATCCGGATACAGGCGAATAGCGTCGATGTACAAGCGACCCTTGGCGCCGGCGCCATCGACGCCAATGGTCAGTTCGGCGACGCTGGAAAGATCGGCCGCCACCCCGGAAAGATCGATATTCCAAGGCTGCCACAGCGCCGCGCCGATATCGGCTGGATCGCCGTCATAGTCGATTCTCGTGTTGTTGATCTTCACGTACAGTTGGCCCCCATTGCCGGGCCTGCCGCGGAAATACAGGCCGAGGCTCTGCACACCATGACGGGCCCAGTCCTGCGGAGGATCGAACGCCCGCACGGCCTCGGAGTAGTTCGGCGAGACGGTGTTGTCGTATTCCAGCGGCATGGACTGTCTGCCGGAGCGGACGATGGTTCGTTCGGCAAAGGGCGCGTCCAGATAGCCCACCGTCGATCCGGTTCCGTTCTCCCAGCCGTCGATCCAGGTCTGGAAGATAGCCTCGCCGGCGTCCACGTCGTCCGTGTAGCCCTCCATGTCGTCGACAACGCCGTAGGCCGCCGTCGAGAACGTCCAGACGTCCCCTTCCCAGCGGGTTACGGCCTCGACGTCATTGACCTCGTCGACTCGCCAGAAGTAGGTGGCGGCATACAGCAAGTCGTCCGGCGCGAAACGGCTGTCGGCGGCCGTCCCCACCGGAGCCAGAGCGTCCGGATCGGTCGCAAGGTAGACCTCGTGCACGTCGGCCTGCCGTCCTGACCGCCAGCGAAGAACGGTGTCGGGGGCGAGCCCGGTGGCGCCATCGCCCGGCTCCGGCTGGCGCGCGTGGGCGGGAACGAACAGGAACCGCACCTCACTGAGACCCGCATTTGAGCCGCCCCCCCACGCGCTGTTGACCGTCAGGCGAACGTACCTGGCTGCAACGCCACCGAACTCGATCGTCGTATTGTAGAGATACGTGGTCCTGGCCGTGGCTCTGGCCAGTTCCACATCGCCCAGGACCGTCCAGTCGGCGCCGTCGGTGGAGTACTCGATCGTGGCGTCCTTGACCCCGAAGCCAAGCATCAGCTCGAACTGCACGTTATAGTTCCAGACCAACATCTGGTGCAGTTGATAGACGCGGTCGAACTCAAACTGAATCCACAGCGGCTCGTCGGCCGCCATGCCCAGCCACATGTCGTCGCTCATGGTCGAGTGCTGGTCGTCGACATTGAGGCCGGAGCCATCGATGGTCTTCTCCGGCCCGGCGTCGTCCTCCGAAACACCGTTGCTCGTGGCCACAACGTTCGCAATCGCGTACGCAAACGGCTCGGATGTCCAACTCCAGACCTTGCCCCTGAAGATGCTGTGGTCCGGCGACGCGTTCACCTCGTCCACGCGCCAGTAGTAGGTCGTCTCGAAATCGAGACGGCCAATGGGACTGTACGTCGTCGCGCTCTGCGCCTGGCCGACCAGAACGCCTCTCGGATCGACCCGGGTCGCCTCGTTCACGTCGTCGAAGACCGTTCCGAGGTACACATCGTGCGTCGCGGCGAATTGTCCGGCCGTCCAGCCCAACACCACGTCACGCGAGATATCGGTCGCCTCATCGGGCGGATCGGGATTGCGGGCCAGTCGCGGATCGGCCGCAACCTTGAGATACCAGTTGTTGATCCATTCACTGATGACGGCGCCGCGGGGATCGTTGTCTTGATTGGCAGTCTGAAAGAAGATGCCGATGCGACCGCCCGTTACGGAATTCCGAACGATCACGGGTTCCGCTCGGTTTCCATCAGCAGCCAAGGCCAGAATCAGTTCTGCATACCAGTTGTTTGTGAGCGCATCAAGGTGTATGGCGCGGTCCGTCAGAAAATCCGCCAGCGAGGGGGTGTACTTCTGACCGTCGGCGGTTACCGTCACGGGCGTATCGTCGTCCCACATGTCCATGCTGGGAATGTCCATGACATTCGGCAGCGCCACCGTGCCGTTGATGCCGGCCGAACCGACATAGAAGATCCAGTCGCCCGTGTTGATGACGCAGTTGCCGTCGTCCACGAACAATTCCAGCAACGAACCATCCGGCTGCAAATTGACCGCCGGATAGATCGTGTCCGGAACGACGCCGCAAAGGATCAGAAGGTCGGATACGCCGTTTCCGGTGTGAGCGATCACCCAGTCGGCCAGTGCATTGTGTTCGTTCGAGGCGAACCGGTGAACGGGAACAGCCGTCACGTTGTCAACGATCATTTGCGTTTCGCGATCGGCTGCACCTTGCGACCACCAGTTGGCCTGCGTCGAGATCGCGATCTCAACCCCTACCGCCGCCGTGCCGAACGCCAACAGAATGACACACATCGACCATAGCCTGTTCATTTTTCTTCCTCCTACGTGGGTAGAGTTGATCTGAAATGCAAGAAGACTTGCACAGCCCCCGCGCTGCTATCCGCATCGAGAACCACACCACACCAGGACCTCCGGCCGGCCACGGCCATGATCGGCCTGCTTGATGCTCGCCGCAAGGCCCCCCCTGACCTTGCCACACAAGCACATGTGTCTCAATACACCATGTATATCAGATTGAAGGCCGGTCGGCAACAGATTTTGTGCCCGGACCTTAGTCGAGACGGGCAACCTCTCCGCCCCGCACGGACCCCTAACGCCTTATATGACAAGAGGTTATCCAGAACGGCACAGATCCCTAAACGGGACCTCGGAACACTCCGACCTGTATCGGACCGATCGGGTCCATTGCGTTCGGGGCTACTGGTAGGTGCGGCCGAGATATCCGACGATGGCCTGCTTGATCTCCAGCGGGTCGATCAGCCCCATGTGGCGATAGAGGACCTGTCCGCCCGGCTTGACCAGCAGCGTGTAGGGAATCGCCCCGAGCCAATCCTTGTCCACCGCCTCGATAAATGCGTAGACGTCGTCAGCGGCATAATGGTAGTTCCGGAACGACGCCTGTGTGTCTTTGAGGAAGGAGAGTGCCTCGTCCGCCCGGCTGGCCGGATTGACGTTCAGGCCGATCATCTCGAACGGCCGTCCTCGATACATCCGATTCATCGTGACGAACTCGGGAAACTCGATCACACAAGGGCCGCAGGCGGTGGACCAGACGTTGATCAGCCGGAGCCTGTTCGTGTCGTTGCTGACGAGCTCTTTGATGCCGTTGAGGTCGATTGGCTCCAAGCTGACGGGCTCCTTGGCCCATGCGGCAAACGCCTTCTCGACGGAATCGCGCTTGTCGGACCACTTGACCGAACAGCCGAAGGTTCGCGTCGTCTCCACCGGGACCGGCTTGCCGGCCAGCAAGGCCTCGATGGCGTTTCGGGTGTCGTGCGACTTGACTTGCTTGGGGTTGCGCTCGTTGTCATCGATCCGGCCGGCGTATCGCAGTCGCCGGTCGGCGTCGAAGACGAACACGTGCGGCGTGGCCACCGGACCATACGCCTTCGAGACCTTCTGCGTCTCGCCGTCGTACAGGTACGGGAAGTTGAACCCCTTGTGCTTGGCGCGGATCTTCATATCCTCCAGCGAATCGTTCACGTCGGAATATCCCAGTTCATCCAGACGGACCGCCTTCGGATCGTTCGGCGAGATTGCCACCACCGCGACGCCCTTGCCCTTGTAGTCGGTGGTCAATTGGATCAGCCGGTCTTCATACGCCTGCGCGGTGGGACAATGGTTGGTGGTGAAAACGATGACGAGAATCTTCGCCCCGGCGTAATCGGACAACTTGTGGACCTTGCCGTCGACCCCCGGAAGGGCGAAATCCGGCGCCTTGGCCCCGATGGCCAGGGTCTCGATTTTCTCCTGCGCCGAGCCTGCCGAGACAAAGAACGAGGCGACGACAACAGCCAGAACGATCGGTCTGAGAGCGGATCTGAACATCGGTCTTCTCCTGACAAACGTAGACACAATACCCTTCCAAGGCGACACTGCACCCATTATACGCCCTTGCCACGTGCGGGTTTGCAACTTCTTCGCCTGAACGCCCGACCCGGCCGGAACCGGTCGATGCACGACAGGGCCTTGTCGAGCGTCTTGACATAAGCCGCGTCGTCCGCATTCGGCGGCAGCGGGAAATTCTCGGTGAAGATCTGTTGGACCTGGGCGATGCGATCCTGCGCCAACGGCAGAGCAAGACTGGTGATGCAGCGGATGCGAATCATAGTCGTCCATCCATGCGTCCATCGTATGCAGGACGGGCGTGCCACCCGTCAGTAGCACGCCCGCAGAGGATTCTCATTTGACCCGCGACTTGGCCCGATCAACCTTCTTCTTTGAGCCGCTTGACCAGGTCGCGGGCGGCGACGGCGACGTTCTCGGCGGTGATGCCGAACTCCTGGAAGCAGACCTTCCACGGCGCCGAGGTGCCGAAACCGGACATGCCAATGAAGATCCCGTCGTCGCCGAGCCACTTGCGCCAGCCCATCTCGACGCCGGCCTCAACGGCCACGCGGGCCTTGACGTCGCGCGGAATCACAGAGTTCTTGTACTTGTCGTCCTGCTTGTCGAAGAGCTTCCAACACGGCATGCTCACGACCTGCGGGGACAGGCCGTCGGCGTCGAGCATTTTGGCCGCTTCGATCGCGATCGCGACTTCAGAGCCGGTGGCGAGCAGAACCACATCGGGCTTGCCCCGGCTGGTGAGGATGTAAGCGCCCCGGCTGACGTTGGCGGCCGAGGCGAACTTACGCTGGTCGATCACGGGCACACCCTGCCGCGTCAGAAGCAACGCCACCGGGCCATCCCGGTGCTCCAGGGCATATTTCCAGGCGTGGGCCGCTTCGTTGGGATCGGCCGGACGGAAGACGAGCAGGTTGGGGATCGCTCGCAGCGCCGCCAGATGCTCCACCGGCTGGTGGGTCGGCCCGTCTTCGCCGAGGCCGATGCTGTCGTGGGTCCAGACGAAGATCGACGGGTACCTCGACAGGGCCGCCAGGCGAACCGCGCCCCGCATGTAGTCCGAGAAGACTGCGAACGTGCCACCGTACGCCCGAAGCAGCCCCGACAGGTTGATCCCGTTGAGGATCGCGCCCATCGCGTGCTCGCGGACGCCGTAGCGGATGTAGCGGCCGCCCGGCGCGTCCTTCTGGAAGTCCTCGGCCCCTTTGAACTGCGTGTTGTTCGACGGGGTCAGGTCGGCTGAACCGCCCAGCACCAGAGGCATCTGCGGCATCAGGGCGCTGAGGACCTGGCCCGAGGCCTGCCGCGTGGCGATCGGCTTGCTCACATCGAACGTCGGCAGCAGCGAATCAATCTTCACCGGCAGCTTCCCTTCGGCGGCGTTGCGGAACGCCTTTGCCAGTTCGGGGTATTCCTTCTCATACGATGCGAACAAGGCCTTCCACTCCTCCTCGGCCTCCCTGCCCCGCTCGACGGCCTGACGCATATGGGCAAGGACCTCGTCGGGAACGTGGAAGCTCTTGTCGGGATCCCAGCCGAACTTCTGTTTCATCAGCCGGATCTCCTCGTCGCCCAGCGGCGCCCCGTGAACCTTCGCCGTATTCTCCAGGTTCGGCGCCCCATAGCCGATGTGCGTGCGCAACTTGATGATCGAAGGCCGCTGAACCTCGCTCTTGGCGTTGATCAGGGCCTTCTCGAACTTCTTCATGTCGGTGCCGTCGCCGGCGACCTCCTGCACATACCAACCGTACGCCTCGTAGCGTTTGGCCCGATCCTCGGTGAACGACAGATCCGTCGGCCCGTCGATGCTGATATGGTTGTCGTCGTAGACGACGACGAGGTTATCCAGGCCGAGGTGGCCGGCCAGCGAGCCGGCCTCGCTGGAGATGCCCTCCTGAAGATCCCCGTCGCCGGCAAAGACATAGATCTTGTAGTCCACGATCGGGAAGCCCTCGCGATTGAAGTAGTTCGCCAGGTACTTCTGGGCGATGGCCATGCCCACGGCGTTGGAGATGCCCTGGCCGAGTGGGCCGGTCGTCGCCTCGATGCCGAGTTCCGGCATGTACTCGGGGTGTCCCGGCGTCTTGCTGCCCAGTTGCCGGAAGCTCTTCAGGTCGTCGAGGCCCATATCGTAGCCGGTCAGATGCAGCAGCGAGTAGAGCAGCATGCCGCCGTGGCCGGCGGAGAGGACGAACCGGTCGCGGTTGTGCCACTGCGGGTCGGCCGGGTTGTGTTTTAGATGCCGCGTCCAGAGAACATAGCCGGCCGGCGCCATGCCCATCGGCATCCCGGGGTGGCCCGAATTGGCCTTCTGCACCCCGTCAGCGGCCAGAAAACGGATCGTATTGACACACAATTCATCAAGTTTCGACAAACCCGGATGACTCATCACAATCTTCCCGTAACAAAGAGTTAGCGTTGCCTTTGCGACCCACGAAACAAACGCTGCGAGGATACCAGCGGGCGTCGTCCCTGGCAAGCGCTTTCCCGGCCCGGCGTGCCGTTACCCGGCGGCGTCGAGATGCCTTTGTCTGTTGAAGGCCGACCCCGAACGGGGTAGACGCATATACCATGCATTGAAGGAGGTCAACGAAATGGCAACGACAGCAACCGCCCGCGCAAGACGCTTGGCAGACGATGGGGTAAGAAGAGGGCCTCGAATACGGCAGAGCCTCTGGATCACAGCCTTGGCGACGACCGTTGTCATGTTGCCGGGCATGATGAACTCCGCCTCAGCCGGCAACGGGCCTGGGGTCGCGGTCAAGATGGGCGTGCAGACCTTCGAGAGCCCCGTGAGCCTGCGCAACACCACGCGAACCCGCTATGAGCTGGAGATCTCCAGCCAGCTCTTCGCGAACGATCGTCTTGATTTCGCCCTGTCGCTCGGCGGCTCGTCGCTGGGCACGCACAGGGACTACTACGCCGAGATAGACGACGGTGTCCTGTTCGAGTCATATTTCAAGGACGTTCTGTCGCTTCTCGACGTGCGACTGGCGGCACGTCTGCACCCGCTGGGGCAGGATGGCCTGCTCCGGCCTTACCTGGGCGCGGGCGTCGGGTACTTCTGGTTCATGAACTCCTGGAGCGACCGACACTATGAGACCGTCGGTGGGATTACCTATACCGATCGACGCAAAGGCACCGACACCGTGGCCGAGAGCTTCTTTCCGTTCGTCACGGCCGGCCTGAACGTCGCCGTCCACGACAACGTCGAACTGTTGCTCGAATTCCAGTACGACCTCGAGAAGAAGGACTCCGGGTTCGATTTCAGCGGTCCGATGTACATGCTCGGAGCCCGCTTTCGCTTCTGAGCCGCAATGCATCCACAAAGGGCCCGGCAACCCGATGGACGCCGGGCCCCTGATACCAACCGTGTGCGCTCGCCTACTTCTGCGGGGTCTCGGCGCGACGCCGGAACGTCGTCACACCCCTGGAACCCGATTCACGGTACCCGGCGGCCGCGACGCCATACTCCGTCACCCTGAAGTTGTCTCGGTCAATCTTGCGGTAGACGTGCTCGATCCGTTGGACCGTCCCATCGGGCCTGCGCATCTCGTGCCGGTTGACAGGACCGTCGTAGCCTTCCGTCCAGGTGCTCCTCCAGATCCCGCCCATGTTGTCGGCGCCAATCTGTACGACGTCCTCGCCCGAAGGCGCCAGCGTGATCATCCCGTGATACTCGAACCGGCCCATCTTTGCCTCGACGAGCACGGCGTTCTTGTCGAGCGCCCAGGCATACTGCACGTCGATCTCGCCGTCGGCCTGCTCGCTGCGACCGGCCCATTGGCCGATCATCTCGTTGTAGCCGTATTGGGCCAGCAGGTCGCCCAACGTCATCCGGCTGGTCCAGCCGGCACTGGGAGCGGCAGCCAGCGGGGCCTCTGCCCTCTGGCGATTGTAGGTCAGCCTCATCCAAGGCTCCGACGCACGGTAGCCGCCGGGCTCGATCGGATACATCGTCGCCCTCATCGTATCGGCGTCGATCCGCGTGTGGACGATCTCGGCCCTCTGGATCTGGCCATCGGGTTGCCTGCGCTCCATCCGATGGACGGCGCTGCCGTACTCATCGCGCCAGGTCCCCTCCCAGGCGCTGCCGTGGTTGTCGGCGCCGACCTGGATGATCTCCTCGCGATAGGGGACGTACAGAATCAAGCCCCGATAGGCCATCTCGCCCATCCGAAACTCAGCGACGACCGCGTGCCGATCCAGCACCCACCTGTGCTCGAACGTCACTCCCTGACCTTCGTCGGTCGTCGCCGCCCATCGCCCGA
This sequence comes from uncultured Pirellulales bacterium, assembly GCA_964610435.1. Taxonomy (GTDB): domain Bacteria; phylum Planctomycetota; class Phycisphaerae; order Sedimentisphaerales; family Anaerobacaceae; genus Anaerobaca. Next base: position 22,134 of record CAZSXM010000040.1, on the reverse strand, counting down.
CCAGCCAGTCGTACCCGCCCTGGGCGACCATGTCTCTGAGACTATCCTGGGCCATGAGAGGTGCGGTCAGGACCGCCGCCAGCCCAATCGACAACCATACGATGCCCTTTGCCTTCATAGTGTCCTCCCTTCTCGAATCCAGATTCTGATTTCGGCAACCACACACAAATCCCGTTGCAGGCCGCGTCGGCAAACGATCGACGCCCACCAATATAACAACTCGCGACCCATCTTGCTTTGTGCGATCGGTTCTTTTTCCCCCGGTCCCGCAACATCGTATCCATCCGGGACCCGGGGCACAACCAGGATTGCTGATTGACAGGGGACGGAACTGCTCGTAGAATATCAGGTGTGAATGAGACTACCCATCCGTGGCCGACGATGCGGCGAGGGCGGCCTGCCGACAGCAACAAGCGCACGACCTGCGAGGAGAAGAATCTGAAGCCTGAGAAGTCGGCTATTGCGGGGTTGTCGCGCATCGGTGTTGATACGTCGAACGTTTTTGCCTGACGTGGGCGCGCGAGCAGCCGCTACGGCGGGGTGAGACATTCCGACTGGGACAGAGGACAAGAGCAATGGGCGTGATTCCGGAGAATTCCCCGGACATCGAGAAGTGGATCAGGCTGATCCGGGCCGACGGCATCGGTCCGGTGTCATTCGGCCGGCTGATCGAGTTCTATGGCTCGGTCGATGCGGCCCTGGGCGCCTCGGCCGGAGGGCTGGCCCGAATCGAAGGGATCGGGCCCAAGACCGCCGAGCGGATCGTTTCCACGCGAGACCGGTTCGACGCGTCTGCCGAACTGGAGCGGGGCCGGAAGCTCGGCGTCTGGATCGTCCACATGGCCGACCCGCGCTATCCACCGTTGCTCAAACAGATCTACGATCCGCCCCCGGTGCTGTACGTCAAGGGGACGCTCGACCGCCAAGACAACCTGGCCATCGCCGTCGTTGGATCGAGGCGACCGAGCATCTACGGGACCGAGCAGGCCTCGCGTCTGGCGCATCTTCTGGCGGCGTCAGGCTTTACTATCGTATCGGGCCTGGCGCGGGGGATCGACACCGCCGCTCACCACGGGGCCCTGGCCGCCGAGGGCCGCACCATTGCGGTGCAGGGTTGCGGGCTGGCCAACATCTTCCCGCCGGAGAACGCCAGGCTCTTCGATCTCGTCAGCCAAAGCGGCGCGTGCATTTCTGAGCTTCCGGTTCAGTACGAACCACTGAGCGAGAACTTCCCGCCGCGAAACCGCATCATCGCCGGACTGTCAATCGGGACGATCGTCGTCGAGGCGGGCCTGCGCAGCGGTGCATTGATCACCGCCCGGACGGCCCTGGACAGCAACCGCGAAGTCATGGCCGTGCCGGGCAAGGTCGATTCGCCCCTGGGCAAAGGGCCGAATCAACTCATCAAACAGGGCGCCAAGCTCGTCGAGTCGGTCGAGGATGTGATGGAAGCCCTCGGCTACGTGGGCGAGCAGCTCAAGGACCACACGGCCCAAGCGGCCGGCGAGGCCGCGGCCAGGGCCGAGGCCCCCCTGTTCGAAACCGCCCGGCTCAACCTCAAAGGCCACGAGAAATGCATCTACGACTCGCTCGGCGCCGAACCGCTGCACACCGACCAGGTCATCGACCAGACCGACCTGCCCGCCGGGACGGTCAACGCCGCCCTGATGTCACTTCGCCTCAAGGGGCTCATCCGGCAACTGCCCGGCAACCTCTTCAAACGCCGATAAGCCCCCATCTCCCCTGCACACGGGACACGGCAGCGGATCTTGAAGCCGCCACGCACCCTCGGCGATAGGGCTTGCCACAGACTGCCAAGACGGTAGAATACGTCCATGACTGACCTGAGAAATCAAATCCTGCACGGCGACAGCGTCGAGATTCTGCGGGCAAACCCGCCGGGGTTCGCCGACCTGGTGTTCGCCGACCCGCCGTTCAATATCGGATACAAATACGACAAGTACCACGACAGGAAGGCCCACGAGAAGTACCTGGCCTGGACTGAGGATTGGATCGGCGCGTGCGCCGCGGCGCTCAAGCCGCACGGCTCGTTCTACATCGCCATCGGCGATGAGTACGCCGCCAACATCAAGCTGATCGCCGACGCCCACGGCCTGGTGATGCGAAACTGGATCATCTGGCATTATACGTTCGGCCAGCAGACCAAGACCAAGTTCGCCCGCGCCCACACGCACATCTTCTACTTCGTGAAGGACCCGAAGAACTTCACGTTCAACGACGAGATCGTCCGCGTCATCAGCGATCGGCAAAAGCGCTATCGCGACAAGCGGGCGAACCCGGCCGGCAAGATGCCTGACGACGTGTGGAACGAGTACCCGCGCATCTGCGGCACGTTCGTGGAGCGGACGGGCTTTCCGTGCCAGATGCCCGAAAGCCTGCTGGCCCGGATTATCCGCGTCAGCAGCAACGAAGGCGACTGGGTCCTCGACCCGTTCTGCGGATCGGGCACCACCGCCACCGTCGCACACAAGCTCAATCGCCTCTATACGAGCATGGACCTCTCCGAGCAGTACGTCGAGGCGGCGCGGCAGCGGATCGCCGAGGCCGAAGGGCTGCCCATCGAGGGCGAGAGCGACTGGACTGAGCACGCCGAGGACGAGCTGCGCTGGCTCTACAGCGAGAACAAGGCCCCGTACAAGCAGTTGAAAGCCAGTCCGACGCTGCTCTCGCTGTTCACCGCCAAGCTGAACGATCGCCTGCGCCGGAGCGTCCCCTATACACCGCAGGAGGTCCTCGACCGACTGGGCGAGATGGAGCGATTCTGCAAGCTCAACGCTCAACTTTCGGGCCGCGTCAACTCGATATAGGCTGCCGTCGTCAATGCGTAAGACCCTTCTGTCATCAGCCATTGCCTTCGCCGTTTCAGCGGCCCTGCTCAGCGTCATCCAGGCGCCGCACGATGCGTGGTTCCTGGCGCCGGTGGCGATGGTCCCGTTCGCACTGGCGTGCCGACCCAAGATCCGGGCGCGAACGCTGGCGCTTCTCGCCTGGCTGGTCGGCTCAGTGTATTGGCTGGTCAACATCTACTGGATCGCGCCGATCACCATCCCCGGCTGGCTGGCGATGGGCGTGTACGTCGCCGTGCTCTGGCCCCTGCTCGCGCTGGCGATTCGCCGGGCCCGGACGTGGAACGTCCCGATGACGCTGGCGTTGCCTATCCTCGTCGTCGGCGCCGAGCGGCTCCAGGGCTTCCCCTTGGGCGGCTTCTACTGGCGGCTGCTGGGCCATAGTCAATACGCCAACCTCACGTTGATCCAGATCTCCGACCTCTTCGGCGTCGCCGGCGTCTCCTTCCTCGTCGCGGCCGTCAACGGCGTCGTGGTGGACTGGGTCCAATGGTGGATTTCAGCTCGTAGGGTGTGCATTGCACACCAGCTCGACAACGTGGCCAAAGAAAAGGTGTGCGGTGCACACCCTACAAGAATCGCCATCGGAACAGTGGCGACAGTCCTGGCCGTGGCCGGAACCGCCGCCTACGGACACTGGCGCATCAGGCAGACGGCCGAGGTTGTTACGGACGGACCGCTGGTGGCGGCGCTCCAGTCGAACGTGCCCCAATCGGTCAAACGGAGCTTCAGCGTCAGCGATCAACTGTTCGACGATCTGATGGTCAAGAGCCAGGCCGCGGCCGCCGCCGGCGCCGAGCTGATCGTCTGGCCCGAAACGATGGTCCAGGCCTTCCTCCAGCCGGAGCTCTGGCCTCGCATACCCAACTGGGACTGGACCGAAGACATGGCCTTTCACGAGGCCTTGCGCAGCCACGCCAAGGGCACCGCCTACCTTCTCGTCGGCGCCTACGGCGGCGAGATCATGACGGACCCCCGCGGGGAGCTGTTCCTGGGGCAATACAACTCCGCGTACTTTTATCGGCCCGACGGAACGCGGGACCCGCAGCGATACGACAAGATCCACCTGGTCCTGTTCGGTGAGTACATCCCCTTCCGTCGCAGCTTCAACTGGCTCTACCAGCAGCTCAAGCGATTCGCCCCGGCCGAGTACAACTACGATTACTCGCTCGAACACGGCACGCACTATACGATCTACGAGATGGCTGTGCCGATCCCTGGCGGGGACCCGAATGCCCCGCCGCATACGTCCGAATCGACGTATCGTTTCGGCACGATCATCTGTTATGAGGACGCAATTCCCTATGTCGCCCGGAATTTCGCTCTCGACCCGAAGGGCCGCAAACGCGTCGATTGGCTGGTCAACATCAGCAACGACGGCTGGTTCGTCCGATTTCTGGACGATCCGCCCCGCGTGATTCCGAGCACGGAACTGCCCCAGCACGCCGCGATTGGCGTCTTTCGAGCGGTGGAGAACCGCCTGCCCATCCTGCGCAGCGTCAACACGGGCATCAGTTGCCTGATCGATTCGTCCGGCCGCATCTACAACGAGCCCATCGCCGCCAGCGACGGATTCCCCGCCGAGGCGATGCAACGGACCGGAATGTCCGGATGGTTCCTCGATAGAATGCCGATAGACAGCAGGGTGACGTTCTTCAGCCGGCACGGCCAGTGGTTGGACACCAGTTGTGCCATCGCGTTCGTCGCCGTCCTGGTCGGGCCCGCCTTCGTCGGACTGGCTCGACGAAGGGCCAGGAAGTCGACCTGACCCCAGAGGAACGATCCCAGGCTTTCAGGGTTCTCGATATGCAGCACGCACGCGTGTCACGGCGGATCATCGCGGTCGCTTGCCTCTTCGCGGCCGTCTGCGGGTGCCAGCCGGCGAACCAAACGCCAACGGCACCGGAGTTCGTTTCGCCCCCGTTCCAGCCCATCCCTGGCGACCCTCCCACGGTGGCCCGCCAGATCGTCTTCGACGCCCTGGCCCATCCGGACCCGCGCATCCGCTCCAATGCGATCGAGGTGATCGCCACAACGGGTGAAGTGCGGATGATGCCGAGGGCCCAGGCTCTGCTCCAGGACCCCGCCGTTCCCGTTCGCTTTCTGGCGGCCCTGGCGGTGGGCGATCTCGAATACAACCTGGCCAAAGACCAGGTCGGCGCCCTTTTGAACGACCGAGACCTGAACGTCCGACTGGCGGCCGCCTATGCCCTGACGAAACTCGGCCTGCCGGAGTATTTTCAGGTGCTCCGCGACGCAGTCGCCAGCGAAGACCAGACCCTCCGGGCCAACGCCGCCCTGCTGCTCGGCAAGAGCGGCCAGCAGGAAGCGCTGCGGTATCTTTACTGGATCCTCCAGCGAAGGGATTCAGCCGACAAGGTGCTGCTCCAGGCAGTCGAGTCGATCGCCATGCTCAAGGACGCGAGAATCTACCCGAAGCTCTGGACGCAGTTGATCAGCGCCTATGCCGACGACCGCATTGTGGGCATTCGCGGAATGGGGGCCCTGGGCACGGAAGAGGCCAAGAATGCGATCGTCACGCTGCTCGACGACGCCGTGCTCGAGGTGCGACTGGCGGCGGCCGCCGAACTCGGCAAGCTGGGCCAGACCATCGGCGAGTCGGAGGTCCAGGCCGTCATCCGCAAGAACCTCCTGGCCAACATGGACCCGGCCAGTGCCGAGCGCGTCCGGGTCTGGACGGCGCTGGCCATCGGAAAGATCGCCACGCACGACCTGCTTCGACATCTGCCCGACATGCTCCAGGACCCATCCAACACCGTCCGACTGGCCGCCGCCAAGGGCGTCCTGCTCGTCGAGCGCCGCCGCCGGACCGCCCCGCAGTAACCTCCGAGATTTCTCCCAAGAGTCACGCCTACACCCCCATAGTCTCATAGTCTGCCTGCGCACGATTGAACCTTGCGTTCGGCAGCGTCATGCGCCACAATGGCTCCCCTGAGGAGTCTTTCCAATCCGGTACTGGAGGTACACGACCATGACGCAACTGGCAACCATGCTCCTGATCCAGCTCTCGGCCGTCTCCACCACGGTGCTAAACCTGCCGACCGTCAACCTGCCCCTGCCCACCTTGGGCAGCGACGTGCGGGTAACCGACCTGCGATGTGAATACCTCCGCGACCCGCTCGGCATCGACGTGACGCAGCCGCGTCTGAGCTGGAAGCTCCAGTCGCAGTGGCGAGCCCAGAAGCAGACCGCCTACCAGGTCCTCGTTGCCAGCACGGAAGAGCTGCTCAGAGACAATCGCGCCGATCTGTGGAACACAGGCAAGGTGACATCGGACCAGTCAATCCAGGTCGCCTATGCCGGCCGACCGCTCGCGTCGCGGATGCGGTGCTTCTGGAAGGTCCGCGTTTGGGACAAAGACGACAAGCCCAGTCCGTTCAGCGCCGTCGCGACGTGGGAGATGGGCCTGCTCGAACCGGACGACTGGCGGGCGAACTGGATCACCGCGCCGGGCAGCGACGACGGGATGCCGCCGGCGCCGATCTTTCGCAAGTCGTTCGTCCTTTCCAAGCCGATCCGGCAGGCACGGCTCTACCTCTGCGGGCTCGGCTACTACGAAGCGCACCTGAACGGCCGGAAGGTGGGCGACCACGTCCTGGACCCGGCGTTCACACGCTACGACCGGCGCGCGCTGTACGTCACCTACGATGTCACCGAGCACCTCAGCAGCGAGTTCAACGCCATCGCCGTCGTCCTGGGCAACGGTTGGTACGACATGGACGCCGAGGCGGCGTGGGATTTCAATAAAGCCGCCTGGCGGGCCCGACCGACTCTGCGGTGCCAGCTTGAAGTGACCTTCAGGGACGGCACGACGCGAACGATCGCCAGCGACGGGACGTGGCGGGTCGCGCCGAGCCCGATCACGTTCAACTGCATCCGACAGGGGGAAACCTACGACGCCCGGCGTGAGATTCCCGGCTGGAACACCGCCGGCATGAGCGACGCGAACTGGCCGCTGGCGAAGGTCGGCCCCGGTCCCAAGGGCACGCTCAGCGCCCAGATGATGCCGCCGATTCAGGTCATCGGCACGCTCAGGCCGGTAAAGATCGCCGAGCCGAAACCCGGCGTATACGTCTTCGACCTCGGGCAGAACATCGCCGGCTGGGCCCGGCTGAGAACCAGCGGTTCGGCTGGGATGAAGGTGGTGATGCAGTACGCCGAACGCCTCAGCGACGACGGGACCATCGACCAGAAGGACATCGCCGTCCACACCAAAAGCACACCGTTCCAGACCGACACCTACATCCTCAAGGGCGAAGGCACGGAAACGTGGGAGCCGCGATTCGTCTACCACGGCTTCCAGTACGTCCAGGTGACCGGCCTGCCCGGCAAACCCGACGCCGACACGATCCAGGGCCGGATCGTCCACACCGCCCTCGACCAGGCGGGCGTCTTCGAGTGCTCCAACGACCTGTTCAACAAGATCCAACGCTGCACGCTCTGGGCCTACGTCGGCAACTTCCACGGCTACCCCACCGATTGTCCCCATCGCGAGAAGAACGGCTGGACGGGCGACGCCCACCTGGCCGCTGAATTGGGACTCTACAACTTCGACGCGTCCTCCGCCTATACGAAGTGGATGACCGACTTCAAAGACGAGCAGCGCGACAGCGGCGAGCTGCCCGGCATCGTCCCGACCGCCGGCTGGGGCTACGACTGGGGCAACGGGCCCGCATGGGACAGCGCGTATCTGCTGATCCCCTGGTACATGCACCAGTACCGCGACGACACGCGAATCCTCACCGAGCACTACGAGCGGTTCAAACGCTATGTGGACTATCTGACCAGCAAGGCCGACAACGGCATCGTCTCGATCGGCCTGGGCGACTGGGTGCCCGCCAGGACCGAGACGCCCGCCAAGGTCACGTCCACCGGCTACTACTACCGCGATGCGCTGATTGTCTCGCGGGTCGCAGCGATGCTGGACAAGACCGACGACGCCCGCCACTACGCCGACCTGGCGATGCGCATCCGCGACGCCTTCAACCGGGCGTTCTTCGACCCGAAGACCGGCCTCTACGCCGGCGGCACGCAGACCGCGATGAGCTGCGCGCTCTACCACGGACTGGTCCACCCCGCCGAGCGACAGCGGGTCGTAGACAAGCTCGTCGCGATGATCGAGAAGAACGACAACCATCTCGACGCCGGCATTCTCGGCACCAAGTACCTGATCGACGCGCTGACCGCCAACGGCCGGGCCGACGTGGTCTACAAGATGGCGACGAAGACCACGTACCCGAGCTGGGGCCATTGGATCGAACAGGGCGCCACCACGCTCTGGGAGAAGTGGGACGGCAGCGAGTCGCGCAATCACATTATGTTCGGGCACATCAGCGCGTGGTTCTATCAGGCGCTGGCGGGCATCAATCTCAGCCCCGACGCCGTCGGATTCAAGCACTTCGTCATCAAGCCGCAACTGCTGGGCGATATCACCTGGGTGCGAGCCGAGCACGAATCGATGTACGGCACGATCAAGAGCGCCTGGGACATCAAGGGCGACCGCTTCACCCTGAAGGTCGCCGTCCCCACGAACACCACCGCCACCGTGTACGTCCCCTGCGACGAGGAGCAGTTCGCCAAGGAAGGACCGAGCACGATCCATTCGGGCGACCACGTGCGCTTTGCCCGCCTGGAAGACGGCTACGTCGTGTTCGAGGTCGAGTCGGGGACCTTCGAATTCCACTCCAGGCTGTCCCGCTGAGAACGATTGTGAGGAACAGACAATGAGAGCAAGACTCCTGTGCATCGCCGTTCTGGCCGCAGGCCACGCCGCCTGCGCCGCGGGCGCAGCGCCGAACGACAACGCATCGTTGGGCATCAACCTGGGCGGCGTGACCTATTGGTCGTCGGAGATCGTCTTCGTCGATCTGTTCAAGCACTCGCAGACGTTCAAGAGCCAGGCCCCCGGCAAGGGTTACGCCCAGGGCGGCCCGCTCGATCTGACCGACGACGGCTACGTCCGCTCGCTGGCCGCCGGGGGCCAGTTCGCCGATTCGATCGTCCTGAGCCGGCCCACGATGGGCTACCCTGAGGGCATCTACACCTGCCTGTACGATGGCCAGGGCAAGATCGCATTCGCCTACGGCGTCGAAACGGTCGAGGAACGGCCCGGTCGAATACACATCCATGTCAAGGCGGAGCAGAACCTGCTGACGCTACGCGTCGTCGAGACCGATCCGAGCGACCCGATCCGCAACATCCGCGTGATCCTGCCCGGCTTCGAAGAGACATACGAGAAGCAGCCCTTCCATCCGGACTTCCTCAAACGCTGGGAACGGTTCAGCACACTGCGTTTCATGGACTTCCAGCGCACCAACAATTCGAAACAGACCCAGTGGTCCGACCGGGCCACGCCCGCGTCCCAGACGCAGGGCGCCGACGCCGGCGTCGCCCTGGAATACATGATCCGCCTGAGCAACGCGCTCGGCGCCAATCCGTGGTTCTGCATGCCGCATTTGGCGAGCGACGACTACGTGCGGAGCTTCGCGGAGATGGTCAAGGCCGGGCTCGATCCCGACCTGAGGATCTACGTCGAGTACTCGAATGAATGCTGGAACGGCATCTTCGCTCAGGCCCGCTACTGCCGTGACAAAGGCAAGGAGATGGGGCTCAGCGAGAACGACTATCAGGCCCAACTTCGATACTATTCGAAACGCTCCGTCGAGATCTTCCGCCTCTGGGAAGAGGTCTTCGGCGGCGCCGACCGCCTCGTCCGCGTCCTGGCCGCCCAGAGCGCCAACCCCTGGACCAGCGAGCAGGTGATGGACTTCGAGCGGGCCTACGAAAATGCCGACATGCTGGGCATCGCCCCGTACTTCGGCAACGCCCTCGGCGACCCCAGGCGACAGGACGAGGTCGCGCAGATGACCGTGGACGAGGTGCTCGACCGATGCGCCGAGTTCATCGCCGAGGGCAACAAGACAATCGCCCGCCAGGCGGAACTCGCCGCACAGCGCGGCCTGCGCCTGGTCGCTTACGAAGGCGGCCAGCACCTCGTCGGCTACGGCGGCGCCGAGAACAACGAGAAGCTGACCGAGCTGTTCCACGCCGCCAATCGCCACCCGCGCATGAAAGACCTCTACCTCGATTACCTCGCCGGCTGGAAGCAGAACGGCGGCACCCTGATGGCCATCTTCAGCTCGATGGGCACCTACTCCAAGTGGGGCTCCTGGGGCCTGCTCGAATACCACGGCCAGCCCGCCGCCGAGGCCCCCAAGTACCAGGCCGTCCTCGAATTCCTCGACGCCAATCCCCAATGGTGGTGACTGGACACAGAGCACACCGATGAGCTTGCGAAAGCCCCGCGATTCTGCGCCTGCGATATCCCTTGAACGCCTGCTGAGGCAGGTGGAAGCCGTGCCTCTTACCGCCCGCGCCGACTTCGACGAGTGATGGCCCAGGCGTTTCTCAGGTGAACTCCCGGAGCAGGGTGAGGAACTTTCGGTCGAGCTTGCGACCTCGGAAGTCCTCGTACTGCACGTCGGCCCGGTCGGAATCGAGGATGCCGAAGGAGCCTCGGAAGTTCCACAAGGCCCAGCCGAAGCCGGCCTCCGTCCAGAGCGAAAGCTGATCTCGGGCCCATCGGAGCACTACATCGTGCGGCGTATACCGGTACGCCCCCCACTCGCCCACGTGCACGCCCACCCCGGAATCGGCGACCTTTTTCCAGGGCAGCACGCGGTCCTCATACAGCCACCGGCGGTCCTGCATGCGCGGGGCGATGAAGGCCGCCCCGTCGCCGGTCGGATCGTATTTCACCGGCTCTCGCTGCGGCCGGCCCCACGTCGTGTCCGTTATCTTCAAGACGTGTTCCGACTCATCCTGCGCCCCGGTCGGACGCAGGCCGATCTCTCTGAGCGTGAGCCAGTCGCCGTCGGCGTTGGTCAGTCGCACCTGCTTCGTGCCGGCCGGCACCACCGTCGTGTAGTCGCGATCGTAGATGTTCTGATAGGTGTTCCACTGCTCGGCGAAGACGACCTCGGTCCACTCGCCGGCGCCAGGGCCCGGACGAAAGTCCTTCTCGAAGATCGTCTGGTCGTCCGCCTGCACGCGCAGACGCCCACGAGTGGAGACCTGGCCCACGCGAACGCGGAGGGCTGTCTCCCTCTCGAAGCGGCCTTCGATGACCAGCGACGAGTGCAAGTCGCGATTGCCCGGCCCGTGCAGATGGCCGTTGACCTGCGGGACGGGCCATTGCGGCAGCGGGAACCGGTCTCCGTTGGCCCAGCTGGCCCGATAGTGCGTCAGTCCGAAGGGCTCGTAGCCGCGAGTGGACTGGGCGACGCCCTCGGCGGCCAGCGCGCGGACCGGATCGCGGCCCCAGTTCAGGCCGTCTGTGATGACCAGCCGGTCGGAATCGGCCGCGCGAATCCCGTCGATGGCCCCGCGCACCGCCCGGGCGTAGCTGGCCTCGTCGATGCTCGCCGGCTCATTGACGAGGTTGAAGCTCAGTTGCGCCGGCGGGACATCTCGATAGCGCTTCGCGAAATTCGACCACTGGAATGCAAACTGCTTCTGGGCCTCGACGTCCTTCCACAGGTTCAGCGTGTGTTTGGCAGCGGCGTTGACGCTGTAGCCCGGCGCGTTGTGCAGGTTCAAGGAGACGTGGATTCCGTACTTGCGGCCGAGCTCGATGGCCTGGTCGATGTGTTCGAGCACTGCTTCTTTCAGCGCGTACGGATCGTTGGCATCGGTCCATTGCCGGTAGTCCATCGGCAGGCGAACGAAGTCAAAGCCCCATTCGCTGATCCACTGAAAGTCGCTCTCGCGGAACGGGTCGTTGCGATAGAACTTCTCCAGCAGGTTGAACCCCCGCCATCGCGGGATCGCCCTGCCGTTGTTGGCCCCTCGCGTCTGCCCCGCACCCAGCCCCACCGATACGGCTGCCGCCGTCATCCTCAGAAACTCACGTCGATTCGTTTGCATGCAATCCTCCTTGTGAAATAGACCATCGCCCGTTGATAGCATACTCGGCCGTTCAAAGCAACCCTCACAAGATCTACTGTTGTCCCATGAGAAGACCACGCCCAACCACTGCGATATGAAGACGAGCGAGGACGCTCGTCCTACTCAGTGGGTTCGGAGCAGGTTGATGAGGTCGTCGGCGGTCAGGGCATGTGCGGCGTCGGTGCCTTCGAGCAAGGAATCGGCCAGGTCGCGCTTGGCGTGGTGGAGCTGGACGATCTTCTCCTCGATGGTCTCGGCGGCGACGAGGCGGTAGACGGTCACCGGGCGGGTCTGGCCGATGCGGTGGGCCCGGTCACTGGCCTGGTCCTCAACGGCGGGGTTCCACCACGGGTCCATGTGGATGACATAATCGGCGGCGGTGAGGTTCAGGCCGAGCCCGCCGGCCCTCAGCGAGATCAGGAACAGATCGCCGTCGCCGTTCTGGAAGGCGTCGATCCGTTTCTGCCGCGTCCGGGCGGGCGTGCTGCCGTCCAGATATTGATAGCGAATCTTCCTGGCGTCCAGGTGCTCGCGCAACAGGCTCAAGTGATCGACGAACTGCGAGAAGACCAGCGCCTTGTGCTGGTTTTCCATCAACTCATCGACCAGTTCGGCAAAGGCTTCGAGCTTCGAGCCGGGCAGGCCGCAATCCGGGACCACCAGGCGCGGGTTGCAGCAGCAGCGCCGCAGCTTCATCAGTTCGGCCAGCACCTGAATATGGGCCTGACCCTTGTCCATGCCACGAACCCCTTCGAGCCGCTCGAGCGCGCGGCGGCGCAGCGACTCGTGCAGGGCCCGCTCTTCCTCGGTTAGCTCCACCAGGCGCATCACCTCGGTGCGCGCGGGCAGGTCTTCGAGCACCTGCGATTTGGTGCGCCGCAGAATAAACGGCTGGACCAGGGCCTTGAGCGTCGCGCGAGCCGAAGAATCGCGGTCGATCTCGATGGGGCGCACGAAGCGGTCGCGGAAGCAGTCCTCGGAGCCGAGCAGGCCGGGGTTGATGAACCGGAACAGGTTCCACAGCTCGGCAAGGCGGTTCTCGATGGGCGTGCCCGTACAGATCATGCGGAAATCGCCCGCCAGCCCCATCGCCGCTGAAGAGCGCTTCGTCGCGGCGTTCTTGATCGCCTGCGCCTCGTCCAGCACGATCGTCGCGAAGTGCACGTCCTTGATCGCCTCGGCCTCCTGCTGAAGCAGCGTATAGGAGCAGATCACCAGATCGAACGGCCCGACGTTCTCCAGCACCTGCCCGCGACGGCCGCGGTCGTCGATCCCGAACCGAATCGGGCGCAGCGTCGGAGCGAACCGCTGCGTCTCGCTCACCCAGTTGGCGCAGACGCTCGTGGGGGCCACCACCAGCGTCGGGCCCCGGACCGCCCTGTGCAGGATCAGCGCCAGGGCCTCGATGGTCTTGCCCAGGCCCATGTCGTCGGCCAGACAGCCGCCGGCGCCCCACTCGGCCAGGCGGGCCAGCCAGAGGAACCCGTCCTGCTGATAGGGACGCAGCGTCGCCTGGAGCGTCGAGGGAATCGCCGCCTGATACGATTCGATCGCGCGGAAGCGCTCGACGCAGTCGGTGAACGCGGCGTCGGCCTTGAACCGGCCCACCTCGTCCTTCCACTGCTCCAGCGCGATCGCCGCCAGCGGATGGATGCGAAGGGCCCCGCCTTTGCGCACGGACTGGCCGCTCATCGAAAGCCCCTGCAACTGCTTTCGGAGCTGGCGCGTCAGCGCGATGTACTGGTCCTTGCCGATGGCGATGAACCGGCCGTTGGCGCTCTCGATCTGGTCGAGGAGCGTCTGCATCTTGATCATCACGTCCCGATCGACCTGGACGGCGGCCTCGACCTCGAACCAGCTCTGGGCCGAGCGGATCGAGAACTGGAACTGTTTAGCCGAGACGGGCCGTACGGTGATCGGATCGCCCTTGGGCCACTCGACCGTCAGCAGTTCGGGCGAGATGCCCTGGAGTTGCTCCAGCAGTTCGAGCGCCTCGAAGGGATCGCCGAACGTCCACGCGTAGTCGTGGTCCGCTCCCGCCTCGAGCATTGGAACGGCGGCGACCGCCTCCGCGGCGCGGACAGTCTCCTCCTTGAGATCGCGGCGGGTCTGAACGGTCCGCCCGGCAACGGATTCGAGCAGGTGTGAATTGCCTGCGCCGGGCGTAAACGCCCGTTGCGATTCGCCGCCCAGGGGAACGACGACCATCTGGACCTGCAAACCCTCTGCGAACCGCTGCAAGCGCAGTCGCGGCCGACAGTCCGGCTCGACGGCCTCGGCCTCCTCGCCGGCCAACGCCACGTTGGACTGGATCGCGACGTGCCGGGACAACCCCTGCAGGCGTTTGAGGGCCTCTTCCGAATGGTCCTTGGGGATCGTCACGCCGGTCGGCCCGAGGATCTCGGCCATCTTCCGGTGCACCAAATCGAACTTGACGATGCGCAGCCGGCTCGCAGATTCCCTCTCGATGGCCCAGACGCCATCGCAGTAATAGGGATCGGGGTAAGGATCCAGCGTGATGTTGAGCTTCTGGCCCTTGGGCACGATACCCACTTCCGGCGTGCCTCGGACGATCTCCACCGGAATGTCCGGGGCACCCTCCCAGAAGACGTTCGTATGGCCCACCAGGTGTTGAAGGACCGGGCCGGGGTTCAGGTCCACAGCGTAGTTGTAGCTGTAATACCCGCCCGAGCGCCGCCCGGCGGCGCCCGCCAGGGTCGCCTTGTCCTGATCGGTCAGGTAATCCAATCCGCTGATCTCAGGACTCATCAGTCGGTGCAGGGCCACCTCGCGACCGCCCGTCCAGGAACCCTTTTTGGTGCGCTTCTGCTCGACCGGCGTGACCGAAATCATGCCTTCCCCAACATCCGAGAGCCTCCAACCCAGACGACGCGCGTTCTGAGCAACCTCGCCGGCCGACGATTCGCTTTCCTGCACGAGCTGCTCCAGGGCGCCGATCTGGCTTTCCCACATCTCCTTGACGGTCCAGAGTTCGGACAGGTCCCGCGCCGGACTCTGCGCAAAGAACGACTCGGCCCGGGCCGCATACTGCGGCAGCGCCACGCCGAGCCGATCCATCAGTCGCGACAGTTGCATCACGGGCCAGCGAGCGCCCTGTCGGTCCCATTGGTCGAGCAGACTCTCCACGTCCGCCATCGCTGCGCCGTTGCGAGCCTTGAGGGACTGGGCATCCGAGGCGTAGAGACTGTATATCATCTGCATCAGGCACGTGGCCAGACAGACCAGCGACGGCCCCTGGCGATGCGACGGACGCCAGGCAGGCCCGCCCGGCGTCGCACCGCCCTCATAGAAAGACAGAAGGGCATCCACAAAGAAGTAGGCGCCGTAGTACGGAGCATGGGATCCGCCCTTGAGGACCCACCCCAGCCAGATCCGGGCCTGGCGACGATCCTGTCCCGACGTCGGTGGCGACTCGGACTGGACGAGAAGCAACACGTGCAACAGTCCGGGGAGGCTCCCAAGATACGCCATCTGGTCTCGTTTGGTCTTTCCCGCGTGCTGCACCGCCCGCTGGTACGCCAGCCGGGCAGCGGGCAAGTCGCCGCAGAGCAGTTCCAGGGTCCCTCGCATGATATGGGTGTCCAGGTCGGCATACGTGTTGAGCAGAGCGCGTGCCCCGGCAAAATCGCCGGCCAGAATATCCCGTTCGGCAATGTGGTTGATGCAGATCTCCAGAGTGGATCTATCGAAGGAATCACGCTCGGTCAGCACTTTGGACCGTGTGTAGGCGAAGACGGGGCTTTCCAGATCGAGGTTGTATACGGCAAATCGCAGGATGCCATACAGCAGATCGTTACGGTAAGGCCCGGCCAGCTCGACGTATTCGGGCCGGAACGGATCGCCGCAGACCTCAAATAGCACGTTGACCAGCGATTGCACGCGCTCGTCCTGTTGGCAAAGCTGGGACAGGCAATCCAGCGCAGCGTGATCGGCTTTCTCCAAGGCCAGAAACGCATCCCGGCAGGCGTGAGAGAACGATTTGAAACGCTGCCGGCGCCACCGATACTCCCAGGAATCGAGCGTCAGTTCCGCTGGCACGGCTCTTCGCAGACCCTCTCCGAGACGGCGCAGATCGCCCCTGGCCCGGGCGACCTCGATCGCATCGGCACGGACGTCGGCGGGACACTCGGGCGTATTGCCGCCGCGTTCGACAATCCAACCTTTCTGTCGAAGCACCCGAACGGAAGGTCCAAGCTTCACCGCGGTAATGGCAGAGCCGTCGGGCATGGCAAAGCCAGCCTGCTTGAGGGCGGCGACCAGATCGTTTCGTGTCAGCGGTCCGAAAGACAATGCGAACATCGTCAGCACCGCGCCGTCGAAGCTCGACAACTGTCCCATTGCAGCCAGACGGGAACCGGGGGGGTACCCGTGGGGCCGGCTTTTCTCTTTCCGCGTTCGATTCGTGGCGACATCCATCGGGACGCCATCTCCTTCTCTTCCAGATCGCAGGTCACATACAGGCGCATCCAACTGATCCGACGAGCCGAGACGCCGAACGGTGTGGTTCCTGTTCGGCCAGAATACACTCGACCACGGCCCCTTACAAGATGCGACGTCGTCGTTGACCACAACAACCCTGCAGGGACTGCAATACGAGGCGTCCTCACGATACGAGAACCGCCCTTGACCGCAGCCCGGCACTTGCCCGCAGAGACAATTTGCCCAAAGCAGGTGGATTGCGACGGCGGGAAGCTTTTGCAAACGGCAGAGGGGATGCTACAATGCCGGCTTGTCGCGTGGGCCGCGGGTCCACCGCCGGAACGGAAAGGGCGTGGGTCGATCCTCCCGATCCCGATGAACGTCGGGACGGGACGCGTCAGGCCCGCCACAGAAGAGCAGGTTTCGACGATGCCAAGCAACAGCACCGAATACACGATTGAGCCGGCAACGCGGATCACCCGGCTTCCCCCATATCTGTTTGGGCGGCTGAACGCCCTCAAGCTCGCCAAGAGACAGCAAGGCGCCGACATCATCGATCTGGGAATGGGCAACCCTCAGGACCCGGCCCCCCCCCTGGTCATCGAGAAGCTCTGTGAGGCCGCCCGTGATCCGCGCAACCATCGCTACAGCGCCAGCAAGGGCATCAAGGGCCTCCGTATCGAGATGGCCAAGAAATACGCCCGCAAGTGGAACGTCGATCTCGACTGGGAGCACGAGGTCCTGGCCTGCATCGGGTCCAAAGAGGGCTTCAGCCACCTGTGCCTGGCGATGCTGGGTCCGGGCGATACGGCAGTGGTTCCCGATCCGGCCTTTCCCATTCACAACTACGGCGTCGTCCTGGCCGGCGGCAACGTCATCACCGTGCCGCTGGGCAACGATCAGAAGTTCCTCGACACCATCGCGATGGTGTCCGAGCACCTGTTCCCCAAGCCCAAGCTGCTGATCCTGAACTACCCGCACAACCCGACCACCATGACGGTCGATGAAGGGTTCTTCGAGACCGTCGTCGATCTGGCCAAGCGGTTCAAGTTCACGGTCATTCACGATTTCGCCTATGGCGAGACCGTTTTCGATGGCTACAAGGCCCCCAGCTTCCTCTCGGCCAAGGGCGCCAAGGACGTCGGCGTCGAGTTCACCACGATGAGCAAGCCCTACAACATGGCTGGCTTCCGCGTCGGGTTCGTCGCCGGCAACCGGCAGATGATCGACTACCTGGCCACGATCAAAGGCTATTACGACTACGGCATCTTCCAGGCGGTCCAGATCGCCGGCATCATCGCCATGCGGCACTGCGAGGAGACCATCGTCGCGCAGAACGAGATCTATCGCCTGCGCCGTGACGTCGTGTGCGAGGCCCTCGAACGGATCGGCTGGAGCGTCGAGAAGCCGCGAGCCGGCATGTTCGTCTGGACCCGCGTCCCGGACGAGCACCTGCGAGGCAAGGGCACGATCGACTTTGCGATGGACCTGATGGAGCACGCCGAGGTGGCCATCAGCCCTGGCGGGGCCTTCGGGGAGAGCGGCGAAGGCTACTTCCGCATCGCCCTGGTCGAGAACGAGCAGCGCCTGCGCCAAGCGATCCGCAACATCAGCCGATTCCTCCAGGAAAAACCCATCCGAAAGGCCAAGGCCTCGAAGTAGCTGGATGAGGCCCGGGGTTCTGGAGACCGACAGAGGCGATTCGGCGATTACGCCGACATCAGCAGGCTTCTGACCTTTTCCAGAACCTCGCTGTCTCCAAGCACGAGGACGACGTCGCCTGCCCGAAACTCCGTGCCTCCGTTAGGGACGATGTACTCGCCGTTCCTCTCGATCATGGCAACCAGCGCGCCTGGCGGCAACTTCGCGTGAATGATCGGCTGTCCCGCCGCCGCTGAATCGGGCGAGACGACCAGTTCCACCATCGAGGTGCGAAACGTCCTGTCCGTTCGGTCGAATTCCAGTGGCATGCGCCACTTGGACCGTTCCGCCCGGTCCAGCCTCAGCCACCGTGCCACACGCGTCAGAGACCGGCCCTGGAGGAGCACGGAGGCAATGACCACGAAGAAGACGAGGTTGAAGATCATCTCACCCTGCCGGATGCCGGCCGTCATCGGGAATGTCGCCAGGACAATGGGCACGGCCCCGCGCAGTCCGGCCCAGGAGACCAGCAGCTTCTCTCGGAAGGTCAATCGGCTGCGGATCAGGCAGGCGGTCACCGCCAACGGCCGGGCCACCAGAATCAGAAACGCCGACAGCAGCAGTCCGGACCCGATTAGAGGGGTCAGATGCGACGGGTAGACCTGCAAGCCCAGCGTCAGGAACATCGCGATCTGAGCCAGCCAGGAAAGCCCGTCATGGAATCGCTCGATACTCCGTTTGTGGATATAGTCGGCGTTGCCCAGCACCAGGCCCGCAATGTAGACCGCCAGGAAGCCGTTGCCGCGCACCGCCTCCGTCACGCCGAAGACCAACAGGACCATGGCTGTGGTCAGGACCGGATAGAGGCCTTCATACTCCAGACGGATGCGATTGACCACGCCGATCATGGCCTTGCCCAGCAGGAACCCCACGGCGCCGCCGATGAGCATCTGTCGGGCGAGCGAGGGAATCGCGGACCACCACGGCAAAGGTGGATCGCCCAGCAGGCTCAGCATCGTGACCGTCAGGAAGATGGCCATGGGGTCGTTGCTGGCGGATTCCAGTTCCAGCAATGGTTTGAGCTGTCTCCTCAGGCTGACCTGGCGGGAACGGAGCACCGCGAAGATGGCCGCCGCATCGGTGGAGGAGATCACCGAGCCGAGCAACAACCCTTCCAGCCAGGTGAACCCCAGGACCAGGACCGCAAAGGCCCCCACGAGAACCGCCGTCAGAAGGACCCCCAGTGTCGCCAGAATCATGCCGCTGCGAAGCACCGGCCGGACGCTCGGCCAGTCTGTGTCCAGTCCGCCCGCAAACAAGATGTAAGCCAACGCAAAGGTGCCCAGAAGACGCACGGCGTACGGGTCGTCGAAGTGAATCCCGCCGGGACCTTCGGAGCCCGCCAGCATGCCGACCAGCAGGAACATCAGCAGGGCCGGCACGCCCAGACGTTCCGAGGCCTTGCTCGCCAGGATACTGGCCAGCAGCAGGATCGAAACGCCCAGGATCAGATAGGGCGTTGCTATGACTTGGGCCAATCCAATCATCGCTTGTTGTCACCTCACCACAAGACTCGCGCGATCACATCGCCGCGAGACGCCCAGAGTATAGCAACCTGTGCAGAGAATGCCAACGGAAGGTGCACCAGGGCCGAACAGGTCGATTCCATCCGTCGCGGAGAGAACCGTCGAAAACAAGACACGCCAGCAACAGAAGTCCCGTTGTTGATTCCCACGCGGACCTCATGGAGCACGCCGACGTCGCCATCGCGCCCGGCGTCACTGCGGGTGTACCCTCCCCCCGAGATACGAGATGCGCCCTTGACTTGGACACGGTATTCCTGTAGGCTGTAGCCGGATATGCGAAGGGAAGCTATGCGTGGAGAGGTTCCCACAATCCGGCCCACTGTACCGACGCCACGAGGCGACGTCGAGTGGTTCGCGCAGATGATCGGTGAACCAAGGCCCGCCGTACGACATGCGAATCGTCAATCATCAATCTGCAATCATCAATCGGAAGCGGTCTACGAGTACGACGTCTACGGCCAGCCGGCCGCCGCCGACCCGGGCCACCCCAACCCCTTCATGTTCACAGGCCGCGAGTTCGACGCCGAGACCGGCCTGTACTACTACCGCGCCCGATACTACAACCCCACCATCGGCCGCTTCCTCCAAACCGACCCTATCGGCTACGCCGACGAGGGATAATAGGGACAGCCACCTATTTTAAGCTTGACGGGATGTGTGAAGGGTGTAGTTTGGCATTATGCCACGGGCAGGACGAACAGTTGTGGCCGGTTGCGCCCATCACATCGTGCAGCGGGGCAACAACCGGCAGGATGTGTTCTTCGTCGACGACGACCGGCGGGTGTATCTGGAACTGTTGGCCGAGCAGGCGGGCCGGTACGGTCTGGCGATCGAGGGCTACTGCCTGATGAGCAACCACGTGCATCTGGTGGCGGTGCCGAGCAGCGAGGAGGCGCTGGCCCAGGCGGTGGGCCGGACCCACTTTCGCTATACCCAGTACATCAACCGCTTCCACAAACGCAGCGGGCATTTGTGGCAGGGGCGATTCTATTCGTGCGCGCTCGATGCGCGGCACTTCTGGACGGCGATGAAGTACATCGAACTCAACCCCGTCCGGGCGAGGCTCTGCCGCAAGCCCTGGCGATACGAATGGTCCAGCGCCGCCGCCCACGTCGGGGAGTTCGGAAAGAGGGGGCCGGTACGACCCGGCGGGCGAAGTCGTTCGGCTTCGCTCCGGACTGGCGGCGCGGTCCCCGTTTTGCTCGACCTGGAGGAATGGGGCAAGCACATGTCGGCGGACCAGTGGCGGGAGGAATTGACCGAAGGGCTCACACCGACCGAGATGGAGGCCCTGCGCCTGCGGACCCATACCGGCCGGCCGCTGGGCAGCGACGCCTTCCTCAGCAAGCTCGAGACTGTGCTCGGCCGCCGCGTCCGCCCCCTGCCCGTCGGCCGCCCGCGAAACGCCAAGGCCCCTGACCCCAAACCCGCCAAACGGAGGAAATAATTGGTGACTGTCCCTAATAAAGAACGAGAGAAGCCTGCTCCGAGCGAAGTCGAGGAGAGATACGTCTTCTTCTTGCCCAGTCGCCGTGGTTCGGCGATAATGCCCCCCAACGAGCACCGGCCGCAGAACCGCCCCGGCGGGCACCGAGGACAAGAGACGTGCGAAACCGAAAACCCGCAACGATGCGACGAGACAGCGCGAAGACCAGGCAACTGTCCCCGTCGGATTCCAAGCCGCTAAATTGTATTTTTGAGGGCTGACCCCAAGATAGCCGGAGGTCTATTGCTGGGACCGGGCGCGCGCTTTCGAGGTTGTCTGGCGGGCGGGGCGGGGGTATGATGGCGGCATGGTCAAGGTGTGCGATGAAGTGATTGGGCAGATGGCGCGAGAGATCGCCCGGCAGATCGAGCCGGAACGGATCGTGCTGTTCGGCTCGTGGGCCCGTGGGCAGGCCGATGTCGATTCGGACGTCGATCTCCTGGTCGTCGAGCGCGAGCCGTTCGGCCCGCAACGGAGCCGCCGCCAGGAGGCCGCACGGATCTGGCGGTGCCTCTCGCCGTTTCGCGTGCCGGCCGATGTCCTGGTCTACTCTGTGGCCGAGATCGACCGATGGAAAGACTGCCGCCAGCATGTCATCGCCCGGGCCCTGCGCGAGGGAAGAGTCCTGTATGAGTCCGCCTGAAATGCCAAGAGAGCTGCTTGCACTGGCGCGAAGGGATTACGAAGCGGCGCTGATCCTTGCACACGCGGAGAATCCACAGAAAGATGCGGCGGGCTTCCACCTGCAACAGAGCGTCGAGAAGTCCTTGAAGGCGTGGCTGGCTCGACGGGGGATCGACTATCCGAGAACCCACGACCTCAACGTCCTTCTCGGACTGCTCGAAGATCAGGACGAAGAGATCGGGCCGTACTGGCCGCTGCTGGAGTTGAACCCCTTTGCCGTTCAGTTTCGCTACGAGTTGCCCGGCGAAGAATTCCCGAACTTCGAGCAACTCGCACGCCTGAGCGAGCAACTCCTGACGCACGTCGAGTCCTTCGCCTGACATACGGAAACAGCCCCATGCTCCCGCCGCCCGTCGTCCCGTGGGAGCGTGGAAGGGTAGAAGCGGAGATCAGCGTGAAGCGTGAAGCCGTAGCGACTGTATTGTGGATCAAGCATAATTTGGGTTCCAGGGTTCATTTTTTG
>CAZSXM010000039.1:0-45749 GCA_964610435.1 uncultured Pirellulales bacterium | reverse complement strand
ATTGATCCCAATACCTCATAACATCCGAATCCGTTTCTTTACGAGTCCTAAGGGATCCGAATCAGGCTGTTCTCCGGCACTGGCCCGTGTACCGTTCCAGCGCATTTCGATTCTGGCTTCCCGCCCCAGGGGAGTATCTCGTGTTGGCCTTTGAAGATCGCAATGAAGACTCGAAATACCAGGCGAACGAACCCGCTTCATTCTGCCGACAAGGTCCCCGCATCGTCCTGTCCCCCGGTCAGCGGCTGGAAGATTTGACCATCTCGCTGACCGAAGACAGTCGACTCGATTTGGACTTTGCGATGGACCTATCGTCTGTGGCCGAGGCGATCACTTTGGACAACATCACCATGATCTGGGGAGAGCTGACAAGTATCGATGATCCGCGATTCACACAAACGAAAGCTGAGATGGGATTGTGGGAGCCGTTGCGTTTTCTTCAGGAGATTGGTACCGGTATCTACTTCCTCGAATCGTTTGACGCCAAGAAGACACCGATTCTCTTCGTCCATGGCTTGTCGGGACATCCCGGGCAATGGGGCCACATGATCGAGCATCTCGACCGAGATCGCCTCCAGCCATGGCTGTTCTACTATCCATCCGGTGCAGGATTGAACCTCATCTGCGACGCCCTGTACCACACCGTGGAAACGCTGCGCCTGCGATACCAGTTCACAGAAATGCATGTGGTCGGTCACAGTATGGGGGGGTTGGTGGCGCGCTGTTTTCTGAATCATCTAACCCGCCAGACAACGCCTCTCCAGATTCCCATCTTCCTGACGATCTCCACTCCTTGGGGTGGGCACGAAGCCGTCGAGATGGCCATCAAGTATGCACCTATGGTGGTGCCTTCCTGGTTGGGCATGCTTCCGGACAGTGCTTTTCAGAATGCATTGTGGGAGACGCCCTTGCCCCCAGAGACCGCGTACTGTCTCGTGTTCAGCTTCCGAGGCAGCGACAGGCCCTTTATGGACCGAAACAATGATGGGACCGTGACTCTTGCCAGCCAGTTGGACCACAGAGCACAGATGGCTGCGTCGAGGGTCTGCGGTCTTTTTGAAGATCATGTGAGCGTCCTTTCCAATGACAAGGTCGTGGATTTGTTGTCCTACACCCAGGAACAGGGCGACCGTCGTGAGACCGCCGCGCCATGAACTGTCGTTGTGACGGTCGACGTCAACGGGCATCGGGGCGCCGGCCGACGATCGGCAGCAGGAGCAGCACGGTCGCGGCGCCCAGGGCCAAGCCCCACGTCGAGGCCAGTCCAAGGCTGCAGGGAATGTACGCCATGACCAAGGCGATGGCGGCGACGCTCAGGCTGTAGGGCAACTGCGTGCGGACGTGCTCGACGAGGTCGCACGAGGTCGCCATCGAGCTGATGATCGTCGTGTCGGAGATGGGCGAACAGTGGTCTCCGAAGATGGCCCCGTCGAGGATCGCGCCCAGGCTGATCATTGTCGTCAGGCCGTAGCTGTTGCCGTCGAGGGCGTAGGCGATGGGAACGGCGGTGGGGATCAGGATCGCCATCGTGCCCCAGCTCGTCCCGGTGGCAAAGGACGTCAAAGAGGCCACCAGGAACAGCAGCGGTGCGAACCAATGGGGCGGGATGCGATCGGCCAGCAAGCCGGTCAGGAAATCGCCGGTGCCGAGGCTCTGGCAACAGTGCTTGAGCGACCAGGCCAGGACCAGGATGATCGACGGCAGCAGGGCGCGTTTGACGCCGCGAACCACACAGCCCGGCAGGGCCGACGCGCCAAGCGAGCCGGACAAACCACCGCAGAGGGCCGCGAGGGCCGCGCCGAATAGCGCCGCGCACATGAGAATGAAATGGCTGTTCTCCGAGGCGCTGATGACCAGTCGCCAGTAGTCCCACCTCAGGGGTGAGCCCCCATCGGCCAGTCTCGCAGGCCCCGCTCCATCGATCCACAGGCCGGTGATGTGGAAGGCGACCAGTCCGCCAAGGGGCAGCAGGGCGTTGAGGGCACGGCCGGCGGCCGGCTGTTGGGCGGTTTGTTGCGTCGTCGGGCCGCCGGCGTGACGCGTTGTGTGCCGTTCGGCCGTTCGCATGGCCCCGAAATCGCGACCGGCCAGAACGTGCGCGAAGACAAAGACGAGCATCAGCAGGCAATAGAAGCGGTAGCTCAGCGCATCGAAGAACATGGCGTAGCCGGTCTTGCCCATATCGAGTTGCGCGCTGACGTCGGCGAAGAGACCGACCTCGTAAGCAATCCACGTGCTGACGACCGCCAGGCCGGAGACCGGAGCGCTGGTGGCGTCGACGAGGAATGCGAGCTTGGCCCGGCTGATGCGAAACCGGTCCGTAATAGGCTGCATCATCGAGCCGACGACGATGGCATTGGCATAATCGTCGATGAAGCACACCACCCCCATGCCGGCCGTGGCCATCTGGGCGGATTTTCGGCTTCGCACGCGCTTGAGCAGCCAGAACACGATGCCGGCAAAGCCTCCGGAAGCGACGATGATCTCGACCATCGTGAAGATGGGGGGAATGAACGAAAGGATCAGCAGGTTGGTCCCGCTCGACAGCGTTGTGGTCAGGTACGATGCGGTGGCGACGAGGCCCTGCGTCCATGCGTGGCCGCTGGCAGGGGCCTGTGGGACGGTGCTGAGCAAGCCTCCGAGGGCGATGGCGACGCCGAGGCTGACCATAACGTGGCGTGTCAGAAAGGCCAGCACGACCGCCAACAGGGGCGGCACAATACTGTACCACGGTGCGTGGGGGGCCATGGCGTCGGCGCCACTGAAGCATGCCGCCAAGACGGACACCGTTGCAAACACCGTTGCGGCAACCACGATCCTGGCGATCCCATCTGTTCTCAAAGCATCCTCAGTCCGGAGGGGTGAGGCCATTGTCGTCCATCCGGCGATGTCCGGCTAGGCCATGCCGTATCGGGGGGTATTGTCCCGAAACGGACGGCAAAGGCAAGCCCGAAGATGGATTCTCTCGCCGCAAATCCGCGCCCTGGCGGCCTGACATCCTGTCTTCTGAGCGGCTCGGCAGGGGGGCTTCCAAGGGTCTGCGCCTCTGGTGTTTTTGTGGACACCGAGCGTTGGGTCGTGTAAAATCTGTGATAGCAGTCCTGATAAAGGTGTTTTTTCCTTGTATTTTGCCTGGGCGTCCTATAGAATATGGCCGTGCATGGGGCGGTCTCGGGCAGCGACTGAAGAGTCCTGTGGGGCTTGGGCGCGTGGTTGATATGGAGTGAACTATGAAGAAGGCTCTTGTCGCGTTGCTCTTGGCATTTCTCGTTGCAGGCTGCACCCCGGCGAATCGCAAGGGGCTGCTGGCGGCCGGTTACGCTCCGGAATATGTGGACGGCTATGTCGACGGCTACTCGGCCGGGTGCCATACCATCGGCCACCCCTTCTATCGATTCACACGCGACAAGGTCCGCTACGAGGAAGACAGCCACTACAAGAAGGGCTGGGAGGACGGCTTCATCATCGCACGCTCCGATTACGCCGCCGTATGGTAAGGCCCGCGCGGGCGCGTCCGGACGTTCTGCAGAGGTTTTCCCTTTGTGTCTTTGGACCAGTTTGGCATCCAGCCGCGCATAGAGTACACTTTCCTTGGAGGCTCTCACCACTGGCCTCGAGACGCCGGTTCGGCTGCTACGTGCTCAGGGGTGAGGGATCCGTATCCACGCTTTGGATCCAGCGAGAGCTGGACAAATTGGTGTGTGGCACGCGCCGCTCCGCCGCCTCAGGCGCGTGCCACTGTTTTTTTGCGCGCGGCGAGACGGCGTCCAGGCAAGTGACTGTGGGATTGTAGAAAGCGGGCCAAGACGGAGGGCGCCAAACGAGCCACGTATGGTCTCTCACGCGGCTCGCTTGCGCCGTTGCTTTTGCTGCAGGGGGCGATCGGTTACAGCAGTACGACCTGGTCTTCTTCCTCGGAGTAGTCCTTCGCCTCGGGCCTATCGTGTGGTCGGGCCGGAGCCGGGTGTTCCGGCTCGGTCTGGCATGCTTCGAGCGGCGACCATCGGCTCTTGGCCTTCTTGACGATCTGGATCAGGCGGCCGATCACTGAGTCGGGCGTGTCGTCGAACGGGTCCACAACCAAGCCCTTCAACTCTTCGAACAACTCCTCGGATATCTGGATCGTTTTCATGGTTTCTCCTCCCGTGGCAGGGTCGTCCATTGGGGTGGTGCGGCACGGCGCCGCACGCGATCACCTCCTGCAAAGCATACGAAACAAATCCTTGCCGGGCCAAGCTGATAACGCGGCCGATGGACAAGAGAGGGCTCTTGTATCTTCTCCTGGGTTGCCGCAGGTTTCGGGCTGTGGGTCAGGCGTAGGCAAGGTTGAGGATCGAATTGGCGAGAATCACAGCCACGGAGACCGCGATGGTCAGCTTCCCGCTGGCGTGATTCGATCTCGACCAGGACAGCAGACCGAAGACCAGTCCGGCCAAGCCCAGTGCATTGGCCACCGCCAGGAACACGGCGATGTTTCCGATAACGTCCGGCTGGGCTTGCATGGCGATCAGCCGTACCCGGTGGGCTCCCTCGCCGATCAATCCCCAGGGCATGCCGCCCTCGACAGCCTCCTCGCTGCTGGCGACGGCATTGTAGTTGTAGAGGCTTCCTGCCGCCAGTAGGGCCTGTCCACCAATGAATATCCACGCCAACAGGACCAGGGCGAGACTCCGCGTGCGTCGCTTCTTCTTGTCGTTTGTAGACATCTTCTGTCTCCCGGAAAAGCCAAATCGTTCGTTCCGCGGAGGGGCGGGCCTGGCATCGATCCGAGTCATCGCAGCCGTCTGAGACGGCGATTTCGCTTGGGGCCACGTAAACCATAGCAATTCGTGCAGGGACGGGCAAATGGATGTCGTCCATTTGTCGGCAACAGTGCCGCAGCGGCATTGGGGCAGGGCGCATCTCGTTGCTTCGTTCAGGCCCGCTACGGCGCTTCGATGTCCGTCGCTGGGCACACGTCCATCCGGCCGAGCGAAGCACGCAGTCGCTCCATGTCGTCGACGAGAGAATCGACGATGGCGTCCACCTCCGCGTCAAAGGACCGGCAGGCCCGCTCGATCTCCCTGCGAACGGCCCTCATCACATCCGTCTGCGTGACGACACCGCAGACCTTCTTGGTCCGGTCCATGACCACGAGGCGGTGCAGCCGCATGGTGTCCATCTTCCTGCCCGCGCTGAGGACCGAGTATGTTGGCGGAATAGCGGCGATCGGAAACGACATGATGTCCACAACCTGCGTCGTCGCCGGGTCCTTGTGAAGGGCCACGACGCGTCTGAGAAGGTCCTTTTCGGTCACGATTCCGGCGACCTCCATGCGATGGGTGACGATGAGGCAGGAAATGCCGGCGGTCGCCATGATTCGCGCAGCCTCGGCGGCGGTTGCAGCGGTCTCCACTGTGGCCACGTTATCGGTCATAACCTCGGAAACCGATCCGAGCGGGCTGATCGAGATGAGTCCTCGCATCACGTCCGTCTGGGTCACGATGCCCACCAGCGAGCCCGCGTCCACCACTGGCAGGCGTTTGATCCCCTTGTCTTGCATGGTCCGGCCGGCGACGATCACCGGTTCGTTCGGAGACACCACCACCGCCGGACGGGACATCTGTTGGCCGACGCGCAGCCGGTGGAAATCCGTTTCGTCGCGGGCAATTCCCTTGAGAACGTCCTTGTCCGTGAGAATGCCGATCACCGTCTCGTTGGCGGTGACGACCACGCAGGAGATGCTGTTCTCGGACATTCGTTTTGCCGCGGCGAAGACGCTGTCGTCGGCGCTGGCGGTAACGACCTCCGTGCCCATGACATCACTGACCCTCAGTCGCCCACGGTTGGGTGCAGACCCGTGAGGAAGGGTTGCCTCCGTTGTGGCGGCAGTCGCTGAGACATCTGGCGAGGTCGGCATTGATTCGCTCCCAGGACGAAGTCATCGCCTCTTTCAATCGGTCGCCCGGCGCTGGACGACGCAACGCATATACCCGTCATAGGTATCGGCAGGATTGCAGGGTGACTTGCGAATCGGCGCCATCGTCACAGTGAATGGCTCGCAGTTGAGGATGAAGCGGCAGAACGTGCCCATCCCCATGACCGCCGGCTACGGTGGATAGTGGATCGGCGACCCCGGCCCGATGGGCAGGCCGGCGGCGATCCAAAGCAGCATCATCACCGACCAGATGAGGAAGAACCCGATCGAGTAGGGCAACATCGTGGCGATGATCGTCCCGATTCCGTAGGCCTTGTTGTACTTCTGCGCGAAGGCCACGATCAGGGCGAAATACGACATCATCGGCGTGATGATGTTCGTGGTCGAGTCGCCGATCCGGTAGGCGAGCTGGGTCAGTTCCGGTGAGAAGCCAACCAGCATGAACATCGGTACGAAGACCGGGGCCATGATCGCCCATTTGGCCGAGGCGCTGCCCATGATCAGGTTGATCGCGGCTGAGACGACCATGAACCCCAACAACAGCGGATAGCCGGTCAGACCGATGGCGGCCAGGCCCTCGGCTCCCCGCACCGCGAAGATCAGTCCGAGGTTGGTCCAGTTGAAATAGGCGACGAACTGGGCTGCGAAGAAGACCAGAACGATGTAGACGCCGAGCGTGCCGATCGTTTTGCCCATTGCATTGACGACGTCTGCGTCGTTCTTGAAGGTGCCGGTGACGAAGCCGTAGGTCAGTCCGGGCACGAGAAATCCGATGAAGATGAACGCCACAATGCCCCGGAGGAACGGAGATTCGAGGATTGATCCGGTCTGCGGATCGCGGAAGATCCCGTCGGATGGGACCACCGTCAGCAGGATTAGGCCGATGAGAATCAATACGCTCACACCGGCTGCTTTGAGTCCTCTCGCTTCACGATCGGAGAGCCGCTCGATGGGGTTCGTTTCACTGTCCGCGTCGCCTTCGTGGTTGCCGCTGTAGCGGCCCAGTCGCGGCTCGACGATTCGCTCGGTGATCCACACCCCGGCGGCGGTGATGACGAAGACCGATGCGAACATGAAGTAGTAATTCGCGGCCGGGTTGACCGTGTAGGCCGGATCGAGAATCTGCGCCGTCTCCTGCGAGAGGCCCGCCAGCAGGGGGTCGAGGGTGCCGAGCACGAGGTTGGCGCTGTAGCCGCCGGAGACCCCGGCGAACGCCGCCGCCAAACCCGCCATCGGATGGCGGCCGAAGGCCAGGAACACGATTGCCCCGAGGGGAATGAGCACGACGTATCCCGCCTCGGAGGCCGCGTTCGAGAGCACCCCGGCGAACACCGTCACGATGGTGATCAGGCGGGCGGGCGCCGCCAGAACCACGGCGCGAAGCGCCGCACCCATGAACCCCGATCCTTCGGCCACGCCAACGCCGAGCATGGCCACAAGCACCACGCCGAGCGGGACGAACTGGGTGAAGTTGCGGACCAGGTTCTCCACCATCATCCGGGCGCCGGCGCCGGTGAGCAGGTTGACCGGACGAACGATCTCGCCACTGACCGGGTGCTCGGCCGTCAGGTCGATGGAGGCCAACACGGCCGAGAGGACCAGAACGAGCGCGGCCAGCACGAGGAACAGCGTGGCCGGATGCGGCAGCTTGTTGCCGACCGACTCGATCCGGTCGAGCCATCGCAGCAGCAAGCCCTTGGCAGGCGGTTTTCCACGATCACTTTGTTCTGTCATATCCTCACCATGTGTCGTTCGTCGCGACGCCGGCCAACGATGAGCCGTACGAGTCTCACGAACCATAAGGCAAGGCCTCGGAAAGATCAAGCTCGCCTGCATTCGCATCTCGAACGAAGCGGCTTGGTGGACGGGATTGGGAGTGAACACGACGTGGGCGGCGGGAGTAGGGGTGCCTGCGGCAACGAACACAATTGGGCCGTTCTGGAAAAACAGTTGCGTGCCGCCGGCCACGACGGCTAAATAGACGGGAACGCGTGCAGCACAGCGGCGACTCGCTGCGAAGATGGTGCCTCGAAATCAGAAGGAGAACGCCCATGAATGTGGCAAAGAAACGGCGGTTGAGTCTGCTGATTGGATTGGTGTTTCTGGCGGCCGGTTGCGCCGAGGTGGGGATCACCGGACGTCGGCAATTGAGCCTCGTTCCTGATTCGATCATCAATTCACTGAGCGTCCAACAGTATAACCAGTTCCTGGCCGAGCAGAAGGTCGTCACCGGCACCAGTGGAAGCGAGATGGTCCAGCGCGTTGGGAACCGGATCGTAACGGCCGTCGACGAGTACGCCCGCAGGAATCTGGAACGCGATCCATTCGAAGGCTACAAGTGGGAGTTCAACCTCGTTGAGGACAATGCAGTCAATGCCTTCGCAATGCCGGGCGGCAAGGTCGTCGTGTATACGGGCATCCTTCCCGTGACCCAGGACGAGGATGGGCTGGCGGTGGTCGTCGGGCATGAGATCGCCCATATCTTCGCCAAGCACGGGGCCGAGCGGATGACCCAGAGTCTGGTCGTCGAGATGGGCGGAATGGCCTTGTCTGTAGCGCTCCGGGAGAGACCGGAAGCCACACGGGAGCTGTTCATGGCCTCGTACGGCATGGGCTCGCAAGTGGGCATATTGCTTCCGTTCAGCCGGCTGCACGAGAACGAGGCGGACCGTCTGGGCCTGATCTTCATGGCGATGGCGGGCTACGATCCGAGTGCGGCGGTGGCCTTCTGGGAGCGGATGTCGGCGATGAAGAGCGGCGATCAGCCCCCCGAGTTTCTCAGCACGCACCCGGCCGATTCGACCCGCATCCAGAATCTTCGGAATCTGATTCCCGAGGCGATGGAGTATTACCGGCCCGCAAAGTAGCGATGTCTCCGGAGGCTGTGAGCTGGGCCGTTCCGGGGACCTCGTCAGCGAGCGAGCGGGCCGCCAAGCGTCCGGCCAAGGCCCCGGTCGAAAAGCACATCTGCAGGTTGTAGCCGCCGCAGGGGCCGTCGGCGTCGATGACCTCGCCGGCGAAGTACAGGCCCACGGAGACCTTTGACGCCATTGTCTTGGCGTCGATTTCCTTGCGGTTCACACCGCCGCGCGTCACCGTGGCCTCGGCGATGGGACGCGTGCCCGTGACGTTCACCGGCAGGGCCTTGAGAAGTGCGGCGATTGACCTGCGCATCTCCTTGTTGATCTGGCCGGCCTGGGTCTCGCCGTTGCACCCGGCCAGCGTGCAGAGCATCGCGGCCAGTCGTCTCGGAACGAGGTCAGCCAGGACGTTCGAGACGGCCTTCCGGGCGTTGGCCGATAGCCTCTGCTGAAGCTGTCCGTCCAATTGGGGCAATGGGGTCGGCCCGAGCAGGTCGATGCGAAGGCCGAGATCGCCTTGGCCATCGGCCAGCTCGTCGGCGAGCAGACGACTGATGTCCTGTGCGGCGGGCCCGCCAAGGCCGTCCTGCGTAAAGACGATCGCGCCAACGGAGGCGATCTTTCGCGGGTTTCGCTCGGCGCAGACGCGCACGTTGGGAACGGCGACGCCGGCGAGCGAGCCGGGCCATTGCTCCCGCGTCACAAGGGGCACAAGGGTCGCCTTTGGGGCAACGATGGTGTGGCCCAGGGCGGCAGCGAACCGGTAGCCGTCGCCGGTCGAGCCGGTCTGTGGCCAGGAGACGCCTCCGGTGGCCACGATCAGCCGCCTTGCTCGGACGACGTGCCGGGCCGTGGCGACGGCGAAGACGTTCAGATCCAGAGCGACCCCGATCGCAGGGCTTCCATATCGCAGTCGCACGCCGGCCTTCTCGGCTTCGGTCAGGAGAACTTCCCGCACATCGACCGCGCGGCCATCTGCAGGGAAGACGCAGCCGTCGGGTTCGACCGTTGTGGGCAGGCCGCGATTGTGGAAGAACGCTCGGACGTCCGCCGGTGACATCTCATGGAAGCTATGGCGCAGGAACCGGCCCGCCTCGCCGAACGCGCGGACAAACTCGTCGATGGTGGCGTCGTGCGTCAGGTTGCAGCGTCCGCCGCCGGTGACCAGGAGCTTTCGGCCGGCCGACGGGTTCGCTTCGACGACCGTGACGCGCGCACCGTGACGTGCGGCGCAGATCGCCGCCATCAATCCGGCCGGTCCGGCCCCGAGAATACAGAGATCGCTGGCCATGTTGTGTGTGGCTTCCTCCGACCGCGCTACGGCTCTGCCGCAATGTCCAGCACGCGAGGATCGTTGCCCCCAATCCGGACGGTGATCTGTTCTCTCGTGTCGATGCCGAGATGCTCGATACAGGCGACGAGCAGGTAATCGACCGCCTGCCGAAGCGCCGGCCGGTCGGTGCGCATCGCCGCTTCGCCGACCCATACGAGCTGCTTGTGCTGCGTCTGGCGGTCGTTCCTGAACAGCCGCACAACGAGCCACTGGCTGTACAGCGTGTCGTAGTAGGGCGCATAGTAGGTGGTGTGGCCGAAGCCGAAACCTCGGCTGTATCCTCCGAAGAGGAAGCCCGCGCGCATCTCCGGCGTCGGGCGACGGTCCAGCACCTCCTGCGACCTCGTCCCCACGCGGAAGACGATCTCATAGGCCGCCTTCTCCGCACTCTCGGCCAGGGTGTACCCCTCGCCCCGGAGGAGCCGCTCGGCCTTGGCCTGGATCTGCTTCTGGAAGATGAGGTTCTCTGCGTTGGGATCGGTCGCGACGTAAATCGGGGCCTGACGGGAGATCGGCTCGGCCAGCTCGCTGTAGCCGTTGAACTGCACGCGGTAGCTCGAGCGGCAACCCGCCGCAGCCATCCCCGCGACGGTCAGTGCC
This sequence comes from uncultured Pirellulales bacterium, assembly GCA_964610435.1. Taxonomy (GTDB): domain Bacteria; phylum Planctomycetota; class Phycisphaerae; order Sedimentisphaerales; family Anaerobacaceae; genus Anaerobaca. Next base: position 35,038 of record CAZSXM010000039.1, on the reverse strand, counting down.
CAGATGATCCGTACCATATCGAAGTCCTTTCCACAGCCACCTGCGATTGACCTCAGTCTGCCCCATCCCGACTGCCGGGCTTCTGCAGGACTCTTGCCATTCCTATTGTTATCGGGTGGGCCGCTCGAATCAAGTCGCAAAGCCGCAGTCGAGGGATGGGCTTGTGCCTTATTTGTATCTAAGGAATTTCCTTGGATCCAGCGGCCGGAGGTGCTATAATCCGAGGTGTTGGCCACCCCATCGCTTCTGCGGTGGGGGCGGCCCTACAGAATGGGGGTCTCGCAGAGACTGCACCGAGATAGAACCAGTTGCACTTCATGTCGGGCCACGAAGCGGTCGATAGCCACTTCATGGCAGATGCGAAACGCGCAAGCTGTATTCGGCCTGGCTGGAGAGGTATCCCCCGTGGGGGGCGCAACCAGACCGAGGAACCGCGTAAGGTGAAACACAGTCGAATCGCTCGTATCTGTATCATGACGGCGGCCGCATCGGTCCTGTTGCATGGGGTCGCCTCGGCCTGGGCGGCGCAGCGGACCCGCCATTTCCTGGTGGTTTCGGCGGATGAGTCGTCGATCTGCTCGTCCTTCGGCGAGCTGCTGGAGACGATCCACGTCCGCCTGTCTCGTGCCATGAATTCGCACGGGCTGTCTCTGGATGCGACGAGCGATCCACTGGTCTGGGTGTACTTCGGCTGTCGGGAGCAATATCGCGAGCATCCGCTGGGTGCGGAGCGTGCCGATCCGGCGTTTCAGGATGCGTACTATTGCACCCGAACCAATCAGGTGACGCTCTGCGCCGATGGAATGCTCAGCAGTCGAGAGAGGCGCGACGAGTCGACCGCGCCGCGCGCGACGGCGGAATCGCAATACACCGATGGACTTTGCGCCTTTCAGGGCGCATCTGCGGAGTGTATCCGACTGCTCACGCACGAGATGGCGCACCAACTGGCGTACAACCGCGGACTTCAGACGCGCGGGGTGATGTACCCCTTGTGGGTTTCCGAAGGACTGGCCACCTTCTTCGAAGGTTCGGCTCTGGCCGGAGCCGACCCGCGATCCAACCCAGGCCGCAAGCGGAGGCTGGCCGAATTGGGGGTGAAGAAGACTCTGCTTCCGTTGCGGGAGCTTTCGATCCTGGCGGGTCCGGGTGCGCTTGAGCCGTCACCGGCTGACGTCTATGCCCAGTGCTGGGGTCTCATGACGTTCCTGCTGCAACGCCATCCGGACAAGTTGTCCGCCTACCTGGCTGATCTCGCTCAAACTCGCATGGGGCGACGGTCTTCCGCGTCGCTGCGATACGATTTTGTCCGGCACTTCGGCCCGATCGGGGCGCTCGAACGGAGATGGCAGGAGTATGTCGCCTCTCTGCCGAGCGAGATCGACGTCGCCGACGAACCCATGATCTCCGGTTTCTAATCTTCGGTTGTCTGGTCTCCGCGAGACCGCTTGCGCCACGCGCCGATGGGCAGAATGCTCACGGACAATGCGGCGCAACCCTGAGCAACCGCCCTGCGTCATCCCCCGTATTTGTTCTAGAGCAGCAAGAAGGTGAAAACGCTCCTTCGCACGCTGGCTCTTGGGCAGCGTTCGAAGGAGAAAACCGCAGTCAAGTAAGGAGATTCGATCATGTATCGCACAGGCAGATCAGCAAAGAGAGCGGGCCTTCTGACGGCGATTGTAACGCTCCTGGCCACTGCGATCGTGGCCGTGGGGACACCGCAGGAGACGAACGTGATTTCGATGGCAGACTCGGAGGAGCAGTGGACGGACTCGGCCGAACAGGGCGAGTCGATGGGCGGCCAAAGGAAGTCGCAAGCCGCGGTGACGCAGCCTCCATATCAACGGCTCGACCGATTGATCGGCACGCCCGTTCTTGATCTCCGAGGCAAGAGACTCGGCCGAATCAAGGACATCGTTCTCGACAGTCAGGGTGAATCGATCAGTTATGCGGCGTTGTCGTACGGCGGATTCTTCGGCATCGGCGAGAAGCTCTTCGCTGTACCGTGGTCCGAGTTCCGTAGGCATCCGGACAGAGACGCTTACGTTCTCGACGTGAGGAAAGAGCACCTCAAGACCGCGCCGCGTCCGGCAGATACTCAGCCGATCCTGACCCCGAATCTGGCGGACTACACCGGCGTTGCGTTCGTTACGGAGGATCGTCCGACAGATGCCGACGCAGAGACACACGGTTTCCCCAAGGACGACTGGCCGGACCGAGCCGATGAGAACTGGGCTGAACGGATCCGCACGTCCTATCGCGAGGGACATGTGAAGTCGGATCCGAGTCCGACGGAATCCCGGCCCGACGAGGCGATGGCGATGCCGACCGAACGGCAATTGCCGGTCACCTCGCGCCGGCTGACCCAGTTGATCGGTATGCCGGCCAGAGACTTGCAGGGGCAATCGCTGGGTCAACTCGATGGCATCGTCGCTGACACCAGCAGCGCCGAGGTCGCCTACGGCGTCGTGATTCTGAACACGACCCCCTGGGCCCTGGAGCGAGAACTATCCCTCGTGCCCTGGCGCGCTATCAAGGTGGTGCCTGAACTCAGCGCGTTGCAGGTCGATGCCGACGCGTCGATGCTGGAGGCAGTGGCGTTCGCCCGCGCCGAGGGTTTCCCCTATCTGGGCGACCCGCTCTATGACCAGAGCATTGAGGCGCAATTCGCGACGACCCCGTACTGGGAAACGCTTGGCTATGTTCCGGGGGATGGTCCGGTAGCCGAAGACTCGAAACCGGCCCGGCCCGGCAGGGACCTCGATGGCTCGGCGTGGAGACCGGACAGCGAGTACAACCAGCGCTTCGACCCCGGTCTGGTGACGACGGTGCACGGGACGATTCAGAGCCTGGGTGCCTTCCGTCCCAGTCGCAATGCCGTGGAAGGGCTTCGCCTCAGCGTCAGGACCACCGACGGTCAGACGTGGGTGGTCCATACGGGGCCTCGTTCCTATATGGAAAGCCAGGGCATTTTGCTTCACTTCGGCGACAGAGTGACCATTGTGGGCGCGCCGGCGCGGATTGCCGCCTGGCGCGGCGAGGTCTTGATGGCCTCGACGATCCATCGCGGAGACGAGACGTGGCGGCTGCGCGATGCGAACGGCATTCCACAGTGGAACGCCGGTGACCTGATCGAAACCGGGATATCCAGCCGGTAGCGCCGACCGATCCAGGAGGGATCGCGGCTTGCGGGCCGCGATCCCCTTCGGCGGAGGTTGTGGCAGTGCGAGCGGGATCACCGTTTTGCACTGCCACCTTTGTTTTCGCGCGACAGCGCACCCGTCTTACGCGGCATCCACGATTTGGATTGTCCTTTGAAGGGACGGGCCGTTCATAACACGAAACTAACCGCGCCCTAACATTCCGCAAACGCCCCAGCGATAAACTCCACAGAGGATTGGAAAGCCGGGTCAAGGCTTTCGATCCGCTCGACCGATAAGAAGTAAGAACGAAACCCGGACGAATGATGGGGTAATCGCCATGCGGATCGCCGACATGATCGGTAGCGTCGTTGCACTCGGCCAGTCCCGCCGGTTCGATCTCGACCACGCATCTCGCGTCAGCCGGCTGGCTTTGCGGCTGTTTGATCAGCTCCAGCCGTTGCATGAGATGGGCAACACCGAGCGGATCTGGCTGCGGGCGGCGGCTTTGCTGCACGACGTCGCCAAGTCTCAGGACCCCAAAGGCCATCACAAGGCGGCCCGCGATCTCATCCTCCATTCGGTTTCGTTGCCGTTCCGATCGGAGGAGCGAACGATCATTGCCCTGGTGGCCCGGTACCACCGCGGTTCGCTGCCCGAGGGCGACCACGCCTACTTCCGCGACCTGGACGCCGAGACGCAGCTCTACGTGGCGAAGCTGGCGTCACTGCTGCGTCTGGCCGACGGACTGGACGAGGGACGCTCGGGGCGGGTGGACGACGTATTCTGCGAGATTCGCCCGCGCTGTGTCCTTTTGCGGGCGCTCAGCCGGGACACCATGAGCCTCAGAAAGGTGCTGAGAAAGGCCGATCTGTTCGGTCGCACGTTCGGTCGCGATGTCGTCGTCGGTGTCGAGATCGTTCCGGCGCACCTCGACTTGGGTCTTGATTCCAAAGCGACCCCGGCCTATGCTGCTGCGAGGTAGGTAACGCGAATCGAGAAGTTTTTGAGAGATCGCCGTGGGACGTCTGGTCATTCTGTCGGGGCCATCCTGTGTGGGCAAGGGGCCGCTCTATGCGGCGTTGAAGAAGTTCTATCCCCAGACCGCCGGCCGGCTGGACAAGCTCGTGCTGTATGACAGCCGGGCGCCGCGTCCGGGCGAGGTTGATGGGATCGACTTCCATTTCCGCCGTCGCGACGAGATTGAAGGCTTTCGCGACCGGCCGCACTTCCGCGTCTTCGAGGTCCGAAACGACTTGCAGGCGATGGATACCCGCGAACTGGAGCGGATGCTGGCGGAATCGGTTGTTTTCTTTGAGGGCAATCCGTTCATCGGGTCACGGCTGCTCGATTTCGCCCAGGCGCAAGGGGTCGCCTCCCTGGGCATCTTCCTCTCGCCATTGTCGCGTGAGGAGATCATCGAGCTCAAAGGGCGTGTTCCGAGCGTCTCTGTGCCCGCGTTCGTCACCGATGTGATGCGGCGTAAGCTCCTGCTTCGTACGACGCGACAGAAGGGGATTCTCTCGCAGGCGGACCTGGAGAACATCGAGGTCCGGGCCCAAAGCGCCTATGGCGAGATGCAGCAGGCGTGGCGGTACGACCACGTCATCTGCTGCCATGACGGCGAAGACAGCGAGCACTGGGATGCGTTCTACTATCCCATCGGCGACGCGCGCAAGGCCGTGCAGGCATTTGCCGCCCTCTTGGAGGGCGACAAGCCGGATGGCGTCGAGAAATGGGAGCACGACCTGATCGCGTAGCGTTCGAACCCAACGGAGTGCTGGACCCGATGGATGACGACCGAGGACATCGTAAAGCTACTGTGACGGCGGCCGATTCAAGCTGTCGGCTTGTGGCCTGTCAATATCTGAGCGGGCAGCTCGATGCCCTGGTGACCCAGATGGCGGGCGTCCGTCGAAACGAGGACATCGAGCCGGTGCACCAGGCGAGGGTGGCGTCGCGACGGCTGCGCGTGGCGTTGGGCATGTTCGCCGACTGCTTCGATACGAAGAAGGTGGGCCGGTGGCGCAAGCGACTCCGGGGGCTGACGCGCGGCCTTGGCCCGGCGCGCGACCTGGACGTGCACATCGCTTTCGTGGAAGGCTTCCTGGCCGGCCTGGACGAGAAGGACCGAAGGCACCGCCCTGGGATCGAGCGTCTGTTGCTGCGGCTTCGCCAGGACCGCCTGGCCGCCCAACCCGAGGCCGTCGAGACGCTGAACGCGCTGAACAAGGGCGACCTGCTGGCCGAGATGCACGGCGAGATCGAGAGGGCCCGCTTCCTGCTGCGGACGCGGAGCGTGCCGTTGCAGAGCCCTGTGGTCTTTGCGCGGGCGGCCGCGCACATCCTGCGGCGCCAGCGCGATCTATTGGCCGCAGCGCCCGTGCTGGACGATCCGGACGATGCCGCCGGCCACCATCGGGTCCGAATCGCTGCCAAGAAGCTGCGGTATACGATGGAGGTCTGCATTCCGGCTTTCGACAAGCAGCTTGCCGGTGCGATCAAGGCCGTCAAGAAGGTGCAGTCGTTTCTCGGGGATATCCATGACTGCGACGTCTGGATCGCGAACCTTGGGACGTTCGTCGAGCAGGAACGGGAGCGGACCATCGAGTACTTCGGGCATGCCCGACCGTTCAACCGATTTCAACCCGGACTCGAGTTCCTTCGCGCCGAGCGGGCGAACCACCGCCGACAGGTCTTCGCCGAACTCGTCGAGCACTGGCGACGCCTCGACGAAGAGCGGTTCTGGAGCGACCTGGAGACGATGCTGCAAACATACGTAGAGATCGCGCCGCAACCCCATCCCGCTACACAGGACGAATCGATCCATGGCACGCAAGAAGAGATCGAAGACAATAGCCCTGCTCAGTGACGTTCACGGCAACCTGCCCGCGTTGGAGGCCGTGCTCGAGGACGCGGCGCACCATGGGGCCGCCGAGATCTGGAATCTTGGAGATATGCTTGGGTACGGGCCGTTCCCCAACGAGGTCCTCGGACGCCTGCGGGAGGTGGCGAAGCTCAATATCGTGGGCAACTACGATCGCAAAGTGCTCGATTTCGCGCGCAAGCGGGACAAGTGGAAGCGCAAGAAGCCTCCGGCCAAGTTCATCGCGTTTCAGTGGAACGATGCGCATCTCGACGCCGCCGGCAGGGACTTTCTCACGTTGCTGCCGGAGCAGGCCCGCCGCACGGTCGGCGGATTCGACGTGCTGCTGGTACACGGCAGTCCGGCCTCCATCGACGAGTTGCTCGGCTCCGATACGCCCAACCAGCGATTGCGTGAGCTGGCCCGGTTCGCCCAGGCGAACGTCGTGGTCTGCGGGCATTCGCACGAGGCCTTCGTTCGCCACGTCGAGGAGGTGTGGTTCGTCAATCCGGGCAGCGTGGGCCGTCCGGAAGCCGGCGACTGGCGGGCGTCGTATGCGTTGCTGGAGTTCTCCGATGGCGGCCTGAAGGTGGGGCACCGTCGTGTCCCGTACGACATCGACCGGGTGGCCCGCGCCGTTCACGCCGCGGGTTTGCCGGGCGAATTCATCGACGTCTTCCGCAAAGGCAAGAGCCTCGACCAGCTTCAGGACGACGCGGGACAGGGCGACAAGCGTATCGAGGCGGTCCTGGCCCTGGCGACGGACTGCCAGTACGAGCGCGAGCACACACACCAGGTGACGAGGCTGGCCCTGGAGATCTTCGACGCACTCAAAGAGGTGCATCAGATGGGTCCCGAAGAGCGGTTCCGGCTTCACTGCGCCGCACTGCTGCACGATATCGGGTGGGTGGAAGGCCCCCAGGGGCACCACAAGACCGCGATGAAGTTGATCGTGTCCGATCCGAGGCTGCCGTTTCGAAGATCGGAACGGCAGATGATCGCACTGATCGCTCGCTACCATCGTAAGGCCCTGCCGGATGTGCGTCACAAGTACTATGGGAACCTCACCGACGCCGAACAGCGTTGCGTGCGGGTACTGGCGGGCATTCTCCGGGTGGCCGACGGTCTCGACCGGAGCCACAACCGCATCGTACGCAGCGTTCGGTGCCGGGTGTCGGACCGGCGGATTGTGGTGACCTGCGACGTGCGAGGTCCAGCCGACGCGGAACTGGCCGCGGCGGTGAAGAAGGCCGATCTCTTTCGGGAAGCCTTCGGACGGCCTCTGGAGTTGAAGGCGGCCGGCGGGCAGGGATGAGACCGCGACAATCCTGGGCGGATCGAGTAGCTTGGGTATGACGATGACGGACGACAAATCGAAAACGCCGGACGCGGCCGAGACGATGGCGGTCATCGACATCGGCTCCAATTCCATTCGCATGGTGATCGGGCAGGTGCTGCCGGACGGCCGCGTCGAGATCCTCGAACGGCTGCGCCGCGTGGTTCACCTGGGCCAGGACGTCTTCCGAAGCGGGCGCATCCGCGCCGAGACCCTGCGCAGCGCCGTGGGAATCCTGCGCGATTATCGCCACGTCCTGAACACCTACGGGGTCCATCGGGTCCGCGCGGTGGCCACCAGCGCCGCACGCGAGGCCGCCAATGGCGATACCTTCGTCGATCGCGTCCTGATGGCCGCCGGGGTGGAAGTCTCGATCATCAGCGTGACCGAGGAAGGGCGGCTCACCGTCTCGGCGGTCCGCGAGGCGGTGGGCGAGAAACTGCTCGGGCGGGGCAGGGCCCTGGTCGTTGAGGTCGGCGGCGGCAGCACCGTGCTGAACCTGCTCAGTCGTGGGGAGATCACCGCGTCCCAGAGCCTGCCCACCGGCTCGGTCCGCATGCAGGAGGTGATGGCAACGACGACGGAACGGGCCGACCAGGCTGCCCGCCTGATTCAGGGGCAGGTTGCCAGTGCGATTTCGGCCTTCCGCAGTCTTCTGCCGTTCAAGAGCGTTCAGACCTTCATCGCCGTCGGCGGCGACGCGCGGTGGGCGGCGGCCCAGGTCGGCAAGCCTCTGGGCGCCGATCGTCTTGAGGCGGTGTCGGCCGAGGCGTTGGGCAAGCTGCTGGATCGCTGTCGGCGTCTGACGGCCGACGAACTGGCGCGTTCGTACAAGCTGCCGTATACGGACGCCGAGACGATCACGCCGGCGTTGCTGGTCTATCAGATCCTGCTGGAGGCCACGCGGGCGAAGCGGATGATCGTGACGGACGTGTCCATGCGTGACGGCCTGCTGCTGGAGTTGGCGCGCGACGCGGCGGGAACGAAAGACGACGCGGCGTATCGGGAGATCATCCAGTCGGCCCAGAGCATCGCCCAGAAATACCAGGTGGACGTGGCCCACGCCGAGCAGACGCGCTCGCTGGCGGCCCAACTGTTCGATCAACTGGCCGGCGAGCACCGACTGGGCGAGCGTCACCGGCTCCTGCTGGAGGTGGCCGCCATCCTGCATGAGACCGGGACCTTCGTGGCCAGCCGGGCCCATCACAAGCACAGCTTCTACCTGATCGTCAACTCGGAGATCGTCGGACTGACCCAGGACGAACTGGCGGTGGTGGCCAACGTGGCGCGCTATCACCGTCGCAGTCGGCCGAAACCTTCGCACCTGGACTACATTTCTCTGCCGCGCGAGCGCCGGATGATCGTGAACAGACTGGCGGCGCTGTTGCGGATCGCCGAGTCGCTGGACAGCAGCCGGACGCAGCAGATCCAGACGCTCGAGTCCCGTATCGACGGCAATGGCCTGGTCGTTTCCGTCAAGGCCGGCGGCGATTTCACGCTCGAACGCAGGGCGATTGCCGACGTGGCGGACATGATGCTGGATATCTATGGTCTGGACGTGCGGCTGGAGGAAACGGTCCGGCCGTGAACGGCCCCAACGAAATGCTTGCGAGTGCTATGGCAAAGAAGAAAGATCTGAAACGGGCGGAGTGGTTCATCAATCGCGAGTTGAGCTGGCTCGAGTTCAACGACCGGGTCCTCCAGGAAGGGCGCCATCGGGACGTGCCGCTGGGCGAACGACTGAAGTTCCTGTCGATCGTCAGTTCCAATCTGGATGAATTCTTCATGATTCGTGTGGCCGGCCTCAAGCAGCAAAAGGCGGCCGGCGTCCGGAAAAGAGACGCCAGCGGCCTGACGCCCGCCCAGCAGTTGTTCTTCATCGGCGGCAAGGTCCAGGAGATGGTGGCCCAGCAGACGGCCGCCGTCGCCGAGGCATTCGAAGAACTCAAGGCCCACGATTTCCACCTGGTGCGACGGGACGAGTGGACGGCGAAACAGCGTCAGTTCCTCGCCCGTTTCTTCGCGAGCGAGATGCTGGCGGCATTGACGCCGCTGGCGGTCGAGGATCTCGATCCGTGCCCGCTGCTGCCGGGGCTGCAACTGTTCGCGGCGCTGCTGGTCTGCACGTCTCGAAACGAGTCATCGCCGCAGAAGCTGGTGGTGGTCCCCGTTCCCGGCTCGCTGCCGCGCTTCGTGAACATTCCGGCTGAGAAGGGCGTCTATGTCGCGCCGTTGGAGGAGATTCTCCTCGACAACGCCCGCGCCATGTTCGGCGGGTGCCGGATCGGGGAGGCGGCGGTCTTTCGCATCACGCGAGATGCCGACGTGGCGATCCAGGAGGATGAGGCGCCGGACCTGCTGAGCACGGTTCAGGATGCGGTGCACGCCCGGAAACATCGGGGCGTGGTCCGCCTGGAGATCAGCGCCCGGTCCGATCCTCGCATCAAGCAGTGGCTCACTTCGACGCTGCGGCTGCGGCATCACGATGTGTATGAGATCGACGGTCTTCTCGACGCGCGGGCCCTGATGCAGTTGATCGACATCCCGCCAGTGCAGGGCCTTCGCGCCGCCGAGTGGCCCCCGCAGGAGCCGGCTGACCTGATTGGCGCCGAGGAGCTGTGGCCGGCGCTGCAGCGACGTGACGTGATGCTGTTTCACCCGTACGAGCGATTCGATCCGGTCGTCGAGATGGTGCAGTCGGCGGCTGAGGACCCGTCCGTCCTGGCGATCAAGCAGACCCTCTACCGGACCAGCGGGCAGTCGCCCGTCGTCCGCGCCCTGGCGCGGGCGGCCGAAAACGGCAAGGAGGTCACCGTCCTGGTGGAGTTGAAGGCACGCTTCGACGAGGCCAAGAACGTCAACTGGGCCCGGCAGTTGGAGGACGCCGGCTGTCACGTGATCTACGGCATCGCAGGATTCAAGACCCACGCCAAGGCATTGTTGGTCATTCGTCGTGAGGCGGCCCGCATTCGGCGGTACGTCCATCTCGGCACGGGCAACTACAACGACGGCACCGCGCGGCTCTATTCCGATATCGGTCTGATGACCTGCGACGACGAACTGGCGTCCGACGTGGCGGCGTTCTTCAATCTTCTCACGGGGCTTTCCGAGGCGGTCGAATGGCAGCAACTCGTCATCGCACCGACCGACCTGCGCACGAAACTTGCCGAGCTGATCGAGCGCGAGATTCAGGTCTCGACGCCGGATCGGCCGGGCCTGATCATGGCCAAGATCAACTCGCTCGAAGACAAGGATATCTGCCAGGCCCTGTACGAGGCGAGCCGGGCGGGCGTGGACATCCGGCTCAACGTTCGAGGGATCTGTTGCCTGCGGCCCGGCGTCAAGGGGCTCTCCGAGCGGATCGCCGTTCGCTCGATTGTGGACCGGTATCTCGAACACGCGCGGGTCTTCTTTTTCGCCAACGGGGGCCATGAGGAGGTCTATCTCAGCAGCGCCGACTGGATGAAGCGGAACCTCGACCGGCGGCTCGAACTGCTGTTTCCCGTTCGCGACGCACGGATTCGCCGGCGTCTGACGGGCATTCTCAAGACGTTCTTCCGGGACAACGTCAAAGCCTGGGAATTGCTCGAGGACGGACGTTATCGCCGGGTCGTGCGGAAGGGGCGGGCCGTCCGGGCCCAGGAGACGTTCCATCGCGACGCCGTGGCGGCCGTCCGGTCGGCCGAGCGCGCCACTGCGGCGTTTCGGCCCTTGACGCGGCCGAAGTGACCGGCAATTCGCCACCCTGTCGTCGGTTTGCCGGAACCGTCGGCCTCCAGTCTCGTATAATCACACGTTGGAGCAACGGCATATCGTCGAGGTGGAGTCTATGGCCGGCAAGAAGCTCTGCGAGCTTGTGAAAGAAGGCTTTCACAAGGAGGACCCGAAGACCTATAAGGGCCTTCTGCGCGGCGCCAAGCACGCGTGCAAGAAGTGCGGACGAGCGGCGGCCAAGGCCAAGTGCCTCTGCAAACCCACCAAAATCTGACCGGATTATCGGTCGTCCTTCTTCCCGTTGGTTCCTCGGCGGCCCCTTTCTGTGATGCAAACGGGACCCGTCTGCAATGATGTCGGTTGCGAGCCGATCCACGTCCGCGACCCCGGTTCTGTGGTCAAGTCACCACGCCAATCGACCGATCCTACCAACTGAACCGTGACCTACTTGGAGAAACGATGAATGGACGAGCGCAACGAACGCCGCCAGGAGATGCGACTGAGCTATCCATGGCCGGTCTGGTTCAGCGAGGACTTCGCCGAGACCCTGACTCAGGGGCTGATGATCGACGTCTCCAGCGGCGGGATCGCTTTCCGCTGCGAGGCGATCGGCACGGGCCTGGATGAAGGCCGACAGGTGACAGTCCGCTTCAGCATCCCCCGGTTCGAAGGCGACGACCCCACGGCGACCTTGAGTGTTGTACGCACCGGCTGTGTTTGCCGGAAGGAGCAGATTGAGGCGGGCACCTACCATGTTGCCGTTCAATTCGACGCGCCTCTGGCGTTGTGCCCGGCCGACGTCAGCGCCCTCAGGTCGGTCTGTGGTGGCAATCAGCCGTTGTAGAAAGCGCTGAGGCCCGGCTGGGCCTGGCGAATCGACGGTTTCCCTGACCGCATCGGCGTTGCTGATCCGCGTCTATGCATCGGGCGTGCTGTCGCGGCTGTTGCACTGCGGGGGAACGAACCTCTTCATCTCGCTGCTGTCAAACGGCCTGGAGGAGTTGACCTGGTCCCACGCATCCGGCGCACTGCACGCGATCTTTGAAACGTCATCGTGTCGCGCCGGGTCCTGGGTGTGCGCCGTTTGCGGCGCTTGGGCCGATTCCGGCCCCCAATGCCCGGATGGCCCGGAGGGCCACATCGTGCCGGCGATCTCCACCCCCGGATTGTGACTGTCCAGCACAGAGGCCTCGCGATAGGCCGTGCTGAGCTGCTTGATCAGTTGGTCCAGCCTTCTGATATAGGTCCACGGGAGCCGGCGGTCCTTCCATTCGAGCTGGTTGTCCACCCGTGCCTCGTTGACCGTCGCAATCAGGCCGGCGCACCGTGGATGGGCGCCGAGCGACGTCAACACGGTCTCGATCTGTCGGCTGATTCCTCTGAGACGTCTGTTCTCCGCACTCTGGATCAGCCAGCACGCGCTCGATTCGGGCGCCGATATCGAGCCGTCGATGAACTCGCCGGTGTCATAGGACCACGTGCGGAAGAGCTCGTTTGCGTAGGAGTGCTTCAAAGTGGACATCTTGCGAATCCAGGTGTGGCTGTTCCGCTCGGTGCCGGAGGTGCAAGTGTACGTGCAGACGATGTCGCCGCCGTCGCGCTTCACCACGGTCTTGAGCGTTCCGTTCGTCTGCCGCACGCCAAGACGCAACACGGCGGGCGGGAGGTCCCAGTCGTCTCTGGCACGCGGGATGTAGGGGCCTTGTGCCGGGGCGTCGCAGAGGACCGTTCTACGCGCCTGACGGAGCAGACAGATCAACGACGCCATCTGCTGGGCGGCGAGGGGGTCGCAGGGTCGGCCGGCGAATTGCAGGGCGATCGCCGAGATCATCTCTTCCAGCACGGACGTGCTGCAACGAAGCAGCCGCGCCGCCACATCCGTTGTCATCAGTTCGGCCAGGGCCTTCCGGTTCTTCTTCGAGTGCTGTCCCTCAAGGAACCCAGGATTGCTGACATAGGTCAGGATGTGCTGAGAGAACCCGTCGCACGGCCCGGACTGCGCCTCCAGGATCTTCATCCACGACTTGAACCATTGGGGCTCGTTCTTGAGGTGTTCTTCATCCGCATTGCCGTGAAGGGTTCTCCGCTTGTAGTCGGTGAAGCGAAGCGCTCCAAAATCCACGCCGGAAATCAAGTCACGCAGACGCGGGGCGTACTCGAACGTTTGAGCCGGAGACTCGTTCTCCGCCAGCCAGAAAGAGAACAACAGGTGAGCGGAGTGGGAGAACAGAAAGTACAACTGCTCCGGAAAGATCCGTGTATGCCGTCCGAACTTGTAGTACTGATGCAGTTCCTCGAGGGCCGCCTGGGTCTTCAGAAGGATGCCGGCGGCGTGCTTGTCTCGGTCGACCTGTTTTGTCGGGATCATCGTTTGTCCTTCGCATCAAGCACCGAATGGATTGTCATGTTCATCTTGCCTTTTCGGCCGCAGGTCGAGATCGATGAAGGAAAAACCCCCGGCGATTCTGCTCCGTGGCATACCAACGCTTGGGAGCCCGCGTTTGCGCACCATCGAACGGCTCTGTTCAAGTCGTTCGGGCCTTATTATCGGTATTCGAGTGGAGCGTCGCCCACCGGGGGGGGGCTCGAATTCGTGGCGGCCCTCAGGTTCGCCTGTTATCAGACCCACTCGCGGCGTTGTGTCGGTGGTTCCATCCTGCAACGGCATGCCTGGCGTCGTGCAGATTGCGCTCGACTTTGTCGGATATGTGCTAATGCCGTCACGCCTCCGACCCGATATAGGTGCAGAAACAGACGCTCACCATAGTTGGAATCTGGAGTACGGGATGAACGTTCGGTTGCTGGAGCCTGGTGTACTTTGTGCGTTCTTGCCGCGCGAGCCGGAGGCGCAATCCGAACTCGGGCGGCTCTGGAAGGAGCTTCGCGAGAAGGAACCATTGCACGTGATCATTGATCTATCACGGGTGGAGGTTCTCACGTCACCGAGTATCGGAACGATGTTGCTCATCCGGAAATTGCAGTGTGAGCGCGGAGCCCGGCTGCTCCTCTGCAATCTTCACCTGCCCACCCGATGTATTCTTCGCGTCGTCGGCCTGGACACGGTGTTCGACTACACCCCGGACAAACCGGATGCCCTGCGAATCCTCCGTGCCTTGCCCCCGCTCCAGAGACCGGACGCGTCGGCCGAGCCCCTCGCCGACGATGACCATCGGCCTCAGCGTTCGTTGACAACGTCGGAGCAAGATCCCGAACCATTATCCACCGTTGACTGTATGTGAGATCGCCATGGCGCATTGCCCAGAAGACCATTTGCAGACAGACGAAGTCGTTTTTGACGTCACCAAGCCGACAGACGGAATCACGTTCCTGGGATTGCTCGACGGCTTTGACCGATCCAGCAACAAGCTCACGGCTCTCTTCGACTGGCGGTGCCGCGCCTGTGGCGCGACGAATCGGGACGCCGCCGTCGTCGAGTCCGGACAGGGGGTTCTTTGTCGCTGGTCTTGCAGTTCCTGCGCCGAGGTGACGGTTCTGCGGTTTCGAGCGCGCGCCAGCACCGACTGGATTGCCGAGCATACCATGGCGGTCACCGGAGATGCTCTGTGCCACTTGGCCGAGGGGGAATGCTCCACGGATTCCGCCCGGTTCAAGGCCGGCCCAAGACGGTCCGGAGGCCAGCGAGCGTTTGCCTGGCTCGCCATTCCCGGACTGGTCGTTCTGGTGTTCTTTGGATTGAGCGACATGCGCCGGTTCGCAAGATCATCTGTTGCGCCCGTACACAAGGAGGAAGTGACGCGCGGTTCGGGAGCCTTGTCAGGATTGCACGGGGTATGGTTGAGCGATGATGGCCACGATCGATTGCACGTCAACCGCGTGGACCCCATTATGCGGACGGGTAGCTACGTCCACGTCACCAAGGGCCACCGAGCGGGCCGCGTTATGCGGTTTTCCGTCATCTATGAGGATCCGAAACGAGAGCAGTTCGTGCTCCGACAGTGGGAGGAGTCCTCCGCTGCGTCGAAGACCGACGATGCCACCGTCGCGGACGGTTGGGACACGGCCCTGCACATCCGCCTGCACGGCGAGTCGTTGACCTGGATCGATATCAACGGCGACGACCCGATTGTCAAGGTCTACCGCCGGGCTGGGAATCCATCGATTCGTTGACCACGGCAGCATTCGAGGTTTGCGAAGAACTAACGCGGCGCTAACCGTTGCTTAGCAATCCTACCGTAGTATCCACAGATCGGTCTGGGCCCTTCGGATGGGGCCGCCGCTGGAAAAGAAGGCCTTTGGTAGGGTCGGTGGTCGGCTGAGACCTTGCGGGAGCAAATAATGTGGATACGCAGTTCAATATCTTTGAAATCCTCCGAATAGCCGAAGAAGTCGAACGCAAAGGGGCGAGATTCTATCTGAACGCAGCCCAACGGTTCAGCGACCCGCCACGGCGCAACATCTGCCACCATCTCGCCTCGTGGCGGGCCCGCCACGAGCGGGCCTGGGCGCGCCTGCGAAGGGAATACTCCGAGAAGACCGGGGATTTCGGCACGTTCGATCCGGACAACTACGTTCGGTCCAACCCGCAGGTGATGGCAGGCCTGCCGTGGTTCGGCGCACGGGACCAGTTCACGGGGCATGAGAACGCCTCGCAGATTGTTCGGGACGCCATTCGACGCAGCGAGAGCGTACTGATCTTCTATCACGGCCTCAGGGAGTTCGCACGCGATCCGGCCGGTCGCCACATGATCGACGCCATGACCGACGAGGAAGATCGCCACATCCGTCAGTTGTATCGCCTTCTTGACCGGATGCACTCGGCTCTTCGGTCGTCTGCCGCGACCTACTCCTGCTTGTCCTTGTCTTCGTCCTGTTGCTTTCTGCCGCCGAGCAGGCCGCCCAAGCCCTCGACGATGCTCGTGCCCGGTGTCTCGATGGCCTCCTTCAAGGAGTCGGGGACTTTCTCGCCCAATGTGTCACCGAGTTGATTCTGAAGCCTGTCGTCGATCTCCTTCCGGAGGCGGTCCTTGCCGGCCTTGATGAGGGCTTGCTTGAATTCCTCGCCCAAGCCCTTCGTGTCGAAGACGATACGCGGCGAATCGATCGGCCCGACGATACGCAACGTGGTGTTCAATTCATCCATGACCGCCAGGACCTCCGAAGTCTGTTCGGCCCCAAGGCCGAGGACGCCGTCGCCCTGGCCCCTGGCCTTGAGGTCCTTGAGGCTCACCGCAATGGCCAAATCGACAAAGTCTCTGGTCAGTTGCCCCGTGAACGATCCCGAGGCTGCACCGGAGTCGAAGGCGATGCCGGCGTCCTCATCGAGTCCGGACTGAACCGTGCTCAGGTCGAAGCCTGCGAACGTGCCGCGGACCGTCGGTATGTCCGTCGAGTAATCCATCTGCGCTTGCAAAGCCGCTGCAGTCTCGTGCGAGTTCAGTTCCAGCGTGATCGGTTCGCCCAGCACCTCGGGCGCATCGCTGACGTTCGTCAGGAGAATGGCGCTGTTGCCGAACAGTTCGCTGGTCAGGTTGACGTTGTCGGCAAAAATGCGTCTGGCGAGCATCTTGACCGTCGGGCTGGTGGCCGCGCGAGCCTGCAGGTATCCCAAATAGGAATCGGGAGGCTCGGCCACCTCGGCAGGAGCCTTTTCCTTGCCTTCCGGCAGCCACTTGCGAAGCTCCTGCAGTTGCTCCTTGAGCTTCTTGGCGTCTTTGACGTACTTCTCCAGTCGGGCGATGTCGTTGGCATCAACGGCGTAGCCGTTCGGATCGAAGGGCTCTTCCTCCGCCGGCGGCGCGTCGAGAACGTTGCCCGGCGTCTGCCGGGCCTGATCGAACTGCATGCCCGAGACTTCGATGTCATCCATGACGAGCCGGCCCAGCAGCAACTCATAGACGCTGGCCCGGGTGGCCATCCGTTCGACCGCGAACTGGTTCTTCTCAGGCGCCTGGGCGTCGGTCACCTGCAGGTTCTCGGCCGAGACGCTGCCTCCCAACAACGAGATCGCCAGCGTATCGAGATTCACCTCGGCCCCATTGGCGCGCGTCAGCGCCTCCGTGGCATAGCTCTTGATCGTGGTGCCCTGGAGGAAATGCGCCGCGGTGAAGAATGCACCGACCAGGATCACGGCCAGCACGACACCGGCTTTGCGAACGTACCTGGCCTTGGCAAACATGCTCTTGACGTCCCTGGCTCGTTTGCCGATGAGCAGGCGGTCGAGGATTCGGACCCAGGTCTTGGAATAGTAGGTGCGGAATCTCTCCGACTTCTCATCGGCCTTGAGCATCATGCGGCGGAAGTTGATCACGGAGAGGGCCAGTGCCAGACCCGCGATCGCGCCGACCACCGGGCCGATGACCAAGGCGCCGGCCAGGGCATACCGGCTGAAATCCGTCATGCCGACGATCGGGATCGACGCCAACGCGCGAAGAAGACCGGACAGGTGGTCCTGGACGTAGATGCCCACATGGTAGAGCACCGGTGCGATCGCCAGTGCCACAGCCTTGCCGATGCCCAGCGACAGCAAGAACAGACCGAGGTGGACGTTGAGCACGAGCACGACGACCGCCAGAGCGGTATGCAGGCCGGACCAGCCCGGCATCAGACCGATCCAGAACCCGATTGTGACCGAAATGACAATGAGCGGCGGGGCGACGCTGCCCCGACACACAGCCAACAGTTTCCTGATAAATCCGGGAAGAAGCATCGTTGAGCCTCCCTGCAATGGACTCGTTGTTATCTACCCCCGTATACGAACGGACGGCGGCATTATACCGGACCGCCGGGCAACCGACAACGCATTTCCGAACGTATCGATCCTATGGACTCGGCGTGTTCGTCTCGATGCCGTGGGCCAGACAGTACTCGGCGATCGCGCCCAGAACGATCTTGCCGTACTGCTGTTGCTTCTTCTCGCCGACTCCGCTGATCTGGAGCAGTTGCTCGGGTGTAGCCGGCTTCCTCCGCGCCATGTCGCGCAAGGCCCTGTCGCCGAAGACGACATAGGCCGGCACCTTTCGCCGGCCGGCCAGTTTGGCTCTGAGGTGGCGCAGCGCCTCGAACAGCCCCCGGTCCACCCCTTCCCACGAGTCCGCGACAGCCCGTGCCTTCCTGGCCGGTTTCTCGGCTGGCTTGAGCAGACGTGGCCGCTCCAGACCTTTCAGCACGCGCCTGCCCTTTTCGGTCACCGTCAGGACGTTGTACTCGCCGGCCTTGCCGATACAGTCCTGCCCGACGAGTTGCTCGATCCAGTCGTGGACGGTCTGCCGGGGGTACTCGGCCAGCAGGCCGTACGTCGTCAGCGCATCGTGACGGTTCTCGATGATCCGTTGCTCGCGCGAGCCCACGAGAACCCGAGCGGTATAGCCGGCCCCAAACCGCTCGCCGAGCCGCAGGATGCACGAGAGGATCTTCTGGGCGGTCACCAGCGAGTCGGCCATGTAGTCCAGCTCGCCCAGGCACACATCGCAGCCGGCGCAGTCGTCCTTGTCCAGTTCCTGGCCGAAGTAGCGAAGCAGCGTCCTGTGCCGGCAGAGCCCGCCGGTGCAATAGCTGTACATCTCCCCGAGCTTCTCGAAGGCGATCTGCTGGGCCTGGGGCTCCATGTCGCGCATCAGGCTTTTCCATACACCGAAGTCCCCGCCCGAATAGAGCAGGCAGCATTCGGCCTCCAGGCCGTCGCGGCCGGCTCGCCCGCTTTCCTGCTGGTAGTGTTCCAGCGTCTTGGGCATGCCCGTGTGCACCACGTATCGGACGTTGGACTTGTCGATGCCCATGCCGAAGGCGATGGTGGCCACGATGGTGTCGATCTGGTCTGTGATGAAGGCGTCCTGATTGGCCTTGCGCTGCTCGGCGCTCATACCGGCGTGGTAGGGGGCGGCCTTGTAGCCTCTGGCGGTCAGCTCGGCGCAGAGCCCCTCGACGTCTCTACGCCGGATGCAGTAGATGATGCCGGACTCGCCCTGGTGCCGGCCCAGCACCTCGCAGGTCTGCCGGATGCGGTCGGTGCGCCGATGCACCCGGTAGATCAGATTGGGGCGGTCGAACGAGCCGACAATCGGATCGGGCCGGTCCAGGCCGAGTTGCTCACCGATGTCGTCGCGGACCTTGGCCGTGGCGGTTGCGGTATAAGCGGCGACGGGGACGTTGGGAAAGAGCTTCTTGACCATGCCCAACTGGCGATACTCCGGCCGGAAGTCGTGACCCCACATGCTGACGCAATGGGCCTCGTCGACCGCAACGAACGAGACCTCCACCCCACGCAGCAGGGCGAGAAAACTCTCCGAAAGCAGGCGCTCCGGCGAGACATACAGCAGCTTCACCGCATTGGCCCGGATGCGGGCGACGACGTCTCTCTGCTCGTCGGGCGCCAGCGAACTGTCCATCCGGGCCGCCGGCACGCCGCACTCCGCCAGCGCATCGACCTGGTCTTTCATCAGGGCGATCAGCGGCGAGACCACGACGGTCAGACCGGGAAAGAGCACGGCCGGCCCCTGGAAGCACAGCGATTTGCCGCCCCCCGTCGGCAGGACCACTATGCAGTCGCGTCCGCCCATCACGCTTTCGATCGCCCGTTTCTGGAGGGGCAGGAAATCCTCGTAGCCCCAATATCTGGCCAATGCCGCCTTGACGTCGTTCATCATGGTTCCGCACCCGCATGGTTGAGCGTTCGGTTATGGCTGCGGCTCCCATGATAACCTCTGTCGCGGGGTAGTGCCAGTGCGGTGTCGCGCCCCAAATCCGCGTGGTCGGGCAGGCTCGATGGGCCGGCGTGGCTCGTCCTCGGCCTTCTGGGGGCCGTTTCGGGGCTTTGAGCGGAGGGAATTGGCTTTGTTTCGCACGAAGACTCCTCGCATGCTCGCTCGACGGGCTCCGGCGTCGGCAGTTGGGCCGGCGGTTCGAGCGCCCGCTGACGCCGGACCTTCGCCAACTCGGCCATCGTTCGGTAGAGGCTGTACTCGATCCGCCGCTCGTACGTGCCCAGCCGGTCGATGACGCGGTAATTGGTGAAGTCCTTGAGCGTCACGCGGCCCAGCGCCGTGTCTCGCGGGTCCGGGCCGTCCTTCGATCCGCTGTAGTCGGACGCCCGAATGCTCCTGGCCAGGGGCTGGCCGTCACGGGCGAGCAGGGTGTCGAAGACCTCGGCCTGGAGCCGGTCGGCCCGCCGCAGCCGCCAGGCCAGACCCACGATCCGCTCGGCCAGGATCGCCTCCATCGCTCCGGCCGGGTGCAGCTCGGCCAGCAACTGCGCCCGATACGACTCGAACTGGCCGGGGTCCTCCCCGCTGATCACCGTCTTTTCCGCCAGCAATCCGTGCCGGACCGCATTCTGGGCCACCACCGCCTTGCCCGCCTCCGTCCGGGGCCCCGTCGATTTCTGCGCGTTCAAGCGATTCGCCCGCACCTGTGCTTCCGTAGCCATGGCCAACCCTCCAAATTCGTCATATATAACCCGAAAGTTATTTGGTCGTTCCATGACCATATTACTAACAAGAGCATGTGTCCGTCAAGAACAAAACCGATATTTCTTCCGTGTGTTCCGATCTCGATGTAACCCATGGTGCCATAAGGATATGCGAGACTTAGAGTGGACGGACTCTTCGATGCGTTGCCATCGCCGGCAAGACGGCTTCGCGCCTTCTGGACTCCGTGTGCGGTATGTCCCTGGCGACGCTGCGGACAGGCAGCTATATCTGTCCTTCTGCGATCTCGTTTCCTCTGTGTTCAGGGCCAACCACCCACTCGCTTTCGGGTGACAGGTCCGCAAACTGTGCCTCTGTCGCACCTTCAAGGTGCCGCAACAAGGTCTCTACCGACCCGATTATGGTCCGGCGGGCTGGGGGAATTTGATTTTGGCCAGGTAAATGCTGGTCTTGTCCTGGTGGCTGCTGTAGTAGCTGACGTAGAGCGTCTCGTCTCGCCAGAGCAGGCCGGGGTAGCTCGTGTCGCCGCCGCTGGGCAGGTCGAGCAGTCGGTGCATGGTCTTGTTCTCGACGTCGAGAACGGTCAGTGCGGTGTGGGCACCGCCCTGATGCATGCGGCCGCCGGCGATCCAGAGTCCGCAGGGCAGCCGGATCAGGTCGGGCCCGCCGAACGCGTTGAACTCGGTCCCCAGGTCGTGCCAGATCCACTCGGTGTAGTTGGGCTCGCTGACACCGAGCATTGGGCTGGTCGGAGCGTTGTTGAAGCTGTCGCGGCGGACGAGCGCATAGCAGGTGCCGTCCGGTGCGAAACGCAGTGTGGTCTCGTTGGGATAGCCCCGTTCGAACAGCCGCTCGACAAGTGGCTCGTACGCGAGTCCATCGGCGCTCTTCAGGAGCGTCAGGTATCGATCGCCGTTGCCGCCGGCGGTGTAGGAGACGCCGTAGGCGGCGCCTTCGTGCCAGGTGACGCGCCAGAGCCAGCGGCCCGGCTCGCTGACGATGACCGGCTCGGTCCAGGTGTCGCCGTCCTCGGAGAACGATACGAAGCTCCCGGTGGGCGCGGGCTCGTTGTCTTTTTTGCGTGGGGCGGCGCCGCCGATGAGCATGAGGCGGTTGTCCGGCGTGATCGACAGGTGCGCATCGCGGAAGTCGTAGCCCTGGAACGAGATCAGCGCCGCCGACGTCCAGGTGTCGGCGTCGATCGAGCGCAACACGCGAATCCGGCCGTCCGCCGAGACGTGGCCGCGCCCCTCGCGAAAGGCGCAGTAGAATCGGTCGCCGAAGTAGACCAGGTCGGTGAACGCGTTGTGGGCGGCGTCGTCCCAGATCTTCTTGACCTCGACGATCTCGGCCTCGATGGTCGTAGCGACGCCCACCCCTGCGAAGACAGCCAGGATCATTGCGATCGATCGAATGTGCATGGCGTTGCCGCCTCCCTTTCCTTCCGTTGTCAGTAGACGCCCTTGACGCGCATCGCGATGCCGAACAGCGCGTCCATGGCGGTGATGAACAGGGTGCGTCGGTCGGGGCCGCCAAAGCAGACGTTGGCGGTCCAGCCTTTGTTGACGTCGATCTGCTCGATGCGGTCGCCTTCGGGGTTGAATACGGTGACGCCGCGTCCGGTCAGATAGACGTTGCCCTCGTCGTCGATCGTCATGCCATCGGAGCCCATCGAGCAGAACAGCGTCTTGTGGGTCAGCGTCGCGTCCGGGTTGATCCGGTATCGATAGGTCTTACGGTCGCCGATATCGGCGACGTAGAGCCGCTTGCCGTCAGGGGTTCCGATGATGCCGTTGGGCTGGACGTAATGGTCGGCGACGCGGATGACCTTCTTGCGGTCCGGCGTGAGGTAGTAGACGTGCTGGCCGTCCTGCTGCATGGCCGGGTCGCGCGTCCAGTAGGGCCGCTTGTAGAGCGGGTCGGTGAAATAGACGCCGCCCTTCGGATCGATCCACAGATCGTTGGGCCCGTTGAGCAGCTTGCCGTCGAAATCGCGAACGAAGATGGTGACGTTGCCCTTCGGGTCGATCTTCCACAGTTCGTTGTCCATATCGGCGCAGGTCCAGAGGTTGCCGTCGGCGTCGAAGAACATCCCGTTGGAGCGCCCGCAGGGCTTCATGAAATCGGTCAGCTTGCCGTCCACGGACCACTTGCAGATCCGGTCGTTGGGCTGGTCGGTGAAGAAGACGTTGCCCTCGGCGTCGGCGGCCGGGCCCTCGGTGAACTTGAATCCATCGGCCAGCAGTTTCAGTTCGGCGCCGCGGGCTGTCACCCCGCGCCGCCTGGCCGGCTGCGCGTCGTCAGCCCGGACGAGGCGGTCTGCGCCCGTGCCGACGGCCGCAAGGGATACTGCCGATGCCGTGAGGAAGTCGCGACGTGAGAATCTGGATGTCTCCATTGCCGTCTCCTTCTGTATCTGTGTTCGTACCCACATCAGTGTCCGGATGGGCAACCCACCCCACGCGTTTCGTTGCCGGCCATCCTGCCGCCGGGCATATCATTGTACCATATCAATCGGCGTACGTCTTGGTATTTCTCGCGGCTTGTCTCAGGTCGGCAAGTGTGCTAAAGTGAGGTTTGTGGAAGTCTCACAGATCCAGCAGAATCGCCTGTACGGCGACCTGGCGTATCTCTGGCCACTGGTTAGTCCTCCGGAGGACTATGCGGCGGAGGCCTGTTGCTGGCGCGAGGTTCTACGGGGCAAGCTCGGTCCGGGCCGGCACCGGGTGCTCGAACTGGGCGTCGGCGGGGGACACCATCTCTCGCACCTGACTGCCGAGTTCGAGGCGACGGCGGTGGACCTGTCCGAGGCGATGATGTGTCATTCGCGACGGCTGAATCCGGGCGTCGAGCATATTGTGGGCGACATGCGGACCATTCGCTTGGGCCGGACGTTCCAAGCCGTTCTCATTCACGACGCCGTCAGCCACATGCAGACCGAGGCCGACCTGAAGGCGACTTTCGCGACCGCGGCCGCCCATCTGGAGCCGGGCGGGGTCTTCATCACCAGTCCCGACCACTTCCGCGAGACCTTTCGCGATCCGTTCGTCGATTCGACCACGCATTCGGACGGCGAGACGGAACTGACGTTCATCGAGTTCAACTACGACCCGGACCCCGCCGACACGACCATTGAGACGGTCCTGTTGTACCTGATCCGCAAAGGGGGCGAATTGCGGATCGAGCTGGACCGGCTCACCACCGGCCTGTTTGCCCGGCAACGGTGGCTGGACCTGATGGGCGAAGCCGGCTTCGAGGTCGAGTGCTGCCGTCGCGAGCTGAACGGCGCCGACGCACAACCCGAACTGCTCGTCGGAACGCTGTGCAACCCGCCCGGTTGACTGGTCCGGGACGCTGTCGAAAATACGGAACCGCACATCGTCCCGTGCGTACACCTTCAAAAGCAAATTCGACGCGCAAACTGACAGGGAGGTCAAACGATGGACGTTCACGTTTTGCAGGCCGTCTTCGGCTGGTGCACCGTTGTCAACGGGTTCTTCTTTGCCGTCGCGTTCGTGGTCTACAGGTTCGCGGGCGATTGGATGTATCGAGTTCACTCGCGCTGGTTTCATATCTCGACCGACGCTTTCCGCTTGGCCGTCTATGCGGGCTTCGGCCTCTACGAACTGGCGATCTTCCTGTTCAATCTTGCCCCGTATCTCGCGTTGCGGATCGTGACTCGATCCTAAGGCTCATTTGGCGGGTGAGATCGCAGTGTAGAGCCTGCCTTGGATGGGTTCAGTGACGAGGCCCTGGCGAGTCGCGAATGTGACGCGGTGCGACTGGAGCTTTCTGGCGTTGATGGGGGAGTAGACGCCGAAGTGCAAGTGCGGCAGGGTCGAGTAACCGGTGTTGCCCGAGAGGGCGATGGGGTGTCCGGCCTCGACCTGCTGTCCGATCTCAACGAGCACGCCGTTGTGCCAGAGATGAAGGTATTCGCCGATCGTGCCGTCCTCGTGGACGATGGACACGAAGTTGACCTGGTCCTTGTACTTCTTCGACGGGCCGCCCCTTTGGAACGACTGCTCAACGTCCACGACGACGCCGGATCGAGCCGCACACACGACCGTGCCCTCCAGCATGGCGAAATCCACGGCATACCGATCCTGGTCGAAGTGTGTCAGCTTGCCGTTGTGGCCTTGGCTGACCGGAAACGATCGGCCCGCTTCGAACGGCAGAAGGTAGATGGCGTTCTCATCGTGTTTGGCACGGATGTTGCCCTTGACCCAATGGAGTCGCAGTCGCCATGTGAACGGTCTGCCGGGTTCGTTGGGGAGGATCCGGACTGCCTGACTTCTGGAGCCGGACGGATAGGTATCGGTCTCGGGCCGGATGCGTACGACGCGCGCGTTGCTGACACGAACGGCCAGCGCGACAGTCACGTCAAACATCGCATGGTTCTCCACGATCAGGCTGACCCCGCTTCCGGAGTTGATTCTCTCAATGCGGACGGCCTCCTCTCGCCGCGCCGGCCGCTCGACTCTCAGGGCGACCCCCGCGAGAACGTCCGACGCGAAGAGGCTCATCAACACGAATTGGTGCATGCGCAACTGATGGTGTGTCATGGCCGCCGGCAATCCCCCAAGTGGATCGACTTCCATCCTTTCGCAATGTTCCCATCATACTCTCAGCGGACCGGCGAATCAACCTGGATCTCGGCGGCCGGAGAGTCCGCATGCATCACAGGGAGTCGCGGACTGAGAAAAGGCTTGAAAAAGCGGGGACTTGTCGGCAAGCTTGGCTGCGGCGGTCCGCTGCGGGGATCGCATCATTGGGTTCCGGTGACAGGATGGTCTCATGGCACAACGACTCAGTCTCTCCCTTCTTGCCCTTATCGTGTTTCTTGCCGGCGGTGCGTTGTCAGCCGGACCGGTGAATGATCCTTCAATTCTGACCGTCGAGCGGATATTCGGTTCGGACGATTTCAACGTCGAATCGTTCGGTCCGGCCCGCTGGCTCAAGGACGGTTCCGGCTACACCACGCTGGAGGACTCCAACGATATCGACAAGGGCAGAGACCTCGTCCGCTACGACCCGAACACGGGGCAGCGCGACGTCCTGGTGTCGGCCGGGCAGCTCATCCCGAAAGGGCGGTCGGAGCCGCTGAAGATCGATGGATACGCTTGGTCCGACGACGGCGCCAGGCTCTTGATCTTCACAGAGTCACGGCGCGTCTGGCGGACGAACACGCGCGGCGATTACTGGGTGCTGACGCTCGCCAACGGGCGGCTCAGGAAGCTGGGAGGCGATGCGCCCCCGTCCTCGCTGATGTTCGCCAAGTTCTCTCCCAACGGCCGCAAGGTCGCCTACGTACGAGAGAACAACCTCTACGTCCAGAACGTCGGCGATCTGGAGATCACGCAACTGACGCGCGACGGATCGGAGACGATCATCAATGGGACCAGCGACTGGGTGTATGAGGAAGAATTCCGTCTCCGGGACGGGTTCCGCTGGAGCCCCAACGGCAAGTGGATCGCCTACTGGCAATTCGACACGTCCGGCGTCCCGATGTTCCACATGATCGACAACACCAGTTCGCTGTACCCCGAGATCACCTCGTTCGCCTATCCCAAAGCCGGCCAAACGAACTCGGCCTGCCGTGTGGGCGTGGTCCACGTTGATGGCGGATCGACCCGCTGGTTCGAGCTGTCCGACAATCCGCGCCACCACTACATCCCGAAGATGGAGTGGGCCGACAACTCCCGTGAGGTTGTGATCCAGCATCTCAACCGTCTGCAGAATAGAAACGAGGTCGTTCTGGCCAACGTGCGCAAGGGCACGACCTGGACCGTGATGACCGAATGCGACGCCGCCTGGCTCGACGTCAGTGATTGCATGACGTGGCTCGACGAGGGGAGCCGCTTCACGTGGCTGAGCGAGCGGGACGGCTGGCGACGCCTGTATGCGATCTCGCGTTCGGGCCGGAAGGCCACGCCGCTGACGCCGCCGGCATGCGATGTTGTCGATTTGGCGTGTGTTGACAAGGAGGGCGGCTGGGCCTATTACGTAGCCTCGCCCGAGAACCCGACGCAGCGGTATCTGTATCGCGTTGCGCTCGACGGGACCGGCTCGGCCGATCGCATCACGCCGCAAGACCGGCCCGGCATGCACTCGTACGACATCTCGCCCGACGCGCAATGGGCCTTCCACACGGTCTCGTCGTTCGGCTGCCCGCCGGTGATCTCGCTGGTGTCGTTGCCGGATCACGCGACCGTCCGCGTGCTGGCCGATAACGCCAAGCTGCACCAAACGCTGGCCGAGGTGAAGACCGGGCCGACGGAGTTCTTCCGCGTCGATATCGGCGACGGTGTCGAGCTGGACGGCTGGTGCATCAGGCCGCCGCAGTTTGACCCGGACAGGCAATATCCTACGCTGTTCTACGTCTACGGCGAGCCGGCCGGCCAGACCGTTCTCGATCGCTGGGGCGGCAAGGGCTATCTCTGGCACCAGATGCTCGCCCAGCAGGGCTATGTCGTCGTCAGCGTGGACAATCGCGGCACCCCGGCGCCGAGAGGCCGCCAGTGGCGCAAGTGCATCTACCGGCAGATCGGTATTCTTGCCTCGGCCGACCAGGCGGCAGCCGTCCGCAGGATCATCGAGACGCGGCCGTATGTGGACCCGAACGCGATCGGGATCTGGGGCTGGAGCGGCGGCGGGGCAATGAGCCTCAACGCGATCTTCCGCTATCCCGATCTCTATCGCACGGCGATGGCCATTGCGTTTATCAGCGACCTGCGTCTGTACGATACGATCTACCAGGAACGCTATATGGGCCTGCCGGACGACAACGCCGAGGGCTACGAGAACGGCTCACCTATCACCTTCGCGCACCAGCTCCAGGGCAACCTGTTGCTCGTGCACGGCACCGCCGACGACAATGTTCACTACCAGAACTGCGAGGTGCTGGTCAACAAGCTGATCGAGCACGACAAGCCGTTCACGATGATGGCCTATCCCAACCGTACGCACGGGATACGGGAGGGCCGCAACACTACGGTCCATCTCTACTCGCTGTTGACGCGGTATCTCCAGGAGAACCTGCCTTCGTCGCAGAATGGAGGTGACGGATGACTTCGATTCGCTCGTTCAGTCTTGTCGTTCTGGTCTGGCTGGCATCGGCCTGCCCGGCGGCGGTGCGCACCGGGCTCGACCATGTCGAGGCCCATCATGCGCTGTTTGCCGGCAAGCGGATTGGGATCATCGCGAATCACACGGCATACGACCGCCAGGGGCGATTCATCGTTGATGTGTTCAAGGGCCTTGGCGACGTGCGGATCGCAGCGCTGTTCAGCCCGGAGCATGGGCTCTACGGCGTCGAGGAGGCGGGCGAGACCGTCGCCGACCGGCGCGATCCGAAGTACGGATTGCCGGTGTACAGTCTCTATGGGACGACGCGCAAACCCACGCCGCAGATGCTCGAAGGGATCGACGTCCTGGTATTCGATATTCAGGATATCGGAGCACGGTTCTATACGTACATCTCGACGATGGCCCTGGCAATGGAGGCGGCCGGCGAGTGCGGCAAGCGCTTCGTCGTGCTGGATCGTCCGAACCCGATCGGCGGGCTCGCCGTGGAAGGGCCGATTCTCGATCCGGCGCTCGCCAGTTTCGTCGGCATGCATCCGATCCCCGTCCGGCATGGCCTGACGGTGGGGGAACTGGCCCGGATGATCGACGGGCAGCGCTGGCTGGCCGGCGGCGTCCATGTCAGTCTGACGGTCGTTCCGATGACGGGCTGGAAACGCGCGATGTGGTACGATCAGACCGGTCTGGTTTTCCGCAGGCCGTCGCCAAATATGCCGGACGTGGAGACGGCGACGATCTATCCCGGGCTTTGCCTGCTGGAAGGCACCAATGTCTCCGAGGCGCGAGGGACCGCGATGCCGTTCCGCCAGTTCGGCGCCCCGTGGATCGACGGCCCGAAGCTCGCCGCTCGATTGAACGCATTGAACTTGCCCGGTCTGGCGTTCCATGTGACAGCGTTTACGCCAACAGCCTCAAAGCACCAGGGGGCCCTCTGTCACGGTGTTCGCATCGAGGTTGCCGACCGAGACCGTCTGGAGCCGTTCTGGTCGGGCGTCTGCATCGTCAACGAGATCGCCCGAATGGCCCCCGACGATTTCGCATGGCGCGCCAGCCACTTCGACCGCCTCTGCGGGACCAGCACCATTCGGCAGGCCATCATACGGCGTGAATGCCTTTCACCGCTGCGCGAGAGGTGGCGCGCCGACGTCGAGTCTTTCCAGGCTATCCGCGGCCGGTACTTGCTGTATACAGACTGAGTTCGTTCTGAGTCGGTTCTATGGCGGCGGGGCGTCGTAGCCTTCGCCGGGGGCGGAGATCAGGCGGAAGACCAGGACGGGACGTCCGGCTTTGCCGAAATCGCCCCGGAGCCGGACCCAGCAGTCCGACGTCTTGTCGCTGTCCCGCCGGGGCATAAGGAACCGGCAGGGCAACTCGGCTCGGTCCATCGGGTCCAGCGTGACATTCCAGGAATTCGGCTCAAACGTCCAGCCCTCGGGCGCGTGGTCGATGGCGATGTGCCCCTTGACGGTCTTGTCGCTGAAGTTGTACGCATAGAAGGGCAGCACGATCTCGGCGTCGGGCTCGACCTGGTGCTCGTAGTCCGAAGCCCAGGGGATCTGTTCAACGTTGACACTCGTCGAGCGCGGCATGTGCAATTGCAGCACAACGGGACAGGCCTCGCCTGAGCGACGTTCGGATCGGCGCGGCAGCGGTTCAAGCGGCAGTTCCGACGCGTCGCCGGCTCGCAACAAGACGAAGATCGGCGCCGACTCCAGCCGCTCGGGAACTTGCGAATCCAGCGAGCGCCCAAGGTAGTCGTGCACATCGGCGACGGTGACCGTTCTGGGCAGGGCCCATGGAATGGTGGTCTTGCCTCGGGTCGACCAGTCTCCGGGCCTCTCCGCCCACGCGACGAGCACGTCACGGTCCTTGCCGTCGGGCCGAGCGGCGAAGGCGTAGATGTGCGCGTCCGGCCGGCCCGGCAGGGACCATCGGCCCAGACACTCCGCCCCGGCCAGGAAGCGTCCGATCGCCGCCAGCGCGACGTAGCTCGGTCGGGGCGTCAGGTCCAGCCGCAGCAGGCCGAACTGGACCTTGTTTGCCTCATAGTAGTTGCCCAGGATGAAGTGGAAGTGCCGCTCGGCGCCGGCGAAAAGGCTGCTGGCATACGACTGCGCCATGAATTCGGCCTTCTGCCGTTCGCCCTCGCGCGACAGTTCGCACCAGGGTTCCGGGCCTACGTACTGCAAACCTCGGTCGCTCTCGGTCACCCAGATGGGTCTGCCGCATGCCGCAGCGTGCACCGGCCCCCACAGACGCTCGTACGAATCGGGCCAGTCGTACGTGTGGATGTTGTACGTGTCGAAGTAGGGCCACGTTTCGTTCGCCAGGACCAGACGCGTGTGCAGCATTGTCGGGGTCGCCGTCGAGACGTTCCAGCAGACGATCAGGTCCGGGTCGCCCGCCTTGAAGCCGAGATACGCCGCCTTCTGATACGTGCACATCTCGTCGGTGGTGTGGCCGCCGAAGGTTGCGACGTTGGCCTCGTTCCACGGCTCCCACGCCTGCACGCGGCCTTTGTAGCGGCGGGCCATTTCCCGGCAGAACCGGTAGGCATGGCGCAAATCGACAGGGTAGCGGCCGCGTAATTCGCCGTCCTCGACCGCCCATTCGGGCGTGCCATGAAAGACCTGGAGCACCTTGAGTCCGTACCTGGCCTGAAGGTCGGCGGCGGTGTCGTACGTCGTCGTCGCATCCACAAAATGTCCCGGCTCCGGCTCGATGTCACGCCACCGCATCCGGTCGCGAATCCAGTTGACGCCCGCCAGCGCCGCCAGCCGGGCGAACCGCTCCTGCTTGGCCGGGTCGTTGGGCGCGAACCACGCGGTCGCCGAGTCGATGCAGATCGGCGAGTCCTGCGGCACCGGCGCCGACGGCCGCGCGAGCACCGCTGCCGTCGTCCACGTGGCGCACTCGTTGTCTTGCGAGAGGAACTCGATCCGATACCATCCGATGCCCAGCGTGCCGATGTCGATGGTCGAAGCGGATGCATCGAGATCGCCGGCTCGCACCTGATCGCCGCTATCATCGAGGGCGCGCCACCGCATCGCCGGCTCGGAAGGGACTGGCACCGTGACGCTCTGTCCTTCCGCAAACACTGCCGGCAGCCCTCTCGCACTCGGGATGCTCCGCTGCACGTCAGGTTCGGCCAGCGATCCTCCTGCCAGGGCTGTGCCGTGCCATGCCAGACCTGTTGGAATACTGAGCACCGCAACGACAAAGCCAAAGATCGCGACACGATTCATCGTTCAGCACCTCCGAAGATGCGCGCCGTGAACGTCGCGCATCGGGACGTTTCACAATTCGATGGCAACCACTGCGACCGAGAGCGGTGGCAGGGTCAGACGCATGGTGTTGTTCTCGATCCGCACGTCGCCGGGCTCCGCTCGGACGGTTTGGGGTCGGGCCAGCGTGTTGCGGGCCGCCAGCGAGCCGGGGGCGACCATCTGCATCGTCGCGGCGACGGGAGAGAAGCCCTCCGCCAGCTTCAGCGACATTGCCACGGCCGATTCACCCGGATTGACGGTTTTGACGTAGAGCGTCTTGCCGTCCTGGGACTTGGTTGCGACGGTGTTGAGTGTCTTCGACTCCGGCGTAATCGCGATCCGGCTCGGTGTGTAATGCTCGCGCCACAATTGCATCACGACATAGTTTGGAGCCGGAAACCAGGAACACTGGTCGAAGTTGATAAACGCGTTGTCCCAGGCGGTGGCCGAGACGTGGCGCAGGAACAGGGCGGGCCCGCCGATCTCGTAGATGTCGCCGCACCGCTCGAAGCCGTTCAGCATGCCGCCGGCATAGAGGCCCGTACGCCAGTCTGTGCTCTGGGCGTTCCACTCGGAGCAGTAGATCTTCATCTTCGGATTGCTGCTCTTGGCGATGATCTCGCCCATCTGGCGGATGAAGCGCTCGTAGTTGTACGGCCCGTCGGCGAAGCGGTCGGGGTCCTCGTAGTGGTGGATGCTGAGGTACTCGAACAATTCGCCGCAGCCTTCGATCATCCGCCGGTTCCAGGTCAGGTCGAAGCCGCCGCTGCCGCAGGCGGCCAGTTCGATCGATGGATCGGCCTTGCGCATCGCGGGGGCGAACCGCTTGACCGCCGCGATGTAGTCGTCGACGCCCATGCCCCACGTCTCGTTGTCGATCTCCCAATACTTTACGTTGTACGGCTCGGGGTGGCCGTTGGCGGCGCGGACCTTGCCCCACTTCGACGTCGCCGGGCCGTTGCAGTATTCGATCCAGTCGAGCGCGTCCTGGAGGAAGTCGTAGATGTCGGCATCGTCGTTCCATTGCGGCGTGCCGATATTGACGACGATTAGCGGCTCAGCGCCCACCTTGCGGCACAGCGCGATGAATTCGTCCGTGCCCAGGCTATTGATGTCCAGATCGTCCCACATCTCTCGTGGCGTCACGCGGCGCTTGTGCTGCGGACCGATGCCGTCCTTCCAGCGGTAGGGCGAAGCGAAGCAGCCGCCCGGCCAGCGGATGATCGGCGCGCAAATTTCGGCGACGGCCTGCAGCAGGTCGGGCCGGAAGCCACCGGCCGCCTGCCACGATTGCGGCATCATGCTCACCTGGTCGAGCTGGACGTTGCCGCCGGCAGGCACGATGACCTGGAAAGTGGCGTTCGCGTCGGAGACCTTCGGACGCAGCTCGAACTTCAGTTCTTGCCAATCGCTTCCCGGTGCGGCGAGTTTCTGCTGGGCGATGATTGAATCGCCACTGTTGACAAGCCGCACGGTCAGGCCGGACGCCCGGCCACGGGCCCAGAGCGAGCCGGCGTAGACCTCATCATTTCGAATGTTGAACCTGTCCTGCGATAGCCCTGTCTGGCCTGCCGAGGCATCGATCTGCACGCAGAAGTTGCTGTTGAAGGGATCGTCGGACTCGATGCCGGCCTTGCCGGCGCCGAAGACGCTCCAGTGCTTGGCACCGAACTTGTCCTCGCCGAGCGAAGGTAGGCCCTCGTACAATGTCTTGCCGTCGAGCGTGGTGACCTTGAAGTTGCGGAACCTCGCCTGCGTGGACCACGTGCTGATGCCCACCTGGCCGGCCAGGTGCGGCGAACGCTCGTCGGTGTAGTCGAGCACCCGCCGGCCGTCGAGCCAGACCTGGAAGCGGTTGCCCTGGCAGCGGACGCGGATCGGATACCACTTGCCCGTCTCGATTTTGCCTTCGACGGCCCGGCCGACTGTCCGGCGGCCGTCGGCGGCGCCTTTCTCCAACTGGTGACGCACGTTGCCCCAGCCGCCGATGTTGTACCAGTAGTAGTCCTGGTCGCTCGCGGCGCGGAACAGGATGAGAAAGCCTTCGGCCCCGCCGGTCTTCTGGGCTTCAAGCGTGTACTCGTAGTCGGTCCAGGCCCGGTCCCCGAACACGAGCCGCAGGTCCGTGCCCGAGCCGCTCTGGATGAGTTGGCCGTCCTCGATCGACCAGCGGCCCGCCGTGTTCTCCTCGAAGCTGCGGTTCCACACCAGCTCGCCCCACAGTCCGCCGTTGGCTGAGTGGTAGATGTGCTCGAAGAAGTGCCCGTACACCTTCTCATCGATCCGGTTCAGCACCTTCCCCGGATCGATCGTATACGAGACCTCCTTGTCTGCGTTGCCCTGCCCCGGCGTTGCGCCCGCCGCAACCAGCACCGCCAACATCCCCCAAGCCCAGACCTTTCGTCCAGTCATCCCCATGCGTGACCCTTTCATCGATCCATAGGGTGTGCCATGCACACCGATTCCTGTCGTAGGTCGTGCGTCTCCGCACGACGAGGCGAGCGGGGACGCTCGCCCTGCCAGCCTGCCGCCCACCCTAACCCAATCGCCTCGCACAAACAACGCCCTTCTGCGTTTCCATTCCACCACATCGCGAATGCTTGGTGTCCCACCTTGGCGATGCAACGCCAGTGCCGTTGTATCGGGATGGTCCGGCGACAGCGCGTCGCTGGGACGTGGAACGCAAAGAACGATAAACGATATCGGGAAATGAGATGGCGTTGCGGTTTGCGAGACGTGTGGAATCTCTTTGGCCCGGGAGCGTGGGGGGGCGTATAATGCCGGTCGGCTCGGCCGGCGGCATGGCCGGGCTGTGTGTTCTGGAAAACCCGCTGTGCTTGTTGGACGGAGAACTCATGAAGAACCTCATCACACCATGGTCCCTCGCGTGGTTTGTCACATTCTCTGCCTGTGCTGCTGTTGCGAGCGCGCCGGCGCCTCTGGTGCGGACGGCGCCTGCGTTTCCGGATATTGTCGCTGCGCCGGACCGCGCGGGTGCAACCCCACAGCGCTATTCGGTGCTGCGCGGGGATTTTCACATTCACACACCCCACTCGGACGGCGAGCTAACGCCGCGAGAGCGCGTGGAGGAGGCATGGGAATACGGCTACGACGTGCTTGCCATCACCGACCATCGCAACTTCACCGCCTACGCCGAAGCGCTGCCCGTTGCGGAGGAGTTCGGACTGATCCTGATTCGGGGGATGGAGACGGGACTGCACGGAATGGAGCATCTCGTCGCGCTCGATTTCGCGGCCGACTACGTGCCTCGCGATCCGCATTCCTGGGCGGACACCGAAGGCGAATCCCGGGTCTATTATCGCGAGCAATGGCGAAGGCTGACCGATGCGGGCGGCTTCGTCCTGTACGCCCATCCTCACGTCGGGCTCAACGGCGCCGGTGCATGGGTGGCGGAGACCGGAGAGCCGCTCGACCCGCCGCTGCGACACAGGCTGCGCGAGCCGATCCGATGGGCCCTCGCTGAGGGGCTGCTGCACGGCATCGAGGTGCGCAACCACGCGACCGATCGCGGGTGGGGCATCGTCAGGGATCGGGGCACGCTGTGGTATCCAATGGCGCTGGACTGGGCGGATGAATACGGGCTGACCGTGTTCGCCAATTCCGACGTGCACAAATCCCGCGCCGAGGACGGCAACGCCCACGAACCTCAGTCGGCGACCCTCCTGCTCGTCCGCGAGCGCTCGCCCGAGGGCGTGATGGAAGCGTTGCGGGCCGGGCGCACCGTCGCCCATTTCGCCGGCCTGCTTTGCGGTCGCAAGGACACGGTCGCGACCCTCGTGCAAGGGCTGACGCGGGTGGACTTGGGCAGCGGTCCGGACGGCGCCGGTCGGGTGCGGATCGAGAATCTTGGTCCCGTGGCACTGACGGCCGAGTTCCGAGGGGCGGATCTCAAACCCGTTACCGTGGACGCGCATCAGACGGCGCTGGTGGAGCTTGCGGGCGCACCGGAAGAGCTCTCAATCACCTGGACGAACGCGCTGATCCGCTCGACGGATTCTCTTGTCACTGTTCATCGCCGCGCTCCTTGACGGCGGGAAGCTTGCCGAACGTCCAGACCCCACGAAAACAGGGCCTGTGTCATCGGACACAGGCCCCAAGTCAGTGCCCAGATTGCGCGCAACGTCACCAGCGGCTCGGCTACGGTGTGCGCGAGCCGAGGAATTCGACTTCGGCAATCTGCATGAGCCCGTCGTTGTCGGGACGAAGGGTCGGGAACAGAATCTGATAGT
>CAZSXM010000038.1:0-46339 GCA_964610435.1 uncultured Pirellulales bacterium | reverse complement strand
CAGAACCGCCCCATGGCCGCCTAGAATCTACCTACAAACGTGCAGTGCACCCCGGGGTGGAAGCTGAGGCCCCGCTCTCGGCCCGGCAAGATCCTCTGGAATTTTGAACCGGTTCATGCTTGACGCGTAGAGCCTCATGTCTTATATTACGTTATATGGCGAAACATAGGAGTATAAAATGAAGGACGTTCTGGAGATGGCCAAGGCGATGGCCGACGGGAACCGGCTGCGGGCGCTGATGGCGCTGGCGGATGGGGAGTTGTGCGTCTGCCAGATCATTGAGATGCTGGGTCTGGCGCCGTCAACGGTCTCGAAGCACCTGTCGATTCTGCACCAGGCCGGGCTGGTCGAGGCCCGCAAGGAGGGGCGGTGGATGTACTATCGCCCCACAGGACGGGACGGCTCGAAAGCGGCCAGGGAGGCCATCGCCTGGCTGCGGCGGAACCTCGCCGAGAGTCGGCAGGTTGTCGAGGACGCCAGGAAACTCAAGAAGATCCTGTGCATCGATCGGGAGGAACTATGCAGGAAGCAGAACAGAAGCTGAAGGTGTTGTTCCTGTGTACGGGCAACTCCTGCCGGAGTCAGATGGCCGAAGGCTGGGCCCGGCGCCTCAAGGGCGACGTGATCGAAGCGTATTCGGCGGGCATCGAAACGCACGGACTCAATCCGCATGCCGTCCAGGTCATGGCCGAGGCGGGTGTGGATATCTCGAACCATCGCTCGAAACACTTGGATGAGGTCAAGCATATCCCGTTCGACTACGCAGTGACCGTCTGCGACCACGCCCACGAGTCGTGCCCGCTGTTTCCCGACCGGACCAAGGTTGTCCACGTTGGCTTCGACGACCCGCCGCGCTTGGCCAGTGCCGCAAAGACCGAAGAAGAGGCACTGAATTGCTACCGCCGAGTCCGCGATGAGATTCGAGCGTTCATCGAAGGACTGCCTGAGACGCTCATCGAGAAGGAATCTGACCATGGCTGAGAAGACCGACCCGCAAGGCAAGAGCCTGAACGTCTTTGAAAAGTACCTGACGGTCTGGGTCGCGTTGTGCATCGTCGGGGGGATTGTGCTGGGCAAGGTCGCGCCGGGTGTGGCGCAGTCGCTTGACGGCATGGCCATCTACGTCGGCGGGGCGCCGGTGGTGTCGATCCCCATCGCGATCTGCCTGTTCTTTATGATGTACCCGATCATGGTGAAGATCGACTTCGCCGAGGTCGTCAAGGCGGGCAAGAGCCCCAGGCCGGTGCTGCTGACGCTGATCGTCAACTGGGCCGTCAAGCCTTTCACCATGTTCGCCATCGCCACGTTCTTTTTGGGCTACGTCTTTCGCGGGATGATCCCCGGCACGGAGATCGTCAAGGACGGCACCGAGGTCGAGTTGTGGCGTTCGTACATCTCCGGAGCCATTCTGCTCGGGATCGCGCCCTGTACGGCGATGGTGCTGATGTGGGGCTATCTGGCCCGAGGCAACCAGGGACACACGCTGGTGATGGTCGCGATCAATTCGCTGACGATGCTGGTGCTCTACGGCCTCCTGGGCGGCTGGCTGCTCGGAGTCAACCAGATGCCCGTGCCGTGGCAGGCGCTGCTGCTGTCCATCGCGATCTACGTGGCGCTTCCGCTGGTGGCCGGTTATTTCTCGCGCAAGTGGATCATCCAGGCCAAGGGCCAGGTGTGGTTCCAGGCCAAATTCCTGCACGTGCTGACGCCGGTGTCGATCATCGCTTTGCTGGCGACGCTGGTGCTTCTGTTCAGCTTCAAGGGCGAGACGATCGTCGCCAACCCACTGACGATCCTGTGGATCGCGATCCCGCTGTTCATCCAGACGGTGCTGATCTTCGCCATCACCTATGCCTTGGCCAGACTGCTCAAGTTCAGCTATGAGGACGCAGCCCCCTCGGCGATGATCGGCGCGTCGAACCACTTCGAGGTCGCCATCGCCACGGCGACCATGCTCTACGGTCTGTCCAGCGGGGCAGCCCTGGCCACCGTCGTCGGCGTCCTCATCGAGGTCCCCGTTATGCTCATGCTGGTCAAGGTCTGCCTGCGGACCAAGGGATGGTTCGCCTCCACGCCGATCCACGACAACCAGAGCGATGCGCCCGTTGCCGTGACCGGCTGAACTCGCAGGGTCGGCCGATCCACAGGTCTATGATTCGGGTTCGTCTTCCGGCTTGGTTTCGAGAAGCCTCTCGAAAACGCGGATATCCTTGGGGATGTGTACGGTGACGTACTCGCCCGTTTCGAGCTGGGTGTACGAGTGGTCGAGAAGACCGTCGAAGAGAATGGTGTCGTCGGGCCCCATCCGATAGGTCTTGTCCTCGATCCGCAACTCCACGCGGCCGCTCAGCACATAACAGAATTCCTGAACGTCTTCGTGCAGTCCCATCACGTGAACGTGGTCGCCCTCTTCGGCAATGACGCGAATGAGTTTGCCCTTGTCGTAGCGGGCGACCCGGCATTTCTCCAGGCCCTTGTCTTTTTTCGACAGATGACCACGCGGCTCTTCCTTGGCCCTCCTGCGCTGCACGAACCGACGCTCGGCCAGCCCGATCAGGTCGCTCGTGGAAATCTGCAGGGCCCCGGCCAGCGCATCGAGCGTCTTGAGCGAGGGCAACGTCTTGTTCGTCTCAACCGATTCCACGGTGGGGTACGTCAGTCCGGACCGGCTTGCCAGGACCTGCAAGGTCAGGTTCAAACGACGACGCAAGACCCGAATGATCCGGAAATCGTAAGCACTGTTCACGTCACATCCCTTCTCTGAGCGGCATCCGAGCGGCCGCTACTCTCGAAACGACTGGACGGCCGAGTCTTTATCGGACGCCCGCTCAATACATCTCCAATAAACACGGATGACGGATTTTAGTAAAGAGGTTTTCACCAGACGGCCCAGATCGGCTCCAGCAGCCCCTGGACATCAGGCCTTATCAAACCCACTTTATATCTGTTGTGACAACGACCCGGACAATCTGTACATCCACAACACAACAACGCCGGCCCAAAGCACGATAAAACGACCGCCTTGTTTGCATGGGGGTTCGGTAAGAACCAAGTCAGACCCTTTAAGGCAGGGGATGCCGCATTCTTGATTCTTGGGGGGCATCACCTTAACAGAAGAGCACAGGCGCCCCGTCTGTCCGGCCCTGGGTTCGTTCGGGACCGAACCGGCGGCGCACGGAAATCGCACACGTTCTTCACTGAAAGGCAAGACCTATGAACACCGCTGTCGAGACGCGGGCCAAGCCCGGCAAGTACCTGACGTTTGCCCTGGGGCCCGAAGAGTTTGGATTGGAGATCCTCAAAGTCCGCGAGATCATCGGCTACATGGACATCACAGCCGTCCCGCAGACCCCTGAGTACATTCGGGGCGTCATCAACCTCCGGGGACAGGTCATCCCGGTGGTCGATCTGCGCGCCAAGTTCGCCATGCAGACCGAAGAGACGACCTCGCAGACATGCATCATTGTGGTCGAAACCCGCCACGGAGAGCAGAAATTCAACACCGGTATCGTCGTCGACCGCGTGCGAGACGTGCTGGACATCGCCGCCAACCAGATTGAGGATGCGCCCAGCTTCGGCGCCAGCGTGGAAACCAGCTTCATCCTCAGCATGGCCAAGATCGCCGACTCCGTCAAAATCCTCCTCGACATCAACCGGGTCCTCGGTTCGGCCGAGCTGACGGCCTTGCGAAAAACCGCGGCGTGACATGGGGACAAGACCAATCTCAGAGATGGATGTCTGAGCGAATGCGCGTAGGGAGATACCGGCGCCAGGACCACCTGGCGCGATCGAGCCAAATTGTGTGTTATGCTTCAGGAGAATGAGAATGTTCAAGAACATGAAACTGGCAACGAAGATGGGTGTAGGTTTCGGCTTCCTGGTCGTGATCTCAGGCGTTCTGGGATACGTCGGCTGGAACGGCCTGAGCAACGTGGCAAGGAATGCCGAACTGAACCGCGGGGGCAACGAATGTCTCGACGGACTCACTGAATGCGCGGCGCTTCGCAGGGACTTTGCCATCCATGGTTTCGAGAACTACGGGACCGAGGGCAAGAACGCGGCCGAGCAATGGCATGAGGCATACAACGCCCTGATGGACCGGCTGAGACAGATGCAGAATGAACGAGGTCTCTCAGCCGCCGATCGGACCCTGGTCACTGAGGCGATCAACGGGATGCCCGCCTATCTGGCGTCGTTCGAGCACCAGAAAGAGTCGCGACAGACCCGAGACGCCGCCTTTCAAGTCTGGGCGCAAGTGGGATGGGATGTCACCCAGGAGGTCGGCAACGTGATTCGAGACGTCATCCAGCCGGCCCGCACGGAGGCCGAGCAATCCCAGGACGTCGAGGAGATGACCCGATGGGCGAACATCGCCCTCCAACTCGATGAGTCGGTCGTTCAGGAGTTCCTGCTCCTCCGGGTCAACGCCGTCTATCTGCTGGCCACCAACAGAGAGGCCCAATGGGAGGCCTATCAACAGCAACTCCACAAGGTCAGGGCCAACGTGCAGGCGTGGGCTGATCTGGTCAAGGGCAACCCCCAACTGGAGACGGTGGCCAGGAACATCGCCGGCTATGTGGACAGCTACGAGCAAAGCGGTCAGCAGTACTACAGCGGCATTGTGGCCGGTCGACGCGCCGATACGGAGATGGCCACCGCCGCTGCGACGATCGTCGATGCGATCGCGGGCCTGCAGGTCTCTCTGAGAAGGGGGATGGAGACCACCACCGCCCGCACGAATACGATCATGGCCGTGATGGCGATCTCCGGCATCGTCCTGGGCACCGTTCTGGCTGTGGCGATCACGCTGAGTATCGTCAAGCCGATCAAACGGATCATCGACTCGTTGACGACCGGTTCCGAGCAGGTGGCGGCCGCGTCGGGTCAGGTCTCTGCCGCGTCGCAATCGCTGGCTGAAGGAGCGACCGAGCAGGCGGCGGGCCTGGAAGAGACCTCTTCCAGCCTCGAAGAGATGTCCTCGATGACCAAGCAGAACGCCGACAACGCCCAGCAGGCCAATACCCTGGCCGCCGAGGCCCGCAAGGCCGCCGACACCGGCGCCGAGTCGATGGGGCGAATGAACGGCGCGATCCGAGAGATCCAGAGAAGCTCCGACGAGACCAGCAAGATCATCAAGGTCATCGATGAGATCGCGTTTCAGACCAACCTGCTGGCCCTCAATGCAGCGGTCGAGGCCGCGCGTGCCGGCGAGGCCGGCAAGGGATTTGCCGTCGTGGCCGAAGAGGTCCGCAATCTGGCGATGCGATCGGCCGAGGCCGCCAAGAACACGGCCAATATGATCGAGGAATCCGTTAAGAACGCCAACAACGGCGTGGACATTGCCACGGAAGTCGGCAAAGTCCTCGACGAGATCGTCCAGGGCATCGGCAAGACCACCGATCTGGTCAGTGAGATCGCCGCCGCCAGCCAGGAGCAGGCCCAGGGGATCGATCAGGTCAACACCGCCGTCGCCCAGATGGATAAGGTCACCCAGCAGAACGCCGCCAACGCCGAGGAAAGTGCCAGCGCTTCGGAGGAGCTCAGCAGCCAGGCCGAATCGATGAACGACATCGTCGGCGAACTGATCGCCCTGGTCGGCGGAGCCACCCGAACGACGGCGCCGCAACAGCAACACCGCAACACCAGCGGTCGCAAACTGAGCAAGACCGACCGCATATACCACAACATCGCAGGCGGAAAACCCAAGAAGCTTCAGAAGCCGTCTGCCAAATCGTCCGTCGAGAAGGCCATTCCTCTCGGCGACGATGATGAATTGGACCATTTCAACTCCTGATGGTATCACTCGTCCACGAGGCGCTTCCGGAGGGTTCGTTCCTCCGGAAGCGCCCAACGGACGGCGACCCCATGAGCCGTCGGCTCCACCAACCCGCTTTCCTCGCCGAAGACGAGCGATCGTCCCGCCGGCTCCGGGGGGGTGTGCCGTTTATGGGACACGGACCGAGACAACGTACAAGAAAAACCGGTTCATATGCACCCGGCAGCGATCCCATGCAAACGCCTCCACAACGGGCGAGTCGTTTCGCAAGACCAGGACTTATCGGACAGCGGCGATTTCCAGCACGGAATCCGGCGCTGCCCTACAGGAAATTCACTAAGTTCCCGATCCTGTTCCTGCCGAAAACCTGGGATGTCCTGCAAACGTGCCTGGGGACATGGGACCGTGGGTTGGCTTAGGCGCCCTGGATTCACGGTCGGCACGTTGGGGTTGAATCATCCGCGCAGGAACAGGAACGTATCTGCCTCGGGGACGGTCCCGTAGGCATGTTAAGGAGTCCTCACATGACAGCAACGGCATCCAAACCTCAGAACCGCAGCGCCGCGGCCCAGCAGAAGGAAGGCAAGTACCTGACGTTCGCGCTGGCCCACGAAGAGTACGGCCTGGAGATCCTCAAGGTCCGTGAGATCATCGGCTACATCGACGTGACCGCCGTGCCCCAGACGCCCCACTACGTCAAAGGCGTCATCAACCTGCGCGGCCAGGTCATTCCCGTCGTCGATCTGCGCACCAAGTTCGGCATGGAGACCACCGAAGTGACGGAAGAGACGTGCATTATTGTGGTCGAGATCGCCCATGCCGACCGCACGTTCAGCACGGGCATCGTCGTGGACCGCGTCCAGGAAGTGCTCGACATCCCCGGCCAGAGCATCGAGGAGGCCCCACAATTCGACTCTTCGGTCGACACCAGCTTCATCCTGGGAATGGGCAAGGTCGGCGACGCCGTCAAGATACTCCTCGATATCGACAAAGTGCTCGCCGGTGAGAGCCTGGACGGCTTCGGGACCGAAGGGCTGTAACGGCCGCCGATGACAGCGTGCCACCGATGGACTGTAAATGAAAGGATGTGCAGATGAGAGCAGCGCAATGGATGTGGATTTGCCTGGCCGTGCTGATGATGAGCCAGACCTGCGGCG
Source organism: uncultured Pirellulales bacterium (assembly GCA_964610435.1). GTDB lineage: Bacteria > Planctomycetota > Phycisphaerae > Sedimentisphaerales > Anaerobacaceae > Anaerobaca. Next base: position 39,406 of record CAZSXM010000038.1, on the reverse strand, counting down.
CCGACATCGACGACCGCCTTGCTCAACTGGAAAAGGAGATCGCCGAACTGAAACAGGCCCCGGCCCCAACGTCCGGGCCGACGGCTTCCGCCGACGGCAAGAAGAAGGGGCTCTTCTCGAGTGTGGACGTGCAGTTCTATGGGTACATCAAAGCCGACGCCTCCCGCGATTCATCCCGCACGAACCCGGGCAATTTCGTGCTGTACGTCGATCGCGAAGACCAGCGTAAGAACGACGCCGAGTTCAACCTGACCGCCAACGAGACGCGTCTGGGCATGAACTTCAGCGGGCCGTCGAGCGACACGATGAAGACCTCGGGCAAGGTGGAGTTCGATTTCTTCGGAAACTATGCCGACGAGAACAAGGCCAAGATCCAGATGCGCCATGCGTATATGAACCTCGAATGGCCCGATGCGCAGCTCAGTTTCCTGGCCGGCCAGACCTGGGACGTCATCTCGCCGTTGAACCCAAGCACGTTGAACTACAGCGTGCTCTGGGTCGGCGGCAACATCGGGTACCGTCGTCCACAGGTGCGTCTGACCAAGGGCCTGTCGGTATCGGATGAGGTGAGCGTCAAACTGGAGGGCGCCCTGACCCGCACCATCGGCAGGACCGACGTGACCGGCTCGGAAACGGGCGAAGACGCCGGCGTGCCCACCGTCCAGGGACGCGTCAGCGCGACCTTCCCGTTCTTCGGTCCCAAACCGACGACGATCGGCGTCTCCGGACACAGGGGCAAGGAGGAGTACGACATCGACCCCACGGGACGCAACGTAACCATCACGAGCCAGTCGGTCAATCTCGACGTGACCCAGCCCGTCTGCAAGTGGATGACGATCAGGGCTGAGTTGTTCAGCGGCAAGAACCTCAACACCTATCTCGGCGGGATCAACCAGGGGGTCAACACGACCACGCTGCGACCGATTGACAGCCGGGGAGGCTGGATCGCCGCCAGCCTGGGACCCTGGGACAAGTGGAGCTCTGCCGTCGGATTCGGTGTCGATAGCGTCGATCGCGATGACGTTGTCGACAACAACACGGTCCGGACACGAAACTCCTGCCTGTTCGGCAACGTCCGCTACGACGTGAACGCCCGCGCCCAGGTCGGTCTCGAACTGTCTCGCTGGAACACACACTACAGGGGCCCGGGCGACGCCAGCGACACGCGCGTCCAGGCGTCGTTCATCTACAGGTTCTAAGAACCTCATGGGAAGAAGCCCGACTTCGAGCGGTTTGACATGAGTATAGACGTCAGACCCTGGTGAAAGATGTCAAGCTGACAGCCGTCCGGGGTCTCAGAACCATCATCATGGTGGTCTTCAGCCGGAACTACCCAACGGGCACGGTCTATCCACCGCATTCTTGTGAAGGGGTATATGATGTTCAAGAAGATGAAATTAGGGACCAAGATCTATGCATTGGTATTGCTGATCAACGTGTTCTTCATCGTGGCCATGATCGTTTCCGGCTCCAAGTTGATCCGGGCCATACACGAGGCTCGGAACAACTCGGCCCGTGCGGCCACCGAGGTCGGCTACGCCATACTGGACTACTACGTCGGCGAATGCAAGGATGAGAGATTGTCTCTGGAGGAGGCCCAGAGTCGCGCGTTGGACTTGCTCAAGAGCATACGGTATGAGGGCATCGAGTACTTCTGGGTCAACGACAGCACATTGCCCTATCCGACCATGATCATGCATTCGACCAATCCCGCACTGGATGGACAGACGCTCAACAATCCCTCGTACAATGTCGCTATGGGACGAAACATGAACCTGTTTCAGGCGATGGCGGAAGTCTGTCGACGCGACGGCGAGGGGTATGTTGACTATCTATGGCCCAGGCCAGGTGAAACGGTGCCGGCGCCGAAAGTCTCTTACGTGAAGCTGTTGGACGAGTGGGACTGGATTATCGGGACCGGCGTCTATGTGGATAACGTCAACGCCCAGGTTCGGGCCGTAATCATCCCCATAGGCACCGCGATTACCGTCATGGTGGCGGTGATTGTCGCGGTCACGATCCTTCTGGTCTACCGCGGGATCACCAAACCGATCAATCGCATCATTGGTGGCCTGACGGAGGGGGCCGAGCAGGTGGCAGCAGCATCGGGCCAGGTGTCTTCGGCATCGCAATCGCTGGCCGAGGGCGCGACCGAGCAGGCCGCCGGACTCGAGGAGACCTCGTCCAGCCTTGAAGAGATGTCCTCGATGACCAAACAAAACGCCGCCAACGCCCAGCAGGCCAACCTGCTGAGCTCCGAGGCCCGCAAGTCCGCCGATACGGGCACCGAAGCCATGGGCCGCATGAACGAGGCCATCAAGCAGATCCAGAAGAGCTCCGACGAAACCGCGAACATCATCAAGGTCATCGACGAGATCGCCTTCCAGACCAACCTGCTGGCACTGAACGCCGCGGTCGAGGCCGCCCGCGCCGGTGAGGCCGGCAAGGGCTTCGCCGTCGTCGCCGAGGAGGTCCGCAACCTGGCGATGCGTTCGGCCGAGGCCGCCAAGAACACCGCCAACATGATCCAGGGGTCGGTCAAGAACGCCAATAACGGCGTCGACATCGCCGACGAGGTCAGCAAGGTGCTCGGCGAAATCGTCAGCAACGTCAGCAAAGCCACCGACCTGGTCAGCGAGATCGCCGCTGCCAGCCAGGAGCAGGCACAGGGGATCGACCAGGTCAATACCGCCGTCGCTCAGATGGACAAAGTGACGCAACAGAACGCTGCAAACGCCGAGGAAAGCGCCAGTGCATCCGAGCAACTCAGCGCCCAGGCTGAAACGATGAATGAGATGGTCGGTGAACTGGCCGCATTGATTGGGGGTGCCGGCCGACAGAGAATCGATCGACACCATGCATCGCAGCCACGGCGGGCCCTCCAGCCCTCCGATCGGGTGTATCACCATATCGCCGGGGCGGCCAAAGGCATGAAGGCTCCGGCCGGCGCGCCCAAGCCAAGCAAAGTGCACGCCGAGCGGAACATCCCGCTGGATGACGAATTCGACCAATTCAACTCCTGACACGAAGCTCCATCGCACGTGCTTTCGGGTGAACTCCCCGGAGTTCACCCGGAAGCGCCACGCGACTGAACCAGCCAGCCCCTTCCGCAGCCGATTCTGCACCCAATCATCGTACAGGCTTGCCACACACGCACGACTCGGTTGAACTCTTCGCCCAGGCATCCGCCAGAACGTGACTGCGCCGCCCCGACTGGGAACGGCGACAATTTCGTCGTGATGAGCTTTTCTGTATTGACAGGATAGGCGGGACGGCGTATGTATGAGGACACGCTCTTTGTGAAAGTGCATCGTTCGGCTGCAGGTCCCAGGACGTCGGTCCTGGGATAGTCAAACGGGAACGCGGTGAAAATCCGCGACGGTCGCGCCGCTGTGAGCGCCCGCTCCGATGGAAGCATCGGAAATCCAAGAGGCCGGTATCCACTGTCCGCTGCATGCGGGTGGGAAGGAGCCTCGAGGTAGGACGCAAGTCAGAAGACCTGCCTGGAGTCGATCGCACATTGTGGGTGTTCTCGCGATATGGAACGCACGTGTGAAGGCGCAGTCGGGGTCTGGGGTGTCGATCCGGGATCCTACGCAGTCATCGAACCGTCGTTCCGCTTTGCGGGAACGGCGGTTTTTTTTATGCGCCCTCGCGACAAGGGCCGGCAAATGCGAAAGGAGGTTGGGATGGATCAGGGGTCACCATTCAGCACATGCAGGATGGGCTTGAGCCCATGCGGGCCCGAAGGGCCGAAGCAGCAAAACGAAAACCGGAGGATACAGATGAAACGTATGCAGTTCTTGGGATTGGGCCTGCTTCTGGCGGTCATCACGGCGGCGGCGGCAGCGCCCGTGGAGGTCGGTACGGGCGTGAACGAGGCGTGCGTGTATATTGAATGGGCCGATGGTTTCCGCATCGAATATCGGGTGCGTTTCGGCCTGACCGAGGCCGAGACGACTACCGGTCTCGGTCTGCTGGACATCATCGAGGCCGAGACGGACCTGGTCACCGTGCGAGCCGACTACGGCTGGGGCGTCGCCGTCGATGGGATCGCCTACCAGGACCACAACGACGTCGGCTACGGCGGAGGCGAGTTGTGGTGGCACTACTGGACCGACGAGGCCCGCAGCCGCGAGGGCTGGATCTCGCCCTGGACCGGGGCCGCCGACCGGATCGTCCGCCACGGCAGCGCCGACGGCTGGATCTACGGCCACGGCGACGCGCCGAAACCGACGTGGGAAGTCCCCTTCCTGGCCGGATATCGAGGGTACGTCTACGACCCCAACGACTTCGCCACAGTCGTGATCGACTACCAGCCCGTCGGCATGATGAGCGACTGGCTCAGCGGTATCGCCTTCGACGACCCGAACACGGCCCTCGGCCGGCCCACCGTGGACACGACCGGCGACGACTGGTCGATCCCGTTAGAGACCGCCGCGCCGGTCGTGCCCGTCTACCCCGCCTTCCGCCACTTCGAATTGACCTTCCTCGGTGAGGGAGGGTCGATCACGCTGGCCTTCAACCGCCCGGTGCGCGACAACCCGAACAACCCGTACGGCATCGACTTCATCGTCTTCGGCAATGCCCCTCAGGCCCTGGCCGCCGGCCAGAGCTGGAACAACGGCGATCCGACCGAGGTCTTCGTCGGCGATTATGGCGGCAGCGAGCCCGGCATCGTCTCCGTCAGCCAGGACGGCGTGACATGGTACAGCTTCACCAACGACCCCAATTTCATGGCCGGCCATCCCAACTTCATCAAGCTGCCGGCCGATGCCGAGGATGGTCCGTTCTGCGATGGGTTCGCCCCGACGTTGGGCCGCGTGTACGATCCGTGCAACGCCGATACGTCCATCGGCGAATGGAACCGGTGGTGGGCCGAGCCGACCAACCCCACACTGCCGCTCGATCCAAACCTGTCCTACGAGGCGCTGGCCGGCCGCTCGGTGGCCCGCGTGGGACAGATCTACGGCGATTCGGCCGGCGGGACCGGCTACGACATCGCCCGGCTCGATCTGCCCGTCGATCCCGAGACGCAGCTCAAGTGGTTCCAATACGTGCGCATCGACGACGCTCCCGGAGGCGGCGCGCCCGAGATCGATGCGGTCGCCGCCGTGAGCAGTCCGGGTGACGAAAAGCACCCCCAGCCCGTAGGTGACGTCAATGGGGATTGGCGCGTGGACGCCGAGGATGTGGCGATCGTCATCGAGTTGCTGGGTGTTGTGATTGACAGTCCCGACGATCCGGCCGCCGTGGCCGATCTGGACGGCAACAGGATCGTGGATGAGGCCGACCTTGAGATCGTCCTTGCGAACCTGGGCACGATCGGCTGGGGACCTCCGGCCGAGTTCTCGCATGACGATGATTGAATCGAACGCCTCCGGCGGGCCGGTGCCGATGCACCGGTCCGCTGGAAACGACAGAAGAACCCGAACGGAAACCCATGCGTAGAGATCGAAACACGGACGCCTTCAGTCTCGTCGAGACACTAACGGTCGTATCGACAACAGCGCTGCTGATCGGCCTCTTACTGCCTTCACTGCAAAGCGCCCGACAGCAGGCACAGAGGACGCTGTGCCTGAGCCAGCTTCGGCAGATGGCGATCGCGGCTCAGAGCTACAGCAGCGTCTATGACGGACACTATCCGACTGCCTATTACAACCGCCGTGAGGGCACGGTCCCGTATTTCTACGCGTGGGACTTCACGACCTGGAAAGACTGGTCCGATGCGACGAACCCGAATCGCGTTCAGCCGGGCCTGCTGTGGATGGGCCAGACCATCGAGAAGATCCAACAGTGTCCGGCCTTCCGCGGCCTCGACAACTCGCTGGCGGATCCTCACACGGGATACAACTACAACACCAGCTACATCGGGCTCAATGACCTTCTGGCCCCGCCGAATTCTGCGCGGACAGATGAGGTGCGCCGTCCGTCGAAGACCGTCCTGTTCGGCGACGGTCAATGCACCGACGACGGCGCCAACAAGTACATGCGAGCCCCGTTCTCGCATCCGGGCGACACCCTGCTGCCCGATTCGGCGCGGCACGCCGGCGCTCAGGGCTACCGCCATCTGGGCCGGACCAACGTCGCCTTCTGCGACGGGCACGCCCGGCCATGGCGACCGATCCACACCGAAACCGATCCGGCCGCCAAGCAGATACTGGACAGCCACAACGCCACAAGCGACGTTCAGATCGGTTTCCTGTCGGCAAACAACGACATCTATGATTTGAAATAGCCGCCCCCGCGAGCCTATAATGGTCGTCATGCGGTCGGCGAAAATCCATCTCGCTCTCGGTCGAGCCAAACGAGCCGGCATCCTGATCTGGCAAGGGGTCAATCAGGTGCTCTGGCCGCCGGTCTGCCTGTGCTGTGGCCGCGAGGCCGGGCCCGACAACAGCGGGCTGTGCTCGGCCTGCTGGGACCAGCTCCTGGCCTGTACCGCCGGCGAACACTGCCCGCGATGCGGGCGGGATGCGAGCCGCTACGGGCTCGTAGAGGGGGCCTGTCCAGCCTGCCAGGCGACGGACGTGCAGTTCGACGGGATCGCCCGCGCGGGCATCTACACCGAGACACTCCGGCAGATCATCCTGGCGTTCAAGCACGACCGAACCGAGCTCGAGGCCCTGCTCGGCTCGCTGGCGGATTCCGCTTTTCAGGGAAGCGGCTTCTACGACAAGATCGACCTGCTCGTCCCGGTCCCGTTGCACTGGACCCGTCGACTGGTCCGGGGCTACAATCAATCGCATCGAATCGCCAAGCGGTTGCACCATCCGACCGCGCGGATCGATATGGACCTCGTTCGCATCCGCCGGACCAAGGCTCAGCCCATCGCGGCTACACCCGCCGCAAGGGAACGAAACGTCAAAGGCGCCTTCGCCGTCCGGCCGGACCATCGCTATGCGGGCAGGGTCGTTTGCCTCATCGATGACATTAAGACCACCGGCGCAACCCTCAACGAGTGCGCCAAGACGCTCAAGCAGGCCGGCGCCGCCCACGTCTACGCCCTGGTCCTGGCCGTCGCCGGACAGGAGACGGGCTAAACCAAGCCATCCTCTAACCATTGGGACGTGCTGTGAAAGGAAGGACATGCTGAACGCTATAACACTGACCGCTGTAACGATGCTCCTCGCCGCACCGCCCCACTACGCCGGGACCCTCGACACCGATTGGCTCGTGACACGCGTGACGACGCCGGCGACCGTCCGAATGAGCGACGACGGCAAGGAGCTGGTTCTCTCCAACGGGCTCGTCGCCCGGCGGTTTCGCCTGCATCCCAATGCCGCGACGGTGGCGTTCGACAACCTCATGACGGGCGAGTCGATGCTGCGGGGCGTCAAACCGGAGGCCCGAGTGACAATCGACGGCCGTTCCTTCGACGTCGGTGGCCTGAAAGGACAACCGAACTATGCCTACCTGCTCGAGGAGTGGAAGGACGATTTGACGGCCGATCCGAACGCGTTCGTCTTCGTCGGCTATGAGGTGGGCAAGACGCAGCCCCGCTTCGCCTGGAAGCGGGTGCGCCACTGTGCCGATCTGCCCTGGCCTCCGTCCGGCGTCTTGCTGACCATGAACTACCGACCGCCCGAACGCAGCCAATCCGCACAGCCAACCGACCTGACTGTGGCGATCCACTACGAGATGTATGAAGGCATCCCCCTACTGTGCAAATGGCTGACGGTGCGCAACGGTTCGGAGAAGCCCATCCGGCTGAATCGCTTCACGAGCGAGATCCTGGCGATGGTCGAGTACGAGTCGGAAGTGGACAACTATCAGTTGTGGCGTGTCCCGAACCTCCACGTCGAGAGCGACTACGCCTTCGGCGGCATGAACGCCTCGGTGGCCAATCATACGACCCACTGGGTACCCGACCCCGAGTACCTCACCCAGGTGAACTACCTGCGGAAGAACCCGTGCCTGCTGGAGTCGCGGCCGCCGGTCGGGCCCGACGTGGACATCGCACCGGACGAGACGTTTGAATCGTTCCGCACGTTCGAGCTCGCCTTCGACAGCACCGAGCGCGAGCGCAACGGCCTGGCGGTCCGCCGCATGTATCGCACCATCGCACCGTGGGTGACGGAGAACCCGATCATGATGCACGTCCGCCGGGCCGATCCGAACTCGGTCCGGCTGGCCATCGACCAGTGCGCCGAGGTCGGATTCGAGATGGTCATCATGACCTTCGGCAGCGGGTTCAACATCGAGAGCGAAGACCCGGCGTATATGGCCCAGTTGAAGGAACTGGCCGACTACGCCCACAGCAAGGGCATCGAGATCGGCGGCTACTCGCTGCTGTCGAGCCGGAGGATCAGCGACGAGCACGACGTGATCGACGTCGCCACGGGCAAGCCCGGCGGGGCCACCTTCGGCAACGCCCCCTGCCTCGGCAGCCGATGGGGACAGGACTACTTCCGCAAGCTGTATGCGTTCTACGAGAAGACCGGATTCAACCTGCTCGAACACGACGGCTCCTATCCGGGCGACACCTGCGCCTCGCAGAGCCATCCAGGCCATCGGGGCTACGAGGACTCGCAGTGGACCCAGTGGAAGACGATCAGCGACTTCTACAAGTGGTGCCGGGGTCGCGGCATTTATCTGAACGTCCCGGACTTCTACTATCTGACCGGCTCGACGAAGTGCGGCATGGGCTATCGCGAGACGAACTGGTCGCTGCCGCGCGCCCAGCAGATCCTCCACGGCCGGCAGAACATCTACGACGGGACCTGGACCAAGACGCCGAGCATGGGCTGGATGTTCGTGCCGCTGACGGAATACCACGGGGGCGGGCCGGCGGCGACCATCGAGCCGCTCCGCGACCACCTCGACGCCTATGAGGCGCATCTGGCCAACAACTTCGGCGCCGGCGTCCAGGCGTGCTATCGAGGCCCGCGCCTATACGACTCCGAAGAGACGAAGGCTGTGGTCAAGAAGTGGGTGGATTTCTACAAGCGATACCGTGACATTCTCGAATCCGACGTGATTCATCTGCGCCGGGCGGACGGACGGGACATCGACGGCCTGCTGCACGTCAACCCCCAAGGGAAGATCAAGGGCCTGGCGATGATCTACAATCCGCTCGACCGCCCCGTCGAACGACAGTTGAGACTGCCGCTCTACTATACGGGCTTGGCCGATACCGCCCGCATCCGTGAGAAAGAAGGCGAAGCGAAGACGTACAAGCTCGACCGGCACTACAACGTCACTGTCCCCGTTCCGATCGATGCCGCCGGCGTTACGTGGCTCCTCATCGAATAGAGGACGGCAAAGCGTCGTCGCCCCGGGCCCGCGACGTCAGAGCCTCTGGTATTTGACGATGGCGCGATAGACGCCGTTGATCCGCTTGCCTTCGACGATGGTGGGCGAGTACTTCTCGTTGCGCGGCTGGAGGCGGATCTGGTCGCCGGTCTCGAAGAAGACCCGCTTGAACGTCGTCTCGTGAGGCAGCGTGAAGCGGACGAAGCAGTCGTCGCCGTTGTGGACCTCGGCGGCGGGCGAGAAGATCACGATGTCGCCCTCGACGAACTTCGGCTCCATCGAGTCGCCCACGACCCGCACGGCGAAGGCGTTCGGATCGTGCAGGTCGGGGCAGCGAACGTAATCGTCCGCCACGCCGACAGGATAATCCAGATCGTTAAACTCGGCAGGGTAGCCGGCGGTGACCTTGTTGATGATCGGGACGAGCCGCCCGGCGGCGAGCGTCCGCTTGCCCTCCTCCACGTTCAGGCGGTTGCGGGTCAGAAGCGCCTTGACCTCCCGGCCGCCCTGCTTCTTGGCGGCCAGCTTCTTGAGGAACTGCCGGAGTTTCTGGTTCTCGGCCTCCCGCGATTCGTATTCCTCGCGAACATCCGACGGCATGCGTTCCAGATGGGCGATGTGCAGCAGCAGACCCGACTCGAACTTGAGCGTGCGTTCGAGCTTGGTCAGCAACTCGTCGCTGGGCGGATTCTTGACCTTGCCCGTCTCGATCGTGGACAGGTAGGGCTTGGAAAACCCCACACGGTTGCTCACCTCGTCGAGGGTCATGTTCAACTGCTCACGCTTCTGTCGGATGATCTGCCCGAGAGACATAATCGCTCCCCAATCCGGCCCGAAGGCCTACTTCACTTCCACCAGTTCGTATTCCGCACCGCCCAGCCCGATCCGCACGGCGTGTTCGATCTGGTAATGCCAGTCCAGCCGGGCATTGCCGATCAGCTTGGGCACGCCGCGCCCGCCCCGGCTCTCCACCAGGTCGATGGACGCCTTGTCCACCGCCACCGGATCGGTCGAGGCCAGGATGCCGATATCCTCGACTATCTTAGGCATGTTCGCCTGGGCGAAGCAATCGCAATCTTTAGTTACCGACATCACGAAATTGAAGAACGCCGCCCGCCCTTGCTTGCCCGCAAGCGCGCCGAGGGCATGTTCGGCAACGCTCTTCTGCAGGATCTCGTTCTCCTGTTGCCAATCGTAGACGACGGCGTCGAAGCGGCAGACCGCGACGCACTCGGCGCAGCCGATGCACTTGTCCTGGTCGATGTGGGCTTGGACGTCGTCGAGGGTGATGGCGTCGGCCGGGCAGTGCTGTCGGCATTCGCCGCAGCGGGTGCATTTGCCCTTCTTGACGTGGGGCTTGAGCGACGCGTGCTGGCGCATCTTGCCCTTGCGGCTGGCACAGCCCATCCCCAGCGTCTTGATCGTCGCGCCAACACAGGTGGCGCAATGGCCGGTGAAATGCGCGATCGACAGGATCGACTGGCACCGGACGATGTCGGCGGCGATCATCACCTCCTTGTCCAGCTCGCCTTCGATGGGCACAGCCGTCTCGGCGGTCCCGAACAGGCCGTCGGGGGCGATGAACGGGACGCCCAGCCCCTCGACGCCGAAGCCCCGCTCGGTCGCCAGAACCGTGTGGTCGATGGCGTTGTGCCGTCGGCCCGTGTACAGCGTGCTGGTGTCGGTGATGAACGGCTTGGTCTTCAGGGCCTGCAGCTCCTCGACCAGCCCTTTGAGGCACGGGGCCTTGATGTATGTGTTGTTGGTCTGCTCGCCGACGTGAACCTTCACGGCGGTGAAGTCGTTCTTCCTGAAGCAGTCCGCAAAGCCCCCGGCCCGGAACAGGGCTCGAGCCTTCTGCGAGACCGTGGCCTCGCCTTCGGCCATCGACGCCCTGATGAAATGCACCTTCGAGCTCAATTCCTGCCCTTCCCAGAATCAGCCAAGCCATGCCCGCCGGTCGGACCCATCGCAAACGCACCCCGGCCCCCGGACACAAGAGACTGGGTTTGATTGGCTTCGTTCGCAACGGCATATCCCGTTGCCATTCCTGCCATAACCACCTGCTACAACCGGCCTTACCCGCGTTCTACGGTTTCCCGAATTGGCTTTGTTTCGCACAACGGCCCCCTGCGGCAGCCACGGCCCCCCCCTGAAATTGCCTATCAACCATCTGCAGTTGTCAATTCAGTTGCGTAGCTATCATATTCACATTCCATCTCGTTCGTCAAGCCTCCTTCCCGCCAATACCGCCATTTTCTCGTCTTTCCTCTCCGCCCGACCCAGGTACGTTCAGACCAGCACCCAGCGGTTGTCGGCACTCTGGCCCTCGGCGATGTGTCATCGTTGACTGGGGTCGATTCGATCCATAGAATGCAACATCCGAATTCGTCGCCGAGCAGATGGGCGCGATTAGAGGGATTCTGGCATGGCTGAAATCGCAGCGGACGTAAGAGCGAGTGTGGATCGGTTTCTGATCGTCGTCGGCCAGCGGCTTCGGATCGATGCGGCGTATGTATATGGGTCGCAGGTGCGAGGCTCGGCGCAGCCGTGGAGCGATATCGACGTGGCCGTCGTTTCAGCGGACTTCTCGGACGATCTGTTTCAGGAGCGTCTTGCCTTAATGCAGTGGGCGGCGGCGATCGACGACCGCATCGAGCCACAGCCTTTCACACCGGAGCGATTCGGTCCCAACGATCCGCTGGCCAGCGAGATCTCCCAGAGTGGGATACGTCTCGTGTAGACGTGAGTTTCGGCCGGACGCGCCGACCGGGGGGGACCGGTCGGCGCGTCGGCCTTCTTGTCGTGTGCTTACCAGCGGTGCTGGAGTCCACCGCTGATGAGGTGGGCGGTGTCGTCCCGATTCAGCCGTGTGTCGTAGTCCACGTAAAGCCGCGTGTTGCGGTTCAGTTCCGCGCCGAGACCGACGCCAAGTACGGCACTGTCCCTGGCGATGCTCTCGTTGCGGATATTGAAGATGACCGTCGGATCGCTGGCGAAGTACGTGTTCACATCGGCCCGCGTATCGCCGAACTCATGCAGCCACCGGGCCCGGAACTGAACGGCCAGACGCTTGGTCGGGCTGTCCCGGAGCAGGTCCTTGCTCACCTTGGCGCCGAGCGAGCCGATGTAGGACTCGAAGCTCTGGCGTTTGAAGCCCAAGGCTGCGTCGCCGCCGGACTCGCGGTAGCTTTCCAGGGCCAGATAAGACCACTGGAAGGACGCCAGCGGCTGGACCAGCCAACCCTCGATGCGCTGCCAATCGAAGCCGGTCTCAAGATAGCCGCTGACCGCGTAGCCGCCGAACTCGCCTTCAAGCCGCTCGCTGGTCAGATCGACGTAGCGCTCGGTATCGTAGTCGAGGTCGGTGTACGTCAGGAGCGAATCCAGGTAGGTACGCCCGGTGTCGACACTTCCGTAAACTCCGAAGTGCATCGCCCGCAGGTCACTGTCGTCCCGCGATCGCCTGTAGTTGACGTAGGTATCGGCATAGCCTCCGGTCAGACCGATCAGCAGCGTTTCGGTGAACTGGTAGTCGAGCCCGACGCCGACGCCATAGGTCCGGTACTCGTAACCGGGAGCCTCAATGCTGTGGTCCCGCTTGCCGAAGAGGCCATAGCCTTTGGCCCAGAATCCCCAGCGGCTTTCGCTCAGATAGGGGCTTCCGTTGCCGACGGCGAAGTTGTATCCGCCCATATCGACATCGTATGAGATGCGGCTGTCCACCGTCCCGTCGGGGCCCGATGCGCCGGCCAACGGCAAGCCGTACCCATTGCCGGAAGCGATCACGGCGCTGGGATTCCGCAGCCGATTCGAGATGGTGCCCAGGAATCGAGTCGTGCCGGTCACCGCAATCGGCGCCAGCGACGGACGGCTCCGCCCGCCAAGCTGGTCGTAGTGGTCCCGCATCTCGTCGTGCGTTACGTCCAGATTCTGGAGTTGCTCGGTGATCGCATTGCCTTGTTCCTCGTCTGCGATCCGCTGCAATCCACCGGCGACCTGCCGCTGGTTGTACGTCCGCAACAGCATCGGATCGTCGAACCGCATCGCGTCGATCCACAGCCACACCGAGTCGGACTCATAGTCCAGCCCGATCTCGTTGAAATAGAAGCTCAGAAGGGTCGTATCGAGGACGTCGAATTCGCCGTCGACCGAACCGGCCTCGATGATCTCGTACTGCTGGGTCCCGACGACGGTGCCTGCCGAGCGGACCTGGACCGTCGAACCTTCGTCGATGGTCACGCTGCCGGTGACCGCGAGCTTGTCGGCCTCGGTGCCGCCGATCTGGACGTCGAACGTCGAGCCTTCATGGAAAACCACACTCCCCTGAACCGTCAGGGTCCCGATGCCGTCGTCGCCGGGGGCGATGGTGCCGTAGTTGTGGACGGTTGCCGGCACCATGGCCGAGACGGTGCCGTCGCCGGTCAGCGTACCGGTCTCCCAGATGGTCAATTCATCCGTGATCGCGCGGCCCCCGTCGTTGACGGCCAGCACACCCGTGCCCGCCGCCTGTGTGCTGCTTCCGCCGACATAGATGCTGTGGAAGACGCGCCAAAGGGAGTCGTCGCCCGTCACGGTCACGAGTCCTTCGCTGCCTTCTGCGAATCCGATGAAGCCGACGTTGCTTTCAACGTAGCCACCGTCAGAGATCGTCAATTCGCCCTGGCCCTCTTGGCCGATATACAGGCTGCTCTCTTCGATCCACTCGGAGCCTTCGCCCGTCACGGTTACCGAACCGGTGCTGCCGGCGAACCTGCCGATATAGCCGGTGTCGGGTACTCCGCTGCCGCTGAGCACCTGCCCACCATCGGCAACGGTCAACTCGCCCTCGCCCTCGAAGCCGACTGTGAGAGAATGGGCGATCTCCCACAGCGAATCGTCGCCCGTGACCAGCACCTCGCCGCGGCCGTCGGCGTACCGACCGACGACCGCCGCACTTTCGGCAGCAACGACGCCACCGGCGCTGATGGTGAGACTGCCCTGGCCCTCATCGCCGATGTACAGGTTGCCCTGCTCGATCCACTCGGAGCCTTCACCGGTTACAGTCACCGAACCGGTACTGCCGACGTGTCGCCCGATGTAGCCGGTACCGACCATGCCACCGCCACTATCCACTTGTCCGCCATTGGAGACGAGCATCTCCCCGTAGCCCTCGTAGCCCACGTTGAGTTGGCCCCAGACTTCCCATCGCGAGTCTGGGCCGGTCACCGTGACGGTGCCCTGCCCGCTCTCTGTATGGCCAAGGAAAGCGCCCTGGCTCGTCACGACTTCACCACCGGGAGCAATCTCCAATGCGCCCTCGCCGCGATAGCCGACATACAGATCGCCAGCCACCGTCCAGAGGGAGTCGGGATCGGAGACCGTCACGGTTCCCGTACTGCCTTCTTCATAGCCGACATAGCTGTTCTGGCTGACCAGATAGCCGCCGTCGAGGACATCGAGCGTACCGTCGCCGGTGTAGCCGACATAGAGCGTGGTGTCTGCCCAGATGTCCAGGAGCGAGCCGTTGCCGGTGACCGTCACGGTACCGATCCCCTGGGGCACCCCTTCCAGCTCTCCGCCGACGATGTCCGGATCGAAACCGCCGATATAAAGATCCGGCGCCGTGACATAGCCGCCGGCCGAGATCGTCAGATCACCTTCCCCGAACGCCCCCACCATCAAGGCTTGCGACACCCGCCACTCGGAGTTCAGGTCGGCGACGCTCACCGTGCCGGTACTACCGACATCGGCACCGACGACGCCGTAATCGCTCGTGACAGCACCGCCGGCGTCGATCTCCAGCGAACCTTCCCCACTGAAACCCACGTACAGGAAGTCGTCGATGTCCAGTCGCGAACCAGACCCGGTCACAGTCACCTCGCCGATGCCAAGGGCATCTCCGAAGTCGGCCAGCATATCCGGGTCGAGCGGTGCATCGGACACATCAGCGCCGCCGACGAAGACCTCGCCGGCCGCCACCTGGCCGCCGTTGGCCACGGTCAGATCCGCCCGGCCCCAGACGCCCAGGAGCATCTCCTCGGCCGACAACAGGGAGCCGGCGTCTTCGACGCTGACGCTGCCTTGCGCATCCGGCCCGGCGCCGACGACCACCATCCCGGCATCGACCTGGCCGCCGCTGGTTACATCCAGAGTCCCGTCGCCGAAGTAGCCGACATAGAGGCTGTCGGCACCCGCCACATCCAGTCGCGAGCCTTCGGTAACCCTCACCGTCCCGGAGCCATTTGGAAGCAGGTCGGGATCGTACTCGTACGTGTCTTCGTCGTCCAGAAAGAACTCAAAGGGCATCCCGCCGATGTAGACTTCATACGCGGAGACCTGGCTGCCGCCGGCGATGGTCAGTTCGCCGTCGCCGTAGACGCCGACGAACAGTTCATTCTCGATCGTCCAGGTGGCATCGTTGATATGGGCGGTACCCTCTGCGTTGCGGCCGAGACCCAGTTCGGCCCAGCCGCTGGTCACCTCGGCGCTATCCACATTCAGTTCGCCGTTGCCCCAGAAACCGATGGACAGGCCATCCGACTCCAGGCGTCCTCCGCCGGTGACGGTGACGGTCCCCTCCCCTTCCGGCAGCACCGCGTCGGGATCCAGGTAGTCGTAAATGGTCTCATACCCTTCCACTGGGCCATAACCGCCGATCTGCACCTCGTCGGCCGTCACCTCGCCGAAGTTGGAGATCAGCAACGTCCCGACCCCGGCGCCGCCGACGGACAGAGCATCGTCCATCTGCCATTGCGAGCCAGCGCCCGTAACCGTGGCGGTTCCATCGCCCTCGGCCTCAAAGCCGAGCATACCCGAGTCACTGGTCACGACGCCGGCGCCGCTGACCTCCAGCTCGCCGATGCCGCTGTAGCCGACGTACAGGTCGCCGGAGAGGTCCCAGCGCGAATCGATCCCCGTCACCTCCACCGTGCCGGTCCCATCGAGCGGATCGTCACCGAGGAAGGGGCTCATATCGACGTGCGGCCTCTCGATATCCAGACCGCCGAGGTAGGCATCGGTGCCCGTGACCTGCCCGCCACTGGTTATGGTCAGGGTCCCGTCGCCCATGATGCCAATGGCCATCGCATCGGTGTTGGTCCAGGTGCCGCCGTTGCTGACCTCGACCGTTGCCACGCTGTCGGGACCAACCCCCACGCCGCTTTCCAGGCTTTCCACGGTCGCGCCGTTGGTGATGGTCAGCGTCCCGTCGCCGAAGACCCCCACGCCGAGACTGCCTTCATTGTCCCACACCGAGCCAAGATCGCTGACGATGACCGTACCGTCGCTGCCGATGTCGTAGCCGATCGCACCAAACAAGCTGCTGACCCGGCCGCCATTGGTCACCTGGACCTCGCCTTGCCCATCGTAGCCCACAAAGACCGTCTCCGTCGCGCTCAACTCCGAGCCGGGATCCGTCACATAGACGGTGCCGTCGCTGCCGGCCAGATTGCCGACATAGACGTCATACGCCTCGACGAGACCACCGTTTTCGATGCTCAGCGCGGCCTGGCCCTCGTGGCCGACCAGCAGGTAATCATCGATCGTCCAGGCCGAACCGGGCCCGGTCACCGTCGCGGCTCCGGTACTGCCTGCCTCATCGGCCAGGATACCATAATAGCTGCTGACCGTGCCGCCATCCTCAATAGTCAGGGTGCCGACACCCCTGTAAGCAACTATTAGTTCGTCGTCAATAGTCCATGTCGAGCCAAGCCCAGTAACCGTCACGTCTGCCTCGGCCGTCTCATCGCTTGCCACGACGCCATAGTAGCTGCTGACTTGGCCAGCCTCTGCGATCGTCAGATTGCCGATCCCCGCAAGACCCACGACGAGGTGCTCGGAGTTGGCCCAAGAAGAACCAGGTCCGGTAATCGTCGCGGTACCTGTGACACCAGCATCGTACCCAAGCAAACCGTCACGGCTGAAGACCGAGCTTCCGCTGTCAACGGTCAACTCACCGTATTCATCGTCTCCGACCCAAATAGTGCCGTCGATGTTCCACGGGTCCAAACCATCATAGACCGGAACCACCTGCCCGAAGTCCGTGATGGCGGCTCGGGCGTGATTCGCACCGAGCAGGCCAAGGCCCAATAGCAGAAAGATCACGGCGATGATTCGGATACGTCCCTTCGCTTGCTTCGTCATGACTGAATCCTTTCTCACAAACTCCGATCCTTCGCTACAGAACGAATCGCCGTGCAGAAACCCCGGCGGCCCGTGGCGCTTCTGCACCCATCCTACTTCACCCCCACGCGTTCGTCACCTCTTTTTCGGAAAAATGGACTCGATGGGAAACGACCGCGCACGATCCCTCGTACGACCCGGCGTTGAACGGGTTGCCTCGATCCCTTCGCGGCCGACTCGCACCGTCGCTAAGGCACGTCACGACCCGTCGAGGCGCACCAGATGTCGAACCACTGATCGCGCGACAACGTCAGTGCAAGGGCGTCTGCCGCTTTGCGGATACGCGAGAGACGCCCGGTGCCCAGGACCGGAACGAACCGGGCCGGGTGCATGAGCACCCAGGCCAGCGCCACCTGGTCTATCGACGCCCCTCCGATGGCGCGACCGATCCGGCCCAAAACATCGCGAAGGCGTCGCGCCCGATCGGAGTCCTCACGAAACAGCCGGCCGCCCCCCATCGGAGACCACGCCATCGGTCGAATGTCCAGCCGCTGGCACAGGTCGAGACTGCCGTCGCTGTGGGGATCGAGCTGCAGAACCGAGCACTCGATCTGGTTGGTCACGAGCGGCACATCCAGCTTCGAGGCCAGCAGCTCGAATTGGGAAGGCAGGAAGTTCGAGACCCCGAAATGGCGAACCTTGCCCGAGTCCTTCAGGGCCACAAACGCCTCATTGACCTGACGCGGGTCCATCAGGGGATCGGGGCGATGAATCAGAAGCAAGTCGATGTAATCGACGCGCAGGGACTTCAGCGAGCCCTCGACCGAGGCGACGATGTGAGCGCCGCTGGTGTCATAGCACTTGATCCGATGGTCCGGGCGATTGCGAGAGACCAGCTTGATGCCGCACTTGGTCACCAACTGGACCGTCGATCGGTCGATGCCGCCGGCGGCCAGCGCCTTGCCGAACATCGACTCGCAGGTGTAGTCGCCGTAGATGTCGGCGTGGTCGAACGTCGTAATGCCCAGATCGAGACAGCCGGCGATCAGTTCACAGACTTCCGTCTCGCTCTTGTTCCAGTCCGCCAGCCGCCAGAGGCCGTGAGCGAGTCGAGAGCAACGAGGCCCATCCTGGCACAGATTGATGTGAGGCACCATGGTACGAGACTCCGAATGACGGGAGAAGGTCGATCGTCGGGAGCATCGTACAGCAAGAACGCCAGACACACAACGGCCCGCCTCGCCCCGAAGGCATTCTTCCAGGCTACGTCCCGGCAAACGTAGGCGCAGCGGAGCGCAAGCGCGCCTCGATCTCATCGGCCAGCGTCGCATACTCGCGAGCCGCCTTGCTGTCGGGCGCAAACGTGAAGATCGACTTGCCCGCATCCGGCGCCTCGACCAGGCGAATCGTCTTGTGAATGACCGTATCGAACACCAGATCCCCGAACAACTCACGCAGTTGCAGTTGGATCTTGCGCGTGTAGGTCGGCCGGTCCTCGACGAACGTCAGCAGCAGGCCCAGCGTCCGCGCCGAACAGGGATGAAACCGCTTCTTGAGCAACCGGATGGTTTCGAGCAGACGCTTGAGCCCTTCGAAGGCATAGAAGTGAACCTGCACCGGGATGATCACGTCGGAGCTGGCGACCAGGGCGTTGATCATCAGCAACCCCAGCGCGGGAGGGCAATCGATCACGCACAGGTCGTAGTGTTCGGCGACGCCGTGTAGCCATTCGCCGAGCACCAGTTCCTTGCCGACCGCGTTGACCAGTTCCAGTTCCGCCCTGGCCAGTCCCACGTTGCTCGGCGCCAGGTCGAGCCACTCGACGTCGGTGCTCACGGCCACACGGGAAACCGGAACATGCTGGCCGGCCAGCCCGTCGTAGACCGTCCTCTGAAACGAATCGGGGTCGAACCCCATACCCATGGTGGCATGGCCCTGGGGATCGAGGTCCACCAGAAGCACGCGACGGCCCGCCTTGGCAAACGCCACGGCCAGGTTGACGGCGGTGGTCGTCTTTCCACATCCGCCCTTCTGATTGACAACAGCGATCGTTTTCATGGTCCGGTCTCTATGACGTCCGGCTTCGGCCGCTGCAGCACGGCCTGCTCCCTTATCGGTCAGATCCGTGCGGCACTGAAGCCGCCTCCCGCCAAATCACCGCAACGCCACCCTCTGCCCGGCCTACGCCCGATAACACACCCACACAGATACCAGCCGTGGCAACCGAACGGTCGGGCCGATTGAGACCAAACGGAAGAGCAAGGAAGGTCACATCCGCGGACAATGCGCCGACGAACGAATGCCTCACGCGCCCGCACGGCCCAGGCTCCCCATAGTACACGCAGTCACTCTACTCAGATTAACACGCGGGGCCGTCAAAAAGCCAGATCCCAAATTAACAGAATCTGGCTTCGGAGGAGGGTGATGAAAAGCTTGTTACATGCCTTCGAAAAAGCCTTGTCTGCTCTCAATCATGTCCCTGCCTTTATCATCGTAGGAATCAACGGAAATTCTTTAGCGAAAAAGGCAAGGATGCCTAGAAAATACTTGCTTCTGCGCAAGAATCAAGAACGAAATCGAAAAACGACCACTTTTTTTGCCCGTTCTTGTCCGGCCCGACTCAAACGCCTCTTTTGCGACCCTCAATCATGTTATTTTACGCTTGCCGAGGGCGATTGGTTCTGTTATCTTTTCACGCCGGTCCTGTTACTTGTTTCGGATGGATACCCCATGAACGGTCAGATCACCATCTCCGATTTGCTGCAAGCCAAACACGACGGTCGCGCGATTGCCGCCGTAAGCTGCTACGACTACACCACCGCCCGCCAGGTCAGCCAGGCCGGCGCCGAGATGATTATCGTCGGGGACTCGGCCGCGCAACTCATGTTTGGCTTCGACTCGACGCTCCCGGCAACCATGGACATCATGGTCGCACTGACCGCGGCCGTCCGCCGAGGGGCCCCCAATGTCTATCTCGTCGCCGACATGCCCTTCCTATCTTACCAGACCGGCACCGGCGAGGCGATTCGCAATGCTGGCCGGTTCCTGGTCGAGGCAGGCGCCCAGATGGTCAAGATCGAGGCCACCGGCGCCCACCTCAATACCATCCAGGCCGTCAGCGATGCCGGAATCGCCGTGATGGCCCACATCGGCATTCGCCCCCAGCGCATCAGCACCATCGGTCGCCTTCGTGCCGAGGGCACGACGGCAGAGATCGCCTGGCAACTCGTCGACCTCGCCAGGCAGATGGTCGCCTCCGGCGCCGGTGCGCTGCTGATTGAGGGCGTGGCCGCCGAGGTTTCCCAGATTATCACCGAGCGGACAGATCGCCCCGTCATCAGTTGCGGGTCGGGCCCCGCCTGCGACGGGCAGGTCCTCGTCGCCCCGGACATCCTCGGCCTGACCGAGGGCAAGCTGCCGAAGTTCTCGAAGGCGTACGGCGACCTCGGGCCCCGCTCGGTCGAGTCTCTGCGGCGGTACGCCGACGAGGTCAAGGCCCGGCGGTTCCCCGACGACGAGCACAGCTACCATATGAAGCCGGGGGAATTGGAGCGACTCGCGACCCTGC
The DNA here is from genome assembly GCA_964610435.1 of uncultured Pirellulales bacterium. Lineage (GTDB taxonomy): Bacteria > Planctomycetota > Phycisphaerae > Sedimentisphaerales > Anaerobacaceae > Anaerobaca. The sequence continues at coordinate 18,480 of CAZSXM010000038.1, read as the reverse complement.
TCGACCGCCAGAGCTGACCTCCCCCGCAGCCAACACCGCCACGCAGACACAGCGCCCGGAGAAGACGAAGTCCGTCCCTGGATCGCGAATTCTCGCCCTGCGGCTCGGGAGCATCCTGAGCAAGCGATTCAGGCCAAGGGCACACACGAGCCGACGCAAGATTCGCCACAGCACGTGTGCGCACAGGCTTGTGCAGGGTCGCATTGCAGGTAACGAGTCGGCGAAACTCGATGAAGAGCGAGTGAATGCACGCCAATACAAAGCAGAAATGGGCGATACAGGACTCGAACCTGTGACCCGCTGATTAAGAGTCAGCTGCTCTACCAACTGAGCTAATCGCCCGGGAGTTTGGTTCGGCGTCGGCCGGAAACCAAGGCAGCCGACACGTGCGTGTCAGCCGCGACGAAACCCTGAGTGTATCAGCCAAATCAGCCGCCTGCAAGGAAATTGCCGGGCAATCAGCCAAACTTTCTTCGGCCCCGCACACACTCGCGAACGGACGGTCAGCGAACCGGAACGGCATACTGGCGAGACCTGGTTAGGGACTGCCTCCCCTTGGCGACGGAGGTCTCGATGCGGCAATCAGTTGTTGCGCTGTTGCGGTCGGCGATTTCGACGGCCAGACTCACCCGATCATCACCCAGCGACGTCGTATCGAGGGAAACCGGCCCGGCCGTCGCCGGCTCGCCGCGGGCGGCCTGGTGGCGAGCCCACACCAGGCCGCTGGCCGCCAGATTGCGGTCCATCGCCTGGAGATAGGCGGCGTCGGCCTGGAAGAGCATTGTGTTGGACCCCTCGGTCAGCACGAGCATCACTACGGCGGCGAAGGCCAACAACATGATGACGTATACGAGTATGAAGCCGGAGCGTCTTGTCTCGCTCATGGGGTTTCCTCCGCCTGGGCCAAGCCGCCGATGAAGTAGACATAGGAGTTGGCCAGTCTTTCTCTGGTCTTGCCGCTGATGCGTTCGTGCAGAGAGGCGTGCAGTTCGACGGCATGTGCTTCTTCGCCCTGCTGCCAGCGCCGCCAGGCGATCACCGCATCGCGAAATCGCCAGACGCCTTCAGTTTGCGGCTCGGCCTGGTCGAGCCGCGTCCGAGTCACACCGGCCTCGTCCATTCGATAGCAAATCACGCCCTCGGACAAGGCGATCAGAAGTGTGCGGTCATCGCTTCGGACCTCGCCAGACGCGTCGGGCAGACCGACGGCCGCATCGATGTCGTGGCGAATGTGTCGGACCAGGTCCAGAACGCTGGTGTTCTCCTGTACGATGCGCGTCATGCGAGGCACATCGCGAACAGACGTCGCAAACAGCCCGCTGAAGGCAATAGCCGCGAACGGCAGGACGGTGATCACTACGAGGATCTCGACCAGTGAAAAGGCCCTTCTTCTCATGAGGAGCCCTCCTCTTGAGCCGGTTGCCCTGCCGGCGCGACATACCGCGACAGCTCAACGACCACGTGCCTGGAGCCGGCCTGTGCGCCGGCCTTGACATCGATCCGTTCGAGTCCGGCCCACTGGCCTTCTCCCGGCGCCCTCTCCAGCGAGACGGTCACTCGTGGCCAAAGCCGCTTGCACTCGTCGGCATCGATCGGGGCCCCGGTGGCGGCCACACTGTCGAGCTGGGCCATGGCTGCCGCGATGCACTGCTGACGGGCCCACTGATGGCGGTTGAAGGCGCCGAAGCCGCCCACCGATACCGTCAGCCCGGCCAACAGCAGAGCGAACAGCGACATCGCCACGATCAGCTCGGCGAGCATGAAGCCATTTGTCTGCCTGATCCTCTTTGACACGATAAGACTCCAAGTTGCACGTCACGGATAGATATTGCTTGTCATGAAACTGAGAACGGCCACTGCCGGAGAGAAGGTGGCATAGACGACAAACCCGACCGTCGCTCCGAGCAGGATGATGCCGAGGGGCCAGAGGATGAACCTCGCCAGGTTCACCCGGTAGCTGTAATTCGAGCGATAGAACGATTCGAGCGTCTCCAACACCGCCGGGGTGTGATCCGCCCCTGCGTTGCGGTCGAAGGCCCACGCCAGGGCCGAGGCCAAGCCACAACCCCGCGCCGCGGCGGCCACGTCGTCGCCCTGCTCGACGCGTCGAAGCCAGCAGGCCAGCCGCCTTCGAAAGCACTGGTTGACGTCGAGCCCGAGCGTGCTGCGAATCGCCTCGTTGATCGGGCAATCCGTCCGCATCGCCACGCGCAGCAGTTCAACCGTCTGCAACGTAGCGTTGTTGTTCTCGAACCAGTGCAGCACGGGCAGGTGCCATTTGATCCAGTCGCCGATCCGGGAGAGCCGGTACGGCTTGTCCGGACGGCGCGGACGCGTCCGGGTCCAGATCCAGATCGGCGGGATCACGAAGAAGAACAGTAGGAACAGGCCCCAGGCGATCAGGCCGTCGCGCTTGTAGACCAGTTCCTGCATGATCGCGATCAGCACGCGCGTCGAGGCGGGCAAGCGCCCCTCTGCCACCTCCTCCAGCACGGATGTGAGCTGCGGAATGACAAAGGTCATCAGGCCCAGCGTCATGATGAAGGTGATGGACAGGATGACCACAGGATAGGCAGCGTGGACGGGTTGCGGCCGCATCCGCTTGGCGGCCTGTAAGCGCAGATCGTTTTCGACAGCCTCGATCGCAGCCGGAAGCTGGCCTTTGGGCTCGGCTGCCGACAGCATCGCCAGGGCCCGACTGGGACAGCGAGGGTAGCCTCGGCGAACGGATTCGGCCAGTGGATGGCCCTGAACGAGCCACTTCTTGATCTGCTTGAGCACATGGGCGCTGCCGTCAGTTCGGCCGCTGGCGGCGCAGTCCAGCGCCATCGGCAGCGGCAGGTTCTGCCGCATGCTGCTGCCAAGAGTCGAGAAGACATACGCTGCCGTGGCCTTGCGCGTGCCGGCGCTGTAGCCGATCAGGCAGGCTACGATCCCCACGATCCCCAGCAACACGAACAGAGGGAGCACAAAACCGGCTCCAAAGGCCGCAAACGCCCCAAACAATCCGATCACGAACAGCGTGCCACCGATCGCCGCAAGGACCAGGAAGGCAAGTCGGTGGACCCATCGCTGTGGCTCGCTGTGCCGACCACCGATCGCGACCGCCACCAGCGTCACGAGGACAAGCACGGCGGCGCAGAGAGCAACCCACGCCTCATTGGTCTCGACGGCGAAGTAGCCCATTCCTAGAACGCCCAGAGGCACGGTCGCCAGGGCGAGGACCGGCCGTTTGTACCCCAGGACGGCGTACACAACCAAGAGAATGGCGATGATGGCAGGAAGTTCGAGCATTTTCGTTTCCTCAGCCGGCCGCTGACAGACTGGTGACGACCTGGATCATGGGCAGGAACATGGCGAGAATGGTGACGCCGAGAAAGCCGCCCACCACGACGAGCATCATCGGTAGCAGGACAACCTGCAGCCGTGATTGCCCGGCGCGGGCCTGGTCGGCGTACATGTCGGCCAGGCTGTGCAGGTTGTCGGGCAGTTCGTTGCGCTGGGCGCCGAGCTGGACCGAGTACAGGAACAGCCGGGGCAGCATTCCGGCGTCGTGACCGGCCTCCATGAAGTTGGCGCCTTTCTCGATCTGCGCGGCCAACCGCTCGCTGTCGAGCAGCAGCCGCTCGCTTCCAGCCGCGACGGCGCCAAGACGCAGGCACTCGGGCATGTCGCAGCCGGCCCCGACCAGAAGCGCCATCGCCTCGGCCATGCGGCTCAGCACGCTGTTGTGCCAAAGCCGGCCGATCACCGGCACGTGCAGCAGGAATCCCTCCTTGATTCGCCTGCCCACAGGAGAGGCGGACAACGCAATGAAAAGGCCGACGATGGCGGCGACGAACACAGCGACACCGGTCCAGAACGGCACGACGTTTCTGGCCAGATTGAGAACGCCCGTGGTCACCGGGTTGAGCTTGCCTCCGATCATCTCCTCGAGAACGCCTTGGAACTGCGGCACGACGTACGTGAACACCAGCGTGATGATGATCGCCGCGAGAACGAAGACGACGGCCGGATAGCTGACGGCCTCGAAGATGATCCGGCGGGTGTGCGAGGCCAGTTCGAGGTGCCGATTCAGGCTGGTGAGCATCTCGGTCAATCGGCCCGTTTCGACGCCGGCTTTCAGGATACGGCCGTAGAGCGGGGGAAAGGCCCCCTGCCGCTTTTGGAACGCCTCCTCGATACCCACGCCCGCTTCCAGATCGGCGGCAATCTCCTCGACCAGCTTGCGCATCGACTTGGAGGTGATGTCCTCGGCCAGCTCGCGCAGCCCTCTCTCCAGCGGGATGCCCGCCTTGGTGATCGAGGCCAACTGCTGGTTGAACAGCAGAAACTCGTTGCGGCCAATGGCCGTCTTGGGCGGCTCGGTCCGGCCCTTCTCGACCGAATTGACGGTCAGGCCCATCTCACGAAGGGCGGCGTCGGCCTCCTGCGAGGAGGGCGCCTCGATCGTCCCGGTCATCAGCCTGCCAGCCGCAGTCAATGCATTGTATTTGAACGTCGCCATGCTCTGGTTCCCAATCGTCCCGTCTGAAAAGACTTGAAGTCCTCTATGGCTATCCGAACGCTACGGAGCCGCCTCGTCGCTGAGACCGCATGCCCGGTCCAGTTCCGCCTGTGTCGTGACGCCGGTTTCGACCAAACGCCGACCGTCCTCCAGGATCGTCGCATGGCCCTTGGTTTGCAGCAGGGTGTCCAGCTCTTCGAGGTCGGCCTTGGCCAGAATGGCCTTGCGCAGGTCGCTGTCCAACTGGACCATCTCGGCAATCAGGACACGGCCTTTGAAGCCCGTCCCGAGGCACGCGTCGCAACCAACCGGCTCGTACCCACCCGCCGTTTGCCTCTTGCACTGCTCGCAGAGCCTGCGGACCAATCTCTGGTTGACGACAGCGGCGATGCTCGACGTAACCTGATATGGCTCGATGCCCATCTCCAGGAGCCGCAGCAGCGCCCCGGCAGGCGCGCCGCTGTGCATCGTGCTCATCAACATGTGCCCGGTCAGGCCGGCCTCGATGGCGATTCGAGCGGTCTCGGCATCGCGAATCTCGCCGATCATGAGCACCTGGGGGTCCTGTCGCAAGAGCGACCGCAGCGCCGTGGGGAAGGTCATCTGCCCGTGCGGCGTGATCGGCACCTGCGTGACCCCATCGATGCGAATCTCGACCGGGTCTTCCAGCGAGACGATACTCTTGCCCGGCAGCGTATGAATGATGTGGCGGAGGATCGCGGCCAGGGTCGTGCTCTTGCCGCTCCCGGCCGGGCCGGTCAGCAGCAGCACACCCTGGTTCTGCGCCGCGATGGCCTTCAGAGCTCTTTCGATCTGCGGCGCAAAGCCAAGCTGCTCCAGCGTCAGAAGGTCCTGCCGGCGGTAGAACAGGCGAACGACCGCCCGCTGGCCGTGGATCGTCGGAAAGATCGCCAGACGAACGTCCGAGACCTTCTCGGCCGCCGCGCCGGAGATCTCCAGACGCCCCTCCTGGGGGATGTCGTTGCGGTAGGTCAGCAGCCCGCCGAGTACCTTGAGCCGGGCGACCACGTTATCGGTCAGCGTCGCCGGGAGGCCTTCGACCGGGTTGAGCACGCCATCCAGGCGGAATTTCACGACGAGCGAGTCGGCCGTCGGCTCGAAGTGGACGTCGCTGGCCTCGGCCTGGATCGCCTGGGCGAGCAGATCGTCGACGAGGGCAACCACATCCAAACCATTGTGTTTGTGACTGTCTTGCGCGTCTGCGGCCATCGGACCCGCTCGTATCCTGGTGTTGGTGCATCCGGGCGATCCCCATCGGACGCCGGTTCTTCACCCCCTAAGACGCGGTAGAGCGTCCTGCGTTAATCGGAAGCGGTTCTTTTTGCACTTTCGATGGTTTTTGGTTAACATAGGCATGAAGCGCGCGTCTTACGGGTTGGAACCCGTGTAGCCGGGAGAACGAGTGCTTATGTTCGACAAAGCCATTCGCTGCGATCTGTTCTGGGCCGGCGACCTCTGTGAGGTCGTGGAGGCCAGCCAGCGGTGGATCCTCACCGCGATGCAGAAACACGGCCCGGAGTTGGTGACCATGCTCTGGCGGATCCTCGGCAACGAGCAGGACGTCTGCGACGCCTACCAGACGACGTTCTTGCACCTGGCCCATCGCGACGACCGGCGCAAGCCCGGGCATATCAAGGCCTATTTGTTCCGCACGGCCAGCAACGTCGCCATCACAATGTTGCGGCGGAGGGTCGCCGAGAGCCGAACGCTCTGCGGCCTGGAAGCGCAGAGCCGACACGTCGAATCGACCGAGCCGGATTTCGACGCCCGGCACCTGACCGAGAAGCTTCGGCGCTTGATCGCCGAGTTGCCCGACCCGTTGCGAAGCGTCGTCGCCCTGCGCGATCTGGGTGAGTTGCCCTACGAACAAGTCGCCCGTACCCTGCAGATATCGACAGGCACCGCCCGGGTGTATCGGTGCAAGGCCGTGCAACTGCTGGCCGCCTGGATGAATAGAGAGGAACAACCATGAAGCCGCTGAGATTTCGAGAACGGCTTTGTTTGGATTCGAAGCCGCCCGTTGGCACGTGCAAGCGCACGCGCCAATGGCTTGTCACCACCCTGAGCCGTCGACTGGGACCGGAGGCGGGCTGGGTCCGCAAGCATGTTGCCGCCTGCCCGCGTTGCCAGAAGCGCCTGGCCGCCCTGCGGAAGGTGGAGACGGCCCTTTCTCTGCTCCGATCGCAGCCACACAGTCTCGACCTGCTCGGTCGGGCCAACACGCATACGATCAAGGTGCTCGAACACGATCTGCGAAACGCCCCGAAGGCCCGAAAACTCGAACGATCACAGGCGGAGCCTTCGTTTGCAGAACGGTTCGGGCCCTACCGCCACAGCGCCGTGAACGTAGCCGCTTGCATTGCCATCGTCCTGCTGACGCGCACCGGTGTGTTCCGCTCGCTGGACAAGATGCGGACCGAGGGCGACCGGGCCGTCCGGCAATACTACGCCAGTCACATCGGCGACGACCTGGCGAGAGAACTCTTCGACGCCTGAGCGACGCCGACACCACCGGGGCCATCGGGGCCTCCTCTATCTATCCCTACACGGCTTCTGACCGCCGGTCGGGAGCCGCCCCCGAACCAGAACGCTCGCTTATCGGACTGATCCTCCTGCACATCCCAGACGGCGATCACCTCACACCGCCGGTCCCTTTGGCCCCTGTGGGATATTTTCTATAGTTTACGTGGCGGTCGTCGGAGCGTATTCATGCCCGTCGCCGGCCCTGGAACGCCTCCTGGCCGACAGCCCGAATCACGATGCCGGCCAGGCACACGGCCCCATTGAGGGAAACCGGCGGTCAAAAACCCAGGTTTTTCGTCAATCGAAGGGCGATAGAAGCCGACGAAGAGGATGAATGCGCCATGAACTGTTTGTGAATCGACGTGAACCATGCTCAAGAAGTGTGCGATACTCGGACTGGCCCTGCTGTTGATCGGAGGCCTCTCGAAGGCGTGGCTGCGAAAGCAGGCCGACGCCGAACGAGGGGAGGCCCCCGTCGCGGCGAGGGACACGCTGCAATCGGCGGACTACCTCCAGAGATACGGCCACTGGTACCACCTGAGCACGGAACAGCAGAATCGACTGGTTCTCGAACTGGACGAAGATCGCAAGAGCAAAACGCCCGAGGAGCTGATGGCCGAGCAGAAGGCGCGTCTTCGCACCGATCTGCCCAGACTGGCCGCCGACGAGATGAACCCCGGTGACATCGCCGACTATCTCTACGGACGGGGATGGGAGGACGAGGTTCTGCAATACCGCCAGCGACGGGAACAGGAGCAAATCGCCCAGACCGCGGCGGTGGTGTGCCTGTCGATCGGGGGCGCCCTGTTCGGTATCTGCCTGGTGGTCGGGGTGTTCGCGTCCCTTTCCCGCGCGTTCAAGAGCCTGGCGGCGCGTCGTACCGATCGTGGCAAAAGCATCGACTCCGAGCCAGCCGAACTAACAGACATTCTGCACGACGAGGTCAACGAAGCCGACGACGGCGACGAGGACAACAGCCTGGCGGTCTCGTTTGAGACAACCCAGGCGGTGACGGAAGAACCGGCACCCGGCTTGTCCCGCCCGTGGGGCCGATCCGACCCGACCGACCACGACGGCGGTGAACGGTTTCTGGTGCCCAGGCAGCACCGGGAACTGCCTCCCGGACGTCCGACGCTGGCCGTCACGCCCACACCGCAGGACGACGCCGTCGCCGTGCTAATGTCCGACGAGCCGTCCGGAGAACAAGAGTGGTCGCCGCAGATGGAATGGTCGACACCGACCGAGGACGAGGATACGCGTGAGGCCATGCCCCAGAAGCAGCGGTTCACGCCGAGACCCAGGGTGACCGTGCTCGGCTCGGCGGAGATTCTTTCGTCCAACTCCCCGCCCGCGGCGAGCGACGGTCCGCTGGCCGAGCAGGCCGAGGGCCTCCAGAAACAGATCGCCGAGTTCAAGGAAATGGCTCAGAGCGTGCAACAGGCGACGCGCGAACACTCGGCGCCGCTGGGCAACACGCTCAAAGAGCTGGCTCAGCAGGTTTCGGCCATCCGCGAGTACGCCGCCTGCCAGCAGAACCGGGTGGAGAAACTCCAGGACGGCTACGACTGGAGTATCGTCCGCACGTTCTGCCTGCGGGTGATTCGCTGTATCGACAATCTCGAGAACCGAATCAACCGGCTTGGCGAAGACAACGAGGGCGCCCTGCAACTCGAGGAAGTCCGGGACGAACTGCTGTTCGCCCTGGAATCCAGTGGGATCGAGCAGTTCCGTCCCGACGTCGGCAGCATGTATCGCGGACAAGAGAAGCTCGCCGAGGCCGTCAAGGAGAAGGAAGCAGCAGCGGAACCAAGCCAAGCGGGCGCCATTGCGAAAGTGGTTCGGCCCGGCTATCGATATATCACGGATGAGGACAGTTTCAAAGTCGTCAGGACGGCACAGGTGAAGTTATTCGGCTGAGTCCCTTCCCTTGCCTTTGGGCGGTTTGAGGGACTCGGTAGGACAAGGTTGCACGCAGGAGAGAATCATGGCTAACATCGTCGGCATTGATCTGGGAACGACGTTTTCCGAACTGGCGATCCTCAACGCAATCGGCAAACCGGAGATCGTTCCGAACGCGGACGGAGAGCGACTGACCCCGTCGGCCATCTTCTTCGACGAAGAGAACCCCGAGCTGATCCGCGTGGGGATCGAAGCCCTTAATTCGCGGCATCTGAACCCGGTGCGGTCCGTTCGATGGATCAAACGGCATATGGGCGAGGCCGAGTACAAGGTGCACATCGACGGCACGGACTGGACCCCGGTGGAGCTTTCGGCGTTGATCCTCAAGAAACTCAAGCAGGATGCGGAAGCCGTCCACGGCGAGATTCGTGACGCGGTGATTTCGGTCCCCGCCCACTTCGATGAGGTCCGACGCAAGGCGACGATGGACGCGGGGACTGCCGTGGGCCTGAACGTGATCGCCATCGTCAATGAGCCGGTGGCCGCCGCTCTGTACTATGCCACCACACAACAGGTTTCGGGCAAGGTGCTCGTGTACGACCTCGGTGGCGGCACGTTCGACGTCACGTTGATGAACGTCAACGGCCATCAGATGGACATCATCTGCTCCCAGGGCGACCATGCCCTCGGTGGCGTCGACTTCGACAACAAGGTCATCGAGATCCTCCAGAAGCTCTATCGCGAGAAGTTCGACACGGATCTGATTGCCTCCGAAGAAGACCGGGCCAAGTACGAAGACGAGGCCGAGGACATCAAGAAGACGCTGTCGCGGCGTCCCGTGGCGAAGAAGATCCTCTACGGCCCCGCCGGGAGCATGCGGGCCGAGATCACGCGTGAAATGCTCGAAGAGGCCATCGCCCCACTGGTGGCCCGCACCGACATGATGGTGGAGGTGGTCCTGGACGAAGCCGGCATCCAGCCATCCGATGTGAACACAGTACTTCTGGTCGGCGGTAGCACTCGGGTGCCTCTGGTGCGGACGCATCTCGAGGAGGCATTCGGCTTCCCGCCGGAGAGCGCCGTGAACGTCGATGAGTGCGTTGCGCTGGGCGCAGCGCTTCACGCCGGTCTGACCGCCGTGCGCCAGAACCCCGACGCCGTCGACGCCGGCATTCGCACCGGCCTTCAGGACATCTGCCTGACCGATGTCTGCAACCATAGCTATGGAACGATCTGCGCGCCGATCGACAAGGAAACCGGCCGCCGGGTGATCCAGAATCGGATCATCCTCAAGAAGAACACGCCGCTGCCGTGCGAGGCGACGCAGACCTTCTATACGGTTTCAGAAGGCCAGGAGAAGGTCGAGGTGACTGTAACCCAGGGTGAGGATTCGGACCCGGCATACGTCAATACGATCGCCACCCAACGGTTCGAATTGCCTCCGAACCGCCCGGCCGAGCGTCCCATCAATGTAACGTACAGTTACGATCTCAACCAGCGAATGCACTGCAAGTTCGAGGACGTCGATTCCGGCCGCGTCCTTGAGGTGGATTTCTCACTGGGTCAGGACAACGAGGTCGCCGAGAGTGAAGTGACCGAGAGCGCCAGGGAGTTGGAATCGTTCAACGTACAGTGAGTCGCGGAACGGACATCCTATGCTTAGAATCCTGATTCCAGTTGCGGCCATGATCGTGGGGGTAGCGGCCGGGGTCTTCATCGGCATGCGACGCCGAGGTCCGGCGGCCGCCAAGAACGATCGATTCCCATGGACATCGGGACTCGAATTCGTCCGCGCGTGGTTGGCGCGGATCTGCGGCCGGGTCGCAGGGATCTTGCGTTTCTCGGACCGCTTCTCATCGCATCGGTTGAATCAACAGGGGGGAAGCCCCCAACGCCCCTATCGTTGTCACGAGCCGGGCGACCTGCCGCTTGAACCGCACAGCGGCGATGACACTATCCCTCCCGCGGGCACTGGGAACGACGAACGCACCATCGCGGAAACCAAACGAAGCCGCGAGGCAGACACGTCAGATGGATCGAACGACCCTGCCGAACCGGACGGGCTGAACTGCCGCGTTCGAATTGGCAGAGAGCCGAAGGGCAGCACCTGGCAAACGGTGCTGATCGTAGATATCTCCGGTGCCATTGACGCCCCGGACGACGGACACGACGTCGACTTCAAAGCGACACTGAGCGACGTCACCGACCGCAAGGGGCCGTCCCTGCCCGCACTGGTCCGGCCCAAACAGGGGCCGATCAATCGGACGGCGCGATTCACCTACCAGACGCAAGTTGGACGGCTCTGCCATCGACACACGGCCCTGGAGGACTGGACGGCCGTGGCGCAGATCTCGCCGGAGTGGTTCGTCCTGCCGCGACAGGGACGCCGCGAACTGCGATTCGACATCTCCATCGTCTCTCGCTCGACCGGCGAGCCACTCGCAGACGGCACGTGCACCGGCGGCTTCGAGAACATCGAGATCGGGTACCTCGACATCGACGACAACATCCAACGAGCCAAGACCCTGGCCGTCGGGCTGGCCTTCAGCGTGGGTGCGGCCAACAACGCCCTGCAAGAACCCGAGATCAACGTGATCCACGGCTGGGTGCGGACCAACTTCGGTTCGGGCGACGCCTCGGAAGGGGCCCGGCTGGAACTCGAGCAGGCCCTTCGCAAGACCGCCGCCTTCTTCCATCGTGGCGGCCATCTGAACCTGGAAGAAATCTGCAAGGAGATCGTGGAGATCGCCCCGATGGTGGGTCGACTCGATATCATGGACCTGTCTCTGCGAGTGGCCGGAGCAAAGGGCCAGGTCACTGCCGCCGACCTGAACCTGCTCAAGGACCTGGCGCAGTGGCTCCAGATCGATCGCAGCCGGCTCCGCACAATGGTCGAGAAGACCCTCCCCATCAGCATGCACCAGAGCGAGGACACCGAGATGATTCTGGGTGTCACCACCGAGATGAGCAAGGACGAGGTTCGCCACCAATTGAACCGCGAATACGCCAAGTGGAGTTCGCGCGTGATCAGTTCCGATCCGTCGATCCGCAAGCAGGCGGATCAGATGTTGAACCTGATCGCCGACGCTCGAACGCAATACATCGGCGTCAGACCCTCGGCGTAGGCCGACTCGCGTCCTCCGCCGATCAGAAGATCGTATAAATGAACGGCGCGGCGCTCGTCCCGGCCAGCAGGACCACCAGCCCCAACAACAGCAGCACCACGACGATGGGCAGCAGCCACCATTTCTTGTTGTGTTTCAGGAAATGCCAGAATTCCACGACGAGGGAAGAACGCTTCTCTTGGGCAAGCCGCTCGAATCGTGCCGAGTCTCTTTCCGTCATGTCAGGGGCACCTCACAGGTCAGAACTGTTGGAAGTAGCGTTCCATCTTCTTCGTCCGGCGGTGCGGCAGCCAGTACGTGGGGGCCTTGGCGTCGAACTTCCGGCACAATGCGTCCCGCCCGATCAGCCGAAACACCAGGCCCAGGGGCGTGATGAGACCGAAATAGACGACGCCCATCAGGACCAGGCTGATCACAAAGCCGATGGGCAGCGTCACCGCGACCAGTGCGATATAGACATGCCGTGTCAGCGTGAGCGAGACCAGTCCGCTTAGCCAGATGAATCCGCCGAACGCGACGATGCCGGCACACCACCGAACATCCACGCCCTTGACCACATACAGCAGCGCTGCGATCACAATCGTCGCAATGACCGAGACCCACCGAAAGCCATTGAGGTCTCTATGACTCGGATTCCAATTGACGCTCACCAGTGACATTGCCTGCGTCCCCTCGCTCGTCAGTCGAGCTTGAACTGCGATTTGTACCGTTCCACGTCGTGCCGCGTCACCTCGGGCTGCTCGTGCTTATACAGCACATGCCGCCCCAGAACCAGCACGTCCATGTCCGTCGCCATAAAACAACGGTACGCATGCTCCGGCGTGCACACGATCGGTTCGCCACGGATGTTGAAACTCGTATTGATGATGACCGGACAGCCCGTCTTGTCCTTGAACCGCCGCATCAGTTCGTGCAGACGACCGTGCCGCATCGGGTCCACCGTCTGGACCCGAGCCGAATAATCCACGTGCGTCACCGCCGGAATCACGCTCCGCTTCTGTTTGAGTCGCTCCAGGCCCTTCGATCGAACATCACCGTCCAGCCGTTTGCCTTCCCGCACCGGCGCCACGATCAGCATGTAAGGGCTCTCCTGCCCGGGCTCCAGACGGAAATACTCTGACGCATCCTCCGCCAGCACGCACGGCGCGAATGGCCGAAACGACTCTCTGAACTTGATCTTCAGGTTCATCACCGACTGCATCTTCTCGCTGCGAGCGTCCCCGATGATGCTCCGATTGCCCAGCGCGCGCGGCCCGAACTCCATCCGCCCCTGGAACCAGCCCACCACGTTTTCCGACGCCACCAGATCCGCCACGCAATCGCACAGATCGGCTTGCCGCTCGAAGCGATGGTGCGGGGCGCCGACACTCTCCAGAAACGCCTCGATGGCCTCGTCGTCGAACGCCGGGCCCAGCAGCGAACCGCCCTGCGTGTCGCGCGGGCCGACCTTGCGCTCGCGATCGAGCAACTGATGGCACACGAACAGGGCCGCGCCCAGCGCCCCGCCGGCGTCGCCCGCGGCCGGCTGCACCCAGATGCTCTCGAACGGGCCCTCTCGGAGAATCCGTCCGTTGCCCACGCAGTTCAGCGCCACCCCGCCGGCCAGCACGAGGTTCTTCATCTTCGTCTCTTGATGAAGGCTGCGGGTCATGCGAAGCATGATCTCCTCGGTCACCGACTGAATCGAGGCGGCCACGTCCATCGTGTGCTTGGTGATCGGGCCCTCGGACCGGCGGACCGGAGCGCCAAAGAGACGCTCGAACCGCCGATCCACCATCACGGTCTTGTACCCGTAGGGGAAATACCGCATGTTCAGACGAAACGAGCCGTCCTCCTTGAGGTCGAGCAACTCGTCGAGAATCAGGTCGCGAAACTTCGGCTCACCGTACGGCGCCAAACCCATCAGCTTGTATTCGCCCGAGTTGACGCGAAAGCCGGTGTAGTAGGTGAACGCGGAGTACAACAGACCCAGCGAGTGCGGGAAGTGAATGACCTTCTGCAACTCGATGCCGTTGCCCCGTCCGATGCCGGCACTGGCGGTGGACCACTCTCCGACTCCATCGAGCGTCAGTATGGCGGCCTCTTCGAAGGGACTCGGGAAGAACGCACTGGCGGCGTGAGACTCGTGGTGCTCGATGAATACGTATCGGCCCTTGTACCTGCCGCCCAAGGCGCGATCCAGTTCGCGGGGCAGGTGCAGTTTCTGCTTGAGCCAGAGCGGAATGCTCATCAGGAACTGTCGGAACCCCCGAGGGGCATAGGCAATGTAGGTCTCCAACAGGCGCTCGAATCGCACGAGGGGCTTCTCGTAGAAGACGACGTAATCGAGGTCTTCGGCCGTGAGCCGGGCGGCCTCAAGGCAATACGCCACCGCACTGGCGGGGAACCCGGGATCGTGTTTGACGCGGGTGAAACGTTCCTCTTGCGCGGCGGCGACGATGGCCCCATCGACCACCAGGGCCGCCGCACTGTCGTGATAGAACGCCGATATTCCGAGGATATTCATGGTTCACTGGACCGCGCCGACCGGTGGCCCAGAGTCCGGGGAGAACAGGTCGCGCAGCATCGCATACCTTCTCGCTCGCTCGGTGTCACCGGCCTCGACATATGCGGCCGCCAGGATCTGATAGCCCTCCACGAAGTCGGGCTTCAACACGACCGCCTTCTTCACGTGCTCAACACCCTTGTCGAGCTGGCCCAGGCGAATCGACTGAATGCCAAGCCCGATGTGCGTCAGGTAATTCTGCGGGTCGGCTACGACTGCCTCGGCAAACCATTTCTGCGCCTCGGCCGGGCGGTTCTGCCTGGCGTAGTAGTTGCCCATGTTGATCCGGCCCTGCACCGACATCGGATCGATATCGAGGACTTGGTCCAGGTGCCGCTTCATCGCCACATAGTCCTGCCGGTGGGAGGCGGCGGCCGCCAGATTGATCAGGACATCGACGTTCCGGGGCTCCATCTCATGGAGTTCCTCATACACGGTAGCCGCTTCGGCGATGTGCCCGGTCTGGGCGTAGTACGTCCCCAGCATGAGCAAGGCCCCTTTCCGGTCGTAACGATACGGGCTCTGAGCCAAGACAAGCGTATCGATCGCCCGGTCCTTCATTCGGCCCCGGGCATAAGCCCTCGCCAAAGCCAGGCGCATGGTCATGTCGTACGGACGGCTCTCGATCGCTCGCTCATGATGGCGGATGGCCTCGCCGATCCGCCCGCGATCGAGCAGGAACCGCCCGTAGCGAGCGTTCAGATAGGGATCCGGCGGTGCCAGCCGGATGGCGCTGAGGAGGACTTCTTCGTCGACAGGATTGCCCTTGACTACCCTTCGCAGGACGAACAGACCTTCGCGTAGCCGTCGCAACTCCGACTCGTGCGTGATCTGCCCGGCAAACGGCGGAAGGGTCTTCCGGCGGTACATCACCATCGCAAGATCATACATCTCGCTGTGGCCGAAGAGCAGCCGGCCCCGGCACAGCGTCAGCAGGTCGGCCTCCGAACGCTCCGGTTCGCCCAGCCCGGCCTCCGGGAGGACGTCTCGGATCGTCCGCATGGCGGCCATCGCCGCCAGGAAATTGCCTCGGAAGTTCAGATGGACGTGGTCCAGAAGGAGTTCGTCGCCGAGCAGCCCGTCTCGGCTATGCTCCTCGAGGGCCGCTGTAAGGTCGCACAGACTGACGCCGTGGCCTGCAAGCGTCTCGGCCGATTCCCGAATCGCCTGGTCGATCGCGCTGTCGGCGCGAAAACGAAGGGTATCGAGGTCGCGAGCCCGGACAAACAACGGCTCGGCCGCCTCGATTCGGCCAAGGGCGCGAAGGCACGTTGCCCGACAGAACGCCAGATCGGCGTGTCCGTCGTCAATCGCCCAGGCCCGCTCGTAGGCCTCCAGCGCCCCCTCAAAGTCGCCCGATATCTCACGCTGACGGCCCTCTTGGAAACAACGATTCCACTCGGCGAGTTGGTCGTCGGTCAATCTCTCTGCATGTCTCGACGCAAACGGGGCACACGAGCGAACGTTCGTCGGCACCGTACAGAGAATCGTCTTGGCGCCGCGACCGTGCGCCGTTCGGACGATATCGCGGAGATTCTCGCGGAAGTGGCTGTAGCACGACGGGAGCCTGGGATCATCGCAGGCGATGTGGCTTTCGAGGAACGCCTCCATCCCCATCCATTTCTTCTGGGGCTTGCCCAACCCGCGCAGCGTCTGTCCGGTCTTGTGGATCCACTGCCCGAGCCGCGTATCCTTCTTGCCGGCGATGCACAGATCGATGAAGGCCCGGCTCGCATAGAGCCGCTCCGGCAAGGTGGGCGGGCCGTAGGGGCCGACGACTTCGTTGTTGCCCATGAATACGATGAAGACATCCGGCTCGTGCGAGGCGCAGTCGCGCGCGATCCGCCGGGCCACATGGGAGTTCATGGCCGTGACAGCGGCGTTGATGACCTCAAACGACCTGTCGCTCGCGTGGGCGTTGAGCAGGACCTCCAACTGCCGGCAGAACCCAAACGCCACATCCGGGTCGCCGTATGCCGCCGACCCGCCCAAAACGAAGATGCGAACGGTCGAACCGTCCTTCGCCGTCAGGACCTCCGCTTCGGGGGCCCTGGACAACTCCTTGGCCACGAAATGCTCGCAGTACTGCGCGTTGGTCAGGTGGATGGTCTCGCCCGCCACGGTCCACGGCAAAAAGAAGCCGGCAGGTCGGCCGGTACCCGCCAGCCACAGAGCCAATTCAACAAGCAAAAGGAATACGATCGGGCTGGTCACCGCCACCAACAGACGCAGCCATAACGGCGATCGCGCCGGGCGCACAGACCTGTCGGTATCCTTCGAATCGGGCTTTCGTCCCATGGCATCCCTAACGGTCAGTTCCAGCGGCCTCGTCCCTGCGCGGGGCCGTCCCGCCCCGAAACGGCGCGCACGAAAGAGAACATGCCGAACCAATGCTCGGCATGCCCTTGATGAATCGACAAAATGTGTCAGGCGTTCCGCCGATGGGACCATACCCCGGCATCACACGCGAAACCCCAAATAGATGGTCCGATCAGGCCTTCTTGCCGGAGTCGGCGGCGGCCTTCTCCTGGGCCTCGGCCGCCTTGGCTTTCTTTCCGGCGCCGCTCTTGCGATGGGCCACTTTGGGCAATCCGAGCAGCCGGTCACCCTCGGCCCATCGCTCTTCCTCGACGAGTACCCGGACACGTTCGGCCCGCGTCAGCACGTTGCGATGCCGAACCAATGCGTTTCTAACCTTGAGTGAACGATCTACTGACATGCCCATTTTCTCCTGTTATCTGATCTTCATTCCGAAAGCGTCACTGAAATAGTGCGGCGCAAACGACTCATATCCCTGAGGCGCCCTGCCTTTGTACAATGCCCCGACTTCGACGATCTTCTGCTTGGCGGCGTAGCCGTCCGTGCCGGACCGGTCCGGGTTGTCGTAAGTCTGCATCGTCACGAGAAAATACCCGTCTCCTCGGGGCAACGATCTGCCGTCGAGGCCGAAATCGGCAAAATGGCCTCGGAGCTTTTCAAACGACACGATCCCGGTTTGGATCCCGTGCTCGTTGAAGTGCTCCATCACGGGAACCAAGTCCTTCTTGAGTTCCGACCGGGCGATGACAATCCAGTTGTCGCCAGCCGACTCGGCGCTGCCGCCGGCGGCGGCGTTCTGCGGGGACGCGGGCCGTTCGGGCGGCGCATCCTCAGACGGCGTCCCCACAGACGGGCTTTCCACCGCTGCACGCGAGGTTCGACTCACGTCCGCATAGCGCGACCTCTGATCGATCTGCCCGAGCCGAAACACGGCCAACAAAATCAGGATCACGAACAGACCAATCGCGATGCCGATCTGATAGGGCAACGACACCTCGATCCGTCCGGCGTTGAACTGGACGGCCTTCGGCTTGAGCCACGTCTGCGCCGGCCCCGGCGCAGCAGGCGACTCGGCGAGCCCCATCGGTTTGGGCGGCTTCAAGACCGGTGGCGCCGGCTTCTCGACAGCGGACCCCTTGACCTCGCCGGACGAAACCGGCTTTGCGGCCTTCGGCCGGCGCAGCTTCTCCAACTGAGGCCGCAACCGTTCCAGAAGCCCCGGCCGTTTCGCTTCGGTCTTCGGCGCCGACTTCGATCGAGACCGACTCATTGCCTCATATAGCGCCTTTTGTCCTGAATAGCGCCTCATAGCCGAGAGACTCCCTTTCGGCGACCATCGTCACAGCGACCCGGGACCGTGCGTCCGTTCGTGCGCGACGGTGCCCTGGCCCAATCTATAGACCCATTCTTATAATCGAAAAAATCGGCAATTACAACGACAAAATCCGGTGTCGAAAAAAAGGCCTTTTTCACACCGACACACCGAGGGGTGCACTGCACGTTTGTGGGTAGAATAATCGGGCCCTTCTTGTAGGATCGAA
>CAZSXM010000037.1:0-46903 GCA_964610435.1 uncultured Pirellulales bacterium | reverse complement strand
GTGCGACGCTGGGCGCCTGGAACAACGGCGGCGACATCCAGCGTGAGATGCCCGGCCTGATGGACGAGGTTCGCATCTACGACAGGGCCCTGTCGCCCGATGAGCTCGCCGAGCTCGCCGGTCTGTAACCGTGCTGCAGAGGCCTGCTGATACAGGCTGGATGTTCTACGTTACGCTACGGGGTCCGTGCCGGATCGGTACGGGCCCTGTTTTTCATTGTCGCGACTCATGGCCTGCGGTACAATGCAGAGATATGGCAAGGGACGTCGATACGGACAAGGTGGTTCGCCAGCACCTCGATATGGAGGGGTTCTTCACCGGGTATGTGATTCGCGGCGCTCAGTCGCAGGCATCCGTCGAGCCGTTTCAAAGTGGGCCGGATGAGAAGTCGCCTCCTGAATCGAGGCCCGGCCGTGCGGACGAACTGGAGGCCATTGCGGCTGAGGTTCGCGAGTGCTGCAAGTGCAGCCTGAATGCGACGCGGACCCACGCGGTGCCTGGCGAGGGCAGTCCGACGGCTCGCATCATGTTCATCGGCGAAGCGCCGGGGGCCGATGAAGACGCCCAGGGCCGGCCGTTCGTCGGGCGCGCCGGGCAGCTTCTGGACAAGATCATCTGTGCCTGTGGCCTGAAGCGAGAGGACGTCTTCATCGGCAATATCCTCAAGTGCCGGCCGCCGGGAAACCGCGATCCCCGCGAGGAGGAAATCTTCAACTGCCTTCCGTACCTGCAGAGGCAGATCGAGGCGATTGGGCCGGAGGTCATCGTCGCTCTCGGCGCCCACGCCGCCAAGACCCTCCTGGAGACGGACAAGTCGATCGGCCAGCTTCGCGGCCGCTTCCACGAGTATTCGGTCGGGATCGGCCGGCCCCCGATCAAACTCATGGCGACCTACCATCCCGCCTACATCCTGCGGAACTACACCCCCGAGACGCGCGGCAGGGTCTGGGAGGACATGAAGAAGGTCCTCGTCGAGCTGGGTCTGCCGGTCCCGGAGCGCGGCAAGGGGTAGTTCGCCGTAGAGACCCTGGGACCCCCGGGAAATCACGCGAAAGTGACACATTTGTAACAACCCTGTAACACACCCGATGTAGACTGCCCGGCGTACGGTGGCGCCGTCCATTCCGGGCGAATCGGCCATTTTCCGCGCAATGTCGGCCCGCCGGACGCGTCTATATACGAGAAGGCAGGAGTCGCGCACCCCATAGCACCACAGCGTGCAGGTAGATTGCGGACTGCCTTGAAATGACGACCGGATTCGGGTATCCTTTGGTATTCGGCCTGTTAACGGAGGCAGGCGGATCTCCCGGCATTCCTGTTCACTGCGTGCGGGTCTCTGAGAAAGGTGAAGACATGACAAGAACGAGTCTACTGGCGGTCCTTGTGGTGGTGGTCTGTGCAGGGGCCGGCTTTGCAGAGGTGCGAAGGGTTCCCAGCGAATATCCGACCATCCAGGCGGGAATCGACGCCGCCAACGACGGAGACACCGTGCTCGTGGCGCCGGGGATCTACTTCCAGACCATCGACTTCCGACGCAAGAACATCACGGTGACCAGCACGGACCCTGACGACCCCAGGATCGTCAGTTACACCGTTCTCAAAGGCGATGGCGACGGCTCCGTGGTGACGTTTGCAGGGGGGCAGACCTCCCAGGCGGTGCTGGCCGGGTTCACGATCACCGGCGGGGCCGGCACGATCCACCCCGAAATCGGCGGCGGAGACGTCGAGAAGCTCTACATGGGCGCGGGGATCTACTGCAACCGCAGCTCGCCGACCATCACGAAGAACGTAATCGTCCGCAACGAGGGGATCTTCCGCATCTCGCCAGACGGCATGCAGGTCGACCTCTGCTTCGGCGGCGGGATCGGTTGCTGGGAATGCAGCCCCGTCATCACGCACAACACCATTCGCAACAACAGCGCTTACATCGGAGCCGGAATCATCGGGTACTTCGGTGCGCCCACGATCCACAACAACATGATTTTCGAGAACTCGGCGTACCTCGGTGGCGGTCTGGTGACGTTCGCCGGGGAGGTCTACAACAACACCTTCGTACGAAACGACTGCAATCTTGGATCGACGCTGGGTATCGGGGTCGGCGAGGGCATGGGCGGCAACCTGTACCTCGTCGCCGTGCTGGAGTACGGGTACGCCCGCGTTTTCAACAACATCCTCTGCGAGGCCGGCTCTGGGGGAGGCCTGTTCTGGGAGGGCGATCTCGAGTATGCCTCGGTTACGTTCAACAACGTCTGGGGCAACTGGCCCGGCAACTATGGGTATCTGGACCCGCAGACCTACTCGGTCGTGTACGACGGTGATGGGGACCAGACCGGCATGAACGGCAATATCAGCGAGAATCCGCTGTTCCTGGCGCCGATGAGCAGGAACTTCCGGCTGACGCTGGACTCGCCCTGCGTCAATGCGGGCGACCCGGATTTCGTCCCTCCGTCCGACCAGACCGATATCGACGGCGAGCCGCGCATCTACGCCGCCCGGATCGACATCGGCGCCCATGAGTACGTCGGCTACGTCAAGCCAGTGGCCTCGGCGGGCGACGACGTGCACGTCCTCGAGGCGGGCCAGATCGTCGTGCTCGACGGCGCCGACAGCTTCTTCTACGACCCCTTCGATATCCAGACGTACCAGTGGACACAGGTCTCCGGAGAAGATGTTGTCCTCGACAGCGATGATTCGGCGTATCCCTCGTTCGTCGCACCGGCCGCGGGCAGTTACGTCTTCCAGTTGGTGATCGCCGACAGCCGCTACACCAGCGAGCCGGACGAGGTCCTGGTCTACGTCGGGCCCAACAACCTTCCGGTGGCCGACGCCGGCGAGGACTGCGTCTGGCGGGCCCCCGGACAGATCACGCTGGACGGCAGCGGCTCCCACGATCCCGACCCGGTGGGTCGGCTGAGCTACTCGTGGGCCCAATTGACCGGTCCGAGCGTCGTCCTGCAAAATCCGGAGACGGCCACCCCCGCCTTCGACGCCGAACCGGGCGAGGTCTACACCTTCGAACTGATCGTCAGCGACGGATTCGGCGACAGCGAGCCGAGCCAGGTGCGGGTGGTGGCGGTCAAGACTGCGTCTGACGTGTGGCCCCTGACGATCGAGCCGATCGGCAACCAGATCCCGCGCTACACCGACGTCTCCGGGACGAAGATCGTCGCGGTCTCCGATCCGGGGAACTACAACTGGCAGATCGCCTGCACCGACTTCGCCACGGGATTGACCGAGACCTTCTCGGCCGGCGGATTCAGTACGCAGCCCAAGGTGGACGGCAACCTGGTCGTCTGGGCCGGCGGAGACCGCGTCAGCGGCGTTCTTCCGCGAATGTGCACCGGGATCTTCGTCCGCAACCTTGCGACGGAAGAGCAGTTCGCCCTGCGAATGCACACGGACTATGAGTCCTACAGCCATCCGGCCATCTCAGGCAGCAAGGTCGTCTGGGTCCGGCACGCGGGGATTGACAAGAACATCCCCGGCCAATGGAACAACATGCCATACGACATCTGCGGCGTCGACATCAGCGACTCGCAGAACCCCATCTACTTCACTGTGGCCACCCACGTGGGTCGCAGAGACCCGCTGCCGATTCAGAATCCGGCCAACGACCACCACGGCGTCGTCGATATCTGCGGCGATCTGGTGGTCTGGGAGGGCGATGGCGATATCTATGCCGCCGATCTCTCGGACCTGGACAACATCCGGGTGTTCACGGTGTGTGACGCCCCAGGCCGCCAGCGCGGTCCATCGGTCTCCAGCCGGTATGTCGTCTGGACCGACGAACGCGACGATGCCGGCGACATCTACGGCGCCGACGTCTCCGACCCAGAGCACGTCAAGGTGTTCGAGATTGCCAAGGCCAGGAGAGGGCAGCGGCAACCGACCATAGACGGATCTCTGGTGGCCTACCTCGACGGGGAAGAGACCGGCGGCCAGATCAGGCTGGCCTGCATCACGGCCAACTATGGCGTGATGAACGTCGATCTGCCTGCCGCTCCCTATGGGTTGTCGCCGTCGCTGCAGGGCGCTTCACTGGTATGGCTGGGCGGGCCTCATGGGCCGATCCAGGGCCTGAGACTGGCCTTCGGTTACTCCATTCTCGACGGGGCCGTGCAGAACGCCACGACGGGCGAGCGCTTCGATTACGTGCAGCACGCAATCGCCGCCGCCGAGGCGGGCGACGAGATCGTGCTGCCCGAGGGCGTCCATCGCGAGTCGATCCACTTTGCCGGTCGGGCAGTGACGGTCCGCTCCACGGATCCGGCCGACCCGGCGGTGGTCGCAGCCACCGTCATTGAAGGACGCGCCAACGTCGTCACGTTCGCCGAGGGGGAACGGGCCGATAGCATTCTCGACGGCCTGACCATCTCTGGCGGCAGCACGGGCATCCTCATCTCAGCATCCGAGCCGACCGTCAGACGCTGCACGATCACCGGCAATCGAAGGGGCATGTTCATCATCAACCAGTGCAGACCCAACGTCGTCCAGTCGCGCATCGTGGCCAACGCCGACGTCGGGGTGGAGGCGTGGATCCCCACGGGGGCGCGCGCGATTCGGCCGAGCATTCCGGCGTTCCTCAACTGCCTTGTCGCCGGCAACGGTGGAGTGGGTCTCCTTGGCGGCCGGCCCGTGCTCACGAATTGCACAATCGTGGAGAACCTCGCCGACGGTCTGCGCACGCTGGGCGCCGTCGTGACGAACTCGATTGTCTATTTCAACGACAGCGACGGAGTTCAGATCGGCGACAATCGCACGGAAGTGACTTACTCCAACGTGCAGGGCGGCTGGCCCGGCGACGGCAACACCGATGCTGATCCGCTCTTCGTCGCCCGTGGGCAATGGCTCGGTTCCAAATGGACCGCCGGCGACTACCATCTCCAGAGCCAGGGCGCTCGATGGGACGATGCGGCGGGGCTTTGGACCTCTGATGCGGTCACCAGCCCCTGCATCGACGCAGGCGACCCGGCCGCACCGATTCGGGATGAGCCCGTGGCGATCGATGGCATGGCCGGGGCGAATTCGCGAATCAACATGGGGGTTTACGGCGGCACGCCTCAAGCCAGCATGGCGGCCGATGGGGACTGAGGAGAACGGCAAGACGACGAAGGCGGATGTCCTCAGAATCGCGAGAGACAGACCTCGCCTTTCTTGGAGGTTGCGTTATGCTGTCTTGATCTGCGTTGTGGTGTTTCTTATGGATGGCCGGGTCTTCTTGTGGGAGGTTGCCGACATGAAGAGCGTCGCGTGCGTTGTTCTGAGTCTCCTGTTGGCTGGTTCGGGCTGTTCCGAGCATATTTCCGCCCACTGCCTACAGCACTCGCGCAAGATCGCATCCTCCCGGGACGTCAGAGAGGATTACCGCCCGACGCTGACGCCGATCGCGGACGTCGCCGGCGACTGCTATTGCTATGTGGAAGACGCCGCCATTGTCGCCGTGATGGCCCCGGCCGTTGTGGTGTTCCTTGGCTTTGCTCTTCTGGCAGTCGCCGCAGGGCCGGAGAACGCCGGATTGGCCATCGGGTCGCTCCTGGACGAACTCGCCAATTGAGTGGTTCTGGCGGGGTCTTGGGGACATCATACGCGGCTTGCGGCCTCCATTGGCCCGGTGTCCCCGAAGTCCCGCTCCGGCCTTTGCGCTGCGGCGATTGCCGGGGTCAGCGCGGTCGCATCAGGTAGAACACGTTGCCGCAGAACGCGGCGTACTTGCGATAGCAGTCAATCTCCTTCTGAACCGATTCGATCAGAGACAGCTTCTCGGCGTCCGCGGCGTGTCGCTCTCGCAGGGGTGCGAGACGTCTTTCGAGCGGATGATAGTAGGGCTGCCACCAGGCGGATTCCGGCTGGACGAAGTGTTCGAGGACCTCATACCCGCAGTCCTGGATCGTGGCCCGATTCTCCGCGATGCCGGTCATGGCGGGATATGCTTCGCTCCAGAATCGTCGGCATTCGTCGGGCGGGTCGGGCCGCAGCCAGGCCAGCTCGCTGACCGCCAGTCCGCCGCCCGGGGCCAGCAGCGCGTGACAGGCAGCGAGACCCTCGCGAAAGCCCATGACGAACAGCGCGCCTTCCGACCAGATCAGGTCGAAGGGGCCGTCGTTCTTCGTCAAACTCTGCATCTTGCGAAGGGCCACCCAAATCTTGTCGGCGACGCCCGCCGCCGCGGCGCGGCGCTGCAACTCGTCCAGATAGGGCTGGTGGTTGTCCACCGCCAGAATCGATGCGTCGGTGTGTCGGGCCAGGCAGAGGGTCTGTGCGCCGTTTCCACAGCCGATGTCCAGAATCCGCAGGGGCCCGGCCACGGGGCCGCCCGCGCCATGCGACATGGCGGCAAGCAGCGTGTCCAGTGCTCGCTTTGTGGATGCCTCGTCGCCCGGACCGAAGCGGGGCATAGACGCGTCGAAGATCTCGTAGAAGAAGTCCGTCGGTTTGTCTGTGTCCATGGTTCGTATCTCCTGTGTCCTTGGTTCGCGCGGGCGTCGCAGGACGCCGGCACGCTGTGTATGCGTCTTTGGGATTGCGTGGGGAGGTGAGAAGCCATACCACCGCCGCCGCACGTGACAACGATGTGAACCACGTGTCTGCGATTCTGCTCGGTGGAGCCTGACTTCTCTTACAGAACAATGACCATAGACCAGCAATATAGCCCATCCGGCCCGCTCTGTCAAGCCCGATGTGTGACACTTCGTCGCTGGTTATGAAGTTGTTCCGGCGGGTTCGTCCTGGTACAATCGCCGCGCAGCGCCGGCCGGTCGTGCGTCCGTGCACGAGACGGCGAGCGCCAAGAGGACAAGACAGAGCACATGGGAGGTGAATATGCAGGCGCGCAGGGGATGGTTCTCCATGAAGTGGATCGCAATCGCGGTCGCCTTGGTCCTGGGCGGGCCGACTGGGGCGGCTGAGCCGGACGGGATGCGGCTGGACGGCAGGTCGCCCATCTACGAGGCACAGAGCCAGAGGGCGCTGGACCTGACGGACGAAGTGACGCTGGAGGCGTGGGTGCGGGCCGACCGGATGGGGCAGGGCGGCGGGCGCATCCTCGACAAGTCCATGCCCGGCACCTCCGATGGGTACATGCTCGACACCTTTCCCGGCAATTCACTGCGCTTCGTGAACGCCAAGGGGGCCTGCACGTATGATGCCAAGCTGCCGGCCGACCGCTGGTCGCACGTGGTCGGCGTGTACAGCGCGTCGAAGAAGATCATGAAGCTTTATCTCGACGGCAAAGAGGTCGCCGGCGCCGACGGCGGGGCGTTCGTCCCCATGACGACGACGGGGATACCGCTTCGGATCGGCTGCGACCCGCGTGGGGACAATCGCTTCGTCGGGCGGATTCAGCGTGCGGCGGTCTATCGCGGGGCGCTGACTGCCGACGAGATTGCGTCGCGGGCGAGCCAGGCGGAACCCGCGTCACTGAGAGGCGTCGTCGGGGAATGGGTGTTCGTCGCCGAGCCGGGTCGCAGGATCGCGCCCGTCGCGGGTCGGGTCGCTCTGGAGGTCGAGGGGCTCAACAGCAGCACGAGGTTCTGGGGCACGATCGCCGGGAAGGTCTCGGCGCCGAAGGAGCCGCTGAGCTTGTGGTACCGTCAGCCGGCCGTCGAGTGGGTCGAGGCGCTGGCGGTCGGGAACGGTCGGCTGGGGGCGATGGTCTTCGGCGGGATCGACCGCGAACGCATCCAGCTCAACGAGGACACGCTCTGGGCCGGTGGGCCGTACGACCCGAGTCGTCCGGAGGCGTTGGAGGCGCTGCCCGAGGCGCGCCGGTTGATCTTCGCGGGCAAGTACCGCGAGGCCGATGCACTCATCGGCAAGCAGATGATGTCCAGGCCGCTGGGGCAGATGCCGTATCAGGTCGTGGGCGATCTGCTTCTGGCGTTTGCGAGCGTCGAGAAGGTGACGAACTACCGCCGGGACCTCAATCTCGACGAGGCCGTGGCGAGCGTGACCTATACGGCCGATGATGTGACGTTCAAACGCGAGGTCTTCTCCAGTCCCGTGGACCAGGTGATCGTCATTCGCATCACCGCCAGCAAGCCTGGTCAGGTCTCGTTTACCGCCGGAATGAAGACACCGCAGCGGGCCACGATCGAGGCCGAGGACGGCGATACGCTGGTGATGCGCGGCGTCAATGGCGCATCGCAAGGCATCGATGGGGCGTTGAAGTTCCAGTCGCGTGTCCGCGTTCTGGCCTCCGGCGGGACCACCAGATCGGAAGGGGATCGCCTCAGCGTGACCAACGCGGACTCGGCGACGCTGCTCATAGCCGCGGCCACCAGTTACAGGAGCTTCAAGGACGTCAGCGGCGATCCCGAGACGCCGGCCAAGGCCGCCATCGCAGCTGCGAGCGCCAAATCGTTCGACGCCTTGCGGGCCGACCACGTGGCCGAGCATCGGCGGCTCTTCCGTCGCGTCGCGTTGGATCTCGGCGTCAGCGACGTGGCGAGCCTGCCGACGGACGAGCGCATCCGCCATTCCATGACGAACCATGATCCGCAACTCGCGACGCTCTATTTCCAATTTGGACGCTATCTGCTGATCTCCAGCTCGCGACCCGGCACCCAGCCGGCCAACCTTCAGGGCATCTGGAACGACAGCATGAGTCCGCCCTGGGGCAGCAAATACACGATCAACATCAACACCGAGATGAACTACTGGCCCGCCGAGCCGACTGCTCTGGCCGAGTGCGTCGAGCCGCTGGTCGCGATGGTGATGGACCTGACCGAGACGGGCGCGAGGACCGCCCGCGTCAACTGGGGCGCAAGCGGCTGGGTGTGCCACCACAACACCGATCTGTGGCGGGCTTCGGGCCCGATCGACGGGCCGTTCTGGGGCTTCTGGCCGACCGGCGGGGCGTGGTTGTGCAAGCACCTCTGGGAGCACTACGAGTACGGCGGCGACCGAGCGTTCCTGGCGAGAGTCTATCCCGCGATGAAGGGGGCGGCCCAGTTCTTCCTCGATACGCTCGTGGAGGAGCCCACGCACAAGTATCTGGTGACGTGTCCGTCGCTGTCGCCAGAGAACGGGCACAAGTACGGCGTCTCGATCTGCGCCGGGCCGGCGATGGACAACCAGATCCTTCGCGACCTGTTTGCCAGTTGCATCCATGCCGCCACAATTCTGGGTGTGGACGAGAAGTTTCGCGGCAAGCTCGAAGCGACGCGGTCCCGTCTGGCCCCGGATCAGATTGGCAAGGAAGGCCAGCTCCAGGAGTGGCTGGAAGACTGGGACATGGAGGCGGGTGACATCCATCACCGCCACGTTTCACATCTGTACGGCCTGCATCCGAGCGATCAGATCAACGTGCACGACACGCCGGAACTGGCGGCGGCCGCCCGGCGGTCGCTGGAGATTCGCGGCGACAACGCCACCGGCTGGGGCATCGGCTGGCGGATCAATCTCTGGGCGAGGCTCCAGGACGCCGAGCATACCCATCAGATTCTCAAGCTGCTGCTCGGGCCCGAGCGGACCTATCCGAATATGTTCGACGCGCACCCGCCGTTTCAGATCGACGGCAACTTCGGCGGCGCCAGCGGCATTGCCGAGATGCTCTTACAGACCCGCGTGCGTTTCTCCGGCCCGGCGATGACGGCCCAGATCGAGCTGCTGCCCGCGCTGCCCAAGGCATTCGCGACCGGCTCGGTCCAGGGCCTGCGCGCCAAGGGCGGGTTCGATGTGGATGTCGAATGGGCCGACGGCAAGCTCGTTGCCGCGACGATTCGGTCGCGGCTGGGCAACGCCTGCCGCCTGCGCTATGGCGACGTGGTCCGTGAGGTGCGGATCGAGAAGGGCGGCACGTTCCGTTGGGATGGGCGTTGAGATGGAGGGACAGGCGATGAAAGACGCCAAGACATATGCGCCAGTCTGCGTTGGGATGTGGGTCGGCCTGTTTGTCGGCGTGTCCCTTTGCGGCGCTGCCGAACCGGAGTTGCTCCGGCTCAGCGGCGATACCGCCCTGCACGATCCGGTCATCATCAAAGAGGGCGATGCGTATTACGTCTTCGCCACCGGCGGGCGGCGGGGACAGAACTGCGTGCCGATCCATAGGTCGAAGGACATGCGGCATTGGACCAGGATCGGCTACGTGTTCGAGGAGTTGCCCGAATGGGCGCCGAAGGAGATTCCGGGCACGCGCGGGACCTGGGCGCCCGACATCTCGTTCTTCAACGGCAAGTATCACCTGTATTACTCCGTCTCGACCTTTGGCAGGAACAGCTCGGCCATCGGTCTGGCGGTCAATGAGACGCTCGATCCGAATAGCCCGAAGTACAAGTGGGTCGATCGGGGCATGGTCGTCCGCTCGACCGAGGGCGCCGACGACTGGAACGCCATCGACGGCAACATCGCGATCGAAGAGGACGGCCGCGTCTGGTTGAACTGGGGCAGCTTCTGGGGCGGCATCAAGATGAGGCGGATCGACCCCGCGACGGGCATGCTCTCGGCCGAAGACACGAAGCTCTATTCGTTGGCCCGCCGGCCCCGGTCGGTCGACGGCGCGGTGGAGGCCCCGTTTCTCATCCATCGTGACGGCTACTGGTATCTGTTCGTTTCGTTCGACTTCTGCTGTCGCGGGGCCAAGAGCACGTACAACGTGCGTGTCGGACGCTCGCGCGATATCACAGGGCCTTACGTGGACAGAGACGGTACGGCCATGTTGGAAGGGGGCGGGACACTGGTCGTCGAGGCTACGGAGGGGGCCTGGCGCGGCGCAGGGCATCAGGCCGTGCTCCGGGAGGACGGCGTGGATTACCTCGTGTTCCACGCCTACGACGCGACGACCGGGCGCAGCCACATGCAGATCTCGACGATGGTGTGGGACGACGGCTGGCCGCGAGTGGCATCTTTGCCCTGATGAAGTCGGCAGATCGGAGGCAACCATGAAGGTGGTCGCTGCAATCAGTTTGTTCTTCGTGATATCATCTGGCGCCGTCGCTCTGTCGTTGGAGCGGTTGGATCGCGGCGTCGTTGCGATGGCCACAACAGACGGGCACGTGTATGTCGGCTGGCGTTTGCTCGCCTCGGACCCGCCCGACGTCGGCTTCGACGTGCTGCGATCCGCCGAGGCCAGGGGCACATACGAACAACTCAACGATGCGCCCATCACCGACTCGTGCAACTTCGTTGATACGACAGCCGATGGCAAGGTGTGGTACTATGCCGTCCGTCCCGACGCGAGCGGTACGGGGCAATCCAGGGCGGTCAGGTCCGATCCGGCGACGGCGGGGCAGGGATATCTGGCGATCCCCCTGCAAGGCAACTACGGCGCGAACAAGGTGGCCATCGCCGATCTCGACGGCGACGGCGTGTACGATTACGTGATCAAGCAGCCGGCGTGGTCGCTCGATCCCGGCCGGCAACGCCGCAGCCCGGACACGTACAAGATCGAGGCCTACAACGGCCGGACCGGCCGGTTCATGTGGCGCTACGACCTCGGATGGAACATCAACCTGGGCATCTGGTTCTCGCCGCTGGTGGCCTATGACTTCGACGGCGACGGCAGGGCGGAGGTCGCGCTGAAGACCGCTCCCTTTGCGGCGACGCCCGAAGAGGCGTTCATCAGCCCCGGCGGCTTCGTGCTGGAAGGGCCGGAGTACTGTTCGATCCTGGACGGCATGACGGGCGAGGAGATCGACCGGGTCGATTGGATCGCACGCGGCGACCCGCGCGATTGGGGCGACGACCAGGGCAACCGCGTCAATCGCAACCAGATCGGCGTAGCCTATCTCGACGGCAAGCGGCCGAGCCTGCTGGTCCTTCGCGGCACGTACACCAAGATGCGGATCGATGCGTACAATCTGATCGACAAGAAGCTTCGCAAGGTCTGGTCGTGGTCCGGCGAGGATGAAGACCCGCCCCTGCGCGGGCAGGGGGGCCATACGCTCAAGGCGTTCGATATTGATGGCGACGGCAAGGATGAGATCATCATCGGATCGGCGGCCATCGACAACGACGGCACGTGTCTGTGGCGGATGGACATGGGACATCCGGACTGGTTCTACCTCGCCAATATCGATCCGGGCCGTCCGGGGCTGGAGATCGCCTACGGGTTTGAGACGGCCCAGCCGCGCAACGGCATCTGCCTGGTCGATCCGCGCACGGGCGGCATCCTCTGGGGCTGCGACCATCCCACCACGCATATCCACGACTGGGGCATGGTGGCCGACATCGACCCGGACAGTCCCGGCATGGAGATCTATGGGATGGAGCGCGACGGCGTGACCTGCTGGCTCTACAGCGCCCAAGGCAAGCTGCTGGCGCGCAACGAGGATCTCGGCCGGCACGGTCCGCGAGCGTTCTATTGGCTCGACGGCCCGACGAAGGTCCGCGTGCCGTTCAGCTATCGCGGCGGCACGTTCCCGATCCTGCGATACAAGGGGCCGCAGGTCGGCGAGATTCAGGGCCAGCCCATCGCCATCGCCGATGTGCTCGGCGACTGGCGCGAAGAGGTCATTACCGTCACCGACGGTGTCATTCGCATCTACACGACCACGGTCCCGGCCACGAGCCGGAGGGTCTGTCTGATGCAGGACCACCTGTACCGCATGGACGTGGCGATGCAGGCGATGGGCTATTTCTATCCGCCCCAGCTCGGCGGTAGCCTTCTGAAGTCGGCGACGGGCCGCGAGAATTGAGAGGAGGATGGCTGTGAGAGATGTGATGTCACGATATGCGCTTGCCGCGTTGGCGGCAATGTTCCTGTGGATGCCTGTCGCGGTCGCTTCCAACGCGATCGACCTGAGCGGCACATGGGCCGTGGCGCTGGACCGCGACGACGTCGGGGTGGACGAAGAGTGGTTCACGCAGGAGTTGTCCGATCCGATCCGGCTGCCGGGGGCCCTGCGTGACAGCGGCTATGGCGACGAGATCACGGCCGAGACGGAATGGATGAGCGGCCTGCACGACACGCACTGGCATCTGCGAAAGGAATTCAAGAGATACGCCGAGCCCGGCAACGTGAAGGTCCCGTTCTGGCCCCAGCCGCAGCACAAGTACACCGGCGTGGCGTGGTACCAGAGGGACATCCTGATTCCGGAAAGCTGGCAGGGCCGCCGGGCGGTGGTGTCGTTCGAACGCGTCCACTGGTCGAGCGCCCTGTGGGTCAACGACCGGTTGATCGGCGTCAACGACAGCCTCGGAGCACCTCACGTCTACGACCTTGGCGTCCTGGAGCCGGGGCGGTACACGTTGTCGGTTCGCGTGGACAATCGGTATCTCGTCAACATCCGCAAAGACGCCCACAGCATCACCGATTCGACGCAGACCAACTGGCATGGTCTCGTCGGCAGCCTCACGCTGCAATCGACAACGCCCGTGTGGATCGACGATGCACGAGTCTACACAGACATCGACCGCAAGTCCGCGCGTATCGAGGTGACGCTGGGCAACATCACCGGCGAGCCGGGCGGAGGGACGTTGTCGGCCGGCGGCAAGAGCCTGCCGGTGCAATGGGATATCGGCGGAGGCGCGGCACGGATGGAGGTGTCCTTCGGCGACGACGCCGGGCTGTGGGACGAGTTCGAGCCGACGCTGCACCAGGTGACGTTGAAGCTGAACGGCGATTGGGCCGACGATGAACGCGAGCTGACCGTCGGGCTGCGTCGGATCGAGAGCCGCGACGGGGTGTTCTACGTCAACGGACGGAAGACCTTCTTCCGCGGCACGCACGAGGGCTGCACGTTTCCCCTGACGGGCTATCCGCCGACGGACGTCGAATCGTGGCGAGAGGTCTTCGAGGTCGTCAAAGACTACGGCTTGAACCACGTGCGATTCCACTCGTGGTGTCCGCCCAAGGCGGCATTTACGGCGGCCGATGAGATGGGGATCTACTTGCAGCCGGAGTCGTCGAACTGGGGCCAGTACTCGTCGCGCGACGACGGGGTGAAGGAATTCCTCTATCGCGAGACCGAGCAGATCGTTCGCGCCTATGGCAACCATCCGTCGTTCGTGATGCTCTCCTCGGGCAACGAGCCGGCCGGACCGTGGCAGCAGGTTCTCACGCCCTGGCTGATCGAGTGGAAGAAGAAGGACAACCGGCGCATCTACACCACGCAGACCGGGCGGTATTACGGCGAGCGGCCCGGACCCGTTGACCACATCGACTATCTCATCGCGATTCGTATCGGCTCGTATCGCTTCCGAGGTGACAGTGGCTGGTTCGGTCGTGATTTTCGCGCTTCGCTCGAAGGCACCAACTACCCCGTGATCTCGCACGAGACCGGACAGTGGTGTGCCTATCCGGACCTCTCGGAGATCGACCGATACACCGGCGCGCTGAAGGCCGGAAACTACGAGATCGTTCGCGAATCGCTCGCCGAGCGCGGTATGTTGCACCAGGCGCGTGATTTCCTTCTGGCCAGCGGCCGGTTTCAGGTGGCCTGCTACAAGCAAGAGATCGAGGCGTTGCTTCGCACGCCGGGCATGGGTGGGTTCCAGTTGCTCGATCTGCATGACTACCCCGGCCAGGGCACGGCGGTGGTCGGTCCGCTGAACGTGTTCTGGCAGTCGAAAGGATATGTCACGCCGGAGGAGTTCCGACGATTCTGCGACGTCACCGTGCCGCTGGCGCGGATGGGTCGCCTGGTGTATACGACCGAAGACGATCTGGACGTGGATTTGGAGATCGCGCACTTCGGCCGGGCGCCTCTGGAAGATGCCGTTCCCGTCTTCCGGATCGAGGACGCCGGGGGCAAGACCGTGGTCTCCGGCGAACTCGCGGCGATGACCGTGCCTCTGGGTACGGCGACGCCGATCCAGCGGCTGTCGATGAACCTGAGCACGTTCAGGGCCCCGCAGAAGTATCGTCTGGTGGTCGGCCTCAAAGGGATGGCCTCTGTCAAGAATGATTGGGACTTCTGGATCTATCCCGCCCGGCTGCCCAGCGAGACGCCGGCCGATGTGCTCGTGACGCATTCGTTCGCGCAGGCCGAGACGCGACTGGCCGTCGGAGGCAAGGTGCTGTTTCTTCCCCTGTACCACCAGTTGAGCTGGGACAGCCCGCCGGTGGGCCGCTTGCCGATCTTCTGGAACCGTCTGATGGGACCCGCCTGGGACCGCTTCCTGGGCCTGCTGTGCGACCCGAATCATCCGGCGTTGGCCGAGTTCGCCACGGATTTCCACTACGACTGGCAGTGGCAGGACGTGACGCAGCCGGCGTGTCGGGCGATGAACCTGGACCGCCTGCCGCGCGCTCTGCAACCGATCGTCCAGGTGATCGACGACTGGAACCGAAACTACAAACTCGGCCTGGTGTTCGAGTGTCGCGTGGGGCCGGGCAAGCTGATGGTCTGCTCGGCCGATCTGGCGTCCGGTCTCGACAAGCGTCCGGTCGCCCGCCAGTTGCGCCACAGTCTGCTGAGGTATATGTCGAGCGAGCGGTTCGATCCGACTGTCGAGGTGTCGCCGGCCGCGATTCGCAGCATTCTGTTCGACAATCAGGTGATGAGTCAGCTTGGGGCGGTCGCCAGGGCCACCGCAGAGACGCCGGGCAACCCGGTGGCGTATGCCATCGACGGCAATCCGAACACGTACTGGCTGGCCGCTGGCGGGCGCGACCGGCAGACGCGCCATCCGCACGAACTGGTGATCGACTTTGCCGAGCCTGTGGCGATGAGCGGGCTGCTGTGTATGGCTCGGCAGAACCACCGGGCTCGCGAAGGGGACATCCGCGAGTTCGTTGTCGAGATCAGTGACGACGGCGAGCAATGGCAGGAAGCAACACGTGGGGAACTGGAATCGACGTTCGAGCCGCAGGAGATCGCGTTCGGAAGGACCGTTGAGGCACGGCACCTGAAATTGCGTGCGCTGTCCGGCTTCGGGGATGACCTGGCGTGCTCTCTCGCTGAGTTGGCGATTCTGCGCCCGATGCATCAGGAGGCCTCAGCGCCCGGAGAGGCGACGCCGTATCGGAAGGTCGAAACGGCCACCGAGGAGATCGAAGGTCCGTAGGAGTATATGATGGATAGGATGAGACATACGACACGACTCTGTGCGCGCGTGACGACCGCCGGCATTTTGATGTGGGTATTTCTGTTGCCGGCGTTTGCCGCTGGTTCCTGGCGGAACTATCGCGACAAGCCGGACGAATGGTACCGAAGCGAGGAGGGCAGACGCATTGCCGAGAACGTTCTTTCCTGGCAGTCGCCGCAGGGCGGCTGGCCCAAGAACACCAGTACGATGACGAACGCGTTCTCCGGCTCGTCGAACGAGCTGAGAGGAACGTTCGACAACGGTGCCACAGTGGACGAGTTGCGGTTCCTCGCACGAGCCTTTCGCGCGACGGGCAACCGGCGCTGCGAGCGGGCGTTTCTCAAAGGGCTCGACCACATCCTCGAAGCGCAATATCCTACCGGCGGCTGGCCCCAATACTATCCACCCGGCAGGGGGTACGCGCGGCATATCACGTTCAATGACAATGCGATGATTCGCCTGATGATCTTCCTGCGCGAGGTCGCGACATCGTTGGACTATGAATTCGTGGATTCGACTCGGCGCGAAGCGGCCCTGGGCGCCGTGGAACGCGGCATCGAGTGCATCCTCAAGTGTCAGATCGTCGTCGACGGAAAGCGGACCGCCTGGTGCGCTCAGCATGATGCGGTTGATTACCGTCCGCGTCCGGCGCGCAGCTATGAACTGGTTTCGATCAGTGGCGGCGAGAGCGTCGGCGTCGTTCGGTTCCTTATGAGTCTGGACGATCCGAGCCCCCAGGTTGCCGAGGCGATCGCGGCAGCCGTGGCGTGGTTCGAGTCGGTCAAGCTGACGGGCATCCGGCTGACCCGGATCGATGGCGACAGGGCTATCGTCGAGGACCCCGATGCGCCGCCTTTGTGGGCGCGGTTCTATGAGATCGGGACGAACCGCCCGATCTTCTCCGGACGCGACGGCGTCAAGAAGTACAGCATGACCGAGATCGAAGCCGAACGCCGCAACGGATACGCCTGGTACGGCCGCTGGGGCCAGTCGCTGGCGTCGGAATACGCCGAATGGAAGACGAAGTGGCCGGCGCGTTCATCCAACTGACAGTACGCGCACGATCTATCGAAGGAGAGACCATCATGAAGAAGCACGGATTGAAGACGTTGGTGTGTTTGATCGTTGTTGCGGCGTTCTGCGTCGGAGCGAAAGCGGCGGTGACGGTGTCCTCGGAGCCGGGGACGATCAATCGCCTGGTCGTCCACGCCGATCGGGGCAAGACCACGATTGCGCCGGAGATCTACGGGCATTTCGCCGAGCACCTGGGCCGTTGCGTCTACGAGGGGTTCTGGGTCGGCGAAGATTCGGAGATTCCGAACGTGCGCGGGATTCGCACGGATGTGGTGGAGGCACTCAAGAAGCTCGACATCCCGGTGCTGCGCTGGCCCGGCGGATGCTTCGCGGACGAATACCACTGGATGGAAGGCATCGGTCCGCGCGACAAGCGGCCGGCGATGATCAATACGCACTGGGGCATGGTTACGGAAACGAACGCCTTCGGCACGCACGAGTTTCTCGATCTGTGCGAGCAGCTCGGCTGCGAGGCATACGTCGCGGGCAACGTCGGCTCGGGCACGGTCAAGGAGATGCAGGACTGGGTCGAGTACATGACGTTGGACGGGGACAGCGAGATGGCGAACCTTCGCCGGGCCAACGGCCGTGCGAAGCCCTGGCGGGTCAAGTACTTCGGCGTGGGCAACGAGAATTGGGGCTGCGGCGGCAACATGAGGCCCGAGTTCTATGCCGACCTCTATCGGGTCTATCAGACGTATGTTCGCAGCTACTCCGGCAACGCCATCGTGAAGATCGCCTGTGGCCCGAGCAGTGCGGACTACAACTGGCTGACCGTCGTGCTGGAACGAGCGGGCCGGTATATGGACGCCATCAGCCTGCACCACTACGTTCGCGGCTCGGGCAACTGGACCGACAAGGGCAGCGCCACGGAGTTCGACGAAGGCGAGTGGTTCGTCCTGATGAAGAACACCCTGACGATCTACGATTTGCTCGAAAAGAGCATCGAGATCATGGATCGATTCGATCGGCGAGGCCGCATCGGGCTGTACGTGGACGAGTGGGGCACGTGGTGGGACGCCGAACCCGGCACGAACCCGGCGTTCCTGTATCAGCAGAACACGATGCGCGACGCCGTATCGGCGGGCATCTTCCTGAACGCCTTCAACGAGCATTGCCGCCGTGTCCGCATGGGCAATATCGCCCAGACCAACAACGTGCTCCAGGCGATGATCCTGACCGATGGGCCGAAGATGATCGTCACGCCGACGTACCACGTCTTCGAGATGTACAAGGTCCACCAGGGCGCGACGCATCTGCCGGCCGATCTGATGTGCCGCGCCTACAAGCGCGGCGGTGACGAGCTTCCCTCTCTGGTGGCGTCGGCATCGCGGGCCGAGTCGGGTCTGATCCACATCACGATCTGCAACCTCGATGCCCAGAAGCCGGCCGAGTTCGTCTGCGACGTGAAAGGGGCCGAGATCCGCCGGGTGTCCGGAAGGGTCCTCACCGCTGAGACGATGAATGCGATGAATACGTTCGAGGCGCCCGAGGCAGTCCGGCCGGTGCCCTTGAGCGGTGTGGCGATCCGGGATGGGGCGATCCGAGCGACGCTGCCGGCCAGGTCGGTGACGGTGCTGGCGGTCCGGTAGTGGAGATTCCTGATCCGCGATGCGCGAGACGCTCTACACGAGGGGTTTGCTTTCGTTGAGTTCCTCGTAGGCGGTGATGTAGCGCGCGACCATGTTGTCGAGGCTCCAGGTCTTCCTGGCGTGCTGCATGATCCGGCGCATCTGTTTTTCCCACTCGCGTGGTCGGTTCTTGAAGTAGCGCAGGTGGTCGACGGCCTTGCTCAATCCCCACCAGAGGCCGCCGGTGTCGTAGTTGCGGAACAGCACGCCGTTGCCGCTGTCGATCGGTGCGCCCCAGGCGCGGAGGCTGAGCTGGCTGATCTTGTCGCTGTAGCCGCCGGTGTCCCGGTTGGTGGTCGTCGCCCCGTGGATGTTGCCGACGACGTCGATCTGCCCGAAGGGTTCGTAGAGCGAGGCGCCGAAGACGTCGGCGGCGGCGGCGTATCCGAGCATGCTGAGATCCTGATCGAACCGGCGATAGGCGATCTTCCCGCCGGAGGCGCAGGCGATCCGGCCCATGATCTCGGCGTGGGTGTTGTCGCCGCCGACGGGATCGGCGACGACGGCGATCTGGACGTCCGGATGCTGGTAAACGAATCCGCCGGCGATCTCTTCGAGCAGTTCGATGCCCTTCTGGGCGGGATCGAGTCGGGACGGCCAATAGAGCAGCAGGGCCTCGGGGTCGATGTTCAGCCCCATCTTGTGCTGGAATTTCAGCAGATTGAGGCGTTTGGCGGCAAGGATGTTGTCGAAGGAGCCGTATCGCTTGGCCAGGCCCGGTGCGTCGGGGTCGGGGTTCTCCGGCTGATTCTCCGGGAACACGTCGGGAGAAATGCCGTTGGGGATGACGCCGACGCAACGATTGCGGAACTTGACCTTGGTCTCTTCGCGAACGCTCCACGGGATGATCGGCCGGTCGAGGAAGTAGTCTTCAACGATCTCCTTGAGGAATTTCTCACCGACGTAGCTGACCTTCGTGGCGTTCTTGATCGCGGTCGCATGCGCGTCGATGCATCGCTTCTGCTGGTCGATGGAGACGTACAGGGCGTCCCAGAGTTTCTGGAGGTTCACGCCGTACAGCATCTCGAGCGGAATATGGCCCGTGTGCGTGTTGTGAACCGTGTGCAAAATCGGGATTCGGCGCAGGCCTGCATAGGCCGTCGCCACGCCGCCGGCCATCCAGTCGTTCGTGTGCAGGATGGCCCGGCCCTCGTATTTGCTTCGGATTTCCTTGATGTAGGTGTTGACGATCTGCCGCTGGAACTCGGCTGCATTGGCCAGCGGCCATCCTTCATAGGCGCTGCGGTAGCCCTCGAAGATCGACGAGCTGACGAGGTGGATGTTCTCCGGATTGAGCTGGTGGCGTTTCTGGATCCACTCCGTTTCGCTCAGCCCGGCCTCCTCGCGAAATCGCCTCGAGAGGTTCATCGTAATCAAGTGGACGGGGATGCGCCTCTCGGCCAGTCCCTTGCACAGCGCCGAGATCACCTCGCCCAGCCCGCCGCTCTTGCCGGAGACAAACCGTGCGAACTGGCCCATGCCCTCCGAGGGCAGGCGAGCCGTCTCGGGCGTGATGATGATCACGGGGGTCTGGTCGCTCGTCTGGCGGATGTTGAAGTTGCGAATGGCAAACGACAGTTCCTCGGTTGCGTGCGTCAATGCAAAGGCGGCTGTCGCCGGCGAGTCGTACGGGCTAATGGCCTCGCAGGGCAGGCGCCGCGGAGTCTCCTCTGTCTCCAGGTAGCGCCAGTGGTCCGACGTGGTCAGGTAGCGAAACTTGCGAAGCAGCTCGCCGCCGGCACGGGCGGCCTGCTCCTCCATGGCCTCGACCCTGTGGAACAGCACCCGCTGCGCCTGGGATCGGAGCAGGACGGGACGGTGCGGGTCGGCGCCGGTCCCGCACGGGCACTCCGGACAGGAACAATCGATCATGGGGCAGTCGGTTATCTGAAACCACTCGGCGACCTCGCTGGGGTTGGCCGCCATCAGGTCGACGTGCCTGGCCCACTCATCGCGCAGCCCCCGCCAGAAAGCCTCCATCTGCTCGTAGGCAGGCGTTCCCGTTTCGATCAGAGGGAAATCGCACACGATCAGGGCCACTTCCCCGCCGCTGTGTTGGACGCGCGCCGCGTATTCTCGGGCCGTGAACGAAGGGGCGCCGAGCCGGGCCGCCAGCTCGCGGCTCAGGACCGTGTTGCGCGGCACCACGGCGAGCTTGCGGGCCCGTCCGTTGCGGCCCTTGGCGCGGAAGACCGTGTTGGCGGCGATCGGTTCGCCGGTTCGCCCGTCAATCATCTTCTCGCACGGCTCGCAGAGAGCGGCCCTGTACCCCATGTCGGCGACGAAGTTGGCGAACTCGTTGTTGTAGAGCAGGTCCGTGTTGGCGAACGCCGTCGGCCGGACACCGAAGAAGTCGTGAATCTTCTGTCGATGGAGAGAGACCTGGAGCTTGAACTCGGTCTTCTGCCTGTCCGCAAAGAAGGAGGTCAGCGAATGGTGGTACGTCTGCTCCAGAAGTTCGACCTGTCGCGTGTGGCGGCCGGCGTTGAACGAATCGGCCAGCGCGCCGATGACCTGAGGCTCATAGAGTTCGGCCTGTTCGAGAAAGGTGCCGGAGAGGCAATAGCTGACTTTGAAGTCGACGTGGGTTTTGATCAGTTCGGTGAACAGACGAACGGTCGGCAGATAGCAGCGCTCGGCGCGATGCACGAACGTGCTTCGGTTGCGCTCTTCCCAGAGGAACGTCGAGCCGTCCGGGTCCAATCGGAAGGGCTCATGCATTCGCAGGCAGAGCGTTACCAGGGGCATGGCGAGGCACTCCGGTTCGGGCGGACATCGTGCATGGGCGCTGCGGCGGAGAACTCACTCGATTGCTTCACGAGGCCGACCATCCTTGACTCCGATACACCCCGACGTCCGCACCGCATATTCCACTCAGGGCAGGCGACGGACACCGATGCACGATTGACCATGCCGAAGTCGCGAGACTACCGGATGAATCGCTTGTGGGCAACCCTCATCTGCAATGTGCGAGCATCTTTTGCGCTGCGTCCGAGAAAAACCGCTGATTCAACGGGGAATCCGAAGACCTGCGCGGGCGCTCTCAGAGGTTCCTTCCGATCAGGTCGAGTTGCTGTTCCTTGGCCCACTTGTAGCCGTGCTCGCCCAAGTAGGACAGGAGTTTGTAGTGGAAGACCTTGAAGTTGTCCTCGCTGAGGATAGACGCCATCGCTTCGGTGATGATGACGCGGCGCAGCAGTTCCTTGCCCTTGCAGTTGTCCACCAGGATGCGCCGTTCCTGGATGTCGCGGAACAGCTCGGGGCTGACGCCGTCGATGCCCATTTGGATGCATGTGGCCAGGAACTCGTCGTTGATGCTTCTCAGTTCCTCTTCCAGGGCCAGAAAACCCTCTTGCCGTATGGTCGAAGCATACTTCCGCAGCCGGACGATCAGGTCGAAGCATTCCTTTCTCTCTTCGACGCTGCACTGAATCCGTTCGGCGAACTGCCAATCGTAATAGAGCATTCCAGAGTTCTCCTTTGTGGTCTTCCTGCTTGTCGAGCCATCGGCGCGATATCCATCCCACGTCGAGCCCTCAGCGAGATGAGCGCCGTCGGGTTGGGATCATAGCACCGAGCCAACCCCGTGGCAAGCAGTGAAATGGCAGGAACGGGTGCACGAAGAACCCCCGACGCCTCTAATCCGTGAAGCTCAGGTCGTTGGGGCCATAGGTCGCGATTTGCGATTGAAGCCCGCCTTGGTTATCGACCACCAGGTGAATGAACCGGATGCCGGCCTGGTCGAGCTGGGCCAGGATCTCGGCCGGGATGCCGGGCTCAAGGCGGGGCTCGAACAAGAATCCTTCCACGAGATTGTGGTGCTCCGGACGGTACGTCTGCGAGTAGTGACCTTGAAGCACGATTGGTTCGTCACTGAGTCCTTCGATGACGGTCTGCTCCCACCGCAGAAGCGGTGCCGTATGGGTCGTCCAGTCGGCATATCCCTCCGGGGGAGGAGGGAAGTAGAAGGACGTCGTAATCACGATTCCGTCCGAGGCAAAATGCCGCTGTTGCGGGACGTCGGCCGGACTGGGCTGCGGAGGCGACCACAGGTAGACCTTGTTCCTCCGGGTCGCGGTGAGGCCGGAAGGGGGATCGGCCGGCCACAACCGTTGTCGCCAGGCCGCCACCGGATGGTCGTAATCGACTTCCAGGGTCAGGCATCGGTACGGAAGATCGAAGGCGTACTCTCCGAAATCGGTTAGAAACAGGGGGTTCCGCCCTTGTGACGCGGCGGCTGATATTCCCGTCGTGTGCAGGTGGTAGGTGCGGGGGTTCGAAAGGTCCGCGACGCGCCACGTGTTGAGAACACGCTGGCCGTCAAAGCTGTGTTGAGCGGACGGCCACTGGGCGATCGGGCCGCTCAGAGTGTACGAACGGTCCTCATC
This sequence comes from uncultured Pirellulales bacterium, assembly GCA_964610435.1. Taxonomy (GTDB): domain Bacteria; phylum Planctomycetota; class Phycisphaerae; order Sedimentisphaerales; family Anaerobacaceae; genus Anaerobaca. Next base: position 23,844 of record CAZSXM010000037.1, on the reverse strand, counting down.
GAGCAGGTCGACGGTCACGTGACTATAGAGGCTTTCGGAGAGGCTGTTGGCATCCAGGACCATGGTTTGCGTTTCAAATCTCCATTGCGACTTGAGGCGGTGGTCCGCAAACAGATCGGTTGGCCCGAGCAATTCGAACTCGCCGGGAAAGACCTGATAGTGGGCGGCTACGTTGACCAGGACGGCATCCTCTCTGGTTCTCTGGCCTATTGTGGGGATTTCCCGCACCTGCTTGATGACCAGTCCCCCTTCAGGCAATGCCGCGGCGCCGACGGCAACCTTCTTGTACTCGAAATCCAACAGGTAGGCTGTCTTGCCGGTGGTTTGTCGGAATGCGTCGCTGACGCGGAGCAGCAAGTGCGCCAGTTCCGTATAGTCGTCGCGCCACGTCATAACGGTACCTCCGAGAGGGACGCGGCTCGACGCTCTCTGGAGTCTGGGCGGCACCACGCTGCCCGAGGGCAGCACCAGCACGACGACCTCCTCGGCGATCGAGGCGTCCTGTGGATTGGTGATCGAGATGGCGCCCTGCTGGCTGACCAAGGTGACGGTGGTGTTGGTCCCATCGCCCGTGACCTCCACCGTGGCGACCCCGTTGGCCAGTTCGATCTCGTCGGGGAACGAGTGGTGCACGAGCACGGCCATCCCAACCTTGGTCGGATCGACGTTGTGACACAATCGCTCCAGAAAGGCGTTGTCGTTGTAGAAGCTCGCGAAGACCCGCCGGATCGCTCGAAATACACTGCGTTTGTTCGAGCGCGTGGGATCGCAAGCACACGGACCATCCTCGTCCTCATCGAGATCATCGGTCAGACAGCCGCTGAAGCTGTCGTAGAGGCCGGCCCCGACGAAGTCCTCGCTGTCCTCCACATTGGTCGAGCTGCGAAACCGAAGCATCGCACGCGGATCGAAGCCATGCGCCGGATCGGCGAGTACATCGACAATGGCCGCGCGAAGGGCATCGTCGAACGAGGTGACCTGGGGATTCGTGAATAGACTCCGGATCGCGGCCAAGTCTCGGGACAGCATCCACATGTCCTCGGGTGGATAGTGGGGATATTGCGATAGGCGGCGGGCAATCTCTTTGCGCAGTGTCGGTTCCGCGATCGCGGGGCGAATCTGCCACTTCGTCGGGTTCTCCATGTCGTCGGTCAGGTACATGCCGTCGAGGGCGATGGGTTGGTCTGAGGCGTTGTAGAGTTCGATCCAGTCGGGAAAGTCGCCGGGCTGCGCGGGGTTCTCGATGGTCGTCCCGTTGCTGGCCATGAACTCGTTGATGACCAGGCCGCTGTGGACCGGTTGCGCGTCCGAGTTCGCGTATCCCGGCGTCGGCGACGTGCAGAACTGCCAGGTATCGCCGCCATCGACGGATCGGTGGTAGGAGACATCACGTTCCTGCGGCCCGAAATGGACGCTGTCGATAAGCGTCCCCCCATCCGCATCGAACAGCCCGATGGATTCTCCGTCCTTGTTCAGTCGAAAGCTGGTGTGCAGCGGACCTTGCCGCTCTTCGCCGGTCGCCCAGAACAGGATGTGCTCGCCGGGTTCAAGGCGGATCGATGGGGTCGGGGACAGCGGCTGGTCGAGAAAGGCATTCCACACGTCGAAACTCAGCGCGACGGCCGTCGGGGAGTTGTCCGGGATGGCTTCACGCAGGATGCTGAAGTTGGCCGCCTTGCCGCCGACGTATTGAATGTCGCAGGGCGTCAGCCCCTCGACCGGCAGACCGAAGGCCCCAAGCTCGGCGGTGGGCGAGATCATCAGGGTCGCAGGCTGCTTGAGCTGCATGATCTGCTGCACTGTGACGTCATCGAGACGATCCTCGACGTCAAGCAGCCTGAGGTGGCAGGTTCCGTAGGCGTCCTCATGGACGCCGACGATGATGGTGTGGTCGACCATCTGCTGTGCCGTGAGGGCATCGGCCGACAGAGCCAGGTAGACGAACGGAACGCCATATGTGTTCGCCAGGATGGCCACGTGCGAGTTCGGCGTCGACGGTGCCAGTGACAGGATGCCGGCGAGGTGCGGCAGCTCCGCGGGGATGCCGTCGGTCAGCAGAATGTCCTTGGATTCCAGAAGGCCCCTCTGGTACGCGTTCATGATGGCGTCGGCAGAGAAGAATTTCAGCTTTCCGATCGCCCATCCCTGCGAATAGCATACGTTGCCCCGGGCCCAGCGCGCCGTTGAGCCCAGCATGATTCCCTGGGATTCAAACCATTGCCGGTCGGCGTTTGCCGTGGCCTGCTGCTCGTAGGTCGGAAAGTAGAACGCCTGCACCTGCGGCGAGGAAATCACGTTTGCTTCAACCAGCGCGAACAGCTCGGCAATCTGTTCGCGTGGGAACGCGTCCTGCCGTACGAACTGGATGCCGTATTCATCGAATTGCGGCTCGGAGCCCGAGTCGGTCAGCGGCGGCAGGATGACCGTGCCAAGGACGGCCTGCTGGTCCTGCTCGAAGAGGGTCACGGCGTTGAATTGCTGAGAGGTCAGGCCTGCAAAGGGAGCCAGCAGGTCCGCGGCGAAGTTGTAATGGAAGACGTAACGCCGGCTGTCCTGGAAGTAGACAAGATGTCGGTCATAAGGCTCCAGCAAGATGGTGAATTTCACCCACCGGATGCTGTCCCGAGAGATGCCACGGGCGCAGAACGGGTCGTCTGGAAAGACGACCTGGTTCTTCCAATAGGCCGATGGCGCGATGCTCGGGCCCTCGCCCACCGCCGGACGAAATGCCAGGATAACGAGCGCAAGTGCAATCCAGCCAGCGGCCAATTCGCTCTTTCTCTTACATTCCAGCCACAGGAACATACGCTCTCTCCGCTTAGCCGGGAACCCGTCCAGAATACAGAGGCACGACCAGACTAATAGGACTTGCTCGCCTGTGCCGTGCCTCCATACGCACCCATGTTGATCGTGCCTCCGTTGGGAACCGGCTCATGCCCAGCCGGCATCTCCGGATCGCCGCCGTCAATGCACGGACTGGTCACGGTATCCAGCATCCAGGTCTGTGTCTCTTCGTTCCATCGGCCGGACTGGGACCTCAGATGGTAGTCTCCTGGGATCCAGATCGCACCGGGATGGGTCGGCGCGATTTCCACGCCCGGTTCGGTCCTCGTGGCCCAGTGACCCCGTCGCACGAACAACGGGTCGTCGTCGGTGTTGCCGGGACCGGGCCATTCGCCGACCACGTTGCTGTAGCAGACCGCCACGTTGCTGTCGTCGTCGGCCAGGATCAGGTGCGGCGTGTTGCCGAACAGGATGGAGTTTGTCACAGCCAGATCGCTTTGCACGGCCACGATCGCCGCTCCTGTGTTGCGATTGTGGTAATCGTCCACCGTGCAATTCTCGAATGTGACGATGCTGTTTCGGCAGTGGATAAGCGATTCATCGCGGCCGGTTCCGTGATTGCCGACGATCAGACAGTTGCGGATCGTCAGTTCGCACTTCCTTGCGGAAAGGGCGCCCACAGGTCCTCGTCCTGCCGTGATGACAAACCCGCCGATCTCGCACGTTGGGTCGCCAAAGTAGGTGGGCTCAATGCTTATGACGGGCCCGCGCCCGGCGCCGTCGATGACGGGGTATGATCCGACGTTCGGACCGTTGGGATCGATGCCGGTGATGCGGATGCTCTTGCCCAGCAGGTCGATCGTCTCGTAATAGGTTCCGGGGCGGACAACGATCAGGGCGCCATTGGACGCCAGGTCGATCGCCTCCTGGATCGAGCCGAAAGGACGTGCGGCCGTACCGCTTGCATCGGAACCGTTGTCTGTGGGCTCTCCGGATCCCGGATCGTCCGAGAGGTTGTTGTCGACGTAGATGACATCCAGGAGCCTCTCGAAATGCGCCGTGATGTCAAAATCGTGGTGCATGACGATTCTCGCCGGGTGTGACGTTGAGTAGAAATTCCCCGTCCATCGGACGAAGCGGTAACCGGGGTCAGGTTCGGCCGTCAGGTAGAGCTCCGTCTCGAACACGTAGCCGAACACGCCCTCACCCGGATGGGTGACTCGCCCGCCAGTGGTTGAGCCGATCGACAGGCGACGCAGATACGTCGGGTCGTACGCAAAGAAGATCCCCGGGTTGTTCTCGAAGATGAGCGCAATATGTGTTTCGTAGGCCTCTTCGCTCAGGGGATTCCACCGCAGATCGAGCCACGACAGAGATGTCATTCCCGCCAGCGTGGAGATATCCGTGATTCGATTCCTGTGAAGGTTTGCCTTGCTCAAGTAGGGCATCGAGGCAAGAGCGCTGATGTCGCTGACGCTGTTCTCTTCAATGTCCAGTGACTGAAGGTTGACCAGGCTGGCGAGCGGCGAGATGTCGCTGAGACTGTTTCGCTGTAGAGTCAGCGACAGGAGATTCGTGGCATGTTCCAGGCCGGACAGGCTGGTGATCTTCTTGCCGATGATCGTCAAAGACGTCAGACCGAGCATGTCCGTGGGGGTTGGATCCAGCACCCAGAGCGCATCCTCGACCGCCGCTTTGAGGGTGGGGTCCGCAAAATCGACCGGTTCTTCGGCAGGGGCCGACCCCACCAGGAAGAACACCAGCAACAGGGACAGCAATGTCTCTCTCATGAATCTCTCCTCCATTTGGCTGCGGCAAAATACCACAAGCGTCTTATATCCTGTATACAAGGTATGATTATAGCAGTTGCGCTCCTGTCTGGCAATGAGGATCTTCCGTCCGCGAGCGGGTAGCGGTTGGGCGGATCCTCCCACCCATTCGGAGGTTGGTAGGGCATTGCACGTTCGGTGTGGGTCGATATACTCGACGCGATCGTCGTTGAGAAGGATATGGCAGGGTTTCTCCATGGAGGTGTCGGTTTTATGGCCGGGAAACAGGCATTGGGAACGGCCCGAAAGGGGGCGGGGCACAAGTCGAAGAGGGGGGCCTCGCGACCTCGGAAGGTGACGAAGGTCTCACGGACGCGCAAGCCGGAAGAGATGTCGCTGGAGCAATGGCAGGTGGCCCTGCGCCGGCAGTTCGCCGAGAAGCAGGACCTGCGGATCGCGAACGTCGGCAGCGAGCCGATCTTCTCGGAATTCCAGGTGGTCAACCCGCAGACGGGCGGCCAGTATCGCGTTGCCATTCGCGGCCACGGGCTCGGGGACAATTACTGTTCGTGCCCGGACTTTGCGGTCAATACGTTGGGCACCTGCAAGCACATCGAGTTCGTGCTCGGCGCGCTGCGCCGCAAACGCGGCGGTCGCAAAGCGTTCACCGAGGGGTTCCATCCGGCCTATTCGGAAGTGTACCTTCGGTACGGAGCGCAGCGAGCCGTCGTCTTCAAGCCGGGGACCGAATGTCCGGCCGAGTTGCTTCGCCTGGCCCGGCGCTATTTCGATCGCGCCGGCGTGCTACGAGCCGAGGCGTATATGCGTTTCGACACGTTCCTGAACCGAGCGGATGAGATTCAATACGACCTGCGGCGCTACGACGATGCGCTCGATTTCATCGCGCAGGTCCGCGACCGCACGCACCTGGCCGGGCGGCTCGACAAGATGTTTCCCGCCGGCATCCGAGGCAAGGCGTTCGATTCTCTTCTGAAGGTCTCGCTGTATCCGTATCAACGGGAGGGGGTGCTGTTTGCCGCGCGGGCGGGCCGCTGTCTGATCGCCGACGACATGGGGCTCGGCAAGACCATCCAGGCCATCGGCGCCTGCGAGGTGCTGGCCCGTGCGGCCGGCGTCGAGCGGGTGCTGGTGGTCTGTCCGACGTCGCTGAAGTACCAGTGGAAACGGGAGATCGAGACGTTCTGCGATCGTTCGGCGGTTGTGGTCGAAGGGCTGTCGGCTGCGCGGGCGGCTTCCTACGCGGGGGATGGCTTCTTCAAGATCGTCAACTACGACGTCATCCATCGTGACGTCGAGGCGATCCGCCGGTGGGAGCCGGACGTGATCGTGCTCGACGAGGCGCAGCGCATCAAGAACTGGAACACCCGCCGGGCCAAGAGCATCAAGAGGCTCGATTCCAAATACGCCGTCGTCCTGACGGGCACGCCCCTGGAAAACCGCCTGGAAGAACTCCACTCCATTGTCGAGTTCGTCGATCGGTTCCGCCTGGGGCCCATGTTCCGCTTCCTGGCTAAACATCAGCAGACCGACGACAACGGCAGAGTCATCGGGTATCGAAACCTCGACAAGATCGGGCGGACCCTCGAACCGGTGTTGATTCGACGGACGAAGAAGCAGGTCTTGAAGCAACTGCCCGAGCGGCTGGACAAGAACTACTTCGTGCCGATGACCGCCGAGCAGATGGCCCACCACGAGGAGAACCGCGAGATTGTGGCGAAGGTCGTCGCCAAATGGCGACGGCTCGGCTTCCTCCCGGAGGCCGATCAGCGCCGCCTGATGATCGCGCTGCAGAACATGCGGATGAGCTGCAACAGCACGTATCTGCTCGACCGCAAGACGGACTACGGCGTCAAAGCCGATGAGATGGTCGCCGTCCTTCAGGAGACCTTCGAGCATCCGAACGACAAGGCCGTTGTCTTCAGCCAGTGGTTGGGCACCCACGAGATCCTCCTGGACCGTCTCCAGTCCGCCAGGCTGGGTTATGTGCTGTTCCACGGGCGGATCGCATCGAAGGACCGACGAACCCTGATTCAGCAGTTTCGCGAGGACCCGGACTGCCGCATCTTTCTCTCGACCGACGCCGGCGGGGTGGGTCTGAACCTGCAGAACGCGGCCGCCGTGGTCAACATGGACCTGCCGTGGAACCCGGCGGTGCTCGATCAGCGGGTCGGACGGGTCCACCGGCTGGGCCAGCATAGGCCGGTGCGCGTGGTCAACTTCGTTTCACAGGGGACCATCGAGCAGGGCATGCTGTCGGTGCTCTCGTTCAAGCAGTCGATGTTCGCGGGGGTGCTGGACGGCGGAACGCCGGAAGTGGCTCTCGGCGGCACACGGCTGAAGCGCTTCATGGACTCGGTCGATCAGGTGACGGGGAACATCCCGACAGCGATGCCGCGCCACGAGGAGCCCGCGCAGATCGCGGATGCCGGCGAACCGAACGGATCGCCCGACGTCCAGAGCGAGCAGCCGCAGTGGGAAGACCTGCTCTCGGCGGGATTGTCGTTCCTGGACAAGCTCGGATCGGCTCTGTCCACCGAGCAGACGACGCCGGTGGAACTGGGCCCCGGACTGCGGATCGAGACCGACAAGGCAAGCGGCCAACGGCATTTGACCCTGCCCGTGCCGCCGAAGAAGGTGCTCAGTGACCTTGCCGGCCTTCTGGCCCGGTTGGCCGAGAAACTCTGAGAGCCATCACCACTTCATCTGCGCTGAGTCGTAGCGTGCCGGCCTATTTCAGGCGGGGGGCGGGCAGGCGTTCAAGTCGCTGGCTACGGGGATCGACCTCAATGCCCACCGATTCCAATGCCGTCACGCCCAGGATCGGTTCGGCGCTGTCGGTGCCGAAAATCACCGTCGTCCACACCGTCTCGCCCATGAACTCCACCTGGGCGCCGGCGATGTCCATCTTGACCTCGGAGCCGTCGGCCAGTTCGTAGGGTCGTTTCGAACGCGGCTGGATACCGATGGCCTCGAGATGCCTGGCGGGCACCAGACAGTCGACTGCCCCGGTGTCTACGAGGAACAGGCTGTCCCAGGTCTTTTCCGGCTCAGCCGGATTGCGAACCGTTACCGTTACGTGCGTTGCACGCATAGACGCCACCTCGTTCTTTCATTTCTCCATCTCTGCACCAGACCCCTTCCGGTATACCACAGAAAGCATTCTTCATGCAGCGGTTTCCAGGCGGCGGTACAATTCGTGTGTGTGAAGATTTCCGGGCGAGGCCACTTCGGGCACAGAGAGCTGCCGGTGGCCGCCCGGGAGCTTGCGCCCAGCGAAGTCGCATGGGCCCGCAGGGCTTGGCGATGGTGGGCCGTTCGTAGTGTGCCCGTCAGGGCATATCTCCCACCGAATGGTGATAACGCCTCACGGCGTCACTACAAACAGGACAACCCGCCGCAGGCACGTCACCACAAATGCGCAACGGAGCCTCAGGCGCCACCACCACAAGCGACCGTCCCCTCGCCCGGAAACCTTCACACACACTACAATTCCGGCCGGAACTGCGGCTTTCTACGTCTGTGCCAGCAAGCGAAGCCCGTCTTTGGGATGTCGTCTGGTTCGACTTCGGCCCCCGTCTGCCAATATGCCTTCTGTCTGCGCTTGGAGGTGTTCCTCCAGACGAAAACGAAGAAGCTGGGACTCAACCGTGCCCCGGCTTCTTCTGCTGGTTCGCGATCTGATTCTAAAGATCCAGGGGCGAAACATATTCACCCTTGGCGGCCTTGAGGGCTTCGAGGCGTTTGCGCTGGGCGGCCATCTCGTCGAGCATCACCTTCGGCGTATCGGCGACCGTGTCGTAGATCTTCGCCATGCGGTCGAGCGTGGCCAGCAGCTTGGGGATGCGGATGGTGAACTGCTCGACGTAAGCCTGCTCGGCGTACTCCTGGTTACGGACCTCCTTGAAGAGCTGCTTGAGGTCATCGTACTTGGGGATCAGTCCGTAGCCGGCGTCGAGGGCCTCGGCGTCGCCGTGGACTCGACGCTCCATCCACTTGATCCAGACGGCCTTGTCGAGCATGCCGTTGAGGTACTTGTCGTCCTTCTTGAGGAAGTAGTTGGTGCCGAAGACCTTGGGCCGCTTGAGTCCGGCGGCGAACTCCAGGTTGTTCTGGATGTACTTGCCGACGGACATCGACAGAAAATCCATATTGCTCATCACGTTCCACTTCCGCTCGCCCTCAGCGCCGATGGTGGCGGCGGTGGTCTCCGATTCGAGCATGGCGCCCATGGTGCAGATGCCGTGCTCCCAGCTATAGGCCTCGCGCACCGGGACGTTGGTGTCGCTGTCGCGGCCGCCGTAGATGATCCCGCCGATGGGCAGTCCCTTGGGCTTGTCCCAATCGGGGTCCTTGTTCTCGAGGTCCTGCATGCGCACCGTGTAGCGGGCGTTCTTGTGGCTGGGCGTGGTGGGCTTGCCGTCCGGGCCCTTCATGCCCTCGGTCCATTCGGTGCTGACGTGGTTCATGCCCTCCTTGGGGATCGCTTCACCCATGCCGAGCCAGTAGGGCTTGCCGTCTTTGACGAGCACATTGCCGAAGATGACCTCGCCCGGTTTGTGCAGCACGTCCCAGATCACCGGATCGCCGTCGGCGTTGACGTCCTGGATGATGCCGAAGATGCCGGCCTCGATGTTGACGGCGCGGAACTCGCCGTCGATGACGCGGAAGTAGGCCAGGTCGTCGCCGACGATGGTCTCGCCCGGAATCATGGCCGTGGCGGTCTTGCCGCAGGCCGACGGATAGGCGCCGGCGAGATAGGTCTTGCGTCCGCCGGGACCGTGCGCGCCCATGATAAACATGTGTTCGGCCAGCCAGCCTTCGCGGTCGGCCTTGCAGATCGCCAGACGCAGCGAGAGCTTCTTGAGCCCGACCGTATTGCCGGCGTACTGCGTGTTGACGGAGTAGACGGTGTTTTGGCCCTGGTCCATATACACGCGATTGAGCTCGTGGTTCTTGGAGGTCATCCGCTCGGTGATCTCGCCGGTGCAGTGGCGGAACCGGAAGAACTCGAACGGTCCGCAAGCACTCTGCCGTTTGAATTCCTCATACCCGGGCCGGTACAGCATGTCCTCGCTATGGACGACATAGGCCGAGTCGGTGATCTGCAGACAGGGAATCGCGAAAATCGAGTCGACGGGCCCCAGACAGAAGAATCGCACGAGCATGGTTCGGCCCTTGTAGGCGCCGCGCTGGAGGTCTTCGATCTCCTTGAGCCCCTGCTCGCGCTCGACCTGATTGAGTTTGGGGTCGAGGGTTGCACCCTTGGGCACGAGGTACTTGGTCACTTCCTTGCGGCGGGCCTGGTCGTAATAACTGTCGAAGTGGACGGTATGACCGGAGATCGCCAGGGGCAGTTCCTCTTTGTTGTCGATGGCCAACTGACGGCAATACGCGATGTCTTCGTCGCGGTCCGTGCCGATCCAGACCTTGTCCGGCTCGCACAACTCGATGGCGCGGGCGATGAAAGCGTTTGCCTCGTCGTTCTTCAACGCCAGGAGCCTGTTCAGGCTGACCTCGTCCATCTTGCTCTTCAGCGTCGCTTGGTTGTCCATTGATTCTCCTTCTTGCAGTTCCTGTGAGCCGCAACCACGAAAGTGCGTGTCGGGTTGTGGCGCTGACGTTCTGCTATGGTACGTGCGAATCGGGGATCGCCCGCTTGCACAAACGGTTCTGCTGTGTGGCTCTGAGGGATCCTCGCACGGATCGCAGTGTCATCGTCTACCTGCGACCGCACCTGTAGTATACTCGACCCGATGAGCCAAGACAGACTAACAATCTACGCCGGAGTGTCAACGGATTCCTGCACAGATTTTCGTCCAGTGCCTCCATGATTCTGTCGTAAATATTATCAAACTAAGGAGTTATCGGTGTCGCATTTTTCGCTTCGGCGGTATGCGAGCGTGTGTTGTTCGCATGGACGTCGGTGATGGTGGCGATGGGATGCGGAGGCCTGTCGCTTCATCAATGGGGTGCGCACAAACTCCGGGCGGCCTCGAAAAGGAAGTTGACACCCGTATGGGACGGGCCCAGAATAGGCGACGCGTGTGCCGGTGGACAGGCGTTCCGTCTTCGACGGTCGGGATCGTTCTCATGATGAGGAAGATGGTCCTGTCCCGCAGCCAAACTCTGTGAACAGGAGGCAAGATATGGCGTCCAAGAACGGCGGCCGTGTGGCTCCCACACCGAAGCAACCCGTGATGCACATGAATCCCCGGATCGAGAATGATCGGCAGATGATTCTCGATGCGAGGGCCAAGGGGCGAGGGCCGCTCCTGAAGGTGTTCGTCAGGCTTTCCGGTCCCGGCTGGCTTCAGAGCGGCATCACGCTGGGCGGCGGCTCACTGTCGTCGAGCCTTTATCTTGGCGTCCTGGTAGGCTTCAGCTTCATGTGGCTCCAGCCGCTGGCCATGATCCTCGGCGTCATCATGCTCAGCGCCATTGCCTACGTCACGCTCTCGACCGGGGAACGGCCGCTTCGCGGGATCAACGAGCACGTCAGCCCGGTTCTCGGGTGGGGCTGGCTGCTGGCTTCAATGATGGCCAACCTCGTCTGGTCGCTGCCCCAGTTTGCCCTGGGTACGGCCGCTATTCGACAGAACCTGCTGCCCGGGTTTATCGGTCCCGGAGTGATGGGCGAGATCCAGGGCAAGATGATCGCCGGGGCGATCTTCCTCGTGATTGCACTGAGTGCCACGTTGACGTACAGCGCCGGCGGCAGGGGGGTCAAGATCTTCGAGATCATGATCAAGAGCATCGTCAGTCTGATCGTGCTCAGTTTCATCGGGGTGGTGGTCAAAGTCAGTATGGACGGCAAGCTCAACTGGGGCGAGGTGGTCGGCGGCTTGATCCCCGATCTGAGTCTGTTTATGAAGCCGACCGACAAGATTATGCCGCACATCGAGCTTGTTGCCGAGGGCTTCCGGTCGTTCTGGATCGATATGATCGTCGGCCAGCAGCGCGACGTGATGATCAGCGCCGCTGCTACGGCCGTCGGCATCAACATGACGTTCCTCTTGCCGTATTCGATGCTCCGAAAGGGTTGGGACAAGGACTTTCGCGGGTTGGCCATCTTTGATCTGTCCACGGGATTGTTCATCCCCTTCATGCTGGCGACGGCTTGCGTGGTCATCGCATCGAGCAGCCAGTTTCACGGCCAGCCGGCGCAGGGCCTCGTCGCGGATGCGCCGGGCGGCGTGGTGACTGAGGAGCCCGCCGCGAATCTCGTCGGGCCTTACAAGGGGCTTCTGGCCGACCGAGTCAGGCATGAGATGGGGGATGAGGCGTTCGGCGAGCTGACGCCGGAACAGATCGCGGCCGCTTCCGAGGCGCTGCCCTGGGCCGACAAGCGCATGGCCGCCATCCTCGTCAAGCGCGACGCGTTCAATCTCGCCGAGACGCTCACGCCTCTGACCGGTCCGGTGGTCGCTCAGTATGTCTTCGGGATCGGCGTGATCGGTATGGCGCTTAGCGCCGCGACGATGCTCATGACGATCAACGGGCTGTGCTTCTGCGAGTTGCTCAACAAGCCGGCTCGCGGCTGGCCACAGCGGTTCGGCAGTCTGATGGTGTGTGTCGGGGCGCTGGGCCCGTTCTTCTGGACCGATGCGGCGCCCTATCTGGCGGTGCCGACGTCGGTCTTCGCGATGGTGCTGCTGCCCATCGCGTATTTCGCGTTCTTCTTCCTGATGAACCAGGAGAGCTATCTGGGCAAGTACAGGCCGGGAGGTGGCAAGCGCGTGTTGTGGAATGTGCTGATGGCCCTTGCGGCCGGCGCCGCGGCGTTCGGCAGCGTCTGGAGCCTGTGGTCGAGGCTGCAATGGATGGGGATCATCCTGCTGGTGGTCTTCATCGTTGTAGTCGTGGTCGTGCGCTACGCTCGCGCCGACAAGAAAGCGGCCCCGGCGTCATAAGGGACCCATGGCGATGGTGTGATGCGAGCCCGGGACAGTCGGTTTCCGGGCTCGCTTGCTTCTGGGAACGGCGCCGGCCGACGGGCGGCCTTGGTGGAAGTGTTGGGCGAGGACGTCTCTATCTGGCGGGGACCATCTCGGCCTGCAGTGTGCCTTCTGAGATGCTCAGGTCGGTGAGGCGCACCCACTTGTCTTCCACCTTGAAAACCGGCTCGAACGATTCGCCGGCCAGCAGCGAGCCAGCGACCTTGGTGCGGATGTCGTCGGTGTCGACGGGCACGGTTTCGAGCCGTTCCTGGTACATTCGCCTGGCCATCATCCTCGCCAGCGGCGTGATGTTCATGGCCCCGATCTTGACCTTTGCGACGTTCAGATCGAGCCGCCCCTCGTCATTGAGGTGGGGCTCCAGTTCGACGGTGATGACCAGTTCGGCCCTCTCGATATCGGCCGTTCCCATCACGACGATGCGGTCGGGGTGAAACAGCACCTTGGGCGCCGAGAACACAACGCCCCCGGTCTCTCGTGGCCATCGAAACTGGGTGATGGCCTCGTTGAGGGCCCGATCGGAGACATGCAGGTGGAAGGGACGCTGGCTCTGTGCCCCGTTGTACAGTTGAGGACCCAGTTCGTGAGACAGATACGGGTGAACGCGCTCGCCGTTGGTGCCGGTCGGCGCCTGGATCATCGGGCTGTACCGGGCCGGCTTGTACAGCAACAACGCCAGCACGACCACGGCGACGGTCAAGTCGATCAGCAGCCAGTAGAACAGCCGTCTGCGTCTCGAGCCCTTGCCCTTCTCCTTCTCGGAGGTCGGCGCCGGGGGGGGCGTTCCGGGCCCGACGTTGTCTTTGGCCAGCGTCATGTTTGTGCGATCCTGTGAAACCGTCAACCGGGTGCAAACCAAGGAAGGCCGCACACCAGACACCTGTCGACCCGGAGATCGTATCGTTCTCTATCTGAGGATGTCGGGCCACGGGAAATAGTTTCCCACAAATGAGCCCGCATGCCGAATTCGGTCTTGCTCGATTGTATCGGCGTGATTATAGTGGTTCAAACGGTTACGAAAAAGGGGTTTTTTGTTGCCGGATTTGCGTCTGGCCGGGCGCCGTCGTGCGGTGCGAAGGGATCACGGCGCACCTCCGGACGAATGATGGTGACCTCTGGCATTTTTGCAAAGAAAGGTTTCTCAAACTATGGCGAGCCATTTTGCGGACCGGTTATACGAGGCCGTGCAGGCGAAGAAGACCTCTCTGATCGTCGGATTGGATCCCGTGTACAACCGCCTGCCGGCAGCGATTACCAGTCATCGTCAGATGAATGACGAATTCGATGCGGCCGCCGCCGTGGATGCGATCTTCGACTTCTGTACGCAAACGATGCGAATCGTGGCGCCGATGGTGCCTGCGATCAAGATCAACATTGCGTTCTTCGAGAAGTATCTCTGGGAAGGCATGGAGACGTACTACGCCCTGGTCAACGAGGCCAACGATCTCGGCCTGGAGATCATCGGCGATGTCAAGCGTGGGGACGTCGGCCATACCGCCGAGGTCTATGCCTCGGCCCATCTTCAGAATCCGGAGCTGGCCGGCCTGGAAGATACGTTGGCGCCGGACGCGATCACCATCAACGGCTATCCCGGTCTCGACGGCATCGAGCCCTTCGCCCAGATGGCCGATTCGCAGGGCAAGGGGGTCTTCGTGCTGGTTCGGACAAGCAACGCTTCCGCGGCGGCGATCCAGGATTTCGCCGACGCCCAGGGCCAGGCGCTCTACGAGAGAATGGCCGAGATCGTCAACGGAATCGCCAACGAGCCCGGTCGCGTCGGAAGCAGCGGATACAGCAACGTCGGAATGGTCGTCGGCGGGACCGCTCCCGAGGTGACGGCGGCGCTGCGAACGAAGTACGATAAGATCTGGTTCCTGGTGCCCGGTTACGGCTCGCAGGGCGCAACGGCCGCCGACTGTCTGCGGTTCTGCAAGACCGACGGGACCGGGGCGCTGATCAACGCCTCGCGTGCGATCATCTACGCCTACGAGAAGCCGAAGTACCGTGACCAGTTCGGCGACGACTGGAAGAAGTGCATCGAGCAGGCGGTCATCGACGCGAAGGTGGAGTTGGCGACGGCGATGGAGACCAAGTTGTAGTCGTGCTCTGCCGTCTTCTCTGGAGCCGGCCGAGGGCGCGGTCGTTCTCGGGTGCGGTGCATGCAAAACAGGGTTTCCACGACGAGCGACGCTTCGTGTCCGGACCGATTCTGCGTGGACCGGATGTTCGATCACATCGCGCCGACCTACGACCTGCTGAATCGCCTGCTGTCTTTCGGACGCGACGTTTCCTGGCGCCGCAGGGCGGCACGATGTGTTGAAGATCGCGGCCCGGTTCGGGTCGTCGATCTGGCGACGGGGACGGCCGATCTGCTGATCGCACTGTTGCGGGAGCGTCCCCGGATTGTCGATGCCATAGGACTGGATTGCTCCGACGAGATGCTGCGGCTGGGCCGCCGGAAGATGGACCGATGGGGTCTGTCCCATCGGGCGCGGCTCGTGCAAGGCGATGCGACGAGCACGTTGTTTCCCGATGCGAGCTTCGACGCGGTGGCCATGGCGTTCGGAATTCGCAATACGCCGGATGTGCGAACGACGCTCGATGAGATTCACAGGCTTCTACGACCCGGAGGCACGGTGGTGATCCTCGAATTCTCGCTTCCGGAGAGCCCGATCATGCGATGGGGATATCTGGCCTATCTGCGCTTTGTCGTTCCCCTGATTGGCGCGATCGTGTCTGGAGACCGGCGTGCGTATCGGTATCTCAACCGGTCGATCGAAGACTTTCACCGCCCGGCCGCATTTCGCACGTTGATGGAACGGGCCGGCTTCCGCGACGTCTCAGTGACGCCGCTGACGGGAGGCGTCGCCTCGATCTACAAAGGCTCCAAGGTGTTGAGTGAGGTATGAAGGCATCCGATCTGGCAGGCAAGAGAGTTCTGGTGATGGGGCTGGGCCGTTTTGGCGGAGGCGTGGATGTGGCCCGGTTCGCCGCCGAAGCCGGGGCTCACGTCACCGTCACCGACCTGGCTACGGAGGAGCAACTCGCTGACTCCGTCCGACAGTTGGGTTCATGTCCCGGCATCGTGTTCCGGCTGGGCCGGCACGACCCTGAGGATTTTGCCTCGGCCGATCTCGTAGTGGCGAACCCGGCGGTCAAGCCGGACAACCGCTTTCTTCAGGTGGCTCGGCAGTACGGCAAGGTCGTCACCTCGCAGGTGGGCTTGTTCTTCCAGTTATGTCCGGCCCGCATCGTCGGCATCACGGGCGCCAACGGCAAGAGCACCACGGCCACCTTGACCGCCCATTTGCTTGAGCGCGCCCAGAGCGAAAGACCCTACGGCAACGTCCGGCTCAGCGGCAACATCGGCGATCAGCCTCTGCTGACAATCCTCGATCGTATCGCGCCGAACGATGTTGTGGTCCTGGAACTGTCGAGCTTTCAAATCGAGCAACTGGCCGAGCTGCGCGAGGCCCCGCAAGTTGCCCTTCTGACGAACCTGACGCCGAACCATCTCGACCGCTACGGTACGTTCGAGGCCTACTGCGATGCCAAGGAGGGGCTGTTCAAACACCAGCCGTGCGACCCGGCCGCTCCATCGATCTCGCTGTTCAATGCCGACGACGAGGTCGCCTCGCAATGGTTCGACCGCTACAAGGGGCAGGTCGGTCGCGTCTGTGCGAAGTTCTCGGCCGACGACGTACCCGTTCAGTTCCGCGAGGTCTACCGGCTGCCCGGCTGGGCGTACCGATCGAATCTGGCCGGGGCGATGGCGATTGCGCGATGCCTTGGTCTGGACGACGATGCGATTCAGGCCGCACTTGCGGAATTCAAGGCCCTGCCGCACCGACTCGAGCTCGTCGCCGAATCCAACGGTGTGAGCTGGTACAACGATTCCAAGGCAACCACGCCTCGGAGCGGCATTGTGGCGCTCGAGGCTTTCGACCGGCCCCAGATCCTCATCGCCGGCGGCTACGACAAGCATCTGCCGTTCGACGAATTCGGCAGGAAGATCGCCCAGAAGGCCAAGGCCGCCATCCTGATCGGTCAGACGGCCCCGCAGATTGCCGAGGCGATTCGAGCGGGGTCGGACGGTGGTTCTGAGGTGCACATCGAGTTCGCCGATTCGCTGGACCAGGCTGTCTGCACAGCGCATCAACTGGCCTGCCGTGGCGACGTGGTGCTGCTGAGCCCCGCCTGCGCCAGCTACGACATGTTCGAGAACTACCAGCAGCGGGGCCGCCGGTTCACCGAACTGGCACGCGGGCTGGCCGCCGAGTTATAGGAAGTTCCCGGCACACCGGCTGCTTCAACGAAAAAATCCCCCTCTCCGTCTCGTGTATTTTCGCTCGAAACCAAGGCGCCCTTCGTGGCAGTGCAATCATTGGGTGTCTTCTCGGTTGTATCGCGTTAAGTCGATGCCGTCTGGGGCCGATGGTCCCTTCAGACGACAGCGCAACGGTTTGGAGATGATTCAAAGGACACACGGACATGAACGCCACGAATGAGAGACGAGCGGAAGAGCGGCTGCATTACCATTGGCCGATCTGGTTTGCCGAGCATGCCGACGGCGAACTGGCCCAGGGACAGATGTCGGACATTTCGAGCCGGGGCGCGGCTTTCACGTGTTATGCCGACCCGAACTGCCCCTATCCGGGCCAACAGGTTGCGGCCCGGTTCAGCGTTCCCCGATATGGACAGGACGGCTCGTTCGACATGGTGGATTTCGTCCGTTGTGGTCACGTCTGTCGCGTGGACGCCGTCAACAGCGCGCTGCGCCGGATCGCGATGCATTTCGCGGAGCCGCTGCCGTTCCGTCCGGGCGAGCAGCAGACCGGCTTCGAGACCGATTCGGCCGACGAACTGGAATCCCGGATGGTTTAGCCGACACCCCCGCGCACAAACAGGGCTGAGAACGACGATTCGCCTCAGCCCTGGCCCAGCCTTCTAATGGCCCGCGTCGTCGGGCCAACTCACGTTTGCTTCTATCTCTTTTGCGCCTGTGGAATTCTCGACGGCATGGTGTCGCAGACCTTCGCAATGACCTTCTTGACCTGCTCGCTCTGTTCGGGCGAGAGGGCATGTCCGGCCACGCCGCCGACCGCGCCGCCCGCGACGCCGCCGATCACGCGATCGCTGGTATCGCCGCCGGCCAGCACCGCCCCGGCCGCCGCCCCGGCCGCCGCGCCGACAAACGTGGCCAGCCCTCGACCTGTGCTGCCCGAGCCGCTGCCGATCCAGAGGATCGACGCGTCCTCGACGTCAACCAACTTGGCCGTCATCTCCATTTTGTCTTCGTACTTGGGAATGTTGATGACCAGGACCGCCGGCACGTTGAGGATTCGCCCGGCCCGGGCGGCGTCCGTGTTCGCCGTCAGGTCCGAGGCCTGGAATTCCTGCTCTCTCAGCAGGGCCTGGACATCCCTGCGCTCGACCACGCCATAGCCCCGCTTCATCAGTTCCATGACAAAGAAGTCGCTGATCTGGTTCTTGACCACCTCGCCGTAGACGCGACCGGTGACCTCCACGATCGCCACCCGATTGAGACTGGTGAAATCATAACCGGCCAGTGCATAGCTTTCGCCTTTGCTCGACGCGCAACCAGCCACGAGCGAAACGCTCATTAAAGCCAACAGACACACAACCTTCATTGCGTTCACCTCTCGCATAGACAGAACGATCAATCCAGGCTTTCGCCCCTATTCTCTAAGCCATACGCCGTATGCTGTCAAATGTTTCCATCGACCTTGTTGATCGACGCACCGGACATCTCCTACTGGCATAGAGGCACTTGCCCGCCCACCGGTCACGAAAAAACGGTATCCAGCCCCTCGGCACGCCCCGTGCGATCGAAGATGACAGCTTCGCAATTCTGTGGTAGACTGAGGCGAGTGGGCAGGGGAGGGGGTGCCTTATGGACGTGTGTTTGGAGAAGGATGGCCAGGAGATTCACATTGCAGTCCCGGACGGCGGCAGGGGACATCGATTTCTCCGCCGACCTGAATCGCGAGCAACTGGCGGTGGCGACGGCTCCGGGCGGGCCCATGCTCGTGGTCGCCGGCGCCGGCAGCGGCAAGACCCGTGCGCTGACGTACCGGCTGGCCTGGTTGGTCCACCACGGAATCGATCCCTCCCGCATCTTGCTGGTGACCTTCACCAACCGGGCGGCTCGGGAGATGCTCGGCCGGGTCGAGGTGCTCGTCAAGCAGAAGACCCGCGAGATCTGGGGAGGCACCTTCCACCACATCGCCAATCGCATCCTGCGCATCCACGGCAAGCTACTGGGGATTTCGCCCGATTTCACCATCCTCGACCGGGAGGACGCCCGCGACTTGCTGGCCTCGTGCGTCGACGAGGCGGGCATCGACATCCGCCAGCGGCGCTTCCCGCAGAAGGCGGTGCTGGCGGCGATCTCGTCGTTTCTCCAGAATACGCTCGAATCGCTCGACGAGGTCCTGAGCAAACGCTATCCGATGTTCGTCGAGGAGATCGCCGGCATCGAGAAGGTGCTGGTGCTGTACACCGAGAAGAAGCGTCTGCGGCAACTGCTGGACTTCGACGACCTTCTCAGCGCCTG
Organism: uncultured Pirellulales bacterium; assembly: GCA_964610435.1. Lineage (GTDB taxonomy): Bacteria > Planctomycetota > Phycisphaerae > Sedimentisphaerales > Anaerobacaceae > Anaerobaca. The sequence goes on along the minus strand of CAZSXM010000037.1, from coordinate 4,738 downwards.
GCTGCGGCTGATGGCCGAGCACGAGGACGTGCGCGATCAGCTCGCCGGCCAGTTCCTGCACATCCTCGTCGACGAGTACCAGGACACCAACAAGATCCAGGGCGCGATCATCGATTTGCTGGCTGCCCGGCATCGCAACCTGACCGTGGTCGGGGACGATTCGCAGTCGATCTACAGTTTTCGCGGGGCCAATTTCGAGAACATCATCACGTTCAAGGACCGCTACCCCGGCGCCCGCGAGTGCAAGCTCGAAACGAATTACCGCTCGGTGCCCGAGATTCTGACTCTGGCCAACGCGAGCATCGCCCGGAACGTGCGCCGGCTGCCGAAGAATCTGCAGGCGATTCGGTCTTCGGGCCTCAAGCCGGCGATCGTGCCGTGTCACGACCATTACACGCAGTCGCGATTCATCGCCGAGTACGTGTTGCACCTGCTCGACGAGGGGCGCACCCTTGCCGATATCGCAGTGCTGTACCGCAGCCACTGGCACTCGCTGGAGATCCAGCTCGAATTCCAGCGGCGCAACATCCCGTTCCACATTCGGGGCGGCCTGCGTTTCTTCGAGCAGGCCCACATGAAGGACATCCTCTGCTACCTGCGCGTCATGCAGAACCCGACGGACGAACTCGCCTGGCTGCGGCTGCTCAAGATGCTGCCCCGCGTCGGCAGCGCGCTGTCGCGTCGGGTCTGGCGGCACATCAGCGACTCGTCCGACCCGGTCAAGGAGGTCTTCACCGTTGAGACGGCCAGTCTGCTGCCTGCCGGCGCGCGGCCGTTTTATGAGGATTTCGCCGCCCTGATCAAAGACGCCCGCGAGATCGATTCGCCCGCTGAGATCATCGACCTCGTGCTCAAACGCTCGTATGAAGACTATCTGGTCTCCCACTACGACGGCGCGTCGCTGCGCAAGGAGGACATCAACGGACTGGCGAACTTCGCATCGCAGTACAAGAACGTCGAGGCGTTTCTGGCCGACGTGGCGCTGGCGGGGGAGTTCAGCGGCGAGAACGTGGTAGCCGGGCCGGACGAGCAGGAGTTTGTGATCCTCAGTACCGTGCACCAGGCCAAAGGGCTCGAATGGCCCATCGTCTTCATTCCCTGGCTCTCCGACGGGCGGTTTCCATCGGATATGGCGATGAACCGCAAGGAGGAGCTGGAGGAAGAGCGGCGGGTCTTCCACGTGGCGGTCACGCGGGCGCGGGATGAGCTGTACTTGATTGTCCCCGAGATCTATCGCAATCGCGGCGGCAACCTCGTTATGATGAAGCCCAGCCGCTTCCTCACTGAGCTGAGCCGGGAATTGACCGAGCAGATGGAGCTCGAAGAGGGCCTGCCTCACCTGATCGGAGGCGACGACCGCAATCTCCTGCCCTCCGACGGCGGGATGTGATGTGACTTGCGTGCGATACGTGGAGAGCCTCCATATGAGGATCTCCGATTTCCGCCAACGCCATCATCGGTGATTGAAAGGACCTTGCCATGACACGGGGCAATCGCATTTCCAGACGGGACACGCTGGCCGGCATGGGTGCGCTGGGTGCTACGACCATCCTCGGATCGAAGGCGGCAGAAGCGGGGGACTCCGATCTTCCCGGCCGAATCCATCCGGCGATTGCCGAGAAGGTGTTCGCCGCGCCCTTGATCGACACGCACGAGCACTTGATCGAGGAGAAGGACCGGCTGGCCGGGACCGATCATCCGAGGGTCGGGGCCGACGACTGGTCGCTGCTGCTGAGCCACTACCTCGATTCTGATCTGGCGGTCGCCGGCATGTCGGGCGATGTACATGACCGGTTCTTCTCGGCCCAGACCGATCCGGTGGACAAGTGGCGCTTGCTGGAGCCGTACTGGCCGGCCGTCAAGAACACCGGCTACGGGCAGGCGGTTCGCATCGCGGTGCGGCGGCTCTATGACGTGAACGATCTCTCATCCGCAACTGTCCGGCGGGTGCAGGCCGGCTACGAAAAGACACGGCGGCCCGGCTTCTACCGACGCATCCTGTGCGAGATGGGCAAGATCGAGTCGTGCCAGGTGAACTGTCTGGGCGCGCCGTTCGGCGAGTCGGACATGCCCACGCTGTTGATGCAGGACATCAGTATCGTCGGCATGTTCGCCGGCCCGAATCTCAACGCGTTCGGCAAACCGACGGGGATCGAGGTCGCCTCGCTGGCCGACTGGCACCGCGTGATCGACTGGTGGTTCGAGAAATACGGCAAGTACGCTGTCGCGGTCAAGTCGCAGAACGCCTACAGCCGCGAGATCGACTACGAGCAAGTGCCCGCCGAGAAGGTCGAAGCGATCTTCAAGAAGCGACTGGCCAACGAGCCACTCTCCGGCCAGGAGAGAAAGGCGATGGAGGACCATCTATTCTGGTACGCGGCCGGCAAGGCGACGGAGCACAAGCTGCCGGTCAAGCTGCACACGGGTTACTATGCCGGCCAGGGCTACATGCCGCAGGGCCGCCTGCTCCACAATCCCGGCTCGGCCAGCGACCTGTGCCGGGCGGCGCCCGATACGCCGTTTGTCTTCATGCACATCTGCTATCCCTATTACGAAGAGTTGATTTCGGTGGCCAAGCACTACGCCAACGCGCACATCGACATGTGCTGGTCGTGGATCATCAATCCCGTCTCAGCCAAGGAGTTCCTCAAGAAGTTTCTCGTGACCGCGCCCGCCAACAAGGTCCTGACCTTCGGCGGCGACTACATCCCCGTCGAGCCCGTCCTCGGCCACGCGACCATCGGGCGACAGGGCATCGCCCTGGCGCTGTCCGAACTGGTCGAAGAGGGCTGGGTCTCGGTGCCCGATGCGCTGGAGCTGGCCGACCTCATCATGCACCAGAACGCCCGCCGCATCTTCCACCTCCCCGAAAAGACCAAGGCCCTCCAAAGCGTCCCGTGGGCTTGACCGATGTGTGTGGCATCTGTGAAGAGCTCGACGTCAAGCGGGCGACGGGCGTTTGTGGTAGTGTGGATGGCATGAAGGTATCGTTTCGATCTGTGGTGGTGTCGGCGCTGTGGCTGGCGTGGCTGGGTCTGCTGCCCGGGACGTTCGTGGCGGTACTGGTGACGGGGCAGGGTCGCTGGAGCCGGTTTTGGTGGATGTCGTCGGCGGTGCTGGTGGCCGCCGCGTGGGTCCACTGGTTCGGGCAGCGGCGGGACCGGTTGGGACCGGCGTGCGCCCTGATCGCCTGCGGGATCACCCTGGGTATGCTGGCCGACCTCTACGGTGCGTGCCGGGCCTTGCGCTTCACCGAGCCGCTGACGATGATCATCCCGCTGTTCGCGCTGGGGCACGTTGGCTATGTCGCCGGCAGCCGGATGGCCGCGAGCCGCTTGGGGCTCACCGCCCGGCCCGGATGGCGCCGGACGCTGGCGGGCGCCGTGGCCCTCTACAACCTGGTCGGCCTGGCCCTCTGGGTGACACTGGTGCGCCCCTCGGACGCGCTGCCCGCCATGCACCTTCCGACGGCGGTGTACACGGTCTTCCTCGCGACGGCCGCGGCGGTGATGGCGGCCCTGGCCTGTTTCGACCGGCGATTCCTCGCGGTCGGCATCGGCGGCCTGCTTTTTCTGCTCAGCGACGGCTTTCTGGCGGTCCGCCTCTTCCAGGACAACTGGCGCGGCCTCGGCGATTTGTGCTGGATCACCTACGGGCTCGGACAGATGCTGATCATTTACGGCTTCCTCGCCGCCACTTGGCTGCGCACAGGCCCCAAGCGATAGCCCTCGTTGCGATGCGACCGGCACTATGTCGAGCACCTCGTCGGCGATATCCGCCACCGCAACCGGCGCCTGTCTGCCGGGTTTGAGGTCGGCTCCGGGAGCTATACCTTCAGGTCGCAACTGCCGTAACGGTCGATCCGATCGGAGCGTTCCGAGGCCGAGGTTGCAGGCGTGGCATACGAAACAAGGGGCTGCGATTGTCGCTCGCAGCCCCTTGCCCGGTTTTCACAGATCCTTAACCGCCAATGCACATCGCGACGATCGGCCTTAGAAGGACTTGTGCCGTGCGACGGTCAGACCCGCCAGCCCGGCGACCTCCTCAGCTGAGAGGGCGCGGTCGTAGACCCGCACGTCGTCGATCGCGCCACGGAAGTACCGGTCGTCCAGATGGCTGTACTGCCGGCCGATATGGAACACATCGGTGCTTGGCGCGATACCGGTGACGCTCGTCGCGGTCTGAGGCACGCCGTCGATATAGAGACGGTTGACCTCGCCGGCGCGGACGCCGACGACCTGATGCCACTCGGCGTCGGTGTACGGCGCGTCACTGACCACGGCGCTCTTGGCCAGATCGTCCGTCCCGTCGCCAACCCACAGGCGGAAGTGGTTGTCCGTGTGGCGGACCAGGCCGAAGCCAAAATAGTTTCCGCCGGTCTGGACCAATTTCCCGCCGACGCCGTGGTAGTGCCCGGCGGTGTCGGCGTCCAGCTTGACCCAGGCGCTCAGGGTGAAATCGCCGGTTACCTCTTCAGCGGCGGCTCCGCAGTCGATGTATTGGCCGACGTCGAATTGCAGGGCGCCCCCGACCTGGCCGGCCACCCACGTCGGGCCGCCGATCAGCGTGCCGTTGTGGCCCTTGCCCGAGGCATCGACCGCCACGGTCCCCGATCCGTCGTCCAGCGGCCAGTGACCCACGAGGTTGGCCGTGTCCGGCTCGGCAGGCACGATGAACTCAGGAGCGTGGGGATACAGCCGGACGTCGTCGATGTACACCACGCCCGTGGCCCCGGCGC
>CAZSXM010000036.1:0-49633 GCA_964610435.1 uncultured Pirellulales bacterium | reverse complement strand
GAACGGCTTGGTGATGTAGCCGTCGGCACCGTCACTCATGACCTGATCGATCAGGTCCTGCGCGCTCTCCGTGGAGACCATGACGATCTTCGTCCCGCTGCAACTGGGCAACTCGCGCGCCTTTTTGACCAGTTCGGTCCCGTTCATCTCCGGCATGTTGATGTCGCAGAGCATCACGTCCACCGGCCCGCCCTCGAGCTTCTGCAGGGCCTCGACCCCGCTGCCGGCCTCTTCGGTCCGGTCAAACTCGAGACCCGACATCCGAACCGTCCGCATAATGATCTTTCGCATCGTCGCCGAATCATCCACAATCATCAGTGACTTTCCCATAGCGTGTCCTCACTTTCCGAACCCATGCCAATCCACGGCCCCATATCGTAGGGGGGCCCTGTCCGTGCTCGCGCAAGCACGGCGATGGATACGCCCATCGGAGCGTATCGGCCTAACCTGACGGTAGCTGAATCGGCGCATCGAGGCCGAGGCTCCATCAGCTTTTGGCTATTTTCGAGATTTTGCGTGCCGGTTTGGCGATGGCCCGCTCGGGTGGGTCTCTCTTCTCGGACGTTCGAGGCCGCCGATTGCACGCATGAATTGCGGAGCGGCAAGTGCGGATTGGCAAGTGACTGAAGCAGGCTGGGATCCAGACCAGAGGCCGGCCCTAAATGATCTCGGCGGCGGTGCCGGGTACCCACGCTCTGCTGCCGTCGGCCAACTCGATGTGGAACCAGCCGGGACGTCGATCGAGCAGCTCGAACTCCGTTCCGGCGTGCAGCGGGTCTTTGAAGCTCGGCGCGTAGTTCGGCCCATCCCCCTGACGGGCCACGACCTGGGCCGCGGTGATCACCCCTTCAAGACGTGTCGACCGCTCGCGGGTCTCAGCCGCAACCGAAACGACAAAGCACAGACACAGTAGCCCGCTCAGCACCACAACCGTCGAGGCGACCGGACTGCGCCCTCGCCAGACCATAGCCGTGGCGCCAAGACACAGGCCGGCAAACGAAAGGCACCCCAGCAGAAGCCGCATGCGAAGCGAGACGTCGTAGTGCCAGAAGAACAGGGTTTCCAGCACACGCGTCTGGGTCCGGGCAGGCACTCGGTCGATTCGCTGACTGCGCGCGAAGGCGAGATTGTTGCGAACGTTCACATCGCTTCCGTCAAGCTGCAGGGCACGGCGGTAGTTCAGAATCGCCCGTCCGATATCATCGGTCAGGAAGTAGGCATTGCCGAGGTTGTAATACAGCTTGGCGTTGCGGATGTTGCCTTGGTCGATGATCTTCTCGTAGAGGAGGATCGCCCTGCCGTAGAGATCGGCGGCCCGATCCGGGGTGCCGGCCGCCGCATGGGCCTGCTGGAACACCGCGTTCGCCTCGTTCAGCAGCGCGTAGAGTTGGTCGCGCGATCCGCGCTGACCATCGGCCCTATCGGCCCCATGGGATGGATTCGCGCCGACCAATGCCAACACCGCGAACAACAGGATACGCATCGCGTGGTTCGTCATCGTTTCGATTTCTCGTCCACCCGTTGCACCAATGCAATCGCCTCATCGATCTGCGCCGAATCGACCTGCGCGTCGATGGACGCATAACGAGCCGCCTCCGACTCGGAGAGTTTCGCCCTGAGCTGCTCGGCAAGCTCGGGATCGTCGGTGGCCGCCAGCACAACGCCATGACAATCGTCGGCCGTCAGCGAGCCGGCCGTCCGGCCGAAGCGATCGCCCACGTATCCCCTCAGAGCGGCAACCAGCAGATCGTGCCGCTCGGGTCCATCAGCCGAGGCCACCGCACGCAGGCGGCGCACGGCCACCGAACACGCCTGACGTCGCCGCTTTCGAGCCACCGCCTCAGGACGGGTTCGCGTCGCCAGGCGGAACGCGATGCTCCCGAGCAGTCCGACCAGTGGAACGGACCAGAGCACGGCGTAGCCCGGACTGACCAACGCCGCCAAAGGCGAGAACGCCTGGTTGACCAGGACCTCAGGGCCATAGTAGTTAGCCGAGAACCCTTCACGCAGGGCCTGAACCTGGCGCCCAACCGATGCAGGACCGAGTCCCTCAACGTCGGCACCGGTCAGCACCTTGGCCGGGGCCACCTCCAAAGGGATAGGGCGGGTTCTGGCAACAACGTAATCGCCGGCGTCCGGGTCAAAATAGGCCAGAGGAATCGGCGGGATTTCCGTCACCTCGTCGTTGGCGGCCCGCAGCGTCTGCGTGAACACCTTCTGCCCGTCCTCGACGCGGGGTGAGGCCCTCTCGGCGGGGACCCTGAAGTTGTTCGCCAGCTCGGGCACTGCCTCCAGATCCGGCCATTGGACCGGCTTGAGATAGGGATTGCCGTCGATGCGAATCGTCAGCGTGATCGGGTCGCCCACACTGACGTCGGTCGGCGTCGCCGAGGCGGAGATTGTATAGCGACCGACCAGACCGTAGAACCCCTTGGGCCGGCCCGTCTCCGGCAAGGCCCGCACGTCCAACGTCACTGCTTCGGACTGCACGGCGAAACGCTCGTAGGTCACGCGCATCGGATTCAGGAAGTCGCCCGTCCGGACGCGCCCGGTCGCCATGTTTGTCGAAACCGTTACGGGATCGAGCCGAATGCGTCCGGATCGTTTCGGGATCAGCACCTTGCGGAACGAGACGATCGCCGTCTCCATACCCTTGACCATCTCACGATTCTCTGAGACCACGACGGGGATCCCGTGGATGGTGGCTTGCGTCCTGGCATAGGCGCCCGCCCCCTCCGGCAAGTCCTCGATGAAGAAGTCGTTGCTCTTGAACACGGGCACGTCGAACGCCGCGTCTTTGACCTGGGCCCTGACGATCCAGCGGACCGTCATCACCACCGGCTGGCCGACGTAGCACGTCGTCTCCGAGACCGTCACCTCCAGAGCCAGGCGGTCGGTTGTGCCCGGCGCCGAGACCGTCACCTCCACCGCGTTGGTCGTGTAGGTCTGGCCGTCCACGACCACTGTCACCCCCGGCAGGACGATCGTCCCAGGCTCGCCCGCCACGATGGCGTAGTTCTCCGAATAACTGATGGTCGTCCGGTCGCCGACGGTCTGGATCGAGCTTCCGCTGCCGGCCCGCTGCGGGTTGAATGGAGCGATCGGCGAGATATCGATCTTGCTCGGCTTGCCCCCTTCGACCACCACCGAATACGTAAACGTCTGGCCCGGATAGATCGTCATATCGGACTCGACCTTGGCATAAACCCGCGTCCGCGCCTGACCGGCCCCGACGCCTGCCGGCAGGAGTATTGCTGCGAACGTGATGGTCCAGACGAGATGTCTCATCTTACCAGTCTCTTTCGACCTTCTGGGTCTGTGTCCTTTGGCGAATCTGACGCTGTTCCTTCAGCCGCTGTTCCCTATCGAGGATCTCCTGGGCGGTCGTATCCGGCGCCGTCTGCTGCTGGACCTGTTGCTCGTCGCGGCCCTGCTCCTGCTGTTGTTGGTCCGGCGGTTCCTGCTCATCGTCCTGATTCGAGTCGGCCTCTGGCTGCGATGGGTCTTCGTCCTGCGACTGATCCGGGTCTTGCTGCTGTGATTGAGCTTCCTGTCGCTGATCCTGTTCCTGTGGGTCCCCCTGCTGGTCCTGCTGCTGCCGTTGTTGCTCCTGCTCCTGCTGCTGCTGGATCTGGTCGAGGATGTCCTTGATCGTCAGACGGGCGACCTCGATGTTCCGGGCGGCCCTTTCGTTCTGCGGATCGATATCCAGCACGCCTCGCCAGTAGGTGATGCTCGTCTCCATGTCCTCCAGAGCTTTCTGGAGATTGGAGTCGCGCTGCTTGGCGCCCCGCTGGAAGAAGCAGTTGCCCAAGTTGTACTTGGCCTTGCTCACCAGCGTCATGTCCCTGCTCTCGGCGGCAACCTGGCGATACAGATCGATCGCACGGCCCAGGTCGTCCAGCCGGTAGTAGCTGTTGGCCTTGTTGAACTTCGGCTCGACGGCGCCCGGCTGCTCGATCTCGGCCTCGTTGTACTTGTTGATCGCCTCGGCGTACTGCCCGTTGGCATAAAGCTGATTGCCCTGTCGGACCGCATCCCGCGCAGAGGCCCCCTGCGCCGCCGTCATCGCTGCCAGCAGCAAGAACACCGCTGTCAATGACGTCCGCAAGGGCGAGGTATCCCTCGCCCCCACCGACGAATGCCTTACGGCGTCATTACACATTGGCCGTCTTCTTGCGTTCACTGAGCAAGGCCTCGCAAATCAACAATCCGATGGCAAACGCCACGAAGATCTGAAACTTCTCGTCGTATTTCATCATCGTCACCGACTCCAGCTCCCGCCTGGCCGCCGAGGCGATCAGGTTGTCGTAGATCTGCCCGAGGTCCATCGTCGTGCCCGGCGACACGGAGAGGTACTTGCCGCCTTCGGTCACATAGGCCACCTCCCGCAGCGTGTCGCTGTCGAGCCTGGACCAGACCTCCTGGCCCTGGTATGTCAGGAACGTGGTCTGCCCGTCGGGCCCCGTAATCGGGATGCGCGATCCCGTCGCGTCGTCGCCCAGGCCGATGGCGATGATCCGGATACCCTCTTCGGCCGCCTTTTCAGCCGCCTCGACCGGAAAGCTGTCGTGGTCCTCGCCGTCGGTGATCAAAATGATGTCCTTGAACTCCCGGCTCTGCCTGTCGAAGACCTCATCGACCGCCTTGCGAATCGCGTCACCGATCATGGTGCCGCCCCGGGTGGTGCTCTCGGTGGAGATGTCCGCCAGGACCATCCGCACGAAGGCGTAGTCCTGGGTCAAGGGGCACTTGACTGCCGCGTTGCCCGCGAACGTCACGATGGCAATGCGGTCGCCCCGGAGCACCTCCAACAGATCGGCGATGGCGATCTTGGACCGCTCCAGCCGATTGGGTTTGATATCCTCGGCCAGCATGGACCGGCTCGTGTCGAGCAGGATGACCACGTCGCGACCCTGGCGGCGAATCTGCAGTGGCTGCGGGTTCCATTTCGGCTCGGTCAAAGCCAGCACGATCAGCACGAACGCCAGCACCAGAAGACAGGCCTTGAACACCTGCCTATGCAAGCTGACCGTGTTGTTGATCCGGGCGAGCATCTCGTGACTGGCCAGCGCCTTGAGCGCCTGGGCCTTGCGCCAGAAGCACCACGCATAGACCGGCGCCAGCACCGCCGGAACGAGGAAGAGCAACCACAACGCCTTGTCATTTCCCAGATTCATGCTGTAAACGTCACCGTGTCGTGCATTGTCTTCTCTGGGTGGCAGCCTCAACTGCGCAGCAGTTGGGGATGGTCCCCAGGGTGCGCCATCCCCAAGTCCCTCGGACTTGAGGCTGCCACACGCAAATTCTATGGTATCTTCCGAAAGATCGTGCAGCCGGCCAGCATTTCCAGGCCCAGCAGCAGCAGCGCCGGCAACGTCCAGCGGCCGAAACGTTCGGCGTACTGCGTATATTGCACGGATTTCACTTCCGTTTTCTCCAGGGCGTCGATCCGCCGAACGATATCACGCAGCGATTCGGCGTCGGTGGCCCGGCTGTAGAAGCCACCCGTCCGCTCGGCGATGGCCGTGAGAAGATCCTCGTCAAGATCATCGTGCGTCGGCATACGGAACGTGCCGAGCATCGTCTGAACCGTCGTGAAGGACTGGGCCGAGCCGATTCCCACCGTGTAGATTCTGATGCCCCACTCGCGGGCCAGCTCCGTGGCCTCCAGCGGCTCGTAGTCACCTGTGTTGTTCCGGCCGTCGGTCAGCAGCAGAATGACCTTGCTCTTGATCTCGAAGCCGCCCCGCTCGTTCTCGGGCGATTCGGCGTCGCCAAAGCCCAACTGCGCGTGGCGCCGTTGAAGCTCCTGTTCGGCCGTTTGCAGCCGGGCCGCAGCCAAGGCGATCGCATCGCCGATCGCGGTGCCGTCCTCGCTGCGAATGCTCACGATGTCCGTCGTCCGCAGAAACTCCGACAGGATGCTGTGGCTGAGCACCAGCGGACAGACGGTGTCGGCGTACCGTGCAAACGTAATCAACCCGATCAGGTCGCCCGTTCGGCCGCCAAGGCCCTTCCCGTCGCCCTCGAAGAAATCGGCCAGCACGCGCTTAACCACCTCCAAACGGTCGACCTTCTGGCCGTCGTAGTCCATCTCGGCGGCCATGCTGCCCGAGCGATCGACCACGACCTGGATAGCCACACCCTCGGTGGACAACTCCGAGAGAACCGTCCCCTTTCGCGGCCGGGCCAGTGCGAGGATCAGCAACGCCAAACACAGCAAGCGGGCCGCCACCAGGACCGGCCGAAACCGCAGCCGCCAGGATACGGGGCACGCCTGCATGTCGATCAGGCTGGGAAACTTCACCGCCGCCGCGCGCTTCTTGTGCAGCATGGCCCAGCCCACGACGGGCAACGCGAGAAACGCCAGAAGAGCCCACGGCGTATGCCACTGCATCACGCCACCTCCATCGCAGTTGCCTCTGTGGCCTGCACACGGTCGGTCACATCGACCTGACGCTCATCCGACCGCGTCCGCTCGATGAAATCCTTGACCAGATCGAACGAGCGCTGAATCTGCTCGGTCGTCGGCGCATGCCGGGCAAACTTGACCAGATCGCAATGCACGAGGAACTCGCCCAACACATCCTTATCCGAGATCTCCAACACACTCGTATGCTGCAACTCGCTGAGGAACTCCTCGGTCGTTCGCTCGGGTGCGTGCAGGTCGAACCGGTCCTCGATGTAATACCGCAGGATGCCGCTGATTCGTTCGTAGAATTCCTTGATCCTCCCGACCTCTACGAGATTCTCCGCCACCAGGGCGCGCAGGCGAGCGTATGCGATCTCATGCGCGGGCCGCAAGATCCGCTGGCTCCTGCGCTTGTCGGCCCGGCCGAGCAAGACCCAGATCAGCACACCCGCCGATCCCAGGGCCATGCCGGCCCCCAGGAGCAGCCAGCCCCACCATACCGACGCCTTCCGGCCCATCGCCACGACGTCCTCGATGTCCTCAATGACCAGTTCGGCTCGTTGCTCGCCCTGCAGGCTGGTGACCTCCACCGCAATGGGCTCGCTGATCAACCGGTGCCGGGTGTCGGGCTCGTTGACGTCGTGGAACTCGAACGTGAAAGCCGGAAGCTCGTAGCGGCCTGAGAGAAACGGTTCGAGGCGGTACTCGTAGGTCGTGACCACGTGGTTCTTCGCGTCGAGCCGGCGCCCGAGATGGTCCCAACCGAGAAGCCCGAAATCCTTGAGGGCCTCGTCGACTTTGGGCATCCGAATCTCGTAGTCCGGTTGCACCACCGCCTCGAATTGTAGCAGCACGGTCTCGGCGATAGTGATCTTCGTCTTGTCCAGCCGGACGTGGACCGTCGCCGGCCCGCGCGCGTAGACCTGCTCCACTTCGAATGCAGTCTCTGCCTCGACGCGGTCCGCATCGCGCCCGCAGCCGGCGCAGAGCGCCAGCACACCCACGAGGGCGAGCAAGGCAACTGCCGTTGTCGTGCGCGGATCAATCATTTCTGCGTCGAAGGCTCCTGCGAATCGGCCGGCAACGCCGGCGCCAAGGCCGACGTACGAACGATGACGTTGTGTCTGTCCATCATCTCCTGGATGTAGTCCTGCTGGACCTCCTGCTGCTTGCGCCGCAGAAGCTCCTGCACCACCTGCTGCTGAACCTCTTCATAGCTTCTCTGCCGCTCGGGCCGTTTCTCCTCCACCTTGACGATCTCCCAGCCCTGGTCGGTCTGGAACGCCTGCGCCAGCACCGTCGCCGCGCCGGCGGCGAAGATCGCCTTGTTGATCTCTTCAGCGTCACCGATCCCCGGCACGTATGCGCCTCTGACAACCTCTTCGGCAACGGCGCCGCCGCCGGCCTTCGTGGCCTCGTCTTGCGAGAACTCCCGGGCCAGTGCAGCGAAGTCCTCGCCGTCGCTCAGACGTTCGAGCAACTCGGCGGCGCGGTCCTCATCGGCCACGCGAATGTGGCTGATCTTCGCTCGGGCCGGCTCGACGTACTGGTCCCTGTTCGCCGAATAGTATGTCCGAAGGTCCGTCTCCGTCAGGTGGATCCGCGACGCGAGCTTCTCGTCCATCAACTGCTGGCTCAGCACACCCCGCGTCACGTCCGTCAGCACCTGCTTTGTCTCGGGCTTGTCGGCCAGCCCCTCGTCCAATGCCTGACGGTACAGGATCTCCTGCGTCAGCCAGCCTTGCAGGAACTGCTGCCGGGCCTGCGGTGCACGATACTGCGCCAGCAGACGCTGCTTCTGCTCGTTGACCTGCTCGGGCGACAGGAACGCCTTCACCGACGCCAGTTGATTCTCGATGGTGCGTTCGATCATCGCGTCGAGCTCGGCCTCGGTGATCTTCTCCGGCCCAATCTCGGCAACGATCTTTCCTCCCGCCGCCTCGACAGGGCCCAGACTCGTCCGATCCATCAGTTCATAGCGCAACGCCGCGAACTTGCCCAGCGACTCGAAGCACTGCTTGACGTGCGTGTTAATCTGCCCGGCCAGTTCATCGAGCGGGGCCGCCAGTTCGCTTCGATAGTACTGTTCGATGGCCCGACCATACTGTCCGGCCTTCTCCAGCGAGACGCCGGCGTGAAAGAGCGCCTTGGCCCGCTCGGCCTCTGCCAAATGGGGCAATGCAGCGTAATCGCGCCAGATTCCCGCCGCCTCCAGATGCAAGCCGCGTTGGCCCAGCTTCGCCGCCAGTTGCCTGACCTGCTCGGCCGAAAGACCCTGACCGCCCTGCTTCGTCCCCGGCTGCGCGTTCCGAACAGTCACCGCGAGATTGGCCGCCACCAGCGCCGTCAACGCCACCAGAAGCAGAACCATCAGGGTCTGGCCCACCGAGCCATTGCCTTTCTTCTCGGGAAGCGAAAAATCGAGTTTCTCTGCCATCGTTTCTTCTGTCTCCACACATTGCGGCATTGGCTCTGGCGTCAGTGCCGGCGATGCCGCATGTGAAAGAACTGGATCAAATCGTTAATGTACGGCTTATCCGTCGCGATCGGGATCAGATCAACGTTGATGGACCGAAGCGTGTTCTTCAACTCGTGAAATCGGCGAGCGCTGTGGTCGCCGTATTGGCTGCGAAACTGTCTGCTCGACGTGTCCACAAGCATGGTCTGGCCCGTTTCGGCGTCCTGGACCTCGATCAGACCGACCGCCGGCATGGCGATCTCGACGCGATCGCGGACAGGCACCGCAATCACGTCGTGCCGCTTGTTCAGCAGGCTCAGCGGCTTTCGGAAGTCGGGCCCGATGAAGTCCGAGACCAGGAACACCGTGGCTCGCTTGCGGGTCACCTTGGCGACGTAGTCCAGCGCCAGCGGGATGTTCGTCTTCCGCTGGGGCATCTGAAACCCGAGCAGTTCGCGAATCAATCGCAGGATGTGCCGGCTGCCTTTCTTGGGCGGGATGAACAGTTCGATCCGGTCGGTGAAGACCAGCAGTCCCACTTTGTCGTTGTTCTTGGCGGCGGCGAAGGCCAGCACCGCGCAGAACTCGGCGGCCAATTCGTTCTTGAGCTTGCTGACGGTGCCGAACTCCCCGGAGGCACTAAGATCCACGGCAAAAAGCACGGTCATCTCCCGCTCTTCGACGAATCGCTTGATGAACGGCCGTCCCGTCCGCGCGGTGACGTTCCAGTCGATCGTGCGAATCTCATCGCCGGGCATGTATTCGCGGACCTCGTCGAACTGCATGCCCCGGCCCTTGAACACGCTCTCGTACTGGCCGGCGAAGCTGGCGTCTACCGCCCGCGAGCTGTAGATCTGAATCTGTCGAATTCGTTTGATGAGCTCTTCAGGAATCATGCAGAAGAAAGCAAAAATCAGACATCAAATATCAAAATGGCGGAATCCGCCTTCGGCGGATGACTTCCTCGATTTTGCATTTTCCATTTTGCACTTTGATCTTCCTACGGCACTTCGATGTTGTCGAAGATCGTGCGGATGACGTCCTCGCTGGTCTTGTCTTCGGCCTCGGCCTCATAGCTGACGATCACCCGGTGTCGCAATACGTCGAGGCCGATGCTCTTGACGTCCTGCGGGGTCACGTAGCCGCGCTGCTGGATGAACGCATGGGCCTTGGCGGCCACGGCCAGGTAGATCGTTGCTCTGGGCGAGGCGCCGTAGCTGATCAGATTGGCCAGCTTGAGCCCGTACTTCTGCGGGTCGCGCGTCGCGCAGACGATATCGACGATGTAGTCTTTGACCTTGTCGTCGATGTAGATCTCGTCGATGATCGAGCGGACCTCGGCGATGTCCGCCGGCTTGACGACCGGGCGAACGTCGAGCTTCTTGTCCGTCACGGCCATGCGATCGAGGATCAGACGTTCCTGATTCTTGTCCGGGTAATCGATCTTCAGCTTCAGCATGAACCGGTCCAACTGCGCCTCGGGCAACGGATACGTCCCCTCCTGCTCGATCGGGTTCTGCGTCGCCAGCACCAGGAACGGGGTGGGCAGTGCGAAGGTCTCCTCGCCGATGGACACCTGCCGCTCCTGCATGGATTCGAGCAGGGCGCTCTGGACCTTGGCCGGGGCGCGGTTGATCTCGTCGGCCAGAATGATGTTGGCGAAGATCGGACCCTTGCGCGTGTGGAACTGCCCGTCGCTCTGACGGTAGATTTGCGTTCCGATAAGATCGGCCGGCAAGAGGTCGGGAGTGAACTGAATCCGCCGGAAGTCCGCATCGATGGCCTTGGACAGCACCGTCACCGCCAGTGTCTTGGCCAGACCCGGGACGCCCTCCAGCAGGATATGCCCGTTGGCCAGCAGGCCGATCAGCATCCGTTCGAGCATATAGCGCTGGCCCACGATGACTTTGTCCATCTCGGTCAGGAGCGTCCGCACGAACTCGCTGCGGGCCTGGACCATCTCGCCGATCCGCTTGACATCTGTCGCCATAAAAAACTTCCCCTGTTCGCAAACGACACTCGGTAAGTCCCCCACAACCGGCCCCGTCGGCCGGATTGGTCTTTGTCCATGAGACAAAACCCCGTTAATACGTCGAGGACCTTCAAGTTGTTCTTCTCTACGGGAAAAACCCCAACGGTTCAAGTGGGAGCAGATGATTATTCGCCCCGTTCGCGGAGCACTCGTTAAGAACACACAGAGAAAGGGGCGAAGCATGCCTCGCCCCTGCGTGTGTGTGAAGATTTCCGGGCGAGGCCACGTCGGGCACAGAGAGCCGCCGGTGGCCGCCCGGGAGCTTGCGCCCAGCGAAGTCGCATGGGCCCGCAGGGCTTGGCGATGGTGGGCCGTTCGTAGTGTGCCCGTCAGGGCATATCTCCCACCGAATGGTGATAACGCCTCACGGCGTCACTACAAACAGGACAACCCGCCGCAGGCACGTCACCACAAGCGACCGTCCCCTCGCCCGGAAGTCTTCACACACACGCCCCTGCGAACGGGTCTGATTTGTGTTGCATCGGGTCCCACGGGAACGATAGAATACGGCGTTGTGTCGATGCAAGGAGACGAGCATGGGAAAGAGCAAATCGATCACATTGCGGATCGACGACGACTTGTACAAGGACCTCTCGGCCCTGGCCGGGACGTTTGGAGTCTCGGCTGATGAGGTGGCCCGCCAGGCGCTGCCCGACGTCGCGGTAACGCGCCTGTTCTTTCAATGCAAGGACTACGTCGAGCAAATGCAATGGGACGAGGTGGCGGACATCGGCCGTGCGGCGATTCGCAGTCATTTGCAGACCCGGTATATGGAGGGACTTCGCGCGCACATGACGCGCCTGGGCGTGAGCATGGACAATGCGTCCGGGGAGGAAGTCGAAGCGGCCAGGAAGTTTGCGCTGGACCAGATGCGCGCCGACACGGACTGCCCTCTCGATTGCCAGATCGCGCGGGCCGAGCGGGATTCGGTCTATCTGGGCCATCTGTACGAGGCGTGGAAACGCGCCAAGGCCGACGACGCTGAGTACACCATATCAGAAGTGGATATCTCTCATACCGCCAGCGCCCGCGACGGCGCCCCCAGACCTCCCCAGAGAACCTGGGCCGTCCTGCGAAACGGCCAGATCGTCTGATGCCCCTGGAGCACGCGCGTGGCGAGCCGCCACGGGCATCCAAAGACGTTCAAGCCACCCCGTTTGCTGTGATGCCGAGATCGGCGATGTGGCGTTGGACGATGTCGCGTTCGGGGCCTCGGAAGCGGTGCAGGGGCTCGGCGAGGAAGTCGCTGCAGATGCCCAGGCAGGACAGGGCGCACTTGAGGCCCTTGAGGAAGCTCGATTCAAATCGGCCGACTCGGTAGATCGTTCGGGCCAGCTCCGTCACTTTGCGATGCAGCGTCTGGACGCGGGGCATGTCACCGGCGAAGGCGGCGGCGTACAGATCGACGTAGAGGCGCGGCAGCAGATTGGCCCCGCCGCAGATGCCGCCGTGCCCACCCAGCAGGATGGTCTCGGCCAGGAGCATCTCCGGGCCCATCAGCAGCGCGAAGTCCGGCCGATCCGCCATGAGGAACTGGAGGTGGCGGAAGTAGGTCATGTTCGCCGAGCTGTCTTTGAGGCCGACGATGCCGGGCATTTCGGCCGCCGCGATCTGGACCGTCTCGGGATCGAACATCGGCCGAGGATAGTTCGGCAGATTGTAGAGAAACGCCGGCAGCGGCAGTTGCGGCACGAGGTGACGGAGGAATTCGAGCAGTTCCGGCTGGCCGGCCGGGTAGTAATGCGGCGCGGGAAGAACCAAGGCGTCGGCGCCGGCGTCGGCGGCCTTGTGCGCCAGGCCCAGCGCCTCGACGAACGAAGTGTCGATGATGCCCACCAGGACCGGGACACGGCGGTTAATCAGGGCACAGACCCGATCGACCAGCTCGTGCCGCAGGCGATGGCTCAGGCTCGGGGCCTCGCCCATCGTGCCGAGGATGAACAAGCCGTGAACGCCCCCGGCCAGAATGTGCTCGACCAATCGTTCCAGACCGGCCACGTCGAGCGCATCGCGGTCGACAAGAGGTGTCACCATCGGCGGGATGATCCCGCGCAGCGGCCGAGCCAGACTACCCACATCCGATTTCATCGCACACCATTCGTAGGGGCAACCCCCCGTGGTTGCCCGATTTCCCGATGTCGTTGTCCGATCCCGATGCCCATTGGAATTCGGGCAGGCACGGGGGCCTGCCCCTGCAAGCCCTTCAGACCAGACGGGCGAGGAGGTCGTCGAGACTGACGGTGGCGAAGCCGGTGGCCGCGTCGCTGATCCCATAGGGGATCACAAGCAGTCCATTGTGCACCAGTCCGCCGCAGGAGTAAACCACATTCGGAACGTAGCCCTTGCGTTCCTCGGCCGTAGGCATCAGCAACGGCTCGGCCAGCCGGCCGAGAAGCTTCGTCGGATCGTCACGGTCCAGCAGCGTCGCACCGATGCAGTAGCGACGCATCGGGCCGACGCCGTGCGTCAGCAGCAGCCAGCCGGCGTCGGTCTCGATGGGCGAGCCGCAATTGCCGACCTGGATGACCTCCCAAGGGAACTGCGGCTCCTGAACCTTGACCGCCTCATCCCAGACGTGGACGCTGTCCGATGTAAGGATGAACAGGTTCTCGCCGTCGATCCGCCCGCTCATCATGTAGTGACCGCCAACCTTGCGCGGGAACAGGGCCAGACCCTTGTTGCGGGCGCAGCGGCCGTGCAAGGTTCGCACGCGGGCCACGTTCAGTTCGGGCATCTCGACGATTTGCGGGAGGGTCTGGCGCCCGTTATAGGCGGTATAGGTCCCGTAGTAGCGAACGGAGCCGTCATCGTCGCTGAAGCGAACGATCCGCATGTCCTCCATGCCCTGGCTCTCGGCCTCGCAAATCGGGAAGAGGACGACCTCGGTGATGCTGCCTTCCGGACTAGCCTCTATGTCATAATCGCAGCCGGCCAGCCATTCGAAGCCGGCCGACTCGCTGTCGGAACGCAGCAGACCGTCGATCAGGGCCTGGGGGCCGTTGATGGCCTCGCGCAAATCCTCGGCGGTGAACCGCTCGCCCAGCCGGCGCAGGACCACCTCCATAATCGCATCGCGCACGCCCAGTTCGGCGAGCTTGACACGGAATTTCGCTTTGCTGAACCGCTCGTATTCGGCCCGGCGCAGCGGCTCGTGGTATGGCCCGGGCGGCTCCATCACGATCTCGCCGTTGGCCTTGACAACCCCCCGCCGGAACACGATGGAGCTGAGATGTCCCTCGCCCACGGCCCTCAGGCTCATCACGAAACGAAGCGATCCCGGCTCGAGTCCGCTCTGATCGATGGCGGGCGTCATGGACGGATTGAACATGGCCGCCGAAGCGAAGGCGTACTCCAGCGTGAAACAGGCGCCGATGTAGAGCTTCCGCTCGTGCGTGGCGCTGATGGGCATCTCGACCCGTTTGGCCGCCTGCTCGTAGTGGGCCAGGAAGATGTTCTCGATCCCGTTGTGCAGATGGGCGAACTCCCCTCGCGTCGCGTCCAGCAGTCGGCGGACCTGCCCGTCGTCCAGCGCACTGACGCGGTCGATCACGTTTGCGGCCCGGTCGGGTCCGGGCCAGAACAACCGTGTGATCGTCAAACTCGCGTCGGCCGTCAATCGCACGGGCGACCGCTTGACAGCCAAAGGCTGTGTCGTCATTCTTCTGCCCCTTCGATCGTCTGGTCGATGTCCTCGCACAACGCGGCGAGCGGGGACGCTCGCTCGGCCTTCGGCGATTATAGCGGCCTGACTCACCGCCGCAACCACCTCAATCCCAGTTTGCGCCGAGCAAGAACGGCGGCTCCAGAATCGTTCGAAAGAAAGGCTCGGCACCATCGGACCGGCACCGTATAATCCTCATGGCTGAAAGCTGCGAAGAAAACGTTTTGTTCTGAGAAAGGGTTCAAATGGAAAGCATGCCGATGAACGTTCGAGTCCGTCTGAGCGCCATGATGTTTCTCCAGTATATGATGTTTGCGGTCTGGTTCGTGCCTCTGGCGGCCTACCTCGACAACATCGGCGTTACGGGTACGCTGAAGGCCCTGATCCTGAGCAGCATGCCGCTGGGATGTCTGGTGGCGCCGCTGTTCTGCATGATCGCGGATCGCCACTTCGCCAGTCAGAAGGTGCTGATGGCCTTGAACCTCGGTTGCGCGGTCCTGTTCTTCCTGGCGGCCATGCAGTCCAGTCCCGTGGCCCTGTTCGTCTTCCTGCTGTTGGGGATGTTCTGCTACATGCCCACGTGGAGCCTGACCAACGCGGTCGCGATGGCCAACGCCCCCTCGGAGAAATTCCCGCAGATCCGCGTGTTCGGCTCGATCGGCTGGGTGGCGTCGGCAGTGTTCAGCCTGGCCGCCGTCCGGCTGTTCGGGAGCGCCTCGATCGACGGCACGGCGATCCCGTTGTACTGCGGAGCCGGCACCGCCCTGGCCGCGGCCCTGCTCAACATGACGCTGCCCAACACCCCTCCGCCGGCCAAGGGCCAACCCGCTTCGATCGTTGACGTGCTCGGCCTGCGGGCCTTGGGCCTCCTGAAGGACCGCAACTTCGCGATCTTCATCTTCTTGTCCATGCTCGTGATGCTGCCGTTTACCATGTACTTCTCGCTCGGCTCGCAGTTCTTCGCCAGCCAGGGCTTCGAGCAGGTGACGGCGACGATGAACCTCGGGCAATTCGTCGAGATGTTCGTCATGCTCCTGGTGCCGGTGGCGTTGGCGCGCTACGGGCCCAAATGGGCCATGCTCGTGGGTCTGGCCGCCCTGCTGGTCCGCTACGTCGCCTTCTGGGGCGGCGGCGTGTTCCAATTGCCGTCGCTGTACTACGCTGCGATCCTCGTACACGGCGTGATCTTCGGGTTCTTCTTCGTCGGCGGCCAGGTGTACGCCGACAAGAAGGCCCCGCCCGAGCTGCGGGCCCAGGCGCAGGGGCTGATCGCGCTGATCTGTTTTGGGATCGGCCAGCTCGTTGGAACCTTCTTCAACGTCAAACTCATCGACATCTACACCATCGAAGCGACCGCAGAGGAGGCCATTCGGGTCACAAACTGGAACCCCATCTGGGCCATTATCTCCGTGATGTCCGCCATCCTGCTCGTGGCGTTCTGGCTATTCTTCCGTGATGACGTGGCAAAGGAAGCCGCGCCGAATGCGGAGCCCGCAGATCAGGGCGTGGTTGAGATCGCTTAAGTACGGCTTGTCGTATCGACAAAAGGACGTGCTTATGGTCCCTGCGGCCGATGTGGGTCACCGGGCCTGCACGTCGTAGCAGAGCAGGATGTCCTGATCGCGTAGGTAGAGGTTCTTTCCGGCCACCACGGGATGCGGCCAGGTCTTGGGCTTTCCGAAGCCCGGCTGCACGAAGCGCCCGGTCTCCCGGTAGCCGTCGGGCGTCGCCTCGATCAATCCGACGATCCCGTCGTCCTCCGCGCGAAGGTAGAGGCGACCATCGGCATAGACCAGCGAGCCTTTGCCGATCTGCCGCTTCTCGGCCCACTTCAACTCGCCGGTGGACATCTCCTGGCAGACCCAGCCCCGCGCGTCACAGTAACCGTACACATCATCGCCGACCCGCACCGCCCCGCCGTGATGATTGGCCATGCTCCGCTCGGCATAGACCTGCCTGGCCTGGAATGTGTCGCCGGCGCGCGAAATCTCGAAGAGGTTGCATCCAACACCGTAGCCACTCGTGACGTACACGTGGTTGCCCTTGACGATGGGCGTGGGAACCACCGCGGTCCGGCCCCTCCGCTCGGCCCGCCACAACAACTCGCCGTTCACAGCGACCCCGGCAACATTCTCGGCGGTCAGTTGGACGTACTGCCTGACGCCGGCGATCTCGGCGCAGACGAGCGAGGAATAGTGGGCCGGATCGGTGAAACCCCGCGTCTGCCAAAGGAGTTTCCCCGTCCGCTTGTCAAGGGCGACAACCGTCCCCTTGGACCCGCCGGGCGTGCACACCACCTGGTCGCCGTCCACCAGCACCGATTCGCTATAACCCCACTCGGGCAGCTTGCCGCCGAAATCCTTGACCATGTGCCTTTCCCAGACCTTGGCGCCGTCGGCGGTCCGCAGACAGACCAGCTCGCCGTATTGGCCCATGACGTACAGCAGGTCGCCATCGACGGTGGGTGTGCCGCGCGGTCCGGCGAAGTTGCCCCAGCCCGGCGCCCCGGCCCGGCCGATGGCCGTGCTCCACAGCATCGTTCCATCAGCCCGATTCAGGCCGTGGACGTAACAGGTGCGGTTCTTGTCGCCCGTGGTGAAGATTCGGTCGCCCACAACCGAGACGCTCGAGTACCCCTCTCCGAGCCCCGTGGCCCTCCACAGCAGGGCCGGTCCGCCGTCAGGCCAATCGGCCAACAATCCGGTCTCCGAGGAGACACCGTCGTGATTGGCCCCCCGCCATTGCGGCCAGTCATCCGCCAGGCACAGCGTCGAAACCAGCACCAGTGACAATGCACAGCAAACCATTCGTCTTGACTGCATTCACCATTCTCCTGTCATTCGTTCACGGTTGTTTGAGTCCGCCACGGTGGCGGAGGCCGATATTCCGGCGGCTTCCCACCGCACAAAGGCACCCGACCGGCGTAGTGTAGACGGGCAATGGAACAACGGTATTGCACGTACGTTTCCAATCCGGGGTTAGTTCTGGAGGTTTGGGATGCAGGTTCCATTACAGGTTTCGTTCAAGAGTATCCCTCACACCGTCGCAATTGAGCAGTTGATCCGCGAGAAGACCGATAAGCTCGAACGGGTCTGCGACCATCTGTCGAGCTGTCGCGTGGTCGTGGAAAGGCCACAGAAACGGCCGGAGGTCGGCAATCCCTACCGCGTGCGAATCGACATGACCGTCCCACCGGGACATGAGGTGGTGGTCAAGAACGAGCCCGGGCGCGGCAACACGCACGATCCTCTCGACGTCGTCATCCGGGACGCCTTCGATACCGCCTCGCGCCGGCTGAGAAAACTCGTCGAGGTACAGCAAGGCAGAGTCAAGACCCATCTCCCTGCAACAAATAGGAATTGGTGACAGCGCCGCTCACAGACCTGCGCTGCGGGGTTCGACGGCGATCTTGAGCACGGCCTTATGGATATGTCCTGCGCCGACCAGGGGAGCATGGGCATCCCGTGGAAAGAACACGGCAAATGAGCCGGCCGGAACCACGATCCAACGATCCGGCGCATCCTTGAAGAAGTCGATGTCCTTCTCAGGATCGTAGGGCACGGAGGAAACCGCACAGGCGGCGGTGGGCTTCCATCCCATCTCGTCGGCGCCGTCGATGACGTATTGAATGTCGATGTACCTGCGGTGCGCCTCCAGCGGAGCTTCGTCCCGGCGGCGGCCCGGACCCCTGCTGATCAGGCAGAACAGGCGGTCGCCGTCGATCTCGTGACGGCCATCGGGCAAGTCCGCCAAGTCGGCGCGCCGCAGGAACGCGAAGGCCTGCTCGAACGCCGCGTGCATGTCACAGTAGTTGGCCGCATTCGCCAGACGATCCACGATCATGCCGTCCCCTTCCACGGTCCCTGTCACCTCCTTGTCGGCCGCACAGCCGGCCAGCCCCACCGCCAGGATACACACGATGAGTCGGCTCGGCGACTTGCGAACCATTTCGTCCCTGTCCATATCCGTTCTCCCGTAGGGCCCAATGATGATTCATCCCGTTTGCGATGTACGTCGGGATGGGGCTGCGATCGTCACCATTATCCGCGAGCCGGCCCCAAAGGGCAAGGGCGATACCATCTCAGCATCAGAGTTCCTACACGTCGGGATCGGGATCCGCATCGGGGACAAGTTCGATCCGTTCGCCGGGGGCTGGACAAAGAAGGGGGCGAGCGTGTAAGATAACGGCCGGTTCAATCGAGCAACCCCCGGCAGAGCGAACCGATCGAACCGACTTCTGCGCAGTTCGCGCAGTACACCGCGTTGTCTCAAAGGCTTTGAGTGACTGGCATTATGACGAACGACAAAGATGTGTCGCAGCAGAGAGACCAGGCCGGCAAGGGCCAGAACAGCGAACGCAAGCTGGATTTCATTCGGCAGATCGTGGCCGACGATGTGGAGACGGGCAAATGGGACGGGGCGGTGTGCACGCGGTTCCCGCCGGAGCCGAACGGCTACCTGCACATCGGGCACGCCAAGAGCATCAACCTCAACTACGGGATCGCCGCGGAGTTCGGCGGCAGGTTCAACCTGCGGTTCGACGATACGAACCCTGAGAAAGAAGAGCAGGAGTACGTCGATTCGATCATCGCCGACGTCCGCTGGCTCGGCGCCGATTGGGAGGACCGCCTGTTCTACGGCTCCGACTACTTCCAGCAGATGTACGAATGGGCCGTCGAGTTGATCAAGAAGGGCAAGGCCTACGTCTGCGACCTGGCCGCTGAAGAGACCCGCGAGTATCGCGGCACGCTGACCCGGCCCGGCAAGGACAGCCCCTATCGCAGCCGCTCGGTCGACGAGAACCTCGAACTCTTCGAGCGAATGGCCAAAGGCGAGTTCCCCGATGGGTCCAAGACGCTCCGGGCCAGGATCGACATGGCCCACCCCAATCTGAACATGCGCGACCCGATCATGTATCGGATCGTCCACGAGCGCCATCATCGCCAGGGCGACCGCTGGTGCATCTATCCGATGTACGACTGGGCTCACGGGTTCGAGGACTCGATCGAGGGCATTACGCACTCGATCTGCACGCTCGAATTCGAGAACCACCGCCCGCTGTACGACTGGTTCATCGACGCGGTCAACGAGGGCCGCACCGACGACGGTTCCGGCCCGTGGGGCAGGAAGATCCACCATCCGCAGCAGATCGAATTCGCCCGCCTGAACCTGACGTACACGGTGATGAGCAAGCGTAAGCTGCTTCGGCTGGTCAAGGAGAAGTTCGTCAGCGGCTGGGACGATCCGCGCATGCCCACGATCTGCGGCATGCGCCGTCGCGGCTTCTCGCCCGAGGCGATCCGCAATTTCTGCAAGCTGATCGGCGTCAACAAGTTCAACAGCACCGTGGAGATCGCCCTGTTGGAGCACTGCCTGCGCGAGGATCTGAACAAGACGTCGGCCCGTGTAATGGCTGTGCTGCAACCACTGAAGATCGTGATCGACAACTATCCGGCCGATCAGGTCGAGGAGCTGGAGGCGATCAACAACCCCGAAGACCCGTCGGCGGGCACGCGGAAAGTGCCGTTCTCGCGTGAACTGTACATCGAGCGGGAAGACTTCATGGAGGAGCCGCCGAAGAAGTTCTTCCGGCTCGCCCCCGGCCGCGAGGTGCGCCTGCGCTACGCGTACTTCATCACCTGCACCAGCGTCGTCAAGGACGCCCAAGGCAACGTCGTCGAGCTGCACTGCACCTATGACCCCGCGACCCGCGGCGGCGACGCCCCCGACGGACGCAAGGTCAAGGCGACGCTGCACTGGGTCTCGGCCCCCCACGCGCGCAGAGCCGAAGTGCGACTCTACGACAACCTCTTCACCAAGGAAAATCCCGACGACGTCGAAGAAGGGCAGGACTTCACCGCCAGTTTGAATCCGGATTCGCTGGAGATTCTGACCGACTGCTACGTCGAGCCGGCCCTGGCCGAGGCCAAGGCGCTGGACCGCTTCCAGTTCGAGCGGCTCGGCTACTTCTGCGTCGATCCGGACAGCACGCCCGACACGCTCGTCTTCAACCGCACCGTCGGCCTCCGCGACACCTGGGCCAGGATCCAGAAGGGCCAGAAGGACTGATACGCACTGGTGGGTAGCTGTTCATCAGAGCAGTGTTTCGATCACAGCCGCAATATCCTCGGCACGCTGCACGTCCTGCCGGGTGGCCAGTGTGCCGTTTGTGCCGTTGCCTCCTCCGGCGAGCACCTGGTAGTGGGGCGCGACCGTCCCATCGATCTTGCGCAGCATCCCCACGAGACCGATGGATGCCGCTGCGCTGTGAGCGCAGCCGTTGGGGCAGCCGGAGATGCTGATGCGAACGCCCGAGAGCTTCTCCGTCGCCAAGCGCTCTCGTATCTTTGCGGCCGTAGCCCAGCAGTCCGTCAGGCCTCTGGGGCATGTTCTCGATCCGGGACAGGCGACAATCGTCGGACCGCTTGCCCAAGCCGCCAGGTCCGTCGGCAACGGCACGGGCTTCGGACCGTACAGGACAAGTCCATGCTCCAGATCGATCCGCACGGTTGCCTCGTGCCGCTCGGCCACATCGGCCAATCGCACCGCTTGCGCGGGGGTGACGTTGCCGTCGGGCGACTGAAGCCGGCACTGTAGCTGCACTTCGCTCTGACCGGTACCGCAGGTGATGCCAGGCCAGGACCGACGCACCCTGACCTGCTCGAAACGGCGCTCCAATTCCTCCCTGAAGACGTCGTCGCCGAGCCTCTCTCGAACGTGGCGAAAGCGCGCGCGACGCCTGTTCTGCCGGTCCCCGTGCTTCTCGAACATCTCGACAGCCGCAACACACAGAGGCAGAACGTCGCCGGCGGACATGTCGCGATAGAGTTCGATGCCAAGAGCAGGTTTGGCGCCGAGCGAGCCGGCCCCGATGACGATGAATCGCCCGCCGGGCTGTCCGATGAAACCCAAATCGTTCAGCCAGGGCTTGGCGCAAGCCTTCGGACAGCCC
Source organism: uncultured Pirellulales bacterium (assembly GCA_964610435.1). Classification (GTDB taxonomy): domain Bacteria; phylum Planctomycetota; class Phycisphaerae; order Sedimentisphaerales; family Anaerobacaceae; genus Anaerobaca. The sequence goes on along the minus strand of CAZSXM010000036.1, from coordinate 28,115 downwards.
GAGAAACTGATCTTGAATTTCCGCGGCAGCGTGAAGACAACCGGCTCCTGGTCGACGGCTTGACGCACCAGTTGGGCCAAGGGCATCACGTCGAGGCCGCCGGGGCAGAACTCACAGCCGGGGCAGACGGTGACGTTGCGAACCGAGTCGCCACAGGCGCCGAACACAGTTAGTCCGACTTCCGCCAGACGCTGCTGCACTGTCGCGACATCCTGGCGCCGAATGTTGTGCAGTTCGAGGTCCTGGCGGGTCGTCAAATGCAAGGGAAAGCCGTCGCAGCAGGTCTCGGCCAGCTCGGCGATCCTTCGCCATTGAGGCCAGTTGATCCGTCCTCCGAGAACCTTGACCCTTTGCATGTACAAGCCGGCCTGCTTCTGTGGATAGACGCCAAGCACCCGACCGGGGAGGGGTGTTCCCTCCCCGGATGCCGGCGACACATTCGGCTGCCGCTCCTTCTTCATAACATCATCTTCCTTGTGCGACGGCCTTCAGCGGGCGCGTGTGAATGCCGCATTCACCGCCGCACTTGCTGGTTCCGATCCACCGGCCGGCCCGTTCGTCGGCGCCCAGCGTGATCTTCGTGCAGGGGGCGCAGCCCAGCGAACGATAGCCTTGGGCGTAGAGCGGATTGACGGGCACCTGATGGAGGGCCAGGTACTGCCAGACCTCCCGCTCGTGCCAGATCAGGATCGGATTGAGCTTGATCAGCCCGGGGTCTCGTTCCTCGACTTCTTTGAAATCCGTGCGGGTGCGGCCCTCGGTGCATCGCAGGCCCGTGACCCAGCAGGTGACGTTCATCTGTTCGATGGCCCGGCGCGTGGGCTCGACCTTCAGCAGGTCGCAGCAGCGGTCCGGATCCGTCTGGTGGAGGTTGTCTGGAATCTCCGCGTCGTTTCGAAAGACCCGCAGCTCCGGATACCTCGCAACTTCCTCGCGCATGAACTGCACGGTCTCCGGCGGTTTATAGCGGGTCGTCACGATGAAGCCGGGGATCTCCGCACTGACGCTCTTGGCCAGATGCCAGACGGCGACCGAGTCTTTGCCGAGGCTGTTCGCCACGACGAGGCCGCTGCCATAGTCTTCCAGAGCCAGGCGGATCAACTGCCGGGATCGCTCGACCTTTTCGGCGAAGTTCAAATTCGCCACCAGTTCCACTACATCCTCAACCATCACATCTTCCAACATTGTAGCGGTCTCCTTTCATCGTCTGGTTTCGCTATATCTGGTATTCCGGCGGTTCTGCCCTGCCGAAACGGAGGTGGTTCCACAGCCGCTCGTGGAAATAGAAGGCCCCGATCTTCACGGCGGTGTCCAGCAGTCCGATCCGTGCGGCCAGGTCCAGGTTGCCTGTGAGCACCCATGCCACAACACAGGTCATCACCGTCCCACCCGCCCGCCAGGTCACTGCCTTGAGAATGCTCCTTGAACGCGTCTCCATCCTTCAATCCCTACTCATGTATTCCTATTGAATTACTATGCCTTGTGGGCAAAAAAACACTATTGCCCTTCAAATCACGAAATTCATCGCGTCGGCACACCTGCACGCGGTCTCCTCTTCGACCAGGTCGCGTAACGTCGTCTGATCGTAGATCTCGCAGATGGCCGCCTCCGCTCGTTTCCACAAGTGCGAAAAGGCAACATCGCCCACATGGTCGGCGGCCGGGCCACGGTGGCTCTCCGGATCGCCCAAACGCCCTTCAAACAGGCAAATGACTTCACCGACATGGATATGGCCGGCGTCGCGCGACAGGCTGTATCCACCACGGCTGCCTCGCTTGGAAACGACGAAGCCGGCGTTCTTCAATTCCACCAGAATGGCCTCCAGAAAGCGAGACGGGATTCCTTGGGCTGACGCAATCTCCTGGATCTTCATAGGGCCTGCGCTGGCGTTTCGAGCGAGCTCGAAGACGGCTCTCAGCCCATACTCACACTTCTTCGAAACCAGCGATTGTGCCTTCATCTTCGTTTCCTGCCCATCTGAGCATATCGAGCATATCAATAGGAATACATGAGTATAGCGATACGTCGTGTTCCCGTGCAAGAGATTTCTTGCAAATTCGATGCGCCTTCCTGATGATAGGGCGATTGCTGGAATGCAAGTGCATGGAAATACGTCGGTTACGTTTGCACGAAGAACACAGGGCCAGGACAACGCATTGGCCTGGTCATCCGGGCAGGTTTGGAGTTTGTGATGTGTACTGGGGCACAGCGGATCTCGTTGGCCAATCTCTTCTGGACCTTCTTTCGCATCGGGTTGATGACCTTTGGGGGCGGCGTGGCGATGGCGGCCGTGATGCGATATGAGCTCGTGCTCAAGCGTCAGTGGCTCAGCGAGGACGACTTCCTCTCGGCCATGTCCACTGCGACGGCTGTTCCGGGAGTGATCGCGGTGAATCTTGCCTTTCTCCAGGGGCAGCGCTTCGGCGGGCTTCCGGGGGCGGGCGCGGCCGTTCTGGGGACGATCTGTCCGTCGTTCTTCGTGATCCTCCTGATCGTCGGGTTTGCGTTGCCCTATTTCGATCATCCGACGGTGGCGGCGTTCCTGAAAGGGTGTGCCGTTGCCGTCAGCGGCCAGATCGCCTTCGCCACGTACACGTTTGCCCGGAGGGTGCGGCGGAACTGGCGCACCGGCCTGGCCTGCGCCGTCGGACTGACCGTCGTGCTGTCGGGTCTTCACCCGATCTGGGCCGTGGTCACGGCCGCCGGACTGAGCTATTTCCTTCAGGAGCCCAACGGTTCGGTGGGCATCAACGACAGCGAGCAATCGCAAGGCAGCGGGCTCCGCTCGCAGGGGCAGGTCACCAGCGCCAAGCAGGAAGGAGACGCATGAGCCAAACGTTGTCGTCGCTGTTTGTGAGCTTCTGCCTCATTGGAATCGGCGCGTACGGGGGAGGTCTGGTGACAGTCCCTCTGATCCAGCACGAGATCACCGAGAATCACGACTGGCTGTCCCAACCGGAGATGGGCAGGATCGTGGCGATCGCGCAGATGACCCCGGGCCCGATCGCCATCAACGCCGCCACCTTCGTCGGATACCGCGTCGCAGGGATCGGCGGAGCCGTTGTAGCCACAACAGCCGTCGTTCTGCCTTCCATCACGATCCTCTTCGTGCTGTCGCACATCGTCGGCCGTGTTCGTTCGAGCGAATCCCTCGCGCGTTTCCGCACCGGGATGCACACGGGCGTTCTGAGCCTGCTTCTCTTCGCCGTCTGGTCCTATGGACGAGGCGTTATCGCGGCAGCGCCGGAGTTGGGGATCGCCGTAGCGGCGTTCTTGGCGCTGGTGGCATTCGACCGTCGAATTCACCCTCTCATCGTCATTGTCGCCGCCGGGCTCGTCGGCCTGCTCGTCTTCTGACCCCGCCTTTGCCGCTCGCTACGACGCGCGGCGATCAGCCGAACAGCTCAGAGAATTTCCCGGAGATGTCAGGATGCTCGCAGAGGGTCTGACCGATCAGGATGGCCCGAACGCCGACGCCGATGAGTCTCTCGACGTCGCCTCGCGTCCGCACGCCGCTCTCGGCGACGATGGGCACATCGTCGTCGAGCATGTCCTTGAGCCGACTGGTTGTGTTGAGATCGACCGTCATGGTCGTCAAATCGCGGTTGTTGATACCAAGCACGCTGTAGCCGTGTTCCGGGAAGCCGATCAGGCTTCGGACGCTCAGCAGCGCGTCGATCTGATGGACCTCAACGAGGACAGTCAGCGTCAACTCCGTCGCCGCAATCATCAGATCCATCAACTCGCCTGGCGGCAAGGCGTCGGCGATCAGCAGGATCGCGTCGGCGCCGGCGGCGCGCGACTCGTACACCTGCCAGAGATCGACGATGAAGTCCTTCCGCAACACCGGCACATCGACCGCCTGCTTGACCTGCTCGACGTATTCAAGCCGGCCCTGGAAGTACTTCTCGTCAGTCAAGACGCTGATCGCATCGGCGCCGCACCGTTCGTAGGTCCGCGCGATCGCCACCGGATCGAAGTCGGCGCGTATCAGTCCGGCCGACGGCGACGCCTTCTTGACCTCGGCGATCACATTGAGCCCGCGCCGGTTCGGTTTGGTGACCGCTTTGTAGAAGTTGCGGCACCTCGGCAGATCGACGATCCGCGCCTTGAGCGCGTCAAGACTCACATGCGACTGCCTCTCCCGCACCTCCCGGCGCTTGTCGGCAACGATCTGGTCTAAGATGTTGGCCAATGCACTCGTTTCTCGTCAAGGGAAGATCGTCTGTGTCCGACCTACTGAGGCTCAGGCGCGCCATGCTCGGCGATCTGGACGAAGCCCATACGCAGCTCGCTCAGCGTGTTCTTGAGCATCTGCGCCTCGTGGTCGGTCAGATTGCCCTTGGTCTTTGCCTCCAGTGCCTCGAGCATATCGATATTGTACCGCGCCATCTCGAGGTCCGGCTCCCTGTCGTCCTGGCCCTCGACCCGCAGCACGCCCATCGCGAACAGCGCCTGCGTCGTCAGCATATTGACCAGCGCCATCAGGTCGCCCTCGGGCAACGGGCCGGACCGCCTCGGAGCCTCGTCCGCCCCCTCCATCTTGGCCTTCTCCTGCTCTTCCTTGGCGGCCAAGACCTCCTTTTCCTGCTGGGCCTGCTTCTTCCAATCCTCGTCGATGATGAGTTTCTTCTCGTCGGTCATCGTGGAAACCTCTCTTGCGATTCGTTCGTCTCTTATCGTCTTCGATACTTCTTCATGTCGCGATCGAGGTCGCGCCTCTGGCTGCGTTCGGCGATGGTCGCTCGCTTGTCGTACTGCCGCTTGCCCCGGGCCAGCGCCAGCTCGACCTTCGCTAATCCTCTACCGCCAAAGTACATGCGAAGAGGCACCAGCGTGAAGCCCCGCTGCTCGAGCTTGACCGAGATGCGGTGCAGCTCGGCCTTGTGCAGCAGGAGCTTCCGCTTTCGCGTCGGGTCGTGGCCGCCGTCGCGGGCCATCGCGTACGGCGCGATCTTGGCCCCGACGAGCCAGCATTCGCCCTTCTCCAGGCGGGCATACGATCCGCTCAGGTCGGCCGCCGCACCGCGCAGCGACTTGACCTCGCTGCCGTACAGCGCCAGTCCGGCCTCGAACTTCTCGACCAGCTCGAAATCGCGGTACGCCTTCTTGTTGACCGCCGCCGGATTGTCAAACCCCGTTTTACCCTTCTTCGACATCCGACCCATCATACCGACCGCCGTCCCCTTTGGCAACCTGCAGTGGCGATTGCGGGTGTCGTCTTGTTCCACTCAGCCTATCTGGATGCGTTTGGCGAGCTGGTCCTCGGCGCCGGTGAGGGTGGCGCGGTGGTGTTCGACTTCCTTGAGGATGTCGGCGATGACGTCGGGATGGTCTTTGGCGACGTCGTACTTCTCCGACGGGTCGTGTTCGAGATGGTAGAGGACGGGCGGGTCGTGCTTGACGGGTTTGTCGCCGCGATAGCCTGACTGGGTGATGAAGTGGGCCTTGTACGGGCCCTTGCGTACGGCGAACAGCTCGGTCCCGCGATAGTAGAACATCGTATTGCGCGGACTGGGACCGGTGCCGAACAGGGCGGGCGTGAGGTCGAGACCATCGACGAGGCGGTCGGACGGCGCCTCGGCTCCGGCCAGCTTGAGGATTGTCGTGTAGAGGTCCATCGTCGCACCCATATCGAGAACCACGCCGGGCTTGATCCGGCCCGGCCACCAGCAGACCGTTGGCACGCGCATTCCGCCTTCATAGGTGCAGCCTTTGCCCTCGCGCAGCAGGCCGGCCGAACCGCCGTGGTCGTTGAACGGCAGCCAGGGGCCGTTGTCGGATGTGAAGACGACGAATGTGTTCTCGGCCAGGTTGTGCTTCTTGAGCGTATCGAGAATGCGACCGACGCCGGCGTCAATCTCCTCGACGACGTCGCCGTACAGGCCGCGACGGCTCGTGTCTCGAAACTCGTCTGAAGTGAAGAGCGGCACATGCGGCAGATTGTGCGCCAAGTAGAGGAAGAACGGCTCGTCCTTCTTCTTCTCGATGAATCGCACGGCCTCATCCGCATAGCGTTTCGTGATGGTATTCTGGTCGGCGGGTCGCTCGATGATCTCTTCGTCTCGCATCAGCGGCACGTTCCAATACTCGATCTTCGGGTCCCAGAACGCCTGACGTCCCTCGCCGGCGACGCGGTCCATGTCGTTGCTGTATGGAATCCCATAGTACGAGTCGAACCCGTGGCTGGTGGGCAGGTACTGCGGCAGATGGCCCAAGTGCCACTTGCCGATACATGCGGTCGCATAGCCCTGCGGCTTGAGCGCGCGGGCGATGGTGACTTCGCTCTGAGGCAGTCCGCCCGCCGAGTCCGGGAAGAGCACCCGCCGGACGTTGCTGCACATCCCGCTGCGGATCGGCAGGCGGCCGGTAAGCAGCGCCGCCCTGCTGGGCGTGCAGACCGAGGCGCCGACGTAGAAGTTCGTCCACCTCTGGCCCTCCGTCGCCATGCGATCGAGATGGGGCGTGCGAATCGTCGGATGGCCAAAACACCCCAGGTCGCCATAGCCCAGGTCGTCACAGAAGATGACGACGAAGTTGGGTCGCCGCCGCCCGGACGCACCGCCCGTGTTGGCCAGGAGACGCCGATGGGCTGGTACGGTCAAGCCCGCACAGGCCAGGCCGATGGTCTTGATGAAATCACGTCGGTTCATGTGCGTACCTCCGGAGTTGCGGGTCGGCTGTGGCCCTGCTGCCTGTAGCGTTCGAGCAGAGCGGCCAGATGTGTCACGATCTCCGGCCGTTGGGACCAGAGGTTGTTCTGCTCGCCGGGATCGTTGTCAAGGTCATAGAGCTGTCCGGCGGGTTCGCCCGGCTTGGGCTCAATCTTCTGCGGGGCGGTGAAGCCGCCCGAGCCGAGGCCCTCGATCAGCTTCCACGGACCCTGGCGGATGGCGAACATACCGTGCAGGGAATGATGGACGGCCGCTTCGCGGATCGGCTCGGCCAAGTTCGGGCGCAGCATGGCCGGCAGGATATTATAGCTGTCGGGCCCGGCGCTGGCGGGCAATGTATCGCCCACGATAGCCGCAAGGGTCGCCATCAGGTCGGTCAGGCAGATCGTTTGGTCGCTGCGGGAGCCGGGCTCGATGCGTTCCGGCCAGCGGCACACGAACGGGACGCGGTGGCCGCCTTCGTGGATGTCCGCCTTCTGCCCGCGCCAATCGCCGTTGGCGCGGTGGCCGAACCTCTCAATCTGCGCAACGGGCCAGTGCGAGCCGTTGTCGGACGTGACGATCACCAGCGTCTCGTCGCGCAAGCCGGCATCGTCCAGCGCCTTGACGATCCGCCCGATGGAGGCGTCCGTCTGCGCGACGAAGTCACCGTACCAGTCGACTTCGGTGGCGCCGCGAAACTCGTCCGTCGGCATCCAGGGCGTGTGCGGCGCCGTCAATGGGACATAGAGAAAGAACGGGCTGTCTCTTTCTTGTCGCTTCACGAATTCGACAGCTTTGTTCGTGATGGTGGGCAGCACGCCGGTAAAATCGAATGAAGGCGCGATCGGTCCGGCTCGCCAGTAGCCGCCGCCCCCGTCCCAGCGGCGCTGGCTGGCGGGGGTGTGGTCGGTCGGCGCCTCGACGACCCGGCCGTTTTCCAGCCAGCAGTAGGGGTCCATATCGAGCGAGGCGGGAAGGATGAAACTGTAGTCGAATCCACGTGATTGCGGTCCATGCGTCACCGGCCGGTTCCAATCGACGTTGTCGGCCTTGGCCGTCTCGCGGTCGTTCGTGACCCAGCCAAGGCCCAGATGCCACTTGCCGACGCAGCCGGTGTGGTAGCCGTGCCGTTTGAGCATCGAGGCGAGGGTGAGCCGGTCGGTTTCGATCAGCGGCTTGCTGTAGCCCCACAGCACACCGCTCTTGAGCGGCGACCGCCAGCAGTAGCGCCCGGTCAGAAGACCGTATCGCGTGGGCGTGCAGACCGCCGACGGCGAGTGCGCATCGGTGAAGCGAATCCCCTCGGCTGCCAGCCGATCCATGTGCGGCGTTGGGATCTTCGATTGGGCGTTATAGCAGCCCGGATCGCCATGCCCCAGATCGTCGGCGAGGATGACCACGATATTCGGGCGATTCGACTTGGGTGCAGTAGCAGCCGGATGGCGACATCCAGGTAGGAAACCCATAGCCGCGACGCAGCCCGTAGCCTTGAGAAAGTCACGGCGGGTCAGCGAGTCGTGTGTCATCGTGCGGCACTCCTTGACAGTGGTTCGCAGGCCATTGGCTCGGCGCCATTATGGCGCATCGGGCGCGACCAAGCAAGAAGCGTCAGAGCGAGATTGCTTTGCGGCTCGGTTCGTTGTCAAATGGACGGGCATGTTCGTCATTCAGCAGCAGATGGAAAGGATCGATATGATACGTTCGGTGGGTGTGGTGCTGTGGATTCTCCTGGCCGTGGTTTCTTCGCTCGCCGGTGGCGATACGGCTGCCTTCTATGTGGCTCCCGGAGGCAATGACGCTGCCGATGGTTCGATCGACAGGCCGTTTGCATCGCTGGCGCGGGCGCGGGATGCGGCGCGCCAGGCACGCAGCCCAGACGTCGAGCGGATCACGGTCTTTCTGCGAGGCGGAGACTACTACCTGAGCGAGCCGGTGGTGTTCACCGCCGCCGATTCGGGCGACAGCGATACGAGGATCGAGTACCGGGCGTATCCGGGCGAAGAGGTTGTGCTCAGCGGGGGTTTTTCGCTGGAACTGGACTGGCAGCCATACAAGGATGGCATCGTCTCGGCGAAGGTCCCCAGTCGAATCGAGAAGATCGATCAACTGTTCGTCGACGGCCGACGGCAGCATCCGGCCCGGTATCCCAACTACGATCCCCATGCGAAGTTCTTCGGCGGCACCAGCAGCGACGCCATCAGTCCCGAACGAGCCAGGACTTGGAGACGGCCCGAGGGAGGGTACATGCACGCTCTGCATGAGGCGATGTGGGGCAGCAAGCACTATGGGATCGTTCGTGTCGATGACGACGGTGCGATTCAGTTCAAGGGCGGCTGGCAGGAGAATCGGGGCGGCGGGTTCGACCCCGTCTTTCGCGGCGGATTTCACAAGGACTATCTGTTCGTCGAGAACCTCTTCGAAGAGCTGGACGCACCGGGCGAATGGTATTTCGACGCGCGAACGAGAACGCTGTACCTGATTCCTGAGCCGGAGGTCGATCTGGCACAGGCGCAGGTCATCGGCGCGGGGCTCAAACAACTCGTGGTCGTTCGCGGCACCGCGGATGAGCCCGTGCGCAACCTGCACTTTCGGGAACTGCACTTTCGGCACACGCAGCGCGTCTTCATGGAGCCGTACGAGCGCCTGCTGCGAGGCGACTGGTCGATTGCCCGCCTCGCCGCCATTCATATCGAAGGCGCTGAGGACTGCTCGGTTCAGGATTGCCACTTCGAAGATTTGGGCGGCAACGGCGTCTTGCTCAGCCGGTACAATCGTCGCGTGCGCATCGCGGGCTGCCGATTTACGCGGCTGGGCGAAAGCGCCGTCTGCCTGGTCGGAGATGTCAATTCCGTCCGCTCGCCGGCCGTCGAATACGGCACGACGCTGCCACAGGACCAGATCGACCTGACGCCGGGCCCGAAGAGACAGGACTATCCGGCCCAGTGCACCGTTCACGACAACCTGATGCACAACTTCGGCCTGATCGGCAAACAGGTCGCCGGCGTGTTCCTCTCCATGAGCGAGGAGATCACGGTCAGCCACAACACGATCTATCAGTGTCCCCGTGCGGCCATCTGCATCAATGACGGCTGCTGGGGCGGCCACCGGATCGAGCACAACGACGTCTTCGACACCGTGCGCGAGAGCGGCGACCACGGCCCGTTCAACAGTTGGGGCCGCGACCGATGGTGGAAGACCTCGTACAACGGCGGCCGGGATATCGAGCCGTTCGCCAAGGAGCGGGCCACGCTCGACAACCACAAAACGACGATCATCTGCAACAATCGTTTCGCCCACCCCGGCGGCCATTCCTGGGGGATCGATCTCGACGATGGATCGTCCAATTACCGGATCTACAACAATCTCTGCCTGGGCATGGGTGTGAAGCTGCGCGAGGGGTTCTTTCGAACGGTGGAGAACAACATCATCATCGACGGGTTCGGCGGCTTTCACATCTGGATGCCGGTGTGCGACGACGTGATCGCGCGGAACATCTTCGTCAGCGATGAGCCCTATCAGTTCATCCGCGCCAATCCGGAGTACGCCAGGCAGTTCGACAACAATCTGTTCTACTCGCGAAGCGGCGCGATCCGGATCACCGGCGTCGGCAGAGAGCCTCTGACTTTCGCGCAATGGCAGGCCAAAGAGTTCGATACGCGTTCGGTCGTCGCCGATCCGATGTTCGTCGATCCGGCCCGTGGCGACTATCGCGTCAGGGACGGCTCGCCCGCGCTGAAGCTCGGTTTCCGGAACTTTCCGATGGATCGGTTCGGCGTCCAGAAGCCGGCGTTCCGCCGGGAGGTCGCGCAAGTGCCGCGCACCTTCGCCGCCATGACGCAGCCACAGGAGGCTGGCTCCCGCGATCCCAAGCCGGTCGCGTGGTTGGGCGCGACGGTCAAGAACCTCACGGGCGAGGCGGAGAAGTCCGCCGCCGGCATCGGGCGCGAGACGGGCGTGCTCTTCGTCGAGGTCCCGCCGGCGAGCCCGCCCGCTGAAGCGGGTTTCCGACGCGGCGATGTCATTCTCAAGGCAAACGACCAGACCGTCGATTCGCTCGACGATCTGCACCGCATCACGACAGAGAACAAAGGCCGTACCGTCCGATTCACCGTCTTCAACGCGGTCGAGCGATCCATCACAATGCGGATGCCGGATCGCACCGAGTAAGAGAAGCGGCGCTGCAGGCGAAAAATCTTCGGAAATTCCCGGTTTTCCATTGAACTTGTTTTGAGCATATGCCCATAATATGTACAGAGAGTATTCCTGCTGAACACCAGATGGAAAGGAACGGATCATGCCAAGACAGGATGGGACCGGGCCGCGAGGCGGCGGACAGGGCACCGGCCGAGGTGCTGGTGGCGGGCGCGGCCGAATGGGCGGGTCCTGGGGCGCCGGGCCGGGCGGCCATTGCGTCTGTCCGAGTTGCGGCGCGACGGTGCCCCACGTGCGGGGCGAGCCGTGTGCCGCCAAAGACTGCCCGAAGTGCGGCGCGAAGATGGTACGAGAGTAATTTGATTGAAAGGAGCACGACAATGCCAGGTGGAGATGGAACAGGTCCGATGGGTATGGGCCCGATGACGGGAAGAGCGGCCGGATACTGCGCTGGGTATGCGATGCCCGGCTATGCCAATCCAATGGGCGGTCGAGGCCGAGGGTTCTGGGGCGCCGGTCGCGGTCGCGGCGGCCGGGGTCGAGGTTTCGGATTCGGCGCCGGTCGGTTCGGCTGGGCGCCGGTCGGGGCCGGCTATCCGGCATATGGCCCGATGGCGCCGACGCCGGAACAGGAACTGGAAGGCCTCAGGCAGCAGGCGAGCTACTTTCAGGACACGCTGGCCGACATTCAGAAGCGCATCGATGAGCTTGCCGCCCAGACGAAGTAATTCGCTGCATACCGTGATTGGAGAGAACGCATGAAGATAGCCGTCACATCAGTCGGCCGGACGATGGATTCGCAGGTGGACCCGCGATTCGGGCGGGCGGCGTGTTTCGTCGTCGTCGATACGGAGAGCATGGAATTCCAGGCCATCGAGAACAGCAACGTCGATGCCGGCGGCGGAGCGGGGATCAGCGCCGCCAAGGTCGTGATCGACGCCGGGGCAGAGGCCGTGCTGACGGGTAACTGCGGGCCGAACGCCGAACGCACGCTCCGCGCGGGCAACGTCACGCTCTACACGGGCGTGGCGGGCACCGTAGCCGACGCAGTCGAGCAGTTCAAGGCCGGCAAGCTGACCGAGGCGACCGGGCCCAACGTACAATCTCATTCCGGGATGAACACATGACGGCAGAGATGGCACCCATCGTCTACGCGCCCATCGGCGTCATTCGGAGCCAACACCACGAGCCGGAGAAGACGCCGATCCAGCCGGTCTACGCACGCGGATGCAGCGGCCGTGCGGAGATTCTGCCGCAGTACGTCGAAGGACTCAAGGACCTCGACGGCTTCTCGCACCTTCTGCTGCTGTACCACTTCCATCGGGCGGGCGAATCGCTGCTGACCGTGGTGCCATTCACCGACGACCAGCCCAGAGGGCTCTTCTCGACGAGGAGCCCCAGGCGACCGAACCCGATCGGCCTTTCATTGGTGCGACTGCTTCGGATCGAAGGCGCGACACTCCATCTGAGCGACGTGGACATTCTGGACGGCACCCCCCTGCTCGACATCAAGCCCTACATCCCTCGCTTCGAGCGAGTGGACGATGCCACCGCCGGTTGGACGGCAACGGTAGACGAAGAGACCGCCCGTCAGCGCGGGCGGCGAGGGTACGGGGAGTGAGGCGAAGACGATATGATCGAGCTGTGAAGAAAACACATGGACACAACTGGCTCACGTATCGCATGGAGCTGTGCGAAATCCGCCTGCGAGACCTGATTCGGCCACCGGCCAAGGTGCTCACCGACGCGGGCGTACAATCGGGGATGACGGTCCTGGATTTCGGCTGCGGGCCCGGCGGCTTTTCGCTGGCCGCCGCCCAAATCGTCGGACGCCACGGCGTGGTCTACGCAGTGGACGTGCAACCGGCGGCCCTGGAATCGGTGCGTCGCGGCGCCGCGCGGCGCGGGATCGACAATCTGCGTCCCCTTCTTGGCAATGAGATCTCGCAAGTGCCATCGGCGAGCGTGGACATGGTCCTGCTCTACGATGTCCTGCACATCGATCCGGACCCGGCCTCGGCTCGCGCGCTCCTGGAGACGATCCACCGCGTGCTCAAACCTGATGGAGTGCTTTCTGTGAGGGATCATCATCTTGAGGAAACACCAATCGTGACGCAAGTGACCGGCGGCGGCCTCTTCCGGCCGGCCGAGCACAACCGATGGGCGTTCCAGTTTGAGAAGAGTGAGTCGGTGGAGACGGCCCCATGATCGTTGCGGTGGCGTCGGGCAAAGGCGGCACGGGCAAGACCACCGTGGCGACGAATCTGGCGAAGGTCTGCGCTGCGGCGGGCAAGCCGACGCAGTATCTCGACTGCGACGTGGAGGAGCCGAACGGGCACATCTTCCTGAAGCCGCAGATCGACAGGCGCGAGGAGGTAACCGTCGAGGTTCCGCAGGTGGATGCCGCCAAGTGCATCGGGTGCGGCCGGTGCGGCCAGATCTGTCAGTACGGCGCCATCGTCTGCATCGGCGAAAAGGTCCTGACATTCGAGCAACTGTGCCACAGTTGCGGCGGATGCTGGCTGGTGTGCCCGGCCGAGGCGATCGGCCGAAAGCCGCTGCGGATCGGCCAGATTGAGACGGGCCACGCCGGACCGCTGGCGTTCGTCTCCGGACGGCTGGAGATCGGCCACGTGCGAACGCCCTCGCTGATTCGTTCGGTCAAGCGACACATTCAGTCCGATGGGCTGGCCATCGTGGACGTGCCGCCGGGGACGTCGTGCCCGGTGGTTGCGGCGATCAAGGGTGTGGACTTCGTCCTGCTCGTGACCGAGCCGACGCCGTTCGGGCTCAATGACCTGAAGCTGGCGGTAGAGCTGGTCCGTGAGATGAGATTGCCCTTTGCTGTGGCGATCAACCGCGACGGGATCGGCAACGACCAGACACAGGCGTACTGCGAAACGGAAGGTATCGAGATCATGGTGAGGATTCCCGACGACCGCCGGATCGCGCAGGCGTATTCGGCGGGCCGGATGATCGTCGATGCGCTGCCCGAATACAGCGAGCGGTTCGGCAATCTGGCGACGCGATTGGGGGCGCTCTGAATGAAAGAGATCGTGGTCATCAGCGGCAAAGGCGGAACGGGCAAAACGAGCCTCGTTGCAGCGTTCGCCAGCCTGGCACAGAATGCCGTGCTGGCCGACTGCGACGTGGACGCGGCGGACCTGCACCTGATCCTCAAGCCCGACGTGCAGGAGAGCCACGACTTCAGCGGCGGCAAGCTCGCGCGCATCCGCGCCGACAAGTGCATCGGCTGCGGCGAGTGCGAGCGCGTCTGCCGATTCGAGGCCGTATCGCTGAGCGGACCGGGCAACGAACTCGTGGCCAAGACGTGCACGATCGACCCGGTGGCCTGCGAGGGTTGCGGCGTGTGCGTCCAGTTCTGCCCTGTCGATGCGATCGATTTCGAGGACGCGGTCAACGGCCGGTGGTTCGTCTCCGAGACGCGATTCGGGCCGATGGTCCACGCCCGACTCGGCGCCGCCGAGGAGAACAGCGGCAAACTCGTCAGCCTGATCCGCAAGCAAGCGAGGCTGATTGCCGACAATCAAAGACGCGATCTTCTGGTCGTGGACGGTTCGCCGGGCATCGGCTGTCCGGTGATTGCATCGATCACCGGCGCGGACCTGGTCCTCGTGGTAACCGAGCCGACTCTTTCGGGCCGGCACGACCTCGACCGTGTGACCCAACTGACGGCCCACTTCGGCATCCCGACGGCGGTGTGCGTGAACAAATGGGACATCAACCCCGACGTCACGGAGGCCATCGAAGCGGGCGCTCGGGACAAAGGACTCGTCTTGGCCGGAAAGATCGACTACGATCCGGCGGTGACGAACGCCCAGGTGGCGGAAAAGACGATCATCGAATATGCTCGGAACCGAACGGCCGCACAGGTCGTTTCGGTATGGAACGTTATCATGGACTCTTTGAAGACAACGAAATAGGAGCGAAACAACGTGGCGAATCGCATCGGTCGCAGAATTCTCGTCATGAGCGGCAAGGGTGGCGTGGGCAAGAGCAGCATCGCGGTCAATCTGGCCGTCTGGCTCAGCGGACAGGGCCGGCGCGTCGGCCTGCTGGACATCGACATTCATGGCCCCAGCGTCCCGAAGTTGTTGCGGCTCGAAGGCACTCGATTGACGGCGTACGACGAGAAGATCGAACCGGTCCTCTATGGCGATTCGCTGAAGGTCATGAGCATCGCCTTCATGCTGAGCAACCCCAATGAGGCGGTGATCTGGCGCGGACCGATGAAACACAACATGATCCAGCAGTTCTGCGACGGCGTCGCGTGGGGCGACCTGGACGATCTGGTCGTGGACTGCCCGCCCGGGACCGGCGACGAGGCGCTTTCGGCGGTCCAGGTGCTCGGCACGGTCAACGGCGTCGTGATCGTCACGACCCCGCAGGACCTGGCGGTGGTGGACGTCCGCAAGTGCGTGACGTTCTGCAAGCAGTTGAGCCTGCCGGTGCTGGGCATTATCGAGAACATGAGCGGCTTTGTCTGCCCCCATTGCGGCAAACGCACGGACATCTTCCCCGGCGCCGGCGGCGAGCAGATCGCCGAGGATTTCGGCGTCCCGTTCCTGGGCGGGGTCCCGATGGACCCGACAGTAGCCCGGTCCGGCGATGCGGGCAAGCCGCTGATCGCCTTCGAAAAGGACAGCCCCACGGCGCAAGCGTTCGCGCATGTCTTCCAGCCGCTGCTGGGCGAGCCGAAACAAGAGACGCAACAGAAGGAGACGAGCAACATGAGAATCGCGATCCCATTGGCCAATGGCGAGCTGACCGCGCATTTCGGACACTGCGGGCAGTTTGCCATCGTCGACGTCGACCCCAAGAGCAAGACGATCCAGAGTCAGGTGGTGCTGGACCCGCCGCCGCATGAGCCGGGCGTATTGCCCGCCTGGCTGGCCGAGAAGGGTGTGAGCCTGGTCATCGCCGGCGGGATGGGCCAGCGCGCCCAGATGTTGTTCACCGACAAGAACATCGAGGTGATCGTCGGCGCCCCGGTCGATACCCCGGAGGCCCTTGTCAGCGACTACCTCGCCGGCGCGCTCCAGACGGGCGACAACGTCTGCGATCACTGATCGATATGCCCAGACCCAGACATTGCCGGCGGGTGGCCATCGTTCCCCACGTGGCCTACTACAAACCCAGGGGCGTGCCGCTGTCGGCGCTGCAGTGCGTCGAACTGGCAGTCGATGAGCTGGAAGCCCTGCGCCTGGCCGACCTGGAGGGGCTCTACCAGGAGGAGGCGGCCCGGCGGATGAACGTCTCGCGCCAGACGTTCGGACGCATCATCGAAAGTGCCCGCAAGAAGGTGGCCGACGCCCTCGTCCACGGCAAGGCCCTGTCCATCGAAGGCGGCCCCGTCGAACTGACCGCCTTCGAACCCAGCCAGACGGCACCGGCCTGCGACCGGGATAGACCGATGGGAGGGCCGGGCCGCTGCCGCCGAAGAGGACGAGGGCATATCGCCTGAATCCAGCGCGCCCGACACGCCATGCAAAACAAAGCCAATTCGCCAGGCACAATTGCGTTCGGGGGGGAATATGGTATGCTTGGGCAAGCAGCACGCACGACCTTCAAACCATCACGGGCGCAGGAGGCCGCAATGAATAGACCGCGAATCGCTATCGCCGCAGTTCTCACCCTGATTCTGACCTCCGGCCTGTACGGGGCGACGACGGTCCAGGTCGTTTCGACGCCGCCGACGGGGCAGACCAATGACTTCTACGTCAGCAACCGGCCGCCCTTGACGCCGGAGCCGCTGGTCAAGCTGCCGATCGGGGCGATCAAGCCGGAAGGTTGGGTCCGCCGACAGCTCGAACTCCAGGCCGACGGCTTCGTGGGCCACCTCGGCGAGATCAGCCAGTTCCTTCGCAAAGACGGCAACGCCTGGCTATCGCCGACGGGCGAGGGCCACAGCCCGTGGGAAGAACTGCCCTACTGGCTCAAGGGCTTCGGCGATATGGGCTACGTGCTCGGCGACGAGCGGATCATCGACGAAGCCAAGGTCTGGATCGAGGCGACCATCGCCAGCCGGCAGCCCAACGGCTGGTTCGGCCCGCTCGCCAACAAGGCCGGCGGCCGCGACGAAGGCAAGATGCCCGACCTGTGGCCCAATATGATCATGCTCAACGCCCTGCAGAGCTACTACGAGTTCACACAGGATGCCCGCGTCATCGACCTGATGACGGAGTACTTCAAATGGGAGATGGCGGTCCCGGACGAACGGTTCCTGCCGCCCTTCTGGCAACAGCAGCGGGCCGGCGACAACCTCGCCAGCGTCCACTGGCTGTACAACCGCACGGGCGAGGCGTTCCTGCTGGAGCTGGGCGAGAAGATCCATCGCAACATGGCGAGATGGGACGAGACGGTCGCCAGTTGGCATTGCGTCAATATCGCCGAGTGCTTCCGCGCCCCGGCCACGTTCTATCAGCAGTCGCACGACCGCCACCATCTCCTGGCGGCCGAACGCAACTACGCGATGGTCTGGGGCGTCTACGGCGAGGTGCCCGGCGGGATGTTCGGCGGCGACGAGAACTGCCGCAAGGGCTACCACGGCCCGCGCCAGGCGATCGAGACCTGCGCGTCGGTCGAGTTCATGCTCTCCTGCGAGATGCTGCTGAAGATCACCGGCGATCCGAAGTGGGCCGACCGCTGCGAAGACGTCGCATTCAACACGTTCCCGCCCTCGATGACGGCCGATCTGAAGGGCCTGCACTATCTGACCAGCCCGAACGCCTGCCAGCTCGACCACACGAACAAGGCGCCGGGCATTCAGAACGGCGGCGAAATGCTCTCGTACAATCCGCACAGCTACCGCTGCTGCCAGCACAACGTCGCCCACGGCTGGCCGTACTACGCCCAGCACCTGTGGATGGCGACGCCCGACAACGGCTTGGCCGCCGTGCTGTATGCCGCGTCGGAAGTCACCGCCAAAGTCGGAGTGGGAGATGAGGTCACGATCCGCGCGCAGACACGCTATCCCTTTGAGGACACCATTCGCCTGACGATCGGCACAAAGAAGCCCACCCCGTTCCCGCTCTATCTGCGCGTACCCGGCTGGTGCCAGGAACCCTACGTCAAGATCAACGGCAAGCGGATCGAGGTCCACGCCCGCCCGCAGTCCTATATCATCCTCGACCGCACGTGGAAGCAAGGCGATAAGGTCGACCTGGCGCTTCCCATGACGATCAGCCTTCGCTACTGGTCGAGAAACGGCGACTGCGTCTCGGTCGATCGCGGCCCCTTGACCTACTCGCTCAAGATCGGCGAGAAGTACGTTCGCTACGGCGGCACGGACAAGTGGCCCGCATTCGACGTCTTCCCGACGACCGACTGGAACTACGGCCTCGTGATCGATCCGGGCAAGCCCCTCACCGCCCAGTTCCAGGTCAAGGAGAAACGCTGGCCGGCGGACGACCAGCCGTTCGAGACCAGCGCCGCCCCGATCCAGATGACGGCCCGGGCCCGGAAGATCCCCAACTGGCAGGCAGACCATCGAGGGCTGATCGACGAGGTCCAGCAGAGCCCCGTCCGATCCGACGAGCGGACCGAGACGGTGACACTGATTCCGATGGGCTGCGCCAGACTGCGTATCAGCGCGTTCCCCTGGATCGGCGACGGGCCTGACGCCACAGACTGGCAGTTGCCCCCGGCCCCGGAGGCAGGCAAGATCCCGGCCAAGGCCTCCCACTGCAATCCGGGCGACACCCTTGCAGCACTGAGCGACGAGAAGCTGCCGGCCCACTCGAACGATCACAGCATCCCCCGCTTCACGTGGTGGCCGCGCCGGGGCACGACCGAGTGGGTCCAATACGAATTCAAGGAGCCGCGCAAGGTGCGCCAGGCGGACGTCTACTGGTTCGACGACAGTCCCATCGGCGGCGGCTGCCGCGTCCCGCAGTCGTGGAAGCTGCTCTACCGTGACGGCGACGCCTGGAAGAACGTGGCGAATCCGTCTGCCTACAGTACGCAAAAGGACCGTTTCAACACCATAACATTCGACGAAGTCACCACCTCGGCGCTGCGTATCGAAGTCCGGCTTCAAGACGGCTTCTCCGGCGGCATCCTCGAATGGCGCAGCCGTTAGAGCACGAACCGCTCAGCGCTATGCGATAGGACCGACCGCGCCGTTGTGGATCGCCGGCGCGAGCCTCTGCACCTGCTCGCGCACCGCGTCGATGCGCAGCCCCAAGTTCGTCAGGACCTTGGCCGAGAGGGCCTTGCCGTCGCGCATCAGGCCCAGCAGCAGGTGCTCGGTGCCGACGTAGTTATGGTGCAGCGACCGGGCCTCTTCCACGGCATAGCGAATGACGTTCTTGGTATGTTCGGTCTGGGCGAGCTTCTCGGTGGCCTCGACGTGAGGGCGACCTTCGAGAAGTGTTTCGATCTCTTTGCGAAGGGGCTTGAGATCGACGTCAAAGTGTATGAGCACAGCCGCGGCCACGCCATGGACCTCTTTGGCCAGGCCCCAGAGAATGTGTTCGGTGCCGATGAACTCGTGCCCGAACTGCTGGGCCTCCTGATTGGCCAGTGACATGACCTCCCTCGCGTGCTCGGTGAATCGCTCGAACATGTGCATCCCTTCAAAGTGCCCTGGTACTCCATTGCATCGGCCCGCCCGACGCCTGCGAGCATTCTACCGTATCCGGCGTGGGAACGAATCATTATTCCCGCTTAAGGCGCCAGGCCCGTGTCGTCGAAACCCGGCGAGCCGTCGACAAGGATGCTGGGACGCCAGACGTCCTTGTCACCCCAGGCATGCGGGTCGGTGTGAACCGGGTCTACCACCGTCAGTGAAAATCTCCCACCATCGGTTGTCGGGTACCAGTGGTCTTCATAGCGAAAGTCGTGAATCACCTGCCCCAGAGCGTCCACCAATTCGATCCGCTCGCCGGCATTGTCGAGCCGGCCCTCGTACCGGCCGACCACGGGCAGGCCCAGCCCATATTTCGCCTCGAAGGCCGCCAGGTCCCGCACGATCAGCGCATGCTCGCCGGGCAGGAGTTCAACGCTCGGAAACACGAAGCGGACCCCGGCGGTGAACTCTGCCAGGTGAAGATCGATCGCCCGGTCGCCAATGTTGACCAACTCGATGTACTCGGCGTCCGGATCGTCGGCCGGATGGTACATCATCTCACTGATCCGAAGGCTCTCGGCCACCGGTCCGACGGCAAACGTCGCCGCGTTCAAGGCGCTCCAACTGCCGCCGACCAACGACCGCGCCTTGACCTGTACGCTCCGGTCCAACGAGAGCGGCCCGACGTATCGCTCGACGGCCAGGACACCATCGCGCCGTTCAACGACCGTCGCGACCAGTTCGGCCGAGATCAGAAAATCCGAACTCGTCGTCGAGACGTTCAAGCCATGGATGGCCAGGACGTTGCCGGCGCGGCGCAGCAACGGCTCGAAATCGCCGATGTCGATCTCCTCGAACTCCACCGCTGCAGAATCCGGATTCAAATCGTCGGCGCGGGCGTTCCAGGCCGGCGCCCCGGCGATGTTGCGCCGAGCGATCTCCGTGCCGTTCAGATAGGCGATAAAGCCGTCGTCGTAGCGAATCCGCAGCGTGAGCTTGTCGAACTGTGCGGCCGGTTCGGCAAGATGGAAGGGAATGCGGATGTAGCAACTGGCTTGCCGGCCGTACATCGCGTCTCCCACGTCGAGCGTAATGAGATGCTCGTAGCCGGTGCTCCTCTCGTAACCAATCCCGCCGGGACTGCCGGTCACCAGCGACCATGCGGAATCGTTGAATGTCGCTCCTCCTTTCCAGGCCTCATCGACCGGTCCGGTCGGTACGTGTACCCGTTTCGGCGCGTTCTCCGGGAGCAAGACGGTCCGATGCACGGCGTCGGAGTCCGTGAGCAATCGCGGGTCGGAGCCGTCCAGGCTGTAGAAGACGGTCCCAGGCCCGTCCATAGCCAGGACAAAGCCCGTCTCAACGTGGCCGCCCTGTTGATTGAAGGCCGGCGGCGCCGCGGCATGCTCGACGGCGATTCGGTCGTCCATCCAGGCCAGCCGCTCGGTCAGCCAGCCCTTCATCCAGTCGATTTCCTGCCGATACGTATTGGCGACGTACCAGTTGGGCCAGATGTAGCGTCCCAGAATCGGCCATCGTGCGAAGTTTCGTCTTTGTGATTCATCGAGCAGGACCGCGTAGTCGTCGATGACCCCCAGAAGGCGTTCGGTCGTGAACGTGCTGCGGCGAAACTCGAACCAGCGGTCGGCGTAGAGGAGCCGAAAATCCGGGTCCTGGAACAGGCGGCTGTACCAGCCGTGAAGGTAGTCCGATTGTGAAATCAGAGGGTAGTACCATCCTTGCGGGTTCCAGCCGTCGAGATAGTTGGCATTGCCGAGGCTCAGATTGAAATCCCACAAGGGTCCCATCGTCAGCTTGCCGCCCCGGTCCTTGTGCATGAAGGTGCTCAGCCGATAGCCATCGATCTCCTTGCACAACTCTGTAATCAGATGCAGATCGACGAACGATTCGGGGTCGATGAATGCGGCGTATCCCGTCTGACGATCGGCGAAGCCCGCGCCGAACAGGGCGCTTTCGAATCGGTTCAGGTAACCGATCAGCCACTGCCGCTGGGCCGAAGTGATGTCCCGCTCGTCAGGCCGGACATAAGCCAGATGGGCGCCGCGCGAGGTGCGAAGCCCCTGTTCGCCGGGATTGAGCCGGTCCTTCTTGATGATGTACCCACCGGTGATCTCGGGCTCGGAATCGTCGGCCGCCTCCAGCTTGGCGATCTCGACCCGCCCGTCGGCCCATTTGATCCGCTCGACCAGAACATAGACCCCGTGATAATGCGAATAGCTCAGTGGGCCGTTGCCGTCGTGGAGAAACAGTTCGACGAAGCGGGTGCGCGGAGCGTAGCGGCCGATGTCGTTGCTCATTCCGTAGGCGACGGCGTTTCGCATCAGGCTCTTGTCGCTGTACGGGGCATAGAGGATCCAATTGTGCTCGGCGGGCATGCCGAGAAGCGGCTCCTTGCGGCTGCGGCCCTCCTCGTCCACCAGATGGACGCCGAACATCTTCTTGGGGAACCCCTGCGAACTCGATCCGCGAATGTTGGCCATGACACGGCTGTGTACGGCCACGGGGCCGGCGACCCGGGCCCGACCGTCCGGGTCGCGGTCGATCAGGGCCAAGTGGGCCTCGGAACGGCTGCCGGCGGTGATTGGGCCGGCGTTCTGGTCGAGAACGATCAGGGGCAGATTGGAGCTGAAGCCCTGCAAAGCCGGTGCGAGGAAGACGTACCGCTCGCTGCGCACGTCGCTCTGCCGCCAGCCGGGCCGCCAGGTAATGGCTCGGACCGTGGTCGTGTTCGTGATCTGGATCGGTCGGGCGTAGATGTTGCCGCCGGGCCTCTCCCTGGCCACACTGTAGGGAGTGCTCCCATCGGTCGTGTAGTAGATTGTCGCATCGGGCGTATCCGTGGTCAGTGTGACTGTCAGCGGCTCGCTGAACAGGCCGCCGGTCCGGCTGAATCGCGGCGCCTCGGCGATCCCTTCGTAGACACTGACGTTGGCGGCGCCCGGCGTCGGGACCGCCATGAACCGCCAGTCGTCGCCGGCGTCCGGATAGCGGCCATAGGAGACGTCGCTGCGCTGCGGGCCGAACGAGACGTGGTCGATCACCGTCGTCCCGTCGCGTGCGACGAGAACGACCTCTTCACCGTCGGCACTGAGTTTGAAATCTGCGTGCAGGCCGGCAGCGGCAATGCCGCCATCGGCCCAGATCAGCAGATAGCCGCTTGGCGCTATCGTCGTCAGCGACGGTGAATCGAGGGGGAATTGCCATTTTGCAGGCTCCGACGCATCGTCGCTCAGGTACATCCCGGCCAGATCGACGCTGACGTTGGCGGTGTTGTAGAGCTCGATCCAGTCGCTGTACCGGCGGTCGGGGCTCTGGACTGTGGTGCGATTCGACGCCATGAACTCGTTGATGACGACCTGCATCTCGGCGCCGGGTCGCCCGGGCCGGTCCTGACCGGCTGCGGTGATCGCCCAAACACTCGACACGACGAGCGGCAACACAAACAATGCCCTTGGCCGACCTATAGCCATGCAATCCTCTCTCCTGAAGGAGGTTTCGCTCTTCCACAACAGGACCGGGGGGTTCTCGGGGCCCACAGCGGACGCCACCCGAACAGCACTTCGCCATTTTACCACATCGACCCCGATTTCACCACCTCCTTCGGCCCCACGGTGGAATACGCTCCTGCGCCGCTGGGCGTTCGAGTGTCGCAGATCGCGGCGTTTTCGGACGTTAAGTGGTAGCTGGAATTGGCCGATGAGAAGCTTGGGTGACGGACCGAAGATACGCCGGGAGGACGGCCGGATCGCGCTGTATATCGGGAAGGAGGCGTCGGATGAACACCGGCTCTATCAAGAAACGACTGCGGGTCTGCAAGAGGTGCGGCAACCTCTGCGCAAGCTGCCCGCACGCCCTGCCCTGCGTCCGGCAGGGACAGAAGGTCCGGCCTACAGAGTGCTACCTCTGCTGGCACAACGAAGGAACGATTCTGCCGAGAGACTGCCGCTTGCGACGCATCCCCGTGAGGACCAAGGTCCACGCCTGAGAAGCGAGGGCAACGACAGGACCCCGCAGGACGGGCTTCAGCCCATGCGGAACCAGCCGGGATGCAGCCGGTCCTGGACCTCCCAGGCGTCGAGCAGGGCCAGGGCCGCCATCGACTCGATAACGGGGACGACGCGGGGCACAATGCACGGATCGTGCCGGCCATGGGTTTCGATGGGCCGGTTCTCCATCTGCTCGTTCAACGTCCGCTGAGGCTTGGCAATCGATGAGGTCGGCTTGACCGCCACGCGAAGCATGATGGATTGCCCGGTGGAGATGCCGCCGGTAATGCCACCGGCATGGTTCGTCGCGAATCCGCCGTCGGCCATGTTGTCGTTGGACTGGCTGCCCCGCAGCCGGGTCAGTGCGAAACCCTCGCCCACCTCGATTCCCTTGATCGCGCCGATCGTCATGATCGCCGCCGTCAGTTTGGCGTCGAGCTTCTGGAATACCGGATCGCCCAAGCCGGCGGGCAATCCGTGAATCTCGAGTTGAATGACCCCGCCGACAGAATCGTTGTCGTCCTTGGCCGCGAGGATCGCCTGCACCATACGTTCGGCTGCCGCCGGATCGGCGCAGCGGACCGGATTGCGCTCGATCGCGTCGTAGTCGCACGTCTCGGCGGCGATGCCCGCGATCTCGACCGCATGGGCCACGACGCGTACGCCGCGATGGGCCAACTCCCGCAGTGCGAATGCGCCTCCCATGACCCGGCCGGCCGTCTCGCGGCCCGACGAGCGGCCGCCCCCCCGATGGTCGCGGATACCGTACTTGCGGTAGTAGGTGAAGTCGGCGTGGCCGGGACGGAACAGGTCCTTGATCCCCTCGTACTTGGACGAGTCCTGGTCGCGATTGAAAATGGCCATCGCAATCGGTGCGCCGGTGGTCTTGCCTTCAAACACACCCGAGAGCACCTCGACCCGGTCCTTCTCGTCGCGGGGCGTGGTGACTTCGCTCTGCCCGGGCCGGCGACGGGTGAGTTGCTCCTGAATCTGTTCCTGCGAGAACTCGATGCCGGGCCGAACGCCGTCCAGCACGGCGCCGATGGCCGGGCCGTGGCTCTCGCCGAAGGTCGTCAGACGGATGATGTCGCCGTAGGTGTTGGCCGCCCGGCAGCGGACGGTCAGCTCCTCAACAATGTGGCCGATCACGATCTCGGCGATCTGGCCCGGTGTCTTGCCCGTCGTGTCGATCACGGCATCGGCGAACGGGCTGAGCAGCTCCTCGCGGTAGGCGACGTTCTTATCAAGCTGGGCCCGGGCATCGGGCCCGCGCAACCAAGGCGGCAGGCCCTTCTCGGCGATGCGGCCCCACAGCGTCGCCGGGTCGGCGGACAAATAGATCAGAATCGCGTTGCGGCGCAGCGCCCGCCGACTGACCGGGTCCAGCAGGCTCGAACCACCGCAGACGACCAGCTTCCAGTCGGCCTCAGCCAGCTCGACAGCCACCTTCTTCTCGATCGCCCGAAACGCCGGCTCGCCGTGCTCGATGAAGATCTCACGGCACGTGTGCTTCTCGCCCGTATCGCGCTCGAAGCACTCCTCGATCAGGCGATCCGTCTCGATCGCTTCGAGGCCGGTCAGCCTGGCCAGCTCGGCCGCGACGGAACTCTTGCCGGCCCCCTTCGGTCCTGCCAATACGATCTTCACGGCAATGTCCTCGTCGCTCGGCTACGGCCGGACCTTGCCGGTAGCGGCCCACTCGACGCCGTTGCGGATCAATTGCTGCATATTGGGGTCCAGGATGGCCTTGAAGTCGTGGCCGAACGCATTGTGGACGCTGCGGCCCTTGCCATACGGCCTCGTGAAGACCAGCGGCTCTTCGGTCTCGCTCCAGTCGGAATAGGCCGAGACCAGCACCTCGATCTCTTCATCGCCCTGAAGCTTGGCGTACAGCTCATCGAAGATTCTGAAGTCCTTCATCCCTTTGGTAATCGGATGGTCCTTCTTGACCACCTTGACATCGAAGACGCTTCGCGGGCCGTGGCCGGAGGTGCCCATCACCCACTTGCGACCGCACAGCTTGCCGAACTCGGCCCAGTCAGGGAACGAGGCGCTGGCGAGGTGCTGGACGTAGAAGCCCTTGCCGCCCTTGACGAAGTTCAGAAGGTTTTCCTTGGCCTGATCGGTCATCTTGGGCGTGCCGCGATGGAACATCGTCAGGACGATCGCGTCGTAGTTCGCCAGGGCCGCCTTCGAATCGAGGATCAGCGGGTCCTCGCTGACTCTGACGTCGAAGCGGTCCGAGCCGGCCAGCACTTCGCGCGTCTTCTCGGAAATCTCTCGCCAGTCGTGATACGGCGCCACGTCGTCGCCGGCAATCAACAGGACCCTGATCGGAGCGGACTGCTTGCCCTCCTCGGCCGCCCCGCACACACCCTGCACCATCACACCCACCAAGACCAAACCCATGAACAGTCGCCCCATTTCGACACTCCTTCTCTGCCAAAGTCCTGACTTCTGTAGGCATCGTCGGCGCCGGCCTGCCTGCCGGCAGTGCGGGCCCGATACAGGAGGGCATCGTAACGCATTGGAACCGATTGCGAAATGGAAAACCCGGCCGAATCAGCAGGCGCTGCGCCCACGCGCGAACGTCCCGTCGGCGTCGGCTCGTGGTCACACCTTGGCTCGGGTCAGAGGAAGACGCGGGCTGGATCGGTGGGCTCAGGCCTTCTGAGCCTCTTCCGTGGAGGCCACGAGAAGCGACAGCAGGACGGCCCCGACCGCAACGGGCGCCAGTTCGACGAGGCCCAGGGCCCGCAGAGTGGCCGTGGCGATCACCACCGACGCGAAACCAATCGCGGCGTACTTCAGAGTAAGCTTGTTGTGCTTGCGTATCGTCATTGGCCGTCCTAACACCTGATGAGAAAACCACATACGGACCTATCGACCCGACTTGCCCCACGTTCTGTCCAAAACATACCGAATGGAAGGCGAGCCTCCAAACCGAGACGGGCCTTGCCCCTTCTCATCCCCCTGCCATTGCCGCTACCCCCGCCTGGCCGCCCTTCTACCCAAAAAAAAGTTGCATAATCCTTTGTCTCACGGTAAAATAAGCACTCTAGGAAAGTTCATTTCGGGGATGCCAAGTACGCCCCACTGTGCGTTCTTGTCGATGGAGATGGTGATTATGGCTGGCATGTTCTACTCGCTGAAGGAAACGGCCGAAAAGCTCGGAAAGACCGAAGACGAGGTCAAGCAGTTGGCCGAGGACGGCAAACTCCGAGAGTTCCGCGACGGGTCCAACCTCCTTTTCAAGATTGAGGAGGTCAACGCCCTGCTGGAGGAGGCCCCCGATACGGACCTGGACCTGGGTCTGGAGCCGGAGGAGGGGGGCGCCAGCACGCAGGAGTTGCTCGGGCTCGAGCCGGTCGCCGAGGACGCGGCCGAGCAGGAACCTTCATTCGGCCTGGAGGAGGAGGAAGAGGAGCAGGCCCCGGCCCTGGAAGAAACAGCCGGTGTCGAGCTTTCGCCCGACGCCGAGGCGACCAGCGAACTGGACCTGTCCGCCGATCTGACCGAAGAAGAGCCGACCGACGAGCCTGAGACCGCCAAAGAAGAAGATTTCATGGTCGGCATGGCCGACGAGGAAGAAAAGCCCGCGGCCGAACTCTCCGATGAGGAGTCGGAGATCTCGCTGGCCCCCGAGTCGGGCATCCTCGACAGCGAGAGCGACATCACCGACATGGACACCGCCCTGACCGGCGAGGGCGTCAACATCCTGGGCGAGTCGGACGCCGATTACGAGGTCAGCGACGACTCGCTGGCCGAGACGGTCGGTCCGACCGGCACGAGCACGGAGGCCTCTCTCGAAGAGATCGAAGACGACGTGAACCTCGACAGCTTCGGCAGCGGGTCGGGTCTGCTCGATCTGAGCCTGCAGGCCGACGACACCAGCCTCGGCGGCATTCTCGACGAGATCTACACGGCCGAAGGCGACGAAGGCGCGCCCGCCGAGACCGGTGACATGGTCGACGACATGGCCGCCGAGGCCGAACACGCCGTCGCCGCCGACGAGATGGCCGTCCCGGAGCCGATGGCATCGGCCCCGGCCGCCATCACCCAGGCCTTCGTCGAGGTCCCTCCGGACACGCAGAGCAACATGCTCGGCA
The DNA here is from genome assembly GCA_964610435.1 of uncultured Pirellulales bacterium. Classification (GTDB taxonomy): domain Bacteria; phylum Planctomycetota; class Phycisphaerae; order Sedimentisphaerales; family Anaerobacaceae; genus Anaerobaca. The sequence continues at coordinate 601 of CAZSXM010000036.1, read as the reverse complement.
TCCTCCTGTTCCTGCCTCTGGCGGCACTGCTGTACGCCGCGATCGTGGTCGTAGCCGCACAGAAAGGCGTCATGCCCTCCATCCTCGAATCCATCCAGGGCATGGTCTGGTACCTGATGGCCGGCGCCGCTGTCGTGTCGGTCCTGGTCGTCGGCGCATCGTTCGTGGTAGGCGCCGAGAAGAAACCCAGGGCGCCGAAGGCCGCCAAGGCAAAAAAGGAAAAGAAGCCGAAAGAGAAGAAGGCCAAAAAGGAAAAGCCCGCCAAGGCCGAGAAGCCCAAGAAGGAAAAGAAGTCCCTCTTCGGCAAAAAGAAGGCCTGACGGCGGCGATCCCGAGCCCGCCGGGTTGGCTTTGTTTCGCATGTTCGGGCCCCGTGGTCGGTACAGATAAGCCCAAGCCCGTCCGAAGGATAAACCTGAACAACGGCCCCGAGGTCTCCCCCTTTGAGGCTGAATTCCGCCAAGTCCCTATTCAGCACAACCCTTCCATACCGCCCTCGATATCAGCCGTTATCTCTGACAAGGATAGCCCCCGACAACACCGGCATAGCGACTGTATTGTGGATCAAGCATAATTTGGGTTCCAGGGTTCATTTTTTGCG
>CAZSXM010000035.1:0-50911 GCA_964610435.1 uncultured Pirellulales bacterium | reverse complement strand
GCCCGAAGCCAAGCACCGGCTCAAACATCACGTTGTAGTTCCAGACCCAAAGCTCATGGAGCTTGTAGACCTTATCGAACTCAAATTGGATCCAGAGCGGCTCGTCCTCGGCGGGCTCCGCCAGCCACATGTCCTCGGCCGCCGTCGAATGTTGGTCGGCGTCGCCGAGCCCCGAGCCATCGACCGTCCTGACCGGCCCCAGTCCTTCTTCGGGCGCGACGTTGCTGGTGGCGATCACTCCTGCAACAGCATAAGCCATCGGCTCAGCGGTGAAGCTCCAGACGTCACCTTTGTAGATGCTGCTGTCCGGGGCGGCGTTGACTTCGTCCACTCGCCAGTAGTAGGTCTGCCCGATCTCGAGCAAGCCGGCCGGATCATACGTTGTTCCACTCTGATTCTGACTGACCAGAACACCCATCGGATTGGCGCGGTCCGCTGCCTCCACATCGGCTTGGACCGTTCCGAAATATACGTCATGCGTCGCGGCGTACTTGCCGCCAATCCAACTGAGCGTCGCATCGCGGCGCACGTCGGTCGCACCGTCGGCCGGACTGGGCCCCGTAGCGGTGGCCTTCTCCCGCAGCCCTCCGTTCATCACATACTCGATTTCTTCCTGCGTCAGCGCCCGGTTGCAGATCACAACCTCATCGAGAAGTCCTCCGAACGCCTCAACGCCTTCCGTCTGCGGATTGCCGTCGTTGCCGATCCAGGCGATATCATGGATTGTCGTCAGACCGCTATAGCTACCGGTAGCCGCGACCTCGCCATCGAGATAGACCACGTAACTGCCATTGTCCCACGTCAGGGCCACGTGATACCACCGCTCGGTATCGAGGACGGCGATGTTCGTTCGCGTGGTATGAGAACCGCCGAGACCGAGATCGAGCTCGGTGTTGCCGCCATCCATATACAACTGGATGCGATTGCCATAGGCCGGCTGGGTGGTGTGACCGAAGAAATACCGCGTCTGCGAGGGCTGTGGCTCGGAGAGGTTTCCCCACATCATAACGGTGCCCGCAGAGGCGGACATGCCGGCCGCGGAAATCTCGACGTGGGCGGTGCTCTCCCCGCCGTAGAGCAGAGCCCCTCCCCACCTGCCGCCGGTCGGCTGCCAGTGGAGATCGCCGGACAGGGTCCCGTCATAGCCGTTGCCGCTCGAATCGGCGGCTATCAGCCCGGATTCTTCATCAAGCATCCAGTAGCCCGCAAGGCCGGGAATCGACGCATGCCCGACTCCGGCCGAGACCAGCCCCAGCAACACGATAAAACACAATGGATACGTCAGTGTTCTGCCCATGATGATCCTCCTTCAAAACAGACTTGCACACCGGCGCCGCGGCCACGCATGTCGAGCAGCGCCATATACCTCCACACGACTGTCTCCAACCCGGCGTCCGGCGATCCTGCACGGCCGGCCGTCGGCTCACAATCCTCACGCGTCAGAATACGCAGAACAAGTCCGGCTTGACCGGTAACAACGACATGACAGGTTCACGTATTACACGTGGTTCGCCTCCCTGCAACCGTATGCGATACTCCTCTTCTCCGACCTTTATACCACAACACGTAGACACGTGCAACACCAATCGGCCGCGCAGGCACAGGCCCCAGCTACCGAATCCCGGTCGCGCGATACCGCTCGACAATCCGTGCCACCGAGGGGAAACCGAATCGAGATAGATCAATCTCCGCCGGCCTCAAAAAGAGCACCTCGGCCACCTCGGCCTCTGCAGCACCGGCTACGGTCGCGTCCTCCACGTCGCAGACGAACCCCAGGTCCATCGTTGCGTATCGCACGCCCATATACTCGTAGCTGTTCGGAAACGAGCACAGATACCGCAAATGGGTTATTTCCAGCCCGATTTCCTCCCGAACCTCCCGCCGCAGCGTATCCTCCGCCGACTCTCCCGGGTCGGCAAACCCGCCCGGCAGGTCCCACGTGCCCTTTCCGGGCTCTTGGGCCCGCTCGACGACCAGGAGACGGCCTTGCGAGTCGGAGATCAGCGCCGCGACCGCCGCCGCCGGGTTCAGATAGTATTCGAAGCCGCAACGATCGCAGTAGAGCTGCTTGCCCCCGATCATACGCAAGGCCGCCGCTCCGCACTTGAGACAGTACCGCAACACCCCGCCCCGATCGTTCCACCCGTCCACGCCCATTCTCCTCAAAGCCATCTGTTTCCTGCAACTCGCAGTCAGCCCCCATTCGGCAGATCAACCATACCGACGAATTCCCCCTCACGTCCACACCCTTTTCGCCAGGAAGAACCCGTCATTCGGACTGCACGGCCCCCCGCAAGCGGCAGTTTCAACAAACCACGGGATCGGGATCGGTCGCCAGGAACTTTCTCTGGCATCTATTCGTAGATCGAGATAGAATGCGGGATGATGCAAACCAAAGGCTCTCTGTGATAAGTGAATATGGGGGCGAATGGCTTCGACCGGATGAATGGATGGTCAAGTTGCATGCCCAGGACGCCGGTTGGCCTGGTTAATCATCCGGCACCTAAATGTTAAATGGCAACTCTCAGTTGCGCATGGCGGCCTAATTAGGCCACCCGTCCTGTCAGGCTTTGCCTGTGAGCCTGGCAAGGGCGCCAAAAAGCAGGCTTAGCCCTTTCGGACGTCCGGGCCGCGAGGGCGAAATCGCACCGGAATAGCCGATCTCAGAGCCTGTCGCTCGGCGCTGGGCGAGGCGAAATCCCAAAAGAACGACTACGCATGTAGACGCTTGGCCTGAAACATCACGGGACGGGGGTTCGAATCCCCCCGCCTCCATTGCTTTGTATTTTCTGTAAACCGTTCCCTGCTAAATGCTTAGGCGGAACGACGTGCCCCTCTATAAACCCGTGGGGCACGCTCATGGCACACTCTGGCTCGAAAAGCACGCTTTCGCCGATCTTCTCGGCCAGTTCGGACAGCCTCTCGTTGCGGTTCTTGGCGTACACATTCATGGTCAACTGCGGCGTCGAATGCCTGGCGAGCGTCTGCAATTCCTTGACGTTCGCCCCGCAGGGCGGCAATGCCCATCTTGCCATCTTCAGGCATCGCCCAGTAATAGCTTGAAGTATTGTGTATTGGCATGCGGCATTGGTTGAGCCGACGGCGCGAGGCGATCCGACGCACGCGTTGCGGTGGACGTGCAAGAGCACGGCGAATTCGGCGGCCCATCTGCTGAGGCAAGGCTTCCAGGTTGGGCAGCGGATGGTGGCCAAGGAACTGCAGGAACAGGCGTTCAGCTTGCAGTCGAATCGCAAGACGCGTGCCCTGCTGTGCAGAGATTACGTCAAAGGCGGAGACTGGTATGATTTCCTGTGGTACACGAGCCAGAGTGTCGGGATCAACTACGCGTTCCTCGCGTCGGCCTTGATGCAGCAGGGACCGTGGCAACAACAGGACATTCCGGTCGATTGGCAGTGGTGCCTTACCCACCTTGAGGAGAGGATCAACTCCGTGGACTGGACACAAGCCCGGGAAGAGGTGTGGCGGTTCGTTAAGGCGACGGAGTACCCATCCCTGGAACTGTGGAGCAGGGAGCTGTTTCTCTCGCAGTTGCAGAAGATCAAAAGGTGAACAACGGCCCGGAGGCCCCAGGGATCGCAGATGGACCCACGGATGGGGAGTCCGTGGGTCATATCTGCTGTGCGACAGATTAACAGACCGCCAATCGATTGGAGCGTCGGCCCTCCCGGCGTCAGTACCGACGCAAGCTCGACGGCGACGGGGAGGCCCACCTGGTCGCCCTGGCCTGCCAGGAACCGCCCGAAGGCCGCAGCCGCTGGACGTTGCAGTTGCTGGCCGAGCGGATCGTCGGTCTGGCCTCGCTGGACGGCCTCAAGCGCAGTGTAGGGATGGCTCGTTGGCGGAAACCATTCCTATCCCGAAGCACACCGGGACGTTTCACTGCAGCTTGAGGTGGTCACACGCTTGAATTCCAGGGCGGGTTACACTTCCGTTCGGCCCTGGCGGGGCATGGCGATGGTGCCGGTTCGGGCGACGCTCTTGATGCCGTAGGGCCGACAGACGTTGATGAACGCCTCGATCTTGGTCTCCGGTCCGCTGACCTCGACCATGATGGATTTGAGGCCGATATCGACGACGCGTCCCCGGAACATCTCGATCAGCGCGAAGATCTCCGGGCGCCTCTCCGGCGGCGCCGAGACGCCGATCAACATGAGGTCGCGCGCGACCACGGGCTGGCCGGCGAAGTCCTGGACCTTGACGACCGGGACGATCTTGGCCAGTTGCTTTCGCACCTGTTCGAGGACCCGGTCGTCGCCGACGACGACGATCGTCATCCGGCTCAGATCCGGGTCCTCGGTGCGTCCGACGACCAGCGAATCGATATTGAAGGCGCGTGCGGCGAACATTCCCGCAACATGGGCCAGGACGCCCGGCTTGTTCTCGACGAGAGCACTGATGATGTGTTTCATGGCAAACCCCGCTTTCTATGCAGTCGGTTAGATGAGTCGTTCCAGGATGTCCAGGCCGTCCATTTCGTTGAGGCTCTTGCCCGCCGGGACCATCGGCCAGACGTTTTCTTCGGCCTCGACGTGGAAGTCCACCACGCAGGGCCCCTTCTCGGCGAGCATCTGCTCGATGACCTTGGGCACGTCTTCCTTCTTGTCGACGGTGATCCCTGCGGCGCCCATGGCGCGGGCGACGGCGGCATAGTCGGGGTTCTTCAGATAGCTGCACGCATACCGTCGGCCGTAGAACAATTCCTGCCACTGTCGGACCATACCCATGTAGCCGTTGTTCATCAGGCAGATCTTGATCGGCAGCTCATACTGCACGGCGGTGGCCAGTTCGGTGAGGGTCATGTTGAAGCTGTGGTCGCCGTCGATGTCGATGACGGTAGCGTCCGGCTTGGCGATCTGGGCGCCGATGGCCGCCGGCAGACCGAAGCCCATCGTGCCGAGCCCGCCGGAGGTGATGAACTGGCGAGGCTTGGTGAACCGGTAGAACTGCGCCGCCCACATCTGGTGCTGGCCGACGCCCGTGGCGACGATGGCATCGCTGTTCGTCTGGCGGCACACTTCTTCGATCACGTACTGCGGCTTGATCCGGCCCGCGTTGCCATCGTACTTGAACGGGAACTTCTTCTTCCACTCGGCGATCCGGGCAAACCATGCCTCACGCGGCCGGTGTTCGATCTCCTTGATCAGTTCGGTGAGGATATACTTGGCGTCGCCGACGACCGGGATATCGACGTGGACGTTCTTGGAGATGCTGGCCGGATCGATGTCGATGTGGACGATCTTCGCGTTCGGAGCGAACGTGCTGAGCTTGCCCGTGACACGGTCGTCGAACCGGGCGCCGACCGCGATCAGCAGGTCGGATTCCTGGACCGCGTAGTTGGCATACGCCGAGCCGTGCATGCCGAGCATGTCCAACGACTCGGGGTGCCTCTGGTCGATGCTACCCAATCCGAGAAGCGTCATCGTCACGGGCAAATGCGCCTTCTCGGCCAGAGCGCGCAGTTCCTCGGCCGCGTTGGCGATGATCACCCCGCCTCCGACGTACAGGACGGGCCGCTCCGACTTGTTGATCGCCTCGGCCGCCGTCGAGATCTGTCGGGCATGTCCCTTGGGCCGGACCTTGTACCCCCGAAGGTTCGTCTCCACCTTGCCGCTGCCTGCATACTTGCTGACCTCGACATCGACGGGCAAGTCGATCAGCACGGGCCCGGGCCGGCCCGTGGAGGCAATATAGAAAGCCTCACGAATGGTCCGTTCGAGGTCCTTGACATCCTTGACGATGCCGTTGTGCTTGGTGATCGGCCGGGTGATCCCCGTGGTATCGGCCTCCTGGAAGGCGTCGTTGCCGATCAGTTCCGTGCGGACCTGGCCGGTGAAAGCAACCATCGGTATCGAATCCATCATCGCCGTGGCCAGGCCGGTGACCAGATTGCACGCGCCGGGCCCGCTGGTGGCCAGAACCACGCCCACCTTGCCGCTGGCGCGAGCGTAGGCGTCGGCCATATGGCAGCCGCCCTGCTCATGGCGCGGGACGATGAATCGGATCGGGGCGTCGTAGAGCCGGTCGAACAGCGGCAGGACCACCCCGCCGGTGTAGCCGAACATGACCTCGACTCCGAGATCGAGGAGCGTATCGACGATGATCTGGGCGCCGGTTCTCTCCGGCAGGCTCTCGGCAGTTGGGGCCGAATCACGCGAATTCGATGGCATTTCGTTCTCCTTTCGTTCATTGGCACGATACCACAGCGCGGGCGAACTCGTACGGCGCACCCTACGGAGTTTCAAGAGTGGTGGCGGCTTGGCCGATGCGGCCATGGAGGGGTGATCCGATGACATAGCTTGTTCCTTTCCCGATCAACACGTCGGGCTCCTACCGTCAGGGGCCCTTTGGTCATTCCGGCCGATCGTGGTTTTGAGGGCCTCCTCCAAGGCGATCAAACGCTCCTGTACTCAAGAGCGACCGATGCACCCGGAGATACGTGCTCTTACCACGACCCCGTAACCATCCCATATTCACGGGATGTACCAGGATCTTGTCCGCGCTCGTGCGCGGATGTCGTATCCTAATGAATATCGGGTCGATTTGTCAAGTCCTTTCGTTGTCAGCGGCACAAATCCCCGTTTTTTCGCTGATGTGGAGGCGAAATCGCGGACGATACTAAGACCAAGGGCGCCGTGCGATGTCCCGAATTGCACTTTGCGAGGGCCCGCTCGAGTGGTCTTCGCGGTTGGCGGCGAGCCTTTGGCTTGCCACAAACGAGCCATATGCTATAATGGCTCGCAGATGTTACGTGCGTTTTTTCTCGTCATGGCCAGAGGGTGGCGGAGCAGAACGACAGTGGCAGGGTATCATCGAGACGGCAGGTCCGACAAGAAGGCTGTTGAAGCGGCTTCAGCGGTGTTTCGGGAGCACGGTGCGTTTATCCGGAGCACGGTCCGCTTTCAAGCCGGTAATAGGTTTCAGGAAGATGAGTTGTTGCAGCAACTCTTCCTTTCGCTGGTGAAGAGCCCCATTCCGGCGGATGTCCGGAACGTCAGAAGCTATCTGTACCGGGCGATTGCCAACGATGTTATCGATTTCGGCCGACGAAAGGCACGCCAGCAGAAACATTTTCAGAGATTTGCGGAAGAATTTCGGATTTCCATCCACAGGCAGGCGCCGGCGGACGCCCTTATGTGCGAAGAAGAAGACGGCCATGCGGCGTTCGCATGCCTGACCCGGCAGTTGAGCAAGAGAGAGGCACAGGCCGTTACGTTGCGGTATCGGGACGATCGGAGCATTCCCGAGATCGCCAGTATGATGGGCGTTGACAGGCGGACCGTCAGCCACTATCTGGCCGCCGCACTGAGGCAGTTGAGGAGAATCCTTGCACTTGAATGAGGGGTAGCGATGGTGGCGCTTGACGGAAGCGAGTCGTGCCGAGACGCGGAAGTGTATTACCATGATTATATGCAGGATCCTCGCGATCCCTCCGTTCCGCCGTCTGTGGCCGTTCACATCGAGCACTGTCTCCACTGTCGGCGCAGGATCGAGACGCTTCAACAGGCCCTCCGTGAGCTGGAAGATCGACCTGAGCGGGCGCTGTCCGAGAAGAATTCGCAGCTCATTGCCGAGTTGCAGTTGCACTTCGAGCACATCGACGATCCGCTTGCCTGTGCGGATGTCAAGCCGTTTCTTTGTCGCCTTCTGTCGCAATTGGTGAGGTTCCGGATCCCCACACCTGTAACGGTTCACGTAGATCAGTGCGCTCAGTGCGCTGACGATCTCGACTCGCTCCGGCAACTGGCGCTCGGCGTCGACCAGCTGGCCCATCTCAGTTGGCTTCTGAGGGAAGGTCAGCGACCAGATCCTGGCGCCTGCCCAGCGGCACAGTTGCACAGTGCCGCCGTTGCCGCTGCCTGCTTCGACAGTGTCTCGCCGGAGGTCCTCGACCACCTGTGCACCTGCTCACATTGCCGCCGTGACGTGTACCAGCACCGTCAGCGCCTGCTCGACGGCGCCGCACGCCCGGAGGCCCAGATGGAATCGATCTGTTGTGAGCAGATCTCGACGGCCGAGCTGTTCGATTGTGTCGTTCCGTATGGCCGGCGGCCTGAGTCCTTCCGAGCGGTCGGGTGGCAAACCCTCTGTGACCATATCCGCTCCTGCCCAAGGTGCTTGGAGAGAATGCAGCAGGTCCATCGCACGGTTTTTGGGATCGTCGAGCGCAGTGATTCCGGGGTGCTGACCACGTACTCGATAGATCGTCTTGGTCCAGCGATCTGCGGGAACGCCCGGCCAATTTCCTATGGGGCCTATCCGATCGACGTCCAGGTCGATCAGTGCGATGCTGCAGCGGTTTCGAGCCAGCGCCGAATTGTAGCCCGCTTGATGCACCGTTTCGGCGGACCAGCCATCAGACCGCTGGCCAGGGCCGCCTTTCTCGTGGCCGCGATGATCCCCCTGGCCGTCGTGTTCTTCGTGAGCATGCCGTCGGCTTCGGGCCTGAGCGTCCGCCAGGTCGATCACGCGCTGGCCAGGGCCGAAACAGTGCGCGTGTCGGTATTTCGTGAGGGCGACAGCGAGCCCTTCCAGCGATTGTGGGTCTCTCGCAGCAAGGGGATCGTCATCTCGGAGATGGTGTCCGAGAGTCGGATTTACGATCTGCCAAGCCGTCGCGCGACGGTCATCCGACCGGGCATCGGGATTGTCGAGCATGTGAAGCTGGACCGGTCCGACCACGAAACCGTCGAACGGTCGACACGCCGTATCATGGAGTCCTCGCTGATGGATATACCGCTCGATACCCAGTTGAATCATCGGGCCCCTCCGTCCACGGGGGAACATGCAGAACTGGACGTATACGAACTGACTTGGCAGTGCTCGACCGACCCACGCACCCCGCTGCCGGGCAAACTGACGGTCTATGTCGATCCCATCACAAGACTGCCCCGGCGACAAGAGGTGGCTTCATGGGTCCCAGCGCTGAACGACTGGCACGTGCAGACGAGCCTGTACGAGTATCCGGATGATGGCGAGATCGAGGCGCATTGTCTCAAGCTGCTGAGCGGGAAGTAACACGATCCTATCTTGGGGTCCACAGGGGCGTCCGATTGTGGTATGCCAACCCATCTGCTTCGCCCCCCTCGTCCACAGCGAGCTTTGCCGCCTTGATACGATCGACGTGTCCGTCGGCGAAGGCGACATTGACGGTCTTGTTCGGGTGCCGGCCGGCGATGGCGTCGTCGATCTGTCCAGGTAGCAGTTCCCTGTCTTTGTTGATCGCAAGGCCTGGGACGTACGCCGTTCCGACCGCCAGAGCGCCCAGGTAGCGATGGGGAGGCTCAGCCATCGTATCCCACCAGCAGACGAGGGCGTACCCGCTGTCGACGAGCAGCAGCGTTGCGCCTGGGTGCCGGATTGTGCTTGTGGACAACGGAGGCCCTGGGAACCGGTCCTTGTAGGGATTGACGTCGACGGCGCTTCGGCACAAAGAGCGGTTGACACCGTAATTGCCGAACAGGACGCTGCGCGACAGGCGGGGGTCTTGTATGCGTTTTGAAGGACACTCCAGTATTCTTCTGTCGCGCAAGGATTGATGGCGAACGGCGCCGATAAAATCCGGCCAGTACCACCCCGGCACATCCGAAATCCCATCGCTGAGGTAGCCGCTTGGTGGGGAGGGGCGCATCCCCCAGATGCCGTAGGGCAGAGTTTCATGTTCCGCTTCGTACTGGTGGAATTGGATCGCCAGGTTGCGAATGTGGGCCTGGCACACTGTCGCACGGGCCTGCTGGCGCGCGCTGTGGAGCGCCGGGAACAGTAGTGCCGCCAGAAACGCCAGGATCGCGATCACGGCGATCAACTCGACGAGCGTAAAGCCTCGGAATCTCATAGTCTGCATTGTAGACTCGGCCATACGCAAGTCAATTGGCATGCACCGCGGCGTCGCAAGATGCTGTTCGGGCACGTCCCAAGCCAGCGGCAGGCCCGGTTTAGTCGCATGCGCTCATGGCGTACCAATCCCATATGCCGGTGACCCGACAATCCATAAGCAGGGTGGTGTAGCAGTCCGTTCCGGCCATACGAGCGTACAGGTCGGTCACGCAGGTCCCGCTTGGGGCGGGTTCGCAGCCCCACCGGTCGAAGTACCACTGGAAATAGCCAAAGCAGCCCCCGTCGTTGGGGTAGGGAACGCAGGGGATGATGTACTCCTCCTGTAGCGCCCGCGTGCAACTCCAGCCGTCTCCGCCGGTGATGTAACGCAAGGCGCTTTCCGGCATGTCGGTGAACGGTCCAGCGATGGGCTGATTCGACAGCAACAGAGCGGTCCCCTCGGGCCAATCCATCGCCATGAAGGCTCTATCCTTGCGAGTGTAGAATCTGTTGTTGGCCAGGTCGACGATCCAGGCGTAGCGGTCGTCGACGCGATCGAGGACAACGAAATGCTCGTGTCCTGGGATGTGCAGAATCGCCTGGCACCCGGACAGCGTCTCCAGGGCCGTGAGGTCGGTCCTTACGACGCGGCAATGGAACCCGAGGCTTTGGGCGGATCGCTTCAGGTCGTACATGGTTGTCCGACCGTCCGATCCGACCATCTGTCTGAGCCCGGCCACCGGGACAGCCCTGCCTAACTGCGTCGCGGCGTACCGGAGCGAGGCGGCAGCGCAGTTCTGCGGCCCCCTGCCCCGACCGGCGGCGTAGGCCAGGCGCTCGGCCAGGAGCAGGTCCATGTCGATCGCGTTGGAATGGTGGTATGCCAGCGCCTTGGCGGTCGCAGGCGAGTAGTACTCGACCACCGTATCAGCGGCGAACCCAACGTCAAACGCCGTCGGTCCTGGAACGCGGGCATCTACGGCGGTAAAGTCCCATTTGTCCGACTGCAGCAGGCGGTTCGAAAAGGCTTCGTACTGCTCGATCAAGATGGTGGTGGGCACCCAGTGGCCCTCGATATTGCGGTAGCCGGCATAGTGGATGGACGTCCAAGCACCATTGCCGCCGGGCACCGTACAGGTGTCTACTGCCAGATCTTTCGACGGATCCAGGACGAACGTCATGGGCGGACTGTCGGACGGCTCGATGGTCATCTCGACCAGCGTGGTTCCATCACGAGTCGTCTCGGTCGCCGATATACTCGCGGCAGCCAGATTTGCGTGGGTCAGAAGGCCGGTCCCCCAGGGGACCACACCGGCCGTCAGCGGGCCGGTGACCGCGCGAGGGAGCCGTTCGCTCGCATCCACGATGGCTCCCTGGGCCGAGACCGCGTAGATCGTGTATTTCTGGCCGTCCCAGGCAAAGATTCGGTGATCGTTCCAGCTTCTGTTGAAATAGTTGACCATGCAGTTGCCCGCCAGATTAGCCGGTGGTGTAATCGAATCGCTTCGCGATGAGATCACGATCTCCCAATAGAACCTTGTGCCGTCGTGTCGTAACAGAACCGATGACGTCGTGCTCGACTCGTTGGACAGTTCGTATCGAACATTGAATGGGATGGCGTCCAGACGGCTCTTCTGGAGTTCGGCCGTTCGTTCGAGCTTGTCGGGGGCACTCTGGTACTCGCGGATCTCCTCCGCGATCCTGTCAGCGACAAGCGATGCATCCGTAGTCCTGGGGGCTTTGTACTGTCGATGCTCGGCCTCAATGGTGCCGGCCGGAATCCAGGTCTGCCGGCCTGCGCTCGTGAGCTGCTCGACGATCTCAAGCACCTCCGAACGCTGCAAATCCCGCCGGGCATGGACCGGGACGCCAGAATACACCACCAGAAACACGATCGTCACAACCTGTGCAGCCTTCATAGCTTACCTCCTTGGCCCAGAACCTTTTTGTCCGGAACACATGCGCTCATTCGTGGGAAACCAGCCCTGTGCCCACGTCAGGGTAGACTCTTCTAATGTTATGCGAATCTCATGGCATCGATGTGGACGCCTATTCCGAAAAAAAAACGGAAGAACCTGTAACAATCTTCGCTGGCCAGTCCCTCCCTGCGCCTGCAGGTTGATCCCGATGCCCCTGGCGGGCATCGGGGCCGTCGAGATCGCCTGAAGGCATTCCGCAAGGCTGTGCGCGGCACCGAAGCGGTGGCTTGACAGCCCGTTGCGGCGGCCCTATTATGGCGGCAACGGATTCAACTCTTCTACAGGATTTGTAAATCATGCCTGAAAAGGGATTTGCGCACTTACACCTGCACAGTCAGTATTCTCTTCTCGACGGGGCCATCCCGTTTGGGCGGCTCTTCGATCGGTGCAAGAAGCTGGGCATGGACTCCGTGGCGTTGACCGACCACGGGAACATGTTCGGCGTGATCGAATTCTACATGAAGGCCCGCGCGGCAGGCATCAAACCGATTATCGGGATCGAGGCCTATATCGCTCCGGGCAGCCGGTTCGACAAGACCGGTGGCGGCGGCGTCAAAGAGAACGCCTACCACCTGCTCCTGCTGGCCGAGAATCTCACCGGCTACCGCAACCTCATGAAGCTCAGCAGCATCGGTTTTCTGGAAGGGTTCTACTACCGCCCTCGAATCGACAAGGAGGTGCTGGCCGAGCACAGCGAGGGGATTATCTGCACGACCGCCTGCGTGGCCGGCGAGGTGCCGACCGCCCTGGCACGTGGCGACCGCAAGGCGGCGCGCGAGGCGGCCGAGAGTTTCTTGAAGATCTTCGGCTCGGACCGTTTCTTCCTCGAAATCCAGCACCACGAGAGTCCCGACGATACGATGCCCGACGTGCGTCAGCCCATGATCGATTTGGCCGGCGAGATGGGCATCGGCCTGGTCGTGACGAACGATGTGCACTTCCTCGACGCCGAGGACTATGAGGCCCACAACGCGCTGTGCTGCATCAGCACGGGCAAGCTGATCACCGACGCCAGCCGCCTGGTGTATCCGCCGGACGTATATCTCAAGAGTCCCGACGAGATGCGTCGGATGTTTCGCGATGTCCCGGAGGCCTGTGACAACACGCTGGCCATCGCCGAACGCTGCAACGTCGAGATCGATCTGAGCGCCCGGCATGCGCCGGTCTATACGCCCGCCGACAAGAGTACGCCTGAGGAGTATTTGACGCGTCTGGTCATGCAGGGGGCCCAACGCCTCTACGGCACGATCACGCCGGAGATCCAGGAGCGAATCGACCGCGAGCTGGCCGTCATCGAAGGCAAGGGGTTCTCCAGCTACTTCCTCATCGTCTGGGACTTCTGCAACTTCGCGCGAGAGAACAACATCCCGGTCGGGGCCCGCGGCAGCGCCGTCGGCACAGTCGTCGGCTACTGCCTGGGCATCTGCGACGTGGACCCGATCCAGTACGACCTGCTGTTCGAGCGGTTCATGGACCCGGCGCGGAACGAGATGCCCGATATCGATATCGACATCTGCCAGGACGGGCGCGCCCGCGTGCTCGAATACGTCCGGCAGAAGTACGGCCAGATCGCCCAGATCATCACGTTCGGAACGATGAAGGCCAAGGCCGTCATCCGCGACGTCTGCCGGGTGCTCGACGTGCCGCTGGCCGAGGCCGACCGTCTGGCCAAGCTCGTGCCCAACGATCTGAAGATGACGCTCGACAAGGCGCTCGAGATCGAGCCCGAGTTGAAGCAGGCCTACGACCAGGACGAGCGGACCCACAAGGTGATCGACATCGGCCGGAAGCTGGAAGGCCTGACGCGGCACGCCTCGGTGCACGCCTGTGGCGTGGTGATCGCCGATGAGCCGCTGACGAGCTTCCTGCCTCTCTACAAAGCGAGCGGCTCGGACGACGTCATCACCCAGTTCGAAGGGCCCACCGTCGAGAAGGTCGGCCTGCTGAAGATGGACTTTTTGGGCCTCAAGACGCTTAGCGTTCTGGCCCGCGCCCGCGATCTGATCCTGGATCTCCACGGCGTGGAGATCGATCTGGAGAAGATCGACATCAAGGACCCGAAGACCTTCGCGGTCTTCGCGGGCGGCAAGACCAAGGGCGTCTTCCAGTTCGAATCGGGCGGCATGCAAGACCTGCTGATGAAAATGAAGCCCGACCGGATCGAGGACCTCATCGCGGCCAACGCGCTGTATCGGCCCGGCCCAATGATCCTGATCCCGGACTACATCGATCGCAAGCACGGGACCAAGTGGACCCTGCCGCATCCGATTATGACCGAGGTCCTGGAAGAGACCTACGGCATCATGACCTATCAGGAACAGGTCATGCGGATCTGCAACCGGCTCGGCGACATCCCGCTCCGCGAGGCGTACGCGCTGATCAAGGCGATCAGCAAGAAGAAGCTTGCCATCATCGCCAAGGAGAAGGAGCGATTCATCGCCGGCTGCGTCGGCAAGGGCCTGAGCAAGGACCAGGCGGTCCAGATCTTCGAGCTGATCGAGCGGTTCGCCGGCTACGGCTTCAACAAGAGCCACTCGACGCGATACGCCTTCGTGGCGTATCAGACCGCGTATCTGAAGGCGCACTGGCCGGTCGAGTTCATGGCGGCGCTGCTGACCTACGAAATGGACAGCACCGACAAGATCGTCGAGTACATCGCCGAATGCCAGGCGATGGGGATCGAGGTCCTCGCGCCCGACATCAACGAGAGCGGCGTCGATTTCACCCCGCTCTACAAGGACGGCGACAACAAGAGCAAGGGCGTGATCCGGTTCGGCCTGGCGGCTGTCAAGGGCGTCGGCGGCAAGGCGGTCGAGCAGATCATCGAGGCCCGCAAGAAGGTCGGCCGGTTCCAGAGCCTGTTCCATTTCTGCGAGAACGTCGATCTGCGGGCCGTCAACAAGCAGGTGCTCGAAGCGCTAATCAAGGCCGGCGCGTTCGACCGACTCGGTGGCAACCGGCACCAGATGATGGTCGGAGTCGAAAAGGCCATGGAGACCGGCGCCAGCCTGCAAAGCGACAAGGTCAAGGGCCAGATGAACTTCTTCGGTCAGATGGGCGGCCAGATCGACTACGCCGAGGACCACAAGCGTCTGCCCGACGTGGCCCCGTGGCCCGAGCCGCAGATGCTCGCGTTCGAGAAGCAGGTGCTCGGCTTCTATGTCACGAGCAACCCGCTGAGCCATCACGCCGAGGAGATCGCCGACTATTCGAGCATCAACACCGCCCAGCTCGCCCAGAGCTCCGGCGAGAAGCAGGTCGTCATCGGGGGCATGGTCACGAGGATTCGATACAACATCACCAAGAACGGGCGAAACGCCGGCGCGAAGATGGCGGTCTTCGTCCTCGAAGACCTTCAAGGCACGGCCGAGGTGGTTCTCTTTCCCGACGCGCTCAACCAGTTCGGAGCGCTTGTCGTCGAGGACACGGTGGTCTTCGTCCGAGGCAAGACCGATTTCCGCCGGGAGAAACCCAACGTCATCGCGTCCGAATTGATTCCCCTGGAACAAGCGAGCGAGAAGCTCGCCAAGGGCGTTCGGATCCGGCTCGACGCCCGCGAGGTGACGCAGGAGAAGATCGTGCACATCCGCAGCATCTGCCAGCGCCACAGAGGCGACCGGCCGCTGTCCGTCGTGGTCCGGACCGGCAAGGGCAAGGTCTACGCCACCGCCGACCGGACGCTGTGCGTCAACCCTGACGTGGAATTCTGCCGGCAGATGAAACAGCTCGTCGGCGAAGCCAACTTCGCCTTGGCGAAATAGCGATGGCAGTTGGACTGGGAGATACAGGCGGCAACATGCTGAGTGGAAAGCAGAAACGTGCGTTGATGGATGAACTGGTGGCCTCGCTTGCCGAGGAGCGCGAGGTCTGTCGGATCGTGATTTTCGGCTCGTTTCTGCATTCCGATGCTCCGCACGATCTGGACGTTGCAGTCTTTCAGGACAGCGAAGAGGCCTATCTGCCTTTGGCCTTGAAGTATCGCAGGAAGACACGCCGGATCGCGCGCACCATTCCTTTGGATATTCTGCCTCTGAAGGCCGGCGCTAAGGATGGCTCGTTCCTGGAGGAGATCGAGCGGGGCGAGGTGATCTATGAACGATGAAACCAGGACGTGGCTTTCCTACGCGCATGAGAATCTGGCGTCGGCGAAGGTGCTTCTCGACAGCGAGCTGTACAACCCATGCCTCCAAAACGTGCAGCAGGCGGTTGAGAAGATGCTCAAGGCGGTTTTGATTGAGTCACACCAAAGGCCAGGGAAGACACACAGCATTGGTGAGTTGACCGCGGCTCTTGGGGATCAGCGGCGCCTTCTGGCTATTACGGATGACGAGATCGATCTGCTGGACTCGATCTATCTGCCCTCGAAGTACCCTTTGGGCAGCGTGTTGGCGGAGTTCGAGCCGGATCGGGCACTATGCCGTCGATGTCTTACTGTCGCTGAGCGCGTTGAAGACACGGTTGCGGACATGCTCGGTTGGGATGTTTCAACGAGAGGCCTCTAGAATACAGGGAGATCATGTATGGCAATCCGACGTAACATGTGTTCCGCGCGTACGACAGGTGCATCTGTCGGACTCCTGCTGGCGTTGTTGCTGCTGGGCGGGTGCAGCGCGAGCCGGCCGATGCTGGCCGATGGGGTGCCGGGGGAGGAGTATCTCGTTGGCGGCGGCATGATGATCAACTGGGAAGCGCCGACGGAGGGAACGGCTTATCTGGTGGAGAAGACCAGCGGCAAGATCGTCGAGACGCGGTCGATGAAACGCGGCGACGTATACGATTTCTCGATCGGGTCGGCCGGTCAGGCGGTCGAATTCGAGAAGGTCTTCGGCGTCAAGCTGTCGGAGGCACGGCTTCTGTTGTACTTCCAGCCGGCCACCGCCGGCCGTTCCGGACTGTAGGCGGGCGGGACCGATGAGAGACCGGATGCGCGACGACACCACCGCTGAGGCCCTTGCCGTGCAGTTTCGGATTCTGCGTCGGATGGGTTCTGCCGGCAGGGCGGCCATGACGTTCGAGTTGAGCAACAACCTGCGCTTGTTGGTTGAGGCGGGCGTGCGGCACCGCAACCCTCTCTGGGACGACCGAGCCGTCGAACGGGAAGTCATCCGTCTGATGGTCGGCGACGAGCTGTTCCGAAAAGCCTACGGGGAGGGATCGACTGCATCATGAGCACGCAGCAAGAATTCCTTCTGCGTCTGACGCGGCTCCTTCATGAGGCCGCAATACCCTACATGACGACCGGTTCCACGAGCAGCAGTATCCACGGCCGTCCTCGGGCGACGCAAGACGTGGATGTGGTGATTGACCCGACCCACGATCAGCTCGACTCGTTCATTGCTCTTCTGGCGCAAGATTATTATGTCAGCCGGGATGCTGCCTTTGAGGCGCTACGTCGTCGAAGCATGTTCAATGTCATCGGTCTGGACGGAGGCTGGAAGGCGGATTTCATTATTCGACGGGACAGGCCCTTCAGCCACGAGGAATTCGGACGCCGACACCGGATTGAAGTCATGGGTCAGGCGCTCTGGATCGCGGCTCCGGAGGATATCATCCTCAGCAAGCTCGAATGGATGAAAGGACGAGACTCGGACGTACAGTATTCAGATGCTCTGGGAATAGCCATTGCGCAGTGGGGCAATCTGGACTTGGCCTACCTTAAGAAGTGGGCCGTAGAGCTTGGGGTGGAGAAGCCATTGGCTCATTTGTTGGCCGAAGCCGGGGCTACAGCCGATGACGTTGGTTAGTGTGGGAGGTGGCGGTTTGACGGGAATGTTGGGTGGCAGGTTTATTGTACTGGATGGGCCGGACGGGTGCGGCAAGAGCACGCAGATGCGCCTGCTCGCCCAGTGGCTTGGCGAGCAGGGTGTTTCGACCGCGAGTTTCCGCGATCCCGGGACGACGGCCATCGGCGAGAAGATCCGCGAGATCCTGCTGAGTCCGGCGCACGACGCGATGACGACGCCGACGGAGGTGCTGCTCTACATGGCGGCGCGGGCGCAGCTCTGGGCCGAGGAGATTGCCCCGGCCTTGCAGCAGGGCCGGTGTGTGCTTCTGGACCGCTGGCTGTCGAGCACGTGCGCCTACCAGGGCCACGCCGGACAGTTCGGCATCGAGAAGGTGATCGCCATCGCCAACGATTCGCTCGACCGCGTCTGGCCCGACCTGACCATCATTCTCGACGTCGATCTGGCAACGGCCGCCGGACGGCTCAATCGCGAGTTGGATCGCATGGAGCAGAAGGGTGACAGCTATCATTGGAAGGTTCGTGAGGGTTTCCTGAAGCTCGCCGAGGGCCAGGGCGATTTCGTGGTGATCGACGCGACCGCTGCGGTCGACGCGGTCCATGAGCAGGTTGTCGCAGCGGTGCGGCGAATAGGGGCGTCGCCTTCGCAGAGAGCATAGGACAGATAGGACCTGTGCCGATCTTCGATCGGATGGATAGACGGGGTGTGGTCTTCTATGGCGTTGAAAGACATTTTCTGTCAGGACAGGGCGATTGAGATTTTGCAGCGCGGGCGTGCGGCGGATCGCGCCGCGCATGCATACATCTTCGCCGGGCTCGAGGGGGTCGGCAAGTACACGACCGCCTGCGAATGGGCCCGGCTCGTGCTCTGCCGAAATCCCGTTGCCGGCGAGGGTGACGGCTTTGCCGACAGTTGCGGCGAGTGCGAATCCTGTGCTCTGTTCGAAGGGGGCGCGCACCCGGACTACTCGCACGTCTACAAGGAGCTTCTGGAGTTCACCAAAGACGGCAAGGGCCGCAAGCCCCCGGTCGAGTTCCCGATCAACGTCGTCCGCGAGTTCCTTCTGGAGAAGGTCACGATCCGCCCGACGGTCTCCGAGCGCAGGGTGTTCGTCGTCAGCGAGGCCGAGAAGCTCAACGCCTCGTCGCAGAACGCCCTGCTCAAGGTGCTGGAAGAGCCGCCACACTATTGTACGATCATCCTCCTGTGCACCCGCCTCGAACAGCTCTTGCCGACGACCAAGTCGCGCTGCCAGATCATCCGCTTCGGCCCCGTCGCGGAGGATCGGATCGTCGCCCGGCTGACCGAGACGGGGCTCGACCGACAGCGCGCCCGGTTCTTCGCAAGGCTGGCGCAGGGCAGTCTGGGGCTGGCGGGCCAATGGGGCCACCTCGAGCGCGAAGGGCTGGCCTTGTTCGATGTGAAGAAGACGATCGTCGCCGGCGTGGCGGGCTTTCGGCGGGCCGACGTGCTGGAACTGGCCGAGCAATTGATCGCCGCCGCCAAGCAGATCGCCGCCGCCTGGGCCGGCCTGGACAAGACGGTCAGCAAGAGCGACCTCAGCCGCCGCGCCCAGAAGACCGTCATCCAGATCGTTGTGTCGGCGTTTCACGATGCGATGATGGCCAATACGGTCTCGGACTGCGCCCCGATCCACTTCGATCAGAGCGAGGACATCGCTCGCTTGGCCGGCCGGCTCGACCCCGAGCAGGCCGCCCAATGCATCGACGAGGGCTATGAGGCCCTCCGCTGGATCGACGCCAACGTCAACGAGAAGCTAATTTTCGAGCGCCTGTTGCTGCGTTTGGCGCCGTCTGATATAATCCGTTCTGGGCGTTGATTCTGTGTTGTTCTCCATTGACGGGATTCCCGTTCGCATCGAGTCGCTGGCGGCCTCCCGATTAGGATCGATAGAATATGACCGAAACAACGGTGAAACAGAAGCTGGTCAAGGGCAAGAAGTACATGTTGGTTCGCTATGGCCGGATGAACAACCTGGGTCTGTTCGAGCATGACGATCTGCAAATCCCGAAGACACCGGCTCGGGTCGTGGTCAAAACGGACAAGGGCCTCGAACTCGGATATGTCGTTGGACAGCCGGTCTTATATAAGGACGGCCGCTTCCGGTTCACCGAAGAGCAGATTTGCAGTTACTTCGCCAACAGCGACATCAACTTCGCCAACGAGATCGCGGGCAAGGTTCTCCGCATCGCGACGGCCGACGATGTCTGCGAAGAACAGCACCTGACGAAGATCACCGATGAGGAGATCGTTTGCTGCGAGCGCTTTGTCAAGGAGATGGGGCTGAAGATGAAGATCGTCGGGGCCGAGCACATCTTCGGCGGCGAACGGATTGTCTTCTACTTCATGGCTGACGGCCGTATCGATTTTCGCGAATTGGTTCGTCGGCTGGCCCATGAGTATCAAACGCGGATCGAGATGCGCCAGATTGGCTCGCGCGACGAAGCCAAGCTGCTCGGCGACGTTGAAAGCTGCGGCCAGGAATGCTGCTGTATCCGTTTCCTGCAGTTGCTCAAGCCCGTGAACATGCGGATGGCGAAGATGCAAAAGGCCACTCTCGATCCTGCGAAAATCTCGGGGTATTGCGGCCGGCTGAAGTGTTGCCTGCGATACGAGGACGAGACCTATACGTCGCTCAAGAAGCGGCTGCCCAAGAGAAGCACCTGGGTGCAGGCCAAGCGAGGGGAAGGGAAGGTCTTCGAAGGCAAGGTCATCGACGCGCAGATTCTGACGCAACTTGTTGTCGTGGAGTCTGAACGCGGCGAGAGGGCGGCGTTTCCCGTCGATGAGATCACGATCCTTCCCGCGCCGCCGGTCCGGCAGGAGAAGCCCGAGGGCAAGGAACCACCGCCCCGCAGGCCGCGCCGAGGCGGCAATCCCCGAAAGAAGTAGACGGTAAGGACGATACATGTCTCGACAGATCGTAGTCACTTCGGCGCTGCCCTATGCCAACGGTCCGATCCACCTCGGACACCTGGTGGAGTACCTCCAGACCGACATCTGGGTCCGCTTTCAGAAGGCGTGCGGGAACCGGTGTTTCTATTTCTGTGCCGACGATACGCATGGCACGCCGATCATGCTCAGCGCGCGGGCCGCAGGCATCACGCCTGAGGAGTTGATCGAGCGGGTCCACAAGGAGCACAAGGCCGATTTCGACCGCTTCCACATCGAGTTCGACAACTACTATACGACGCATTCCCCGGAGAACCGGCAACTCAGCGAACTGATCTTCACCCGGCTCGATCGAGCCGGCTCGATTGTGCGTCATGACGTCGAGCAGACCTACTGTGAGAGTTGCAGGATGTCGCTGCCCGATCGTTACGTGCGCGGCTCGTGTCCGCGCTGCGGCGCCGCCGACCAGTACGGCGACTCCTGTGAGGTCTGCAGCGCCACGTATCAGCCGAAGGACCTGGCCGAACCTCGCTGCGCCACGTGCGGCGCGGCACCTGTGCTCCAACGGTCCGAGCACTACTTCTTCAAACTGGCCGATTACGAAGACCGGCTCAAGGCACTGATCGCCGCCGGACATACCCAGAAATCCGTCGCCAACAAGCTCGACGAGTGGTTCAAGGCCGGGCTGAAGGACTGGGACATCTCCCGCGACGGACCCTATTTCGGGTTCAAGATTCCCGGCGAGGAGAACAAGTATTTCTACGTCTGGCTCGACGCCCCGATCGGTTACATGGCCTCGGCGCGGAATTACTGCGAGCGGCACGGCCTGGATTTCGAGACGCTCTGGAACAGGCCCGAGAACGAGCTGTACCATTTCATCGGCAAGGACATCATGTACTTCCATGCGCTGTTCTGGCCGGCGATGCTCATGGGCGCCGGCTTCAAGACGGCCAACAAGCTCTTCGTGCATGGGTTCCTCACCGTCAACGGCGAGAAGATGAGCAAATCGCGTGGGACGTTCATTCGGGCGGCCACCTTCGCTCGGCATCTCGACCCCGAAAGCCTGCGCTACTATTACGCCAGCAAGCTGACCGATACAGTCGGCGACATCGATCTCGGCATCGAGGACTTCGTCAGCAAGACCAACGCCGACATCGTCGGCAAATACGCCAATCTCGCTTCGCGGTCGGGGCCCATGCTGGCGAACAAGCTCGATGGCCGGCTCGGTCGGCTCGATGACGAAGGTCGCCAACTCGTCGAGCGGCTCGCCGCCGCCAAGGACGCCGTCGTCGCCGGGTACGAGGGGCTCGACTACGCCGCTGTGGTTCGCACGGTCAGCGCTCTGGCCGATGAGGCCAACCGCTATGTCGAGCTGAAGCAGCCCTGGGCGACGATCAAGGTCGATCCCGAGCGGACGCGGGCGACGTTGACCGCGACACTGAATGCGATGAAGACCCTGACGATCTACCTCAAGCCCATCCTGCCGAAGTTTGCTGAGAAGGTCGAGCGGTTCCTGAATGTTGAGCCGCTGGGCTTTGCGGATGTGGACAGGGCCCTGGAAGACCACCAGATCGGTACATTTGAACGGTTGTTCGAGAGAATTGACGAGGAACAGGTACAGACCATGCTGGAAGAAAGCAAGGAAAGCCAGGCCCCCAAGGCGGAGCCGGCACCGGAACCCGAGAAGGCGGCGGTTTCGCCTTTCAAGCCGGAAGTGACCATCGACGATTTCGCCAAGCTCGATCTGCGGATCGCCAAGGTGCTGACGGCTGAGCCCGTCGAGGGCGCCGATAAGCTCCTGCATCTCGTGCTGGACGTCGGCGGCGTCGAGCGGAACGTCCTGGCCGGCATCGCCAAGGCCTATAGACCCGAGCAGCTCGTGGGCCGGCTGGTGGTGTTCTTCGCCAACCTCAAGCCCCGCAAAATGAAGTTCGGAACCTCCGAAGGCATGATTCTGGCCTGTGGTCCCGGCGGCGGCGACGTATATCTCCTGGCGCCCGATGCCGGCGCGGAGCCCGGACAGGTCGTTTCCTGACGATCAACTCAATGGGACCTGTGGAAGTCTCTCCGTGAAGAAGGGCATATGAAGAAGGGTCTCGACGAAATCGCGATAACAGACGGCCGCTTCAGTGTGGCGGCCTTCAAGTTCGTCTATGAAGGGCTGGGCTACACCATCAAGAACCTCGTTGGCGAACAGCAGCACATCAGCGGTCAGACCCTGTGCGAGGGACTCCGGCAGATGGCTGCGGAGAGATACGGCCGGCTGGCCCCGCTGGTCCTGCGCTCCTGGGGGCTCAAGACCACACGCCACTTCGGGGAAATCGTCTATACCCTGATCGACTACGAGTGGATGAGCGCCCAGCCCACCGATAGCATCGATGACTTCAACGACATCTACGATTTCCAGACCGCGTTCAACGACCTCGTTCCCTTCTGAGCAAGTCCTGCATGACCGTGCGGCCCACTCTCGCGTCTCCCTGGCAACATGACTACGAAGGGCAGCGTCCGTGGACGATTCTCGTCTCCAGGTCGGCGTGGAAGGTGCCCTCGAATGTGCCCTCCACCGGTCCGGTCATGAAGACTTCGCCATCGGGCATGATCTCGATGTGCAGCGTGCCCCCTGGCATGTGAGCGGTGATGTCGCCATCGACCAGGCCCAGCTTGTGGGCGGCGCAGGCGGCGGCGCACGAGCTGCTGCCTGAGGCCAGTGTGTATCCGGCCCCGCGCTCCCAGATGCGGATGTCGATGTTCGCCCGGTCGATCACCTTGAGCAGTTGCATGTTGATGCGGTTGGGGAACCGCTGGTGGTTCTCGACGAAAGGGCCGATCGCGCGGGCCCGCTCTTCACTGACCTGGTCCATCGGGATCACGCAATGCGGGTTGCCGATGGACAGGCACGTCACCTTGACATCCACGCCGTTGACGTCGAGCCCTTCGTTGACCACCTCGCGCTTCTCGCCTGCGACGGGAATCTCGCTGCTGACAAACGTCACCTTGCCCATGTTGATGCGGATCATCCCGGCGACGTCATCCTTCACCTGCACCGAGACGGTCCCGCCCAACGTTTGGATCTGGAACTCCTTGGACCGCACGTACTGCTTCTCGAAGAGATACTTGGCGAAGATGCGCAGGCCGTTGCCGCTCTTCTCCGCTTCGCTGCCGTCCGGATTCAAGATCCGCAGGCGGGGAATATCGCCGTCGAGGATCGGTCCGTAGAGGATGCCGTCGGAGCCAACGCCGAAGTTGCGATCGCAAATCAGCCGGATGTTCGCCTCCGTCATCGCCACGTCCCGAACGTTCGGATCGATCACCAGATAGTCGTTGCCCAACCCATGATACTTCTTGAAATCCATGTCCATTCTCACCTGTCCCAACAAGAGCGTTCGCAACACAATGGCCGAACCAGCCACATCCAAGGACGCTCTTATACCCGATCCGCCGACCTCGTTCAACGCCGGCGCGCTGGATTCCAACGCTCTTCGAAAGGACCGTTTCAACCAGCTACGTGGGTTTGGAGCTTCTCATGGCGCGACTCTGGGATCTCCTTGGGGATGGTGAAGAAGAAGGTGCTTCCCTTGCCGATCTCGGAGGCGACCCAGGCTCTGCCTCCGAAGTACTCGACAATCTTCTTGACCAGGGCCAGCCCGATGCCGGTGCCCTCGCCGGCGTCATGTGGGGCGAGGGTATGGAATATGCGGAAGATGTTCTCGAATTGCCGCACGTCGATCCCGGGGCCATTGTCGCTCACATGGAAAGTGAGTTCTTCGGCTTCTTCGGCGCAACCAACCTCGACGCGTCCTTCAGGCTTGTCCATGTATTTGATGGCGTTGCTAATGAGGTTCTGGAAGACCTGGGTCATGCGGGTCCGGCTCGACACAATTGTCGGTAAGGCGTCCTGCACAGCGATCTTGATATGCTCTGGCGGCGCGACGGCGTCGATGATCTCGATGACAAGCTCGTTGAGGTCGACCGGCTCGGCATGGTCCTCGATGCGTCCGATCCTCGAGTATTGAAGGATGCCGTCGATCAGACCGTGCATTCGAGTGGCACGACTATGGAGCAGTCTCAACTGCTCGGCGCCATCGTCGCCGAGCTTGTCGCGATAGTCTGCGTCGAGCCACTCGGCCAGCACCGTGATGCCGCGCAACGGCGCCTTCAGATCGTGCGAGACGACATAGGCGAAGTCCTTCAGTTCCTGGTTTCTTGCCTCCAACTGGTCGAGCAGAAGCTTCTGTTCGTGTTCGGCGCGTTTCCGCTCCGCCACTTCGGCGATGAGTTGCTCGTTGCCAGCGATCAGGGCCCGCTCGTGCTGTTGGATCCGGCCGAGCATGGTGTTGAAGGCATCGACGAGGGTGCGCATCTCGCCGTGCGAGACCGGGGCAGCGCGGACCGAGTAGTCTTCATGCTGCGAGACGGCCTTGGCCGTCTCGGTCAGAGCGACGATCGGCCGGGCGATGTGCCGGGCCAGCAGCAGCCCACCGAGAAGGGCGGCCGCGGCCACGACGGCCGAGAACGCCAGCAGGACCGTTTGCAGGCCCGCTGCGGGCGCCAGAATCTCCGCCGCGTCGTATCCCATCCGCAGCGTCCACGGCAGGCCCTCGAAATCGCGATAGCCTCGCGACGGCGCGTGGACGACGAACGCCCTGGTCCCGTCCGGAATCCGGACGATCCCTTCCTTGGTAATCCCGGAGCCTTCGGACATCGCGAGCGGGCCGACGTGGTGGAGCACCTGTCCGTCGTCCGAGAGCAAATCGAGCGTAGTGCTGCGGTGCTCGGAGGCGTCCCTGACTCGTGCGAGGATGCCGAAGATCTCTTTGACGTTCCATACAGCCTTCAGCACGCCGGCGAAATCGCCGCGGGCATCGGTGACGGCCACGGCCAACTCCAGCGAGAGGATGCGAGCGCTCTCGTCATAGGCGATGTCGCCGACGTAGGTCCCACGGTCCTTGGCGTGGTGCCACCAGGGTTCGTCCGCCTGGTAGTAGTCGGACGTCCAGCCGGTCTGCGCGACGTTTGCACCGTGCTTGTTGGTCACGAAGACCTCGCCGAACAGGGTGTAGCCATACTGCCTTCGGTAGAAGTCTTCGATCTCGACCTCCTTCCGGAGGGTCTCTGAGAGTTCCGCATCGAGCAGTGCGTGCATCCACGGGCTCAGGACGTGCTCGGGCGACGCCATCCACTTCTCGTCCAGCTCATGGATGTGACCGAGCGGGTCGGCCATCCGATCGAACCGCTCGTTCGACTCGGCCAGCGCCTCCTGGAGTCTCTGCACGCGGGCGTATACCTGAAGGTCCTCGATCCGTCTCTGGATGCAGCGGTCGATCTTGTCCATCGTCTCGGCGGCGACGGCCTCCCAGCCGGCCCGCACCGCCTCCCGGAGCGTCCGCTGGCTGTGAACGGCGGCGAACTGTCCGATCGCTGCCACCAGGAGCGAGAAGACCAGCGAGCTAATCACGAGCTTGTGAAAGACTCTCATAGCTGTATTCCCCATCGGCTTCCGAACTGTTGCCCGCGAGAACATTCCCATCCTCGCGGCTCCGTTTGGGCAGCGTGAAAAAGAAAGTAGTCCCTTTGCCGACTTCAGAGACGAGCCAGACTTTGCCGCCGTAGTACTCGACGATCTTCTTGACCAGCGTCAGTCCGACGCCGGTGCTCTCGAATTCATCGCGCGGCGCGAGGGTCTGGAAGATTTGGAAGATTTTGTCGAAGTGCTTTTCTTCGATCCCCGGCCCGTTGTCAGCGACACTGAAGGTCCAGGCGTCACTATCTTCGGTGCAGGCGACGACGATCTCGCCGGCCGACTTGTCCGAGTACTTGACGGCGTTGGTCAGGAGGTTTTGAAAGACCTGGGTGATTCGCGTTCTCTCGCACTCGATCACGGGCAATCGGCCGTCCATACGGACCGTGATGTGCTTGGGCGGTGCGATCGCGTCGACGATGGTGGGCAGTAAGGCGTCAAGGTCCACCTCCACGACGTCTTCCTTGATACGCCCGACACGGGAGTATTGGAGGATTCCTTCGATCAGGTCGTGCATCCTCTTGACCCGACTCTGGAGCAGATGGAGACTCTCTCTTGCCTCATCGTCGAGTTTCTCTGCATAGTCGGCGCACAGCCACTCGCTGAGCATCTTGATGCCCCGCAGCGGGGCCTTCAGATCATGCGAAACGACGTACGCGAAGTGCGACAATTCCTTGTTGATCGCCGCCACCTGGCGCAGGAGTCTCTCCTGCTTCTGTTGTGCGCAATGGGTCTCCGTAACGTCGCGGAAGCTCCAGACGCGTCCGGTGATTTGGTCCCCGAGGAATTGAGGCTTCGAGTAGAACTCCACCACCCGACCGTCTTTGAAGTGCAATGTGCCGTTGCCTTCCCGGTCCCGCTGGTTGTACAGCTCTCGGACTTGGGCCACGAATGCGTTTGGGTCCACAAGCAGCGGCGTGGCGGCCGCCAGCGCCTGATCGTCGTCGCGGGTATCCAGGATTTCGCTGGGCAGTCGCCACAGCTTCTGGAACTTCGTATTGAAGTTCTTGACCTTGCCCATGCCGTCCACGACGAAGATGGCATCGGCGGTTGCCTCCAACGTCGCCTCAAGCAGCGAGATGGACTCCTTTAGCTCCTCTTCGGCCTGCTTGCGGTCGGTGATGTCCTGGAGCGTCTCCACCGCCCCGATGACGCGGCCTTTCGAATCGCGGATCACCGCGGCGGTGAAGTGAAGCCAGATGGGGAGCCCGTTTCGGCCCGTGAACCGGCCGCTGCCTTCATAGGCCTCGTCGATGAGCTCGGATTTCTGGAAGCCCTGCGGATACCATTGCGCGATCCGCTCGAAGTCTTCATCCACCAGCAGGTCGGCCATGCACGGCCTTTGGGCCTTGTAGAAGGCCCGCCAGTGATCTTTGGTCCCAATGACCTCGGCGGCCGAGATCCCGCTGAGCTGCTCGATCGCGCGATTCCAATGAATGAGTCGATGGTCCCTGCCGATGATGAAGGTGGGAATCGGCGAGCCCTGGACGATGCTAGCCAGCTTCTGCTCGCTCGTGCGCAGCCCTTCTTCGGCCCGTTTGCGCTCGGTGATGTCCTGCACGATGGCGATGTGATATCCCGACCGTGTCCCGGCAAGCCACAGGGTAGAGACGGTAAGGGCCACCCACACACAGGTGCCGTCCTTACGGATGTAGCGCTTCTCCATCGTGAACTCGCTCTTCTCCGGGTCGGCCTGATCGACGGGCGGGTCCTTCGGATGGGTGAGAGTCCGTTCGTCCATCTGCTCGATCTCATGGCGGCTGTAACCGAGGATCTTGCAGAGACGCTGGTTGACCTGAACGAACCGGCCCGTGGCCATGTCGATCCGGGCCACACCGACCGCCGCCTGCTCGAACAGGGTCCTGAGATGCACCACGGTCTCCTGCATCCGTTGTGCCGCGAGTTCCGCGGCCACACGCCTCTCGACCTCCGTGCACGCCAGACAGGCCCTGGCCAGCATGTTGCACAGAAACGCAAACTCCTTGAGGAAGAACGTATCGAACGGCTTCTCTCGTGCAAGGATCAACAGGCCGAAACCCTCAAGAGGGAATCCGTAGTATACGCCGTGATCTGTGCTCAGCACCGAAACCTCATCGGGCAAACCGGATTGCCGACCATTCACCAGGCGATCCACGGCGTCTGTGTACTGCGGGCTCTCGCGCACGGTCCGCGGCACGACCCACTCGGTCGTGATCTGTTCGGCCGAGGTCCGCACCACGCCAGCCAGGACGCAATTGAGCTTGCGCAGGAACAGCGGCATGCAACGCCTGAGAAGCTGCTGCAGATCGAATTCACCGCTGATGGAGGACGCCAGCTCCAGCAGGATTTCCTTGTAGATTTCCTTCCTCATATGAGTCTCCCAAGAGCCCGGCCACCACGGTCTTGTTGTAGAATTCCAGGCAGGTGTGTCCGGTGTTGGCGATTTCCCCGATCGTCATGGCCCCGATGGTCGGCCCATCCTGGGCCACAGTGGACAGTTCCCGTGCGATGTCGTCACCCATGAAGAGCGCTCTGGAAATACAGTCAATCAGAAACGTAGTCGGCGCGGTCGGTTGCATGGCATAGGACTTGCGCGCCGTGTCTCTCGCAATCACCGCACCCTCGACCAGAGAGTCCATGCTGCCGTGCATGATGTGGACGAACGAACCCTTCGAGATCTCTCCCACGCAGACAAGCTCGTTCCTCTCCATGCGAATCGGATCGCGGATGACCATCTCCGTGTCCAGCTTGAGGATGCCCAGCGGGTAGGCCTTGGCGATGTCGAAGAAACTGTGCTCGTCGAAGGACAGGCCCGAGTGGGTTTCCACTGCCTCGCGATACACCTGAAAGGCGGGTTCCCAGTTCAGGGAGATCGCACGGTTCTGTCTCGCCTCGGTCAACTTGAACACATTCGAGATTGGCTTCCACCCGTGGGCAACGCCGATTCCACTGGCCACGTCGGATACGGCAAGAACGGCCGCGTCTTCGATCAGGCCGCGGTTGGTGAACAGACACGGCTTCTGCCGCAGACTCAGTGAGCCGGCCCCGCCGCCCAGGTAGTTGCAGGAGCAACCCAGGTGATTGAAAAGGCCTTCGATCAGGGCGTGGATCCGACTGCTCAGTCCATCCACAAAGGTGAAGGTGGTTCTCCCGGCGCAGTCGATGCCTTCCAGCGCGCGACCCACGTCGTTCTCCAGGTCGTTTCGGTCGTCGCTCAACCCTCTGACAACGGCAATCTTCACCGCGTCTCTGAGACCAACGACCATCGTCCCGGTGTCCAGGTGTTGGTTGCCCGCGAGGATCTTGGGAAAGCACCCTCCAAAGACCGGCAAAGGACACTGTTCTAAGATGGGATCGACCTGCCCGGGGGCAAACGCATTGGCGTCGCAGGCCAGGATCAATATGGACTGTACGTCACGGTGTGCCGAGATCTGGCTGAGCATGTGCCTAAGATGCTCGACATCCGGTTCTTGGCAGAGTTGAACGATCATGCTGCATCCCTTCAATGGCCTACGTCATCGGTCTGACGGGCAACGATTGTTGGCAACAGTGATTGGTTCCACATGGATGTCCTTTCGATTCATCGATCGCATCCGGACGATGTGGCGACGAGTTGTTCGGCGTGCTCCAGAGACAGCTTCCTGGGCACCGTGAAGAAGAACGTGCTTCCTTGGCCGACGGTGGACTCGACCCATATGGTACCTCCATGCAGTTCGATGATCTTCTTGACGACGGCCAGGCCGATCCCGGTGCTCTCCAACTCGTCGCGGCGGGTCAGGGTCTGGAACATCTTGAAAATCTTCCCGAAGTACTTCTCGTCGATGCCCGGCCCGTTGTCGGCGACGTGGAACGTCCAGACCTGCTCTTGCTCGGAGCAGCCGACGCGGACGCGTCCCTGTGGCTTATCCATATACTTGATCGCGTTGCCGATCAAGTTCTGGAAGACCTGGATCAGCCGGACCCGTTCGAAGACCACAATCGGCAGCGCCCCTTCGATCGCGACCTCGATCGTCTCCGGAGGGCCTATCTGATTCACGATCTCCGGGAGCAGTGTGTCGAGGTCCACGGGTTCGAGACACTTGGCGGTCCGTCCGATTTCGGAGTAATGCAAGATGCTGTCAATCAGTTCGCTCATCCGTGAGACACGGCCCTTGAGCAGACCCAGGTGGGCTTGACCCTGTTCGTCGAGCTGGTCGGCGTAGTCGCTGGTGATCCAATCGGCCAGCGTACCGATGCCTCGCAGGGGGGCCTTGAGATCGTGGGCGGTGACATAGGCAAAATCCTGGAGTTCCTTGTTGGATCGCCGCAACTCCCGGATGGTCTCGGCCAGGTGTTCATTGACTTTGGCCAGCGCTCGCTCGGCCTTATGTCGCTCACCGGCCTCCATCTGAAGGGCGATCATGTCGGCCAGAGAGGCTGCGAAGTCCTGCTCCTCCAAGGACCATTCCCTCGGCGGTCCGATGTGCTCGTGACTGAGCACCCCATACGTCTTTCCGTGAAGTCGGATCGGAACATCCATGAGCGAGTTGATGCCGAGCGGTTCCAGATAGCTTTCACGCAATTCCCGTGTGCGCGGGTCCTTCCTGGCGTCGTTGGCGGCCACGATCCGGCTGGTCTCAACGGCCGCGAAGTAGTTCGGACAGTCGCTCATCGTGATCCGGGCCCCGCCTTCGTGGACGTTCCCGTCTCGACGGAAGAGGTCCTCGCAGACCATATATGTTTCGTCCTCATCGAAGAACCAGACCGAGACGCGGTCGATGTCGAGGGTGGCGGCCGCCTCCTGGGTGGTCGTGCGCATCATGGACGTCAGATCGTCGTTGCCGTGCTTGCTCAGTTTGACGAGCGTTCTCTGGTGGTGAACGATCCGTTCGGCCCGCTGCTTGAGCATTCGCTCGGCGTTCTTGCGAAAGGCGATCTCCCGGGTGAGTTTCTTGTTGGCCGCCGTCAGTTCGGCCGTGCGGGCGGCCACCCGGCTCTCCAGTTGCTCGTTGGCCTGGACCAGAGCCGAATCACGCTGCTCGATCTGTTCGAGCATCTCGTTAAAGGCCTCGATGAGCAGTCCCACTTCGTCGGAGCCGTGCGGCTCGGCACGGATGCTGTATTGCTTCTTCTCCGAAACGAAGTTCGCCACGCAGGCCAGAGAGAGAATGGGCGAGGAGATCATCCCCTGAAGCCTGGAGGAGACCAGATAGGCCCCCAGGGAGGCCACCAGGACAATGCCGACCATGACGGACAGGCCATGTCTGAGTTGTGCGTGTATGGGATCGAGACTGCTCGAGATGCAGATCGTGCCAATGTGCTCGCCATCGAGTTGAATGGGTTTGGCGACGATCAGCAATCCGTTTCCAAACACATGGCCTTCGGGCAGCTCCTCGTATCGAGGCAGGACGACCGTGGCGTCGCGTCGATACATGGCGAAAAGCCGGCCCGTCTCTGTGAAAAGGCAGGCCGCCTGGATGGACGGAATGGGTTTCATCGAGGTGACGACCTCGTTGGCATCGGCGGCGTCCTCGAAGGCCAGCGCTGCCTTACAGTTGTCGGCGAGGATATCGGCGTGCGTGGACAAATCGCGGACCATCGCGCGCCGGATACTGACCCATTCCCACGCCAGAAACACCGTCCCGGCCAAAAGGAGAGCGCCGACGCTCGTCATCATAATGACCGCAATGAGCTGGTGTTTGAGCGACAGGCCTCGCACCCACGACCGTACGACGCCCTCGGCGGGTTGCTTTTCACTTGCCCCCATCGTTTCTCTCATCGTTTGGTCCCTGAAAAGCATCGGTCTTGACGATGCGTTTGGCCAGTCGCAGCAGTTGAGATCGGATTTGAAGCCTGGCGCGTTGGGCGGCCATCGTGTTGATCTCGAAACCGATCTTCTTATCCTCGATCACAAAGTTGACAATCCCGCCGGCCTCCAGGAATCCGGGGGTGTCTCCCACCGTCAGCAGACTCCGCCCACCAAGAGGTCTGAGGATTCGCACGATGTGTTGCCTCTCCGATGGACAGATGAACAGCACGTGGCAGTGTTGGATCCGCTCGAGGTGAGGATGTTGCTCGGGCAAACGTCCCTCCTCATCTGCGTACTCACCGAAGCCTCTGAACCGCTGAATGGCCACACGCCGATTCCGCACTTCCCTGTTCTCCAGAGGGTCGAACGCATCGCCGAAAGGGTCCTTGCCGAGAATGCCGACGAGAATGGGCCGGTTGGGGTCGTTGTTCTTGGCGTTCTTCTCCGGAGCATCGAGCCGTTCACTGTCCACGAACAGGATGAAGTTGTAGAGAAACGCCGCCTTGAGCCGATACTCCTGAGTTGCCGTCGAATCCGCGCGGACCGCGACCGGCGTGCCGCAGAGCACCAGGCACGCTGTCAGGAGCAACAGAATGAACGCCCCGATTCTCATCGCGTTCTCATCGGTCATCTTGTCGCGGCTCACATGGCATATCGTCTCATTTCCGGCTCGTGGCATCATTGGCTCAGAACCGGTACGTCAGCTTGATTCTGAACGTCCGGCCATCCTGCTCGATCGTGTCCTGTGCGTGCTCTCCAAATCCCGGATAGCCGTACTTGACGTCGAAGAGATTGTAGAGTCCCGCCGCGATCTCCAGCCGCTTCGACGGACTTCTGTACGTCAGCGCCAGATTCGTCAACACGAAGTCATCGGCGCGGTTGCCGGCCAGCGTTTTGGAACTCCCGTTGTACTGGATCTCCAGACCCGCGAAGAGCGTGTCCTTCAGCACCGGCGCGATCAGATTGAGCTTCGCCAGATGCCGGGGCGAGTTCGCGAGGATGGCCCCGGTTTCCGTGTCCTCGGCGTGAACGTACGAATAGCTGGTGCGGGCGCGCCAGCCACTGGTCCACCGTCCGTGCAAGGCGACCTCGGTCCCCGTAGCCTCGACCTTATCCCGATTGGTGAAGACGAGCAGACCGTCGTCAGGGTCTTCGTGCTGGTCGATGAGGTCATCCATCACATAGTAGAAGCCGCTCAGCGTCGCGCTGAGGTTCGGCGCCAAGGCGCGTTCGAGCACCATCTCGTACGTTTCGATGGTTTCCGGGTCGAGACCCTGCGGCGCCTTCTGCGAATAGCCTCCATCATGGTAATAGAGTTCATAGGCGTTGGGGGCACGAAAGGCCCGGCCGTACAGCAGCTTGAGCGTTGTCTTGTCACAGAGATCGTAGAGCATCGCCAGACGAGGATTCGTGCTTCCGCCGAACGTATCGTATCGGTCGTAGCGCACGCCCGCGACGAGCGTCACGTTGTCCAGCACGCGGTACTCATCCTGGACATAGAGCCCCCAGTTCTTGCTGTGTCGGGAGTCGTCGAAATAGATCTCCTCGTCCCAGTTGGCCTGGTCCTGCCGGATGTTGTAGCGAAACTCACCTCCCGCCGTCACGATGTGCTTCTCGAAGGGCCGGGCCGTGACCTGGAGTTCGCTGTCCCACCAGCGGCCTCTCCAACAGTCCTTGTTCACGACGATGTAAGGGGTCTCATCTTCAGAGTAATCGTAGACGTATCTTCCGTCGTAGTCGAAGTGACCATAGGCCGTCCGGGCGCTGAACGCCAGGGTCTCGGATATCTCTCGCTCGTAGGTCAGTCCGATGAGTGTGGTATCATCATGCGTCCGCGTCCTGCCGTCGCCGAAGACGGTGTCCCATGGCGCTGTGGGGATCCCTTTCTCGGCCGCGGTGTGTGCGGCGATCAGACCAAAATCGCCCCACGAGGCCCTGAGAAACAGGTTGTGCAGAGTGGCGTCGTCGTTCCTCGCGAGTCCATTGGCCGTGGCGGGGTCATCGAATTCCTTGAAATACAGCTCCTGTCCCTCGCTGTCGCCTCTGGTGGCGGAAACGAGAAGGTCCAGTCCGTTGTCAAAGCGATTGCCATAGGTGATTCGGCTCTTCCAGGTGTCGAAGCTGGCGACCTCCCCGGACAGTTCCAGGCCGTTGAGGGCTTTGCTGTCCTTGGTAACCACGTTGATCACGGCCAACAGTGCGTTGCTGCCGTACAGGGAAGATCCCGGACCTCGAACAATCTCGACCCGGTCGATCAGGTCCACGTCGAGCACGAACTGCGGCCCGAACAGAGGGGAGTCCCCGACGTTCTCATTGGTCCGGTGTCCGTCGACCAGCAACAGGATGCGCGTATCGTAGTCCCCGGGCCGGCGAAAGCCGCGGACCCCGACGTATTCGTAGTTTCGGTCGTTGTTGGTGTAGAAGCCCGGGGCGCTACGAAGGACCTCGCCCAACGTGCGATGGCCGTACTTGCGGATCTCGTCGGCCGTGATGATCGTGACGGAAGATGGGGCCTCAGAGAGCTTCTGGTGGTACTTCGAAGCACTGTACACCGTGCCGATCTCGACGCTCATCAGGTCTTCGAGAGACATCTCGAACAGGTCTTCCGGATCGGAGTGGACCGACCAGACCGGTCCTGCCGTGGCTGCAATCGTCACGCATAGAACCACGAACAATCTTATGCGGCAGGTCTGCGGAGTCGGGATCATGTTAACGGTCCTCCGGTTCGTACCCGTGCCTACCGACCGCCAGGGCCCTGGCTCGATCGCGTGCCGCCGCCCAACAGCTTCCCGTCGTCATCAATGCGATTGCCCTTTTCCCCACGATTCGGCCCACCTCGACCAGTGTCTATTCTTGCGCTCGTTCGCGCACAGGCTTCTATCGGCCCATGGTGCGTTCCGATGAAGGGGCTTGTCGGAAATCGTGGTTGGGGCGATCCTGTTGTCGGTGCGTGCGCCGCCATCCTCATGTCGCCGCTGCCGGCGCGATCGGCACGGCGATGCCTCCTGCACAGTATCAAAGCGCCACACATTGGAGGCAGAGACGGCCAGGGGGCGATAATCTGAAGCTTGGCGGCATTAAGATCGCGCATATCGCGATTTGAATCGGATGCATGGACCTCGTCAGCCCTCCTTCCACAGGTCAGCCGCTCTGGATCGCTCGCCGGTATCGGTTCGAGCAAGGCAACCCGGAAGGCGCGATCCGAGCCCGGATCGTACAGGGCGGGATCCCGCAACGGCCGGAGATTCTGTGTGATATCGGACGGCTGCGAGGGCTGCGGAACTGTGATGCCTGTGAAGGATCGGTCGGGTGTGCCGTTCGTCCACACCGCAGGTCGAGTGGGCGGCGTTTTGACCTTGACAGTTTGCCTATCCTTGGCATACTATCGCAGTTATCGTATGTCACGAGGAATTGCCATTCTGGGATCGACCGGGTCGATCGGTCGAAATGCGCTGCGGGTTGTCGACGGGCTTGGCCCGGGTTATGAAGTCGTCGGGCTCAGCGCGCACAGCAGCGTCGAGTCTCTGGCTAAGCAGGTGCGGCGTTACAAACCGGCGTGTGTAGCTGTTTCGAACGGCGAGTGCGCCAGGCAATTCCGGATCCTGATGGATGGATGGGATGCCGAGGTTTTGGTCGGCCCCGATAGCCTTGCCAGTCTGGCTCAGTTGGATGGGGTTGATACGGTGCTGACCGCCGTGGTCGGGGCGGCCGGGCTGCCTTCCGTCCTGGCGGCAGCGCGGTGTGGCAAGAGGCTGGCGATTGCCAATAAGGAGCCGCTGGTCGTTGCCGGGGAGCTGCTGACGCGTATCGCTAAGGAAAATGGCAGCATGCTTCTGCCCGTGGACAGCGAACATTCAGCGGTGTTCCAGGCTATGCAATCAGGTACATCGTCGGAGATCCGCAAGATTATTCTGACCGGTTCCGGGGGACCGTTCCGAGGAGTCTCGCGTGAGGATCTCAAGCAGGTTACGCGCGAGCAGGCCCTGTCGCATCCAACGTGGCGTATGGGCCCGAAGATTACAGTCGACTCGGCCACGCTGATGAACAAGGCCCTTGAGGTGATCGAGGCGCGATGGCTGTTCGATGTGCCGGTCGAGAAGATTGAGGTTTTGATCCACCCGGAGTCGATTGTGCATTCGCTGGTGGAATTCGTCGATGGCTCGGTGGTGGCCCAGCTTGGCGAGCCGGACATGTGTCTGCCGATCCAGTACGCGCTGACGTATCCGAGGCGCGTCCCAGGGATCGCCAGGCCGCTTCGCCTTGAGGAGGTAGGAACGCTCCATTTCGAGCCGCCCGAACCGGAAACGTCCCAGGCCTTGACCTTGGCCTATGAGGTCGCTCGCACCGGCGGCACGGCCCCGGCGGTCTTCAACGCCGCCAATGAGGCAGCGGTGGAGGCGTTCCTCGCCGGACGGATCCGCTTCGTTCAGATCTTGGAGTTGATCGAGCATTGCCTGGACGTTCATGAGGTGGGTCGGGCGACCACGCTCGAAGAGTTGCTCGATGCCGATGCCTGGGCCAGGGCTCAGGTCCGGAGTCGACTGGGACACGAAACGCACGGCGCAAAACGCTTGGCGCGATAGCGCTGAATCAATGTAGTCTCGATGGACGGCCATTGCAGGGACGTCCATTTCGTATCGGAGTTGCTTGATGTCCAAGAAGGGAAGCTCGTCGAACAAGATTCTCAGCGGTGTTTTTTGGCTGGGGGTTCTTGCCGTTGCGATCTATCTGGTGGTGCGCCACGTGGGGGTCTTCGGCAATCTCGCCCTGGTCATGGTCGGTTTCGGATCGGTGGTTCTGGTCCACGAGTTCGGGCACTTCATCGTGGCCAAGCTTGCCGGGGTCAAGGTGGAGGCCTTTTCGATCTTCATGCCGCCGACGCTGCTGGGTTTGCAGAGGACGCCTTCGGGTTTGAAGCTTCGGCTCCTGCCGAGTTTTGTCTCCGGCGGGGCCGAAGAAGTGCCGGATGCCGAGGGGCAGGTGAAGCCACAAGACCAGGCGCCTGAAGCCGGGACCGAATACCGTCTCGGGCTTATCCCGTTCGGCGGGTACGTCAAACTGCTGGGCCAGGAAGATATCGGTCCGGTCAAACAGATTCGCGATCCGCGGTCGTTCGCAAACAAGTCGCTGGGGGCGCGCATTGCCGTTGTGATCGCAGGGGTCACATTCAATATCGTCAGTGCCGCGATCATCCTGATGGTCGTGTTCCTGGTGGGGATCAACTTCCCTCCGCCGGTCGTCGGTGGCGTGGTTCCGGGCTCCTCGGCCGACGAGGCGGGCCTCCAAGCCGGGGACGAATTCCTTGAGATCGACGGTCGGAGCGAGGGCATCGAATTCAGCAGTCTTATCCTCGCCGCGGCGCTATCGGGTCGTGACGAAGCAATCCCGGGCGTGGTTCGGCGCAGGGACGGCTCGATTGAGAGCATCGAACTCCGTGCCTCGGAGCGGCCGAACGAGCAACAGATACGAGAGTTCGGCATCCTCCAACCACTGAGCCTGACGATCCCGGAGTTGGCGAACCCCGACGTCTTGCATCGCCAGACCGGCCTGCTGCCCGGGGACCGGATCGTTGCGATCGGCGGTGAGGAGGTCGAGCACCATTGGGCGTACGAAGAAGCTGTCCGAGAGACGTTTGCGCCTCGCTTGGCGGTCGCAGCCGAGCGATCGAAGACCGAAGGGGGTGTCGACCGGATCGAGACGGAACTGCCGCTTGCCTGGCCTCCCGGCAGAGGGGCGGTCACGTCGGAGGAACATCTGAGCCACGTCTATTCGATGGTCCCACGTCTCCGCGTGCTCGAGGGCACGCAAACAGACTCTGTCGGTGAGGGGTTTCTTCGGGCCGGTGATATCATCGTTTCCGTCGGAGAGGTCCGAAATCCGACCTATGTGGAACTGCGCGAGATGACAGCGGCCCATGAGAACGAACCGCTGGCAATCCAGGTTCTGCGTACCGACCCGAACGGGATCGAACAGACCACCAAAGTGACCGTCACCCCCAGGAGAGAAGAGGGCAGCGATCGCGTGGTGATCGGTTTCTTCCCGGGGTTGGATGCCGAGCATGCCGTGGTCGCCAAGACGATCTCCATTACGGGGGACCGGTCGGCGTTGGACATCCCGCGGGGTGCGACCATTACCTCCGTCAACGGCAGAGCGGTGGCAAGCTTCTATGACATCGTCGCCGAAGCTCGGCGGTGGAGTGGTCAGCCGGTGCGGTTGCAGTACCATCTTGATGGCCGGGTCGAGGGCGAGGTCACGCTCCATGATCCGGCGGCTGAGGCGGCTATCGCGATCGAATCGGTGACCGAGGTGCAACTGCCTTTCAAGCCACTGGAGCGTCTCTACAAGGCCGACGGCCCCATCGAGGCGATCAAGATGGGATATCGTCGAACAGTGATGTTCGTCGCAATGACCTATGTCACCCTCAGGCAATTGATTGTCGGACTGCTCAGTCCCAGCCTGTTGATGGGCCCGGTCGGCATCATGGTGTCGAGCTACCAGATCGTGGCGCGCGAGCCGCTGGTCTATTATGCGTATTTCCTCGGCCTGATCGGGGCCAGTATCGCGGTGCTGAACCTCATGCCCATGCCGCCCTTCGACGGCGGGCTCATCGTATTGATGCTCGTGGAGAAGATCAAGGGCTCGCCCCTGAGCGAGCGGGCCCAGGGGATTCTCGCCTACGCGGGCTGGGTCCTTGTCGGCACGTTGCTGATCTATGTGACGTTCAACGATGTTCTTCGCACCGTGGGCGGTTTTTTTAGTTAGAACGCATGACCTGCCGATAAAGCTGGACAGAGCAGGTGTGATTGACGCAACCGGAGAATGGATTTGAAGGTTCAGCCATGCCAGTGAACGAGCACGTCGGCGAAGGCCTCCGTCGCAACGACAGGCAACTCTACGAAGTTATCGAGTCGATCTTCCCGACTGCGCCGAACAGCGCCGCCTATCACCGCGGGCTGCCCGAGGCACTGGCGCAGGCCGACGGAGAGGTCTACAGGCTGATCGCCGCCGAGCACGACCGGTTGCAGAACACCCTGCAACTGATCGCCGCCGAGAACCAGTGTTCCCGCGCGGTCCTGGCGGCGCTGGGGTCCGTCGTTCAGAACAAGACGACGGAAGGCTTCGTCGGATCGCGGTTTCACGGGGGCTGTGAGGTCGTGGATGGGCTGGAGACGCTGGCTGTGACTCGCGCCAAGGAAGTGTTCGGCGCCCAATATGCCAATGTGCAGCCGCACTCCGGCACCGGCGCCAATCAGATCGTTCTGACCGCCATCCTCGAGACCGGCGACCGGATTCTCAGCCTGGCCATGGATCAGGGGGGGCACGTCTCGCATGGAGCCAACGTTGCGTTCGCCGGCAAGTTCTTCGAGGTCGAGCAGTACCACGTGGACCCGAAGTCCTTCCTGCTTGACTACGACGCGATCCGCCGGCAGGCGCTGCGGTTTCGACCCAAGCTGATCATCTGTGGCGCCAGCGCCTATTCGAGGATCATCGACTTCGCGGCGTACCGCCGGATCGCCGACGAGGTCGGCGCCTATCTCATGGCCGATATCTCGCACATTTCAGGTCTGATCGCGGCCGGCGCGCATCCGTCGCCGGTCGATCACGCGCATTTCACCACGACCAGCACCTACAAGCCGGGCGGACCCCGCGGCGGCCTGATCCTCATGGGCAGGGATTTCGAGATGCCGATCCAGGCGGGGTCCAGGTCAGTGCCCCTCTGGGAGCGGATCGAGAAGACGACCTTCCCTGGGTTCCAGGGGACGCCGTATCTGAACAACATCGCCGCCAAGGCGGTGTTCTTCCGAGAGATGCTCTCGGCCGAGTACAAGGCCCGCCAGTTCAAGATCGTGGAGAATGCCCAAGTCCTCGCCCGGGCCTTCGACCGGCTCGGCTACGACATCCTCACCGGTGGCACCGACAACCACATGTTGTGCATCAACGTCGGGCACTTCCGCGAGGGTCTCACCGGCGCAATCGCCCAGCACTGCCTCGAAGAGTGCGGCATCATCGTCAATATGAACCGCCTGCCCTACGATCCGCACAGTCCGCGCGTTACCAGTGGGATGCGCCTGGGCACCCCTATTGTCACCAAGAACGGCATGGGCCAAGCCCACATGGAAGCGATTGCCGGCTTGGTCGACAACGTCCTGGCCGGGGTCGAGCCGACCGGAGACCGAGAATACCACCTCGACGACCGCCTTTGCCTCGAAACCCGATGCCAAGTCCAGGACCTCTGCACCCGCTTCCCCATGAAGTAGCGGCGGCCTCTGCGCAGAATGAGGATTCATGTGCGCAAAATGAGGGTATCCACGCCCCCATATGTTGATATCATAGAGTAGAAGCGTATGGGCATATGAGTCTTTCTGTCAGCCGATAAGACGTTGGATCAGGGTGTCCCCGTGATCCAACCGTTGCGGAAGGAAGGGTTCACATGTGTGGCCCCCTTCCGATATTGTGCGGACTTCTGGAAGGAGGATTGGCATGTCTGGAGAAGCGAGTCGGGTTGGGAACGACAGATCGATTGTTTTTCTGCTGGCTCTGTGCGTGTTGTTCTTGCCCATGACGGTTGCCGGCGCCGCCGAGGCGTATGCTCTGCAGTTTGACGGGGTCGATGATTATGTGGACATCGGACCGTGGCCGGAACTTTCGAGTCAGGTCATGACGCATCCGGTCACCTTCGAGTGCTGGGTCAAGTCGTCCAACGTAACCGCCGATCTGACTCTGTTTGGTGTGGTGAACACGGCTGACAGCATGTTCTTCCGGATCACTCTGAACAGGGACGGCGTGCGGGTGCAGCAGCCGGGGGGAATCAAGCTGTTGCAGCGCGACGCCGCCGGTGCGTTCTTTCGGGGAGGAACCGCATCGAACCTGAACACGGGGATCACGAATGGACAATGGCATCACATGGCGCTCGCCTTCGATCCCGGGACCGGGGATCTGGCAATCTATGTGGACGGTGTGAGCCAAGAGCTCAGCTTCATGGACGCAGCCGCCGCCACGAACATGAGCGACTTCGAGCACCCCATCGTCTCGCTGGGGGCCCGAAGCATGCGGGGTTCGGTCGACCAGTTTTTTGAAGGTTCACTGGGCGAGGTGCGCATTTGGGACTATGTGCGGAGTGCAGGCGAGATAGAGAAGGACATGGGTACGGCTCTGC
Source organism: uncultured Pirellulales bacterium (assembly GCA_964610435.1). GTDB lineage: Bacteria > Planctomycetota > Phycisphaerae > Sedimentisphaerales > Anaerobacaceae > Anaerobaca. Next base: position 9,999 of record CAZSXM010000035.1, on the reverse strand, counting down.
CCGGGCGACCGGCGGGGCTGATCGGCTATTGGCCGTTCGATGAGGGTGAGGGAACGATGGCTTCTGATCGCTCCGGCAACGGAAGGGATGGAACCCTGGTCGGGCCCACCTGGACGACGGACGCGCCCCCGGTCGTTCAACCGTTCGCCTACCGGCCCGTCCCGGCCGATGGGGCGATGGACGTGCCGCGGGACGTTGTTCTGAGTTGGACTCCGGCCGAAAGCGGCCAATCGCACAACGTTTATCTGGGCGAGAGCCTGGCCGACGTCAGCGCGGCCGACGCGGGCAATCCACTGGGTGTCCTGATGGCCCAGGACCAAATGGAGGTTCAGTACACACCGCTGGTTGGCCGGCTCCAATTCGGGCAGACGTACTATTGGCGCGTCGATGACGCCGCCGGCGATTCGAAGGGTGCGGTCTGGAGTTTCACCGTGGAGCCAGAGGGCTACCTGCTGGATGCTCAGCGCGTCACGGCCGCTGCGTCGAGCTGGAACAGCGACGATGAAGGGCCCGAAAAGACAGTGGACGGCTCCGGCCTCGATCTCGACGATGGCCACTCGACAGCCGCAACGGATATGTGGCTCAGCGGCAGCGTACCGTTGGGAGAGGCGGCCTGGATACAGTATGAGTTCGACAGCGTGTATGCTCTTCATCAGATGCGGGTGTGGAACCACAACACGGAAACCGAACCTCTGATCGGTTTCGGAATCAAAGAGGCGATCGTCGAGCACTCGCTCGACGGAACGGACTGGACGGCTCTGGACGATCCCCAGGAGTTCGACCGTGCTACGGGCAAAGCCGGCGATGCGACCGCCACGACGGTCGAATTGCGTGGCGTCGTCGCCCGATACGTGCGGATCACCGCCGTCAGCAACTGGGGCGGTCTGCTACCGCAGTATGGCCTGAGCGAGGTACAGTTTCTGTACATCCCCGTCTCGGCCGAGCAGCCGGATCCCCCTTCGGGTGCAACAGATCTGGCCCCCGAGCTCACATTGAGCTGGCGTGCGGGCAGGCAAGCAGTCGCACACGAGGTGTACCTCAGTACCGATCGCCAGGCGGTGATCGATGAGACGGCCCCCGCCGTCACCGTATCGCAAGCGAGCTTCGACCCTGGGGCCCTCGATCTCGGGACCACCTACTACTGGAGGGTGAACGAAGTCAACGAGGTCAGTGATCGGAGTGTTTGGCCGGGGGATCTCTGGAGCTTCACGACGCAGGAATACTTCCTGGTGGACGACTTCGAGAGCTATACGGACGACATCGACGCCGGCGAGGCCATCTTCGACACCTGGCTCGACGGATGGGTCAACGAGACCGGATCGACGGTCGGCTATCTCGACGCGCCGTTCGCCGAGAGAACCATCGTTCACAGTGGGCGGCAATCCATGCCGCTTCAATACGACAGCACGAATTCGCCATTCTACTCCGAGGCCGAACGAACGTGGGCAACGCCTCAGGACTGGACGGTCTATGGGGCCGATACACTGCGACTGCATTTCCGAGGCAACCCGGTCGCGTTTCTCGAACGGCAGGACGGCAGCATCCTCATGAGCGGCGCCGGCACGAACATCTGGGGCACCGAGGACGGATTCCGCTTCGCCTACAAGACGCTTCGCGGCAACGGCTCGATCGTCGCTCGCGTGGACAGCCTTGTGGACACGCACGAGAGCGCCAAGGCCTGTGTGATGATCCGCAGGACGCTGGAGCCGGGCTCATCTTACGCAGCGGTGAATCTGACCCCGCGAAAAGGCGTCCTGTTCACTCTGCGGCTTCGCCAGGGCATCGCCGCGGCCTGGGGCGATCCTGAGCGGCCTGACGTCTCGACCCCGCTCGGAGCCGACATCCAGCCGCCCTATTGGATCAAGCTCGAACGCAACGGCGACCAGTTCAGCGCGTTCTACTCGGTCGATGGGATGGCGTGGGAGCCGACGTACGGGACGCCGCAGACGATTCCGATGGACGGCGACGTGCTGATCGGCCTGGGAGTGACCAGTCGCCAGATCAGCGTGCCGACGTTCGCCGAGTTTTCCAATGTGTCCACGACAGGGAATGTCACGGGGCAGTGGCAGGCCGAAGCCATCGGGGTCGAGCAGCCCGGCAATGATCCAGCGCCGTTGTACGTGGTAATTGAGGACAGCATGGGTCGTTCGGCGACGGTGGCCCATCCGGATGAACTGGCCATTGCAGGTGTCAGTTGGCAGCCGTGGCTGATCCCGCTGAGTGAATTCACCGCCGCCGGCGTGAATGTGGGCGCGGTCAAGATGATGGTCATCGGCGTCGGCGACCGGGGGAATCCGACGCCGGGCGGCGCCGGTACGGTCTATGTCGACGATATCCAGTTTGGCCGGCCGCTCTCTGTTGTGGATCAATAGCCGGCCGTTCAAGATGGAGAACATGGAAGCTGTGGGAGGTGAAGCTGTAGGGGGCAGGTGATCGTCTGCCCCCCACAGTCGTGTGAAGACGCCGAGGCGTGTCTTCGGTGTCTGGCTATGGGGATTTTCGACGGATTGCGTAGGGAGGATCAGGATGTCCAGGCGACGAGGCTTTACCCTGATCGAACTGTTGGTGGTGATCGCCATCATCGCTCTTCTAATGTCGATCCTGATGCCGGCGATGTCACGGGTCCGCAAGCAGGCCCGGGCGGTGGCGTGCCAGTCCAATCTCAAGCAATGGGGCATGATGTTCTTCATGTACGCCGAGGACAACAGCGGACTGTTCATGAAGCGAACGAACACAACAGGTCGCTGGATCGACGTGTTGTACGACTACTACTACAGGAACGACAAGTTTCGGACCTGCCCCGAGGCGACGAGGATTGCGTTTCCGGAGTATCCGCCGGGAGCGTCGTCGTATGCGCTGATGGGAGGCAACGCGACGACGGCATGGGGCAAGATCGCCGGCACGGTATCGGATCGACCGGGGGGGATGTGGGGCAGCTACGGCCTCAACGGCTGGGTCTACGACCCTGGCGAGGAGAAGGTCTACGACAAGCCGGCAGAGCACCATTGGAGGACGCACAACGTCAAAGGGGCGTCACAGGTCCCATTGTTCCTGGACTGCGCGCTCTGGGTCGGCTGGCCCGACAATTCCGACAGCGTCCCACGGATCGAAGACCCCGGCGACTTTCCCTCTGTTGCCAATTCCATGTGTCGGTTCATTATCAATCGGCACCACCAGGGGATCAACAGTATCTACCTGGATCAGTCGGTGAATAAGATCTGGCTCAAGCAGCTTTTTCGCCAGAAATGGAGCAAGCGATTCAACCCAAGCGGCGACCAGCCTTACTGGGAAGTCGAGGCGCCCTGGATGGCGAGCTTCAGAGGAGATTGACAGCCGTCCGGCGCGCTGCCGCTTGTGCGGTTGCATAAGCCGATGGAACGGGGGATTTGACCCCGGGCCAAAAGGTCAAACCAATGGTTATTTGCGGGGTATGTCATGAATGGTAAGGCGGCCATGCTGTTGCTGATTCTTGGATCGGCCCTTCTGATCGGGGCTCCGATCAATACCGATGAGACCATTGTGCTCTTCGACGTGGAGGGATTCGAGGATGCGAACGTCTATCCGTCGGGAGACTTGCAGGTGGTCGCACACGATCAGGCCCTCTGGACGCCTGCCTCCGGCACGGCGAGGCCCGGCGAGATTGTTGACCTTGACGACGACCGGTACGCGCGGGCGCTGCGTCGGCATCAGACGGGCCAACAGCCCGCCGATGCCGACGTTCTGGACTTCCCACCGGTGGCGGGCACACGATTGATGGTGTCTTTCGACGCTCGTGTCTCAACAGCCGATTCACGAACGCTCGACCTGTTCCTCCTTCGCCCCGGCCAGACGGGGGCGCAGCACCAGGCGTCGATCCTTATTTGGGGCCAGACACCGGGCCGATTGTGTTATTTCGACGGGAACTACCGGGACCTTGCCGTAATCGATGAGCAATGGCACCACTATGAGCTGATCCACGATCTTGCGGCAAACACGTTCGATTTGAAGATCGACGGCGAGCGGGTCGGGGAGGGCTTGGCCTGGCGAAATACCTTCCCTCCGCAGACGTCGTTCGGGCGATTGCGTATCGGCAGCATCCGCGGTCAACAGGGCCAGTACGCCGACATCACGAATCTGCGGGTCACGGCGGCCCCTGCGCCGCCGGCCATCGGCGTCACGGAACCAGCCCATGCCGGCGGCCTGCTGGATCCCAGCGGCGAGTTTCGTTTCCAGGTGACCGCCGACAGCCCCGTAGAGACCTCCGCGATTACGCTCCAACTGGACGGTCAGGACGTCACGGAGCGTCTTGTGTTTGAAGGCACTCCGCTGGATTGGCATGTAAGCCTTGGAGGGCTCCAGCCGAACAAATCCTATCGTGCGGTGATTGCCGCCTCCAACGCCAGGGGGACCACCGAACGCGTCGCCCGGTTCTACACCTTCTGCGACAAGGTGGACGGCTACCGGGGGATCTGGTTCACCCTGGGACAAATGGCAGGAGAATATGGAGACAAATACTCCGGCGGGCTGGCCTTTGGTTTCAGCCACACGCTGACCCCGATGGCGGTCTACGCTCCGGAGGTGGACAAGACCTTCTTCGTCTATGGGGGCACGACCGGTCCGGAGAGCCGCTATCTCCTCACCATGGCCTCGTACTATGACCATCAGCGACACCGCGTCCCACGACCGACAATCGTACGGGACCAGCGAGGCATCGACGATCCTCACGACAACCCCAGCATTGCCATTGACAAAGAGGGCTATGTGTGGGTGTTCCTGGCCGGGCGTGGACGGGGACGTCCGGGGCAGATCTTCCGCAGCACGCAGCCCTACTCGGTGGACGCGTTCGACCTGATCATCGAGCGCGAGCAGACCTACTGTCAGGCCTGGCCGGTTCCGGGCAAGGGGTTCCTGCACCTGCTGACCCTCTACACCAAGGGACGGGAACTGTATTGGGAGACGAGTCCCGATGGGCGAACCTGGACAGCAGAACCCGCGAAAGATCTCAAGAAACTGGCGGGCTTTGCCGGGCACTACCAGGTCAGCCGGCTTCATGGGACCAAGGTTGGGACCGCCTTCAATTACCATCCCCGCGGCAGTGTGGACCGGCGGACGAACATCTACTACGTCCAGACAACCGACTTCGGCGAAACGTGGACGACCGTGGACGGCCGCCGAGTCGAGACACCGCTGGAACACCGGGACAATCCCGCTCTGGTCGTCGATTACGAGGCGAACGGCCGGTTGTTCTACATCACCAAGCTGCTGTTCGACGAAGAGGGGCATCCGGCGATTCTGGGCGTTTCCAGCGGTGGCTATGCGCCGGGTCCGCAGAACGACCCGCGGACCTGGGAGATCACGCACTGGACAGGCGATCGCTGGATCACGCAGCCGGTTTTGCAGTCGGACCACAACTACGATATGGGCAGCCTGTATCTGGACGGCGACACCTGGACGATCATCGGCCCTGGGTTGTGCGGACCGCAACCTTACTTCACTGGAGGTGAGGTGGGCTTGTGGGTCTCGGCGAATCGTGGCCGGAGCTGGACTCTGAAGCGGTCGGTGACCCAGGATAGCCCCTTCAACCACTCGTATGTGCGCCGCCCGCACAACCCTGCCGATCCGTTTTTCGCCATATGGGCCGATGGCGATTCGACCGCCTTTTCGATCTCAAGGCTCTATTTCACCAATGCAGCCGGCGACCGGGTCTATATGCTCCCTTACGAGATGGAAGGCGACTTCACTGAGCCCGTTCGGGTGTTCCCAAGCCCGGACCGATAGAGTTGAGCCGGTTGGAGGCGCCGACGTTCGCCACAGGCTGACATCGATTATAGGAGACGATGAACGATGAAGAGATGGGCAAGCACGGATGGGCGGAATGCAGTTCTCACTGCTACGCTGCTTTGTTTAGGCGTTGCGATGACAGCGGGGGCCGGGCAGGGCCTCCCCGACATGGGGGTGCCATTCAATGGCATGACCACGTTCGCCGTCGTCGAGGACGGCGGCGCGTTTGATCTCGACGCGTTCTCGATCTCGGCATGGGTCAGGATGCATCAGACGGACCGCTCACAGGTCTTCGTCAACCGCGGGTCTGCCGGCGAATTGTTTACGCTCTATCTCTATCAGGGCAATGTCCGTATGCTCGTGGAATTCGAGGACAGTCGTTACACGCACGCGCACTGCCCGGTCTCCGCCGCTGACCGATGGACTCACTACCTGGGCACGTACGACGGCTCACAGATTCAACTGTTCGTCGACGGCACGCTCGTGGCCGCAACGAAGGCGGTCGGTCGGATACCGAGAAGCGATGCGCCCCTGTATCTCGGCGCCCTCGGGCCCCATGTGCGCGTTCTTGACGGGGAACTGGAGGACGTCCGCATCTGGGATCGGGCCCTCTCCGCTCGTGAGGCTACCGACGTTGCGCGTTCGCAGGCGGGCGGGCCCCTCGATCAGGGGCTGCTGGCGCGCTGGAAGAGCGAGGACCTGGACGATGGCGTCTGGCACGGCGGGTTCGCCGGGGCGCCTGCCGCCGTCTACGCGAAAGAGGCGGAACTCGCCGTCCAGGAACTCGACGGATACCGAGGCATTTGGTACTCGAACCAGCGTCAGGACGACGAATACGTGTTCAAGTACAGCGGCGGGCTGGGGACCTACTGCATGAAGCATCTGCCGTTTGCCGTCTACGCTCCTGAGGTGAACAAGACCTTCTTCGTGTACGGGGGAACGACCATCGCCGGCGATACCTTGCTCCACATGATTTCCTATTTCGATCATACCACGCAAACGGTTCCCCGGCCGCGTCTCTTAATCGACAAGATGACCAGCGACGCTCACGACAACCCGGTGATTTCCATGGACTCGGGCGGGCACCTCTGGGTCTTCTCCAGTTCCCATGGAACGGCGCGGCCGTCGTACATCTTCCGGAGCAAGGAACCGTACGATATCGATGCGTTCGAGCTTGTCTTGACGACGAACTTCTCGTATCCGCAGCCCCATTACATCCCTGACAAGGGATTCGTCTTCCTTCATACGCTCTACCGCGACGGGGGACGTAGTCTGTTTCAGAGCGTCAGCCCCGATGGCCGCCAGTGGAGCGAGCCGGAGTTGATCTCACGCATCGAACGGGGACACTATCAGGTCTCCGCTGCGCATGGCACCAAAGTGGGGACCGCGTTCAACATGCACCCTGCACCACAAGGGCTCAACTGGCGCACCAACCTGTACTACATGGAAAGCGACGACTTCGGCCGCACGTGGAGAACAGTCACCGGTGAGGTCCTTCCAACGCCGGTCACTGACGTCGCCGGTCCGGCGCTGGTCTACGATTGTCAGAGCGACGGAATCGTCGTCTACATGAAGGAGATCGTCTTCGATCCCGAAGGCCGTCCGGTCATCTTCTTTCTGACCAGCAAAGGCTGGCAATCGGGCCCTGTCAACGACCCGCGCCATTGGCAAACGGCCCGCTGGACGGGCCAACGGTGGGAGATCAGCGAGGTCGCCCGCGTCGACAACAACTACGACTCGGGCTCGCTCTATATCGAAAGCGACGACCTCTGGCGGGTGATCGGCCCCAGTGGCACCGGACCGCAGCCATACAACACCGGCGGCGAGATGGAGATGTGGATCAGCCGCGATCGAGGACGGACGTGGCACAAGTCCGCCGAACTAACCCATGACAGCCGGTTCAACCACCATTATGCCCGTCGAGTCATCAATGCGCATCCGGGCTTCTATGCCCTATGGGCCGACGGCCACGGCCGGGAGAAGTCCACCAGTCGCCTCTACTTCACCGACCGCGATGGAACCTGTGTCTGGCGACTTCCGGATCGGATGGACAGCCTGTTTGCAGCGCCTGAGCCTGCATGGTAGAGTGCCTGCGATGCGCCTATTCGCGCACAGTCGCTTCGACCCGGACATGATACGCGGTCTGGAGAGCAGAGCCCGACGGCAGAACGGTGGAATTCAGGGACCACAGACAATGAGACGAGTCCTCATCACAGTCGCAGTGTTGGCCGCGATCCAACAGGGCCCTTCTGATACATTGGCGGCATTCGACCTCGTGCAACAGGGCACGCCCACATGCTCGATCGTCATCGCAGAGAAGCCCACACCCGCGGTGCGACTGGCGGCTCTGGAGCTTCAATGCCACATCATGCAGATGACGGGGGCGGAAATCCCCATTCGTGCTGATAGTGAACACATCGAGGGGCGTCGGATCCTCGTCGGGGAGAGTTCTGCCACCCAGCAGTTGGGCCTTCGAGGCGCAGACTTCGAGCCGCAGGAGTATCTCGTCGCGTTTCGGCAGGATACGATCGTCCTGATGGGGCGAGATTGGCAGGACACAGAGGCGAACCGAAAAGCTCAGGGGCGATCCACGACCGATCAGACGCTCCAGCAGTTGCGCCACCGAATCGACTACTGGAAGGCGGTGGGCTATCCCGACAGGAGTGCGGGCGAGCTGGAGCTTCCGGGTATCTTTGACGACCAGGGCACGTGCCTGGCGGTCTATGACTTCCTGGAGCGTTTCTGTGGCGTGCGATGGTATGGGCCTTCGCGCCTCAACATTGTCATCCCCGCGCGCACGACGTTGGCTGTTGCAGGCGAGAATATTCGACGATCTCCGGCCCTCAAGCACCGCAGCGCTCTTGCCGGTGGCTCCTGGCCGTTCCTGCGCGGACAGTGGGGCAATTATACGCAGGAGCAGGTCTATCTCTATTGGCGAAGGATGCGCCAGGGCGGTGAGCGTTGGGCAGGCAACCACACGTTCCACCGCAATACCATCAAAACCGTCCTTAACGACCCGGAGTACCAATGCCAGAACCCGCGGGGCCTTGGCTCGCAACTGTGCTATACGAATCCCAAGCTGGTCGACCAGATAGCGCAGATGGCACGCGACTACTTTGACGGCAAAGGCGAGCTGCCTGAGGGCTGGAAGGCCATGGGAGACTACTTTGCCATTGTTCCCGACGACAACATCCACCTCTGCACGTGCCAGGCGTGCCGGGAGCTTCTCGATAGGGGGCGAACTCGCAAGACCGGCTTCTTCAGCAGCGGCGAGATGAGCGAGTACTGGTTCTCGTTTGTCAATGCCGTCGCACGCCAGGTGCGCAAAACCCATCCGGACAAGTACATCGCCACACTGGCGTACTGGAGCTATGCGTTTGCACCGGACTTCGATCTGGAACCGAACGTCTCGGTCGCGCCGTGCCTTCACACCTGCTACTATCCGGTCCATGCGGAGATGAAGGCAAACGATCTGCGATTCTACAGGCAGTGGCAGGAGAAATCGAAAGCGCCCATGTTCCTTTGGGTTTACTATCATCATCCGATGGAACCGGCCCTGATCGACCGGTGGAAGTGTTTTCCGCACGTCATGATCCATGAGACCGCCCGGGCCATGCAGATGTTCATTCGGGACGGCGTTCGAGGCATCTTCGAGTGCGGCGAACAGGATCAGCTTGAGCAGTATGTCATGGCCAAGGTCTGGCACGATCCAGACGTGGATGTCGACGGGCTGATCGACGAGTTCTTCCGCCTGTACTTTGGGGCTGCGGCAGAGCCGATGAAGGAGTTCTACCTGAGTCTGGAGAGAACAGCCTGCGATCCGGCGAACTACCCGCCTCCGTATCATCGTTCTAACGGTATCGACTGGAAGAAGGTGGCTTGGGAACGCCTTGGGACGGCCGAGCGGATGGAGGAGTTCAGAAGTCTCATCGTGCAAGCAGAAGAACTGGCCGCAACCGAGACGGAGAAGCAGCGAGTCGCCTTGTGGCGCAGCACACTGTGGGAGTGGATGCGCCAGGGTCGTGAGCAGTACGTGGCGACTCAGAGCGACAAGGAGCGATAACCGTGACCTGCCCTACGGGTAGTGGGCGCGGGGCGAGCTTGATAGACTGGGCTGCCATAGACATGAAAGGAACCATCTATGGCAGACAAGAGTGTACGACAGAAACGCTACAGTGAGGAGTTCAGGGGCACGTGAAAGCCATCAGCGCCGGTGATCACGCACGTCGGGTCCTCGGC
>CAZSXM010000034.1:0-51281 GCA_964610435.1 uncultured Pirellulales bacterium | reverse complement strand
ATGCCGCTCGCGATGTCTCTTCTATATCCGTGTTGCGCTTACCATGTGAATTCGCGTCTCGTATCTCAATTATTAGGGACAGCCACCTATTTGATTGCCAGTAATAGGTAGCTGTCCCTGTTTATCCCGAACGTGCCACATAGCAATTCTCCTTAATCGAGGTGTATTACACCCCGACCATTATCCCCGATCCTTCCCGTACCGGAAGGACCTCGGCAGGAGCCTTGCTTCATAGTCTCACCATACGCATTTCGGGTTCAGCCGGCGCGGAGCCTCTGCTTGAGGATCTCGCTGGCGAGTTGCTTGACCGGCTTGCGTTCCTTCGTGGCCGTCTCGCGGAGGGCGAGGAAACTCTCCTCGTCCACCTCGATTTCGAAATGGCGTCTGCGAAGGTCGACGTCGACTTCGACGGCTTCCAGCGCGTCCTCGTAGTCAGCAACGCTGTGCGTGTCCCAGAATTCCGCCGCCTCCTCGGGCGACGCGAACTCTTCCGGCAGCGGGTCAATGGGTCTATTTGTGTCTGCCATAATATTTCCTCTCTGTAGGACTCATATCGCGAGCTGAGATAGGCAGCGCCGTGCCCTGCTTCCTATCAATGAAGAAGACGATCAGGTACCTTCCGCCGAAAACCTGCGCCATCGCCGCATATACATGCTCACCCCCGGACGCGACCTGTAGCAATCTTCCGGATCACCGGAGCGGAGGCGAGCACCTCCTCGGCCTCAGAAACCGAGACGCCGTGTTTGGCGGCCAGCTTCTCAACAACGGCCTCTTTCCAGATGATATCCGTGATTCGCATGGCCGACCCTTACATACGCCGCTCGGCTTCCCGGCCTGCTCCTGTTCCCGAGCAGTTCGCATCCGATAGTGTAGCATATCTCTTGTGCTGCCGCCAGCCCGTACGTGGCAATGACGGTGGGCACGGCCCACCCTGCGCGGACTGTCCCGCTGGTCTGCCATTGTGGCAGGCTGGTGGGGCGTAGCGCGAAGGTTCGCGATGTTCGCGACTCGCCGCCTGTAACTTCCTATACGGCAAGGGCTTGCCGCCTCTCCTTTCGGGACGCAAAAGGGCTTCGCCATGGCACGTGGTTTGCTGGTAGAAGAAGTGACATGGTAGTATGGTAGTTAGGCAATGAAAGGTGAACAGGTCAGCAGTAATTGATAACCGGAGCTCTGCAAAATGGGAGATCAGGCCTACTTTGGGAAGGAAAAATCTCTCTCCTCGATTTTTCCTTCCCGAGCCGTGGCCGGCGGATCGATCGCGCCCTGGATCGATTCTTCAAGGAAATCGAAGAATGACGATTTCCTTGAAGAATATAGGCCTGATCTCCCATTTTGCAGAGCTCCACTGACAGATAAGGAGGATGCATCATGGCGAGTGTTGCTCAGATCCGGGCGAATCGGTTGAACGCGCAGAAGTCTACGGGGCCGCGTACGCCAGAAGGCAAGGCGGCGGCGTCACAGAATGCCGCCAAACACGGGCTCCTGGCCGAGCAGGTGGTCATCAAAGGCGAAGACCCGGCGGAATTTGAGGGCTACCGGGACCGGATGCTGGAGGAGCTGGCACCGGCCGGAGCGGTCGAAACGATGCTGGCCGAGCGGGCGGTGGGCCTGGCCTGGCGGCTTCGGCGGGCCGAGCGGCTCCAGAGCGCGGTCTTCGCCACGGTCTACCGCGAGAACGCCGACGACATCATGCTCTGGCCCAAACATGGGCTGCCGATCAAGCCCGGTCCGGGCGAGGACGAGGTGGTCCTGGGGCAGGTGGTGATGACGGACTTCGCCCGTTCCCAGATCCTGGACCGGCTGGTGGTCTACGAGCGGCGGATCGAAAACAGCCTGTACCGGACGATGGCGGCGCTGCGCAAGGAGCGGCAGCGCCACGTGACGGCGGGTCAATTGGCTTCGTTTGGCGCGGACGCGACGCCGGAGGCCGTCTCGAATGCGCCGTGTCACGTTTCGAGTGGGGACTGCGAAGTGTCGGGCGATGGCTCTGGCTTCACACGTGAGACTTCAGACTTGCCGCCTGGGAAGATGACGCCTTGCGGCCCGCGCGTTCGCGAGGGCAGGCTCACTATGAACGCGCCGGCGGTAGGGAATCAAGGGCGGGACGCCCTCGCTACGGAGGCATCATTCCACCATTCCGGCCCCATTGCGGACGTGGCGGCGGAGAAACAGTTGTGCGAAACGAACCCAATTTCGGCAGGCGACAGAGGGTGCGCGGCAGGCCCCCACGGCAAAGGGCATGCACGACCCGGCTGAGCGAACCGTTTGACTTTCCCATTCTCACCTCTTACTTTGTACAGCTATGCCGGCGAATCTAACACCAGATTACCATAAGGCGGAGCAGTGGTACCGCAGCGCTTCGACGAACGAGGAGAAGATCCTCGCGCTGGAGGAGATGCTGGCGGTGATGCCCAAACACAAGGGGACCGAGCATCTCCAGGCGGACCTGAAGCGCAAGCTCAGCCAGCTCAAGGACGCGGCCGCGCAGCCGAAGAAAGGCGGCAAGCACGTGGACGTCTTCCACGTCCCGCCCACGGGGGCCGGACAGGTGGTCCTGCTGGGGACGCCGAACACCGGCAAGAGCGCCATCCTCGCGGCGCTGACCAACGCGAAGGTCAACGTCGCAGACTTCCCCTTCGCCACGCACGCACCGGTGCCGGGCATGGTCAAATACGAGGACGTGCAGATCCAGCTTGTGGACATGCCGCCGATCACCGCCGACTATATGGCGCCGGGCCAAGTGGGCACGTATCGCAACTGCGATCTGATCGCGATCGTCGTGGACCTGTCGCAGGACGTGGAGGAGCAACTGCTGATCCTGCTGGACTTTCTGGAGACGCGCAAACTGCTGGCCGACGCGGAGACTCCGGCGGTGGACAGCCAGGGCAACGTCCTCGGTCGCAAGGCGTTCTGCCTGTGCACCAAGACCGACATCGCGGCCGACGGGGCGCTGGAGCTGGCGAGGGAGTCGTGCGATCATCCGCTGGAGTTCGTGACGATCTCGACGGAGACGGGCGAGGGGCTGGACGCCTTCCGGAAGTTCCTGTTCGACACGCTCGAGATCATTCGCGTCTACGCCAAGCCGCCGGGCAAGCCGGCCGATATGAACGACCCGTTCACGCTGCCGGCCGGGGCGACCGTGCACGATCTGGCGCGAACGATCCATCGCGAGCTGGCCGAAAAACTCAAGAGCGCCAAATGCTGGGGCACCGGCGTCTACGACGGCCAGAACGTCCAGCTCACCCACGTCCTGCACGACAAGGACATCGTCGAGCTGCACTTCGGCTAGACCTCATCCTGCGATCGAGAATGGGGCTCATCTGCCGGCGGGACGGACGCGGGGCAGATAGTCCCCGCGGGGTGGCGCGAAGACCTCGATGGCGACGCTGTCTTCGATCACCTCGGCGCCGTGGATCACGTCGGGCGCGATGCACCAACTGTCGCCGGGACGCGTGTCGTGCTGCTCCTGCCCTATCGTCAGTCGCAGCCTTCCGCGCACGAGGTAGCCGGTCTGCTCGTAGGGATGCTGGTGCAGGGGCAGAACACGTCCGCCCTCCAGACGGAACTCCGTCATCAACGTCTTGGCTCCATAGGCCAGAGTCTTCTGGTGGATGCCCTCAAGGGGCATTGCATAGCCGTTGTCGTTGCCCTGTGCAAACATGTCGGTATCCTCTCATTCTTCCTGTTCTCGCGTCCTGATCGAACCTTGGCAAAGGCGAGGGGAGCCTTACCCGTACGGGTTTCGAATCGTCGTCAGAGTTCGCATGGGTCAACCCGCCGGGCATCGTGTCGAAGGCGGACCGTCGAGGGTTCGGCGAATCTCGGAAGGGCTGTGACACATCCTGTCGGGGTTGGCGGCGGCGAGTTCTTCGGCGCTGCCGAAGCCGTACGTTACGGCGATGGTGCGCGTGCCGTTGGTCTGTCCGGCCAGGATGTCACTGGCGCGGTCGCCGATCATGACGGATCGCTCCGGCACAATGGCTCGTTCGCGCAGGATGTGGGCGACGAGTTCTCGCTTGTCGTCGAAGCGACCGTCGAGGTGAGGGCCGAACACCGCTTCGAAGTATTGCGTCAACTGGAAGTGATCGACGATCCGTTCAGCGTAGACCGTCGGTTTGGACGTGACGACGAAGAGCCGGAAGTCTTCCTCGCACAAGCTCTTCAGCAGCTGGGGAATGCCCGTGTAGAGTTCGTTCTCGAAGAGCCCGACCGTGGCATAGCGCTGTCGATACTGCTCGATCGCCGCCTCGACCAGGATCGCGTCGTCCGTCCCGAGCAAACGCGGGAAGGTCCATCGCAAAGGCGGACCGATGTACTGCACCAGTTCGGCCTGCGGCGGCGCCGGACGGCCCAGTTGCTCCAGGCCATATTGAAGGCAGCGGGTGATTCCCTCCCTCGGATCGGTCAGTGTGCCGTCCAGATCGAACAAGAGCGTCGTGCCGTGTTCTGCGTCTTGACTCATCTTCCCCAGCCACCCACCCATGTCAGGACCCTTCGAGGGCGTCCAGGAGTGAGTGACCGGCCACGTGGAGTACCTCGGCCAACTCGGCCAAGTCGCGCATGGTTGCGGCGGATTCAACGCGCGTCAGGATCTCTGCCAGTCGGGCGGCCCCATCCAGTCGATCGAGATCGTTGTTCCGCATCGTGGTCAAGAGCTGCTGCAGTCGAGCCGCCAGTCGCTGACGAAAGAACACAAGCCGATCTGCTTCAAGCGCACCGGCCGCCCATGCCGGCTCGAACTCGTGGAATGCGGTGCATACCTTCTGGAGATAGAGCAGAACCATGCCGCGCCGCGCATCCCCGGCCGTGAGGATGCGGGCCCACTGAAATTCCTCGTCGCGCCAGTGGGCGTCTTCAACTGTTGTTCGATACTCGGTGTCGCCAGAACTCATCTCTATGCCTCGTATGCACAGCGGATCTCAACAGCCGTTCTACCCCCATCGACCTGGCCGGCCTATCGCTCGCGGCAGGCGGCACAGCCCTCGACGATGATCTGGCAATGGCCACAGACCTCAACGGCGCCGTCGAGCTCGGCGCCCGTGTACGCCTCCACCGCCGCCTGTGTCGCGGCGTTCAGCGTGGTCACGGTCTTGCACGCCGGACACACACAGGTCGTATAGGTCAAGTGGGCAAGCGGCACGATCCGGGTCTGCCTTCTGCAAACCGGACAGGGTTGGCTGCCCCTGGTGGTCCGTTGCTGTGAGCCACAGCCGGTCGGCAGCAAAGACCATAGGACCAGGCCGACCATCAGTGCAACAGCCAGCGTTCTCCTTGTCGCCATCGTGCTCATCAAAGCTCTCCTTGCTTGGGCCGAATTTCAGGTTGCGGGCGGTGGTAGCCTCGCAGCCAACGCCGATATACATCGGCATGGGAGCAGCCGGTCATTGGAAGGCAATTCCCAAACCGTGCTTGAGGCCGCCACCGTCCGAGGTTCACCGGGACGATTGCAGCGAACAGAAGGGATTGTCCGGCCCGACCACCGGTTCGTCAAGGATTCAGAGAGGATTGCGGAGAATGGCCCGGCCCGACCGGCTCCGAAAGATTGCATTTGCGCCCATTTGCCATAGAATGGGGCCCTGGATCTCTGTCGTCGGTAGAACCCAATCGTTGAAAGGAGACGTGATGAAGTTCCGTCAGATCGCACTGATCGCCTTCGCTGGCACGTTCTTATCGAGTTCTGTCGCCGGGACCGGTCGCGGCGCCCTGCTGAACGTCCACGACATCCAAAGCGTTCGGACCCAGGCCGTGACGGGAACCGCCGACTGGACGAAGGTCGAAACCGAGTTCGATACGGGCGCGCATTCGACGATCGGAATCCACTGCCTCTTCGGCGGCTGGGGTCAATCGACCGGACGGGCCTGGTTCGGCGGCATCGAGCTTCAGCGGCTGGGCGAGGCGACCGACTCGCCGGTCCGGCCTGTAATGTATTACACCGACGACTCCTACGACCGGCCGTTCGCCAAGGATCCGGCTGTCGTGCGATTCGAAGGCCGCTATCGAATGTACTATTCGATCAACCGAGGCACGGACGGTTTCGCCATCGGCATCGCCGAAAGCGACGACCTGACGAACTGGAAGAAGGTCGGCGAGGTTCTGCCCGAAGCCGAGTACGAACGCAACGGCCTGGCCGCGCCCGGTGCGATGGTGCGCGACGGCAAGGTGCACCTGTTCTATCAGACCTACGGCAACGGACGCGATGACGCGATCTGCCACGCCTTCTCCGACGATGGCCTTCACTTCACACGGAACGCGAGCAATCCGATCTTCCGCCCCACAGGCGACTGGAACTGCGGCCGGGCCATCGACGCCGACGTGATCGAGTGGAACGGCCGGCTGCTGCTCTACTGCGCCACACGCGACCCGGCGATGAAGATCCAGAAGCTCGCCGTGGCCGCCGCGCCCATCGACTCTGACTGGGGCCGTGACAAGTGGACGCAGCTCTGCGACGCGCCGATCCTCGAACCGCAACTGCCGTGGGAGGGGCAATGCATCGAAGCCTCATCAGTGATTGAACACGATGGGAAGCTCTACATGTTCTATGCGGGCGCCTACAACAACGCGCCGCAACAGGTCGGCTGCGCCGTCAGCACAGACGGGCTCTCCTGGACGCGTCTTTCAAGGTACCCTCTGTTGCCCAACGGCGCTGCCCACGAGTGGAACGCCAGCGAGTCGGGGCACCCCAGTGTCTTCAGGGATCAGGATGGACAAACCTATCTGTTCTTCCAGGGCAACAACGACAACGGGGCAAGCTGGTATCTCTCGAAGATGAAGGTGGGCTGGGACGAGGCGGGCATTCCGTATCTGGTGCGGCCGAGAGACGGCCACGTGTTCCGGATCAAGGAGAGCATCAAGCCTGCGGTGACGATCGACGCCGACGCGCAGGGCGAGCCGATCTCCGAGTACATCTATGGCCAGTTCATCGAGCACCTCGGCCGCTGCATCTACGGCGGCATCTGGGCGGAGATGCTCGAAGACCGCAAGTTCTTCTATCCCGTCGGCCGCCGGCCTTCGGCGTGGGAGACGATCGGATCGACCAGCGGCGTCGTCATGGACAACGACTCGCCGTTTGTCGGCGAGCACACGCCCGTCGTTCATGCGGCCGCCGGGATGAGGCAGCGTCACCTGGGCGTCGTCGCGAACAAGGAGTACACAGGCTATATCTGGATCAAGCCCCAGTCGGAAGCCGGCGTAAACGTCGAGGTCTCCCTCGTCTGGGGCGAGAAGTCCAAGCAGCGCGAGTCAAACTACTTCACCGTCCACGGCAGCCGGTACGTTCGGTGTCCCCTTCGGTTCACGCCGGAGACCTCCACCGACCAGGCGGCGCTGGAGGTCCGCGTCAGCCGCGGCGCCGCGTTCGTCGGCACGCTCTCGCTGATGCCGGCCGACAATATCCACGGCATGCGGGCCGACACGCTCGAATTGCTCAAGCAGTTGAATTCGCCGATCTACCGCTGGCCGGGAGGGAACTTCGTCAGCGGCTACAACTGGCGCGACGGCGTCGGCCCGCGCGACAAGCGGCCGCCCCGAAGGAACCCGGCCTGGCAGGGCGTCGAACACAACGATTTCGGACTCGATGAGTTCCTGCTGTTCTGCAACCAGATCGGGACCGAGCCGATGATCGCCGTCAATGCCGGCTTCGGCGACGACTACTCGGCCGCCCAGCAGGTCGAATACGTCAATGGCTCGCCTGAGACGCTCATGGGCCGCCGGCGCGCCGAGAACGGGCACACGGAACCCTACGACGTCACGTGGTGGTGCGTGGGCAACGAGATGTACGGCGACTGGCAGCTTGGCCACATGGCGCTGAATCACTATGTGGTCAAGCACGATCTGTTCGCCAAGGCCATGCGGGCCGTGGACCCGGAGATCAAGCTCATCGGCGTCGGCGCGGTCGGCAGTTGGACCCGGGGCATGTTCGAGCACTGCGCCGAGACGATGGACCTGATCAGCGAGCACTTCTACTGCCAGGAGCGCGAGTCGGTGCCCGACCACGTCCGGCAGATCCCCGACTCCGTTCGACGGATCGCTGATGCGCATCGTCGATACAGGGACACAATCGACTCGCTCAAGGGCAAGGACATCCGCATCGCGCTCGACGAGTGGAATTACTGGTACGGCCCGCACGTCTTCGGCGAACTGGGCACGCGCTACTTCCTCAAGGACGCCCTGGGCATCGCGGCCGGCGTGCACGAGATGGCGCGCAACAGCGACCTGTACTTCATGGCCAACTACGCCCAGACGGTCAACGTCATCGGCGCGATCAAGACGACCAAGACGGCGGCCGCCTTCGAAACCACCGGCCTGGTCCTGAAGCTGTATCGGAACCACTTCGGGCAGATCCCCGTCGCCGTGAGCGGTGAGACCTATGGACTGGACATCGCCGCCGCATGGACCGCCGACAAGAAGGCGATCACCGTCGCCATCGTGAATCCCACCGAGGCGCCGTACGATGTCACGCTGAACCTGGAGGGGCTGGAGCTGACCGGCGAAGGACGCTGCTGGACCATCGCTCACGAAGACCCGATGGTCTACAACGATCCCGGGCAAGCGCCGAAGGTGACGATCGAAGAGGACTCCGTTTCGGAGATAGGCGACACATTGACATCGCCGGGCTATGGTGTTCGACTGTACGAATTGAGAACCCCGTAGGGGCGAATCATCATTCGCCCCCCACGGAACACCCGATGGGAATAGGGTATGCTTGTACGTCAGGACGACGGCGCTGTTGCCGGGTGGAGGTCCTATGGAACATATCGGGTGAGCATTGCTCGGTGGTACAACTCTATGAGATTGCGTGATTTGGGTTTCGACGAATGGTTTGAAGCGCATGCGGCGGAGTTGCGCCTCGACGGCTGCAGCTTGGCTCGCATCTCCGCTGTCGATCGCGGTTCCTACCTCATTCGGGACGAGTCGAGAGAAATCCCCGCGGAACTGTCAGGGAAGCTCACATACCAGATCGATCGCGGCGTCGACCGTCCCTGTGTCGGAGACTGGGTGACGGCGCAGTACTGCAACCATGACACCGCCGCGATCATCTGCGGGGTATTTCCGCGAAGGACGTTCTTGCGGCGCAAGACCGCCGGCAGAGACATCGATTACCAGATGATCGCCGCCAACGTGGACACCGCTTTTGTCGTTCAATCCTGCCATTTTGACTTCAATCCAAGTCGGCTGGAGCGGTACCTGATCATGGCAGCGGACGGACAGGTTGAACCGATTGTTATCCTCACAAAGACGGACTTGATCGGCCAGGATGAACTGGATCAGAAGCTGGCGATCGTCCATTCCGTCACCCCGGCCAGAGTGATTGCGCTGAGCAATGTCACTGGAATCGGGTTCGATGCGTTTCGACAGACGGTCTCGTCGGGAAAGACACACTGTCTATTGGGTTCATCGGGTGTAGGCAAGACGACTCTCATCAACCGTCTCTTAGGCCGGGACGCCTTGGAAACCAGGGCCGTGAGCAGCACGGGAGAAGGCGCCCATACGACCTCGCGCCGACAACTCGTCGTTCTCAGCCAGGGGGCGATGTTGATTGACACGCCGGGGATGCGGGAACTGGGCATTGTGGGCGCCGGCGATGGCGTCGACACGGGTTTCGAGGAGTTTGTGGCGCTTTCCGCACAATGTCGATACGGCAATTGCAGTCACGAGCACGAGCCCGGCTGTGCCGTCAGAGCCGCCGTGGAGAACGGTGAATTGGATCCAGACCGCTATGCCAATTATATCAAGCTCAAAAAGGAGTCGGAACATTACGAGATGTCGTATCGAGACAGACGCAAGAAGGACAAAGCCTTCGGTCGATTCATCAAATCGGCAAAGAAACGCATGAAGGACTGAGGACCCCGCCCCGAGCGCAAGCATCGACCAGGACGGCCGGAGCCGGCGGCAGTGCGTGGCGTTGGGCGGCTGTACAGGAGAGCCAGGCAGGCCGAATCGAGATGAAAATCCACTTCAGTCGATTGGAGGAAGCCAGCGGCTATTGCGGCAAGTGCCTCAAACAGGTGCCGGTCGGGCGGCCGGGGATTCGTCACGGCCCGCACCTGATTCTGACGTTGATGACCGGCTTCTGGGCGATTTTCTGGATCCGCGATGCCCGCCGGCCCCGACCGTGGAGGTGTCTCGAATGCGGGGCCGAGGTCTACAAGATCATGAGCGATCCATTCGCCAGGAGCAAATGAGAATAGGAGAGATCGGCATCATGGAATGCAACCAAGACAAGAACATGGCCAACTGCAACTGTTCCTACCCAGGCTGTCCGCGCAAGGGAGTCTGCTGCGAGTGCCTGAGCTATCACCTCTCGTCGAGACAACTGCCCGCCTGCTGCTTCCCCGACGACGTCGAACGGACCTACGACCGCAGCTTCCAAGCCTTCGCCAAGGCCTGGAAACTCTGATCGAGGCCCCGCGGGCTATTTCTTGTCCGGAGGCTGGACCTGCGGTTTCAATTCGTCGGGCAGTCGCTCATAGAGTTGAGGATGCGCCTCGACCAGACGAACGATATCCGCCAGGTCCTTGATCCGCTTGCTCTGCCTGCGCTTGCAGTCCGACCAGGCTCGGATCTTTCCGCCCAGCGTATCCTCCAATGAAGCGACGCGCATCAGGATGCCGTGGATGTCGGCAGGGACGCCACGTGAGGGAAAGTCGCGGTAGAAATCCTCGGTACTGAGCTGGATACTGACGGCGGACTGCCCCTTGAAGTTAATCGACCACTCAAATCGCTCGCAACGAAACCCCGCCTCCTCGAGCGATGAAACCACACGTTCGACCGCATCGGAGGCTACCACAAGGTCCACATCCTGGGTGACCATAGGCTGTTCGGCCCAGTGATTGACCGCCACGCCACCGATGACACACCACGCGATATCCGCCCGCTCCAGGCAATCGACAAGCTTCATGACATCGTTCGTGCCGCCGGATGTCTGCCAATCGTAGAACTGTTTCGAAGTCATGCCGATAGGTTACCGGAACAAGTACGGCAAAGCTATCCTTTTCCCGCCGCCTGCTGCTTCCTTTGGAGGAGATGGGTTGCAGCGATCTGGGTTTGCTCGGTGATTGTGATGCCGAACCGCGCCTCAAGCCGACGGCGGGCCTGCGCGATGCCTTTGGCGCCCTGCCACTGGGTCGTTGGTTGCGCGCCTTGTCCGCCAGCACCCAGAATGCACCGTCTTCGGTGAACCCCGTCTCGGCGATCCGACCGAGGAACCCGCCGATTCGCTCGTCCGGCCCGCGCAACGGCAAAGCCGATGCAACGTATTGAAATCTCACGCATCATGCACAGGATAGCGGAGGATCCGGGGCGGTCGGAATCGGGCGGGATCGTTACGTGCCGGCGTCGTAGTAGACGAGGTAGTCGCCTTCGTGGTTGCTGGCCGTCAGGTCGTTCCACTTGACGAAGCGGACGGAGCCGTCGAGGTAGCCGACGGCCAGGCCGTCGGGCGCCGGGTGCATCGGCCGGCCGACCGCATGCTGGAATGTGCCGCGGATGTGCGAGCCGTACCAGGCGGGCCAGTTGCCCGAGCCGCCGACGGCATCGTAGCGGTTGTAGCAGAAGCAGGTGACCAAGGTGTTGGACGTGGCCCGATCCGAGATTTTCTTCGCGGTGATGTACTTGCGTCCGGTGTTCGTGTCGGTCCAGTCGCCTCGATTGCCCCAGTAGATCCAGCCGACCTGGGTCGCCTCGACCATCGGGCGCGGGGCCGGCAGCGGGCTGAGCCAGCCTTCCTGGCCCTCGAAATGCCTGCGGGCCGTCTCGCAAGTGGCGTGCTTCTCGGTCAGCCCGTAGCGGCCGAAGGCCATCATCGTTTTGTAGTTGATCAGGGTCAGCAGATCGGCGCTGTCCCAGTCCTCGTTGTAGCCGGGAGCGGACTTGTCGATGACGTTGCCCTCCGGCAGAAACCCGTCATAGTCGCCGGCGTACATCTGGCCGACCAGCAGGCCCTGGTGCAGGTTGTTCTGGCAGGCAATCCGGCGGGCGTGCTCCCTGGCCCGGCCCAGAACCGGCACCATAATCGCCATCAGCAGTGCGATGATCGAGATGACGACCAGCAACTCAATGAGTGTGAACCCCCGCCTGCGTGGCTGTGCGGTTCTGTGGATAGACATTCCATGCCCTCTTTCGTCTATGTGTTTGTCATTCGGCGATGATTTTACTTTTCTGTGCGCTGCCGACGCTCCTGCAGTTCGCGCCAGGTCGTCAGGACGATGCCCTCGGATTCGATGAACGCCTTGATCTCAGGATCGGTCATCAGACGCAATTCCGCCTGACGCGCAGGGCCGGAGCCCGAGATGTGCGAAAAGACCTCCGTCGGCTCGGTGCAGTGGACGATGATCTGCGTAACGCCCGGCTTCATCTCGCGCAACAGGGCGATCAACTCGCTCTTTCGCTGCTCGTACTGGGGGCCTTTCGTCGGCTGCGTTACGAGGTCATCGATTACGGGCAGTCCGGCGTTCCACAGTTGCTCGGCCAGAGACCGCAGCAGAGGCTTGAACAGGCCGGCCTCGGCGCCGATGTGCTGCATGTGCCCGCCGAACATGAGGATCGGGATGTTCTTCTCGATGCCGACCTTCATGTAACGCTCGACGAACTGAGGAAGAAAGCAGGTCCCCATGTGACTGTCGAGGTGCGTCGGGCGAATACCCACGGCGAAGGCCTTGTCCACCTGGGCGCGCATCTCGGCTTCGACTTCGTCGGCGCCGGCGTGGGCGGCGACGTCGGCCACACCGCGCCAGAGGTAGCCATGTTCGTCCACAAGTCCCGGCACGACCGATGCGCCCGCGACGGGTCCCCATCGGTAGTTCTTCCACTCGCTCGTCAGCGTCAGATGCACGCCCGCATCGACCTGCGGATGCTCTCTGAGCCAGGCGGCGCATTCGGGAACCCACGAGCACGGCATCATGACGCTCAGCGACGTGGCGACGCCCTCCTCGACGGCCTTGCGCGCCCCGACGTTGGAATCGTGGGACATGCCCGCATCGTCCACGTGGAAGATGACGACCCTTGTGCCTGCCGGCCACCCGAGCCGCTCGGCATACGTCCGTTCCTGGCCGTGCGTCACCGTCGATCCTCCCGAAATCAGCATCAGCGTAAGAACGCCAAGCATCGCCGGTCGTGCCATTGGCTTCATCAGATTGCCATCCTGCATAGTCGATTCCCTCTGAAGACAAACGGTGGGCATGGCCCATCCTACGGGTCTTGGTGATGTGGGGTCACAATCTGGCCGCCCGGGTCCTTGAGGAACATGTAGGCCAGACTCGTCTCACTGCGATCGGGGTCATGGAGATGGGCCGCAAAGGCATCGGCATCGAAGAACACCTCCGGCGGCTCCTTCGCATAGGTAATCAACACATCGACGCAGAACCCCTCGGCCGGGTCCCAGATCCGCAGGCCCACCGGCAGCCGGCTCTCGCGCAGCGCGTAGATCCGCACCCAGCCCGGACTGACCACCGACTGAGCATCGAACACGACCAGGTCCTCGCCGAGCGCCGCCTCAGCGTTCATCGCCGGCGTCACTTCCAGCAGCTTGCCCTCGGACAGACTGCGAATCACGGTCTCCAGCGAGAACTCGTCGGAGGTGGCCAGGATGCCGATGATGTCGGCGGCGGTCCGGTCGGCCTCCACTTCGGCGCGGCTTCGTACGTCGAACGCATGCGTCACCTGCCCCCCATTGCCGAAGAGGACCTGCGGTCCCACGCGCATCCGGGCGTGGCCACCCTTGCCCATCCACAACTCGAACTGCCGAGGCTCGGCCAGCGCGCCGTCCCGCATATAGATGGACGCATAGAAGAACGGGACCGACTGAAAGCGTTGGGTGACCTCGGCCCAGGCGACGCCGCCGCCGGAGAGCATCGTGCCGAATTGGCCGACGAGGACGCCCAGCGCCAGGAGGATGACCGCTGCCGCGGCCCATCGGACCGGTCGGCTCTCGAAGGCCAGGCCCCAGTAGTCCGGACGACGCGGCGCGGCCGAGCGATCGTATGCCTGGCGCATCCGCTCCCGGATGCGCCGGTCCGCCGCACCATCGACGTCGATCGACGCCTCTTTCAACACTCTCTCGATATCCTCATTGGGTTTCATTGCACTACCTCGTCATCCAACGGAAACAGCAAAAGGCAAGAATCAAAAATGGCGGAATCCGCCTTCGGCGAATGACTTCTTTCATTCTCCACTTTGCGTTTTGCACTTTGCACTTTGATCTTCATTCAGGGCCGACCGGAGCTTGTCCAGGCCGTAACGGTAGCGGCTCTGCACCGTCTTGATCGACGCCTGCTGCCACTCGGCGATCTCGCGAAACGTCATATCGCCATACACGTGCAGCGTGATGACCTCGCGCTGCTCGGCAGGCAGGTCCGCCATCGCGCCGCTAACGCGCTCGAACTGCTCGCTGATCACCATCCAGCGGTCCGGCGGCTCGCCCGGCGAGGCCAGACTGGCCGCCTCGTCGAGGTCCGTCGTTCTGCGCCTTGCGGCCGCCTTGAGCCGGTTGCGGGCGGCGTTGGCCACGCACGTGGCCAGATAGCCCTTGAGACGGCCGGTCAGACGAAACGTGCGGGCCGCACCGGCGAAGGCGACGAAGACGTCCTGCACGATGTCCTCGGCCGCCGGGCCGTCATGCAGCATCGAGCCGGCCAGACGGAGCAGATCGTCCCGGCACCGCTCGTACACCTCCGACAGGGCCGTCGCGTCGCCGCGATTCAGCCGCCAAACCAGCAACCTCTCTTCCAACTTCACCGAAAAAGCCCTTTCGTCGAGACCGTTCCCGTCTCACCAATATAACAACCAGAGAGCCTGCCATGCTCTAGCTTGGGGCGTGTTTTCTGTGGGCTCGGCAGAAATCGACCCGCCCCGACGACGATCTCGGGGCGGGAATGGGGTTCCTATACAGGACGGTAACACTCAAAACGTGGGGTGGCGGCTGAGTACTTGGAGATCCTCGTTGGCAAATTCAACGCGATAGCAGTAGCCCGATTCGACGACCAGGGCACCTTCCCCTCTGCGAGAAGTCCCATCTGGGCCGGTGGCGCTGTAGAGCAAACGTATCTTGCCGGCGGGAACGCCACGCAAGGTGAAGCGTCCGTCTCCATCCGTGTCGACTCGTGCAAAGGGCATGTGCCGCAGGTCGCCTGGCTGGCCTGTGACGTATGCTGCAACGCGGGCCCGGTCAATCGGAAATCCGGGATCGACCTTCCCCTCGACAGCGATGGGGCGATCGTCGAACGTAGCCTGGACGAGCGGTACGCTCCGATCCGTCGGCGCCGTGGCCGGTATGAGGTTCGCTACCTGCGGATTCCAGAGGTCGGGCGCGTTCGGGTCCAGACGTTTCAGCGCGATCAAAACACTCTCGCCCGGCAGCAGGCCGGAGCCGTGCACCAAGCCATCGGAATCGCTGAAGACCTGGTCCCCCAGTTGGTAAGAGGGGGGCGAAAAGGCACCGCCCCATTCGCCGTCCAGCAGACTGACGCATATGCCTTCGAGCGGACGGCCTTGGACATCAAGGACCTGGACCATCATCTCACGTTCATGGGGCAGCACGATGTCCAGGTGATATTTCTGCGCCGACTCGATGATGAACGGCTCACTGTGCACGCCCCGCAAGGGATACGGGCCATTGGGATCTTTGTGTCCCACGTACAGGCAGACCGGGCGATAGGTGGGCCAGATTCCGGAATCGTCGAACTTGCCATCGCGACGCGTATACTGGTGGCGTCGTTTTGTCGCATAGACAGATTGATGCATGTCGCCAGAGTCGGCGTACATCAGATAGGCGCTGACGTCTCGAATGGGTTGTCCGTCTTCGTTGCTGACCTGGGCCGTCAGTCGCGCATAGAATGCGTCCGGCTTGTAGACCTTGAAATCCAGGCCCGTATAGCTGCTCCGGCCATCGACGAGAACGCGTGGATCTTTGGACGTGCCGACATTGGTCGTAAACGTGGGCATCGCCGGCCATTCGAACTCCCAACTCCGTACGGAGATTCGGATGCCCCCTGCCGGTGCGCCGGAGACCTGCCAGTAACCATCCCGATTTGTCTCCGCGCGTACGAAGAATTCGCGGTCCCTCTTCCCGTCAGCAACAGCCACCATACGACCGCCGAAGAACGTTAGACGCGCCCCCGCAATGGGCTTGCCGTTATGAGCCCAGACGATCCGCCCGGAGAGGGTGGAGCCTTCCTCCTCGGCCGCCTGCGATGGGGTTGGCTGTGGCTCTTCCACCGTCACCTTCATCGTCGGGCCGGCTCTGAAAGTGAACAAGTCGTCAGACAATGGAATGTCGTAGTCCGTCACGAAGAACCTCAGATCGACTGAAAGCTCGTCGCCCTGTCCCACCTGGATGCTGAGTGAATGGAGCAAATGGGTTTCGGCGTCGACCAAGGCCTCGAAATGGGCTGGGCCCTCCTGAGCGGTGAAGTCCATGCGGTAGACGTCAAAGATCTTGCCTTCCTGGCGGGTGCGACCGACCGGCTCCTCCGAGAAAAAGCCCGACAACCCCTCGGTTATGCGAACCTGAAGGAAGTCGTCGATGACATCGAGGCCGCGGCGCTGGGCATCCTGGAAGTAGTGGGACGGTTTCTGCGTTGCCTTGTTGAAAGGGACATTCACCAGCGACAGCGTGGGCCCGTCGGAGATCTCGATGACGTCCTCATCATATACCCAGCGCAACCTATTGGGGCGCTTGCCCCAAATCTCGCTTTCCTTGCCATTTTGATATAGCTTGGCGTGAAAGGTCTGGATCTTGGCGGTCTGCTCAAGGACTTCGCCGAAAGCCAGTCCTCCGCTGGGATTGCCCCATCGAGACATGCCCACCCACAGCACAAGAACCAGGACGGCTGCAACGGCCACTCTGACCGCCGGACGTCTTGGCATCAATTCCATAAGGCGAATCCCTCGGCAGCTTCGAATCGGCTCACCAGAAATCTGGGCATTGAACTCGTCGATCTCCTCGCGGTGCTCCTGCTTCCATCTTTCGAAATTGAGTGCCGGATCATCCCCGCCAACGGCTTGGTGGAGCAGCGTATCGAGTCTTCTGTTGTTGTCGTTGGCCTTCATGGTCTATCTCTCCATTCCGTCATTTTGACGGAGCATCTTTGCGAGTTTGCGTTTGGCTCGTGTCAGGCGGCCGTTGATCGTCATTCGCGACAAGCCCAACACAGCGGACATCTGCTCATAGGAACAGTGGTTGTAGTAACGCAGAACCACCACCTCTTTCATCGACGCGGGCAAGCGATCGATCGCGATGCGAACCTGTCGAATGGGCTCGTCGTCCGGTCGGCCATCGGCGTTCTTGGCCCTTGGTTCCACGCGCACATCGCGGCGACGGACGCGGGCCATATCCGCTGCCACGTGGCGGCAGATCCGCGCCAGCCATGGTGTGAACTTCCCGGAGTCCTTCAGGTTCCTGAGATTGGTCAGACCCCGGGCGAAGGCCTCCTGGGCGGCGTCCTCGGCAAGCTGATGGTCGCCAAGGACACTGTATGCCACCGCGACGAGAGGAGCGTAGCAGCTCTCACACAGCCTGCCGAAGCTGTCGAGGTCTCCCGCTTGTGCGGCTCGAACCATTTCTTTCTGCGAATCGATCTTCTGCACTCCTAACGGGCCCGCACGACCTTGTTCCTACTCTATTGTCTGGCTTCCACGCGGAAAATAGGCGCGGAAAGTGGTGTCGTGGGCAGAGATCGCGAGAAATTCTACGAATGGAGGGTGACGATGATCTCGGTGACGAGATCGTCGTGGTTTTTGCCGGTGCAGTCGATGGTGATCTGGGCGTATTGGCGGTAGAGGGGTTCGCGTTCGGCGAAGAGCGAGCGGATGGTCTGGCCCTGGGCCATGACCACGCCGCGGGTCTGGAGGTTGCGGAGGCGCTCTTCGATCCGTTCGACGGGCAGGTCGAGGTGCACGATGACGCCGTGTTCGGCCAGGTGCCGCATGGCGTGCTCGCTGTAGACGACGCTGCCGCCGGTGGCGATGACGGTATTGGTCGCGTCGAGATAGAGGATGTAGTCCTCCTCGGCCTCGCAGAACGCCGCCAGCCCGTCGCGGTCGATCATCTCCTGCAGCGACTTACCCTGCATCGCCTGCATGAAGACGTCGGTGTCGAGAAAATGGCAACCGAGCGCCTTGGCCAGCAGCACCCCAATGGTGCTCTTGCCCACGCCCGGCATCCCGATCAGAACGATATTGCGATCCTGGTTCTCCATACTCGGTGCACAGGGTAATCGGGCGGCCTGCCAGCGGCAACCCCAAAGCCGCGCTCGTGGCGGATTGACAAATGGCCGGCCATCCTGTAACAACGGGGCGGCAGCGTTGGTGTATCGCGAAGCCGAAGCCGGTGCAATGGGTCTTAGGAGATGGTGGCATGAAGACGGGTTCGATGATTCTCGCCTTGTGTTGTCTGACGTTGGGACTGGCGACGGTCTCGCTGGGGCAGACGCGGATCACCGTGCAGGTCGATCAGCCGGGGGCCGCGATCCGGCCGACCATGTGGGGCGTCTTCTTCGAGGACATCAATTTCGGGGCCGACGGCGGCCTGTACGCCGAGCTGGTGAAGAACCGCTCGTTCGAGTTTCCCGACAACATCATGGGGTGGAGCCGAATCCTGCGATCGGGCTCCGAGGGCTACATCTACATCGAACGGTACCCGCAGGAGCAGACCAACGCACACTTTCTGCGGATGAAGGTCGGCAAGACCGGACAGGGCTTCGGGGTCTCCAATGGCGGATTCCGGGGCATGGGCCTTCAAGAGGGCAAGGACTACCGGTTCAGCGTCCGGGCCCGCCTGACGGAGGGCGGCCCGATGGCGCTGCGCGTCGAACTGGCGGGCCAGGGCAGGCGGCCGCTGGCGGAGGCGAAGCTGGAGGGCTTCACTTCGCAGTGGCAGAAGCACACGGTGGTGTTGCGCGCCGGAGGCACCGAGGCAAGGGCCCGCCTGAACCTGTTCGTCGAGGGCTCGGGCACGCTGGACCTCGACATGGTGTCGCTCTTTCCCGTCGATACGTGGAAGGATCGGGAAGGCGGCCTGCGGGCCGATCTGGTCCAGATGCTGGCCGACATGAAGCCGGGCTTTTTGCGGTTTCCGGGCGGGTGCATCGTGGAAGGCCGCACGCTCGACGAGCGATATCAGTGGAAGACCACCATCGGCGACCCGGCCGACCGCAAGCTCATCGTCAACCGCTGGAACACCGAGTTCAACCACCGCCTGACCCCCGACTACTACCAGAGCTTCGGCGTGGGCTTCTATGAGTACTTTCTGCTGAGCAAAGACCTCGGGGCCGAGCCGATGCCGATCCTCAACTGCGGCATGGCCTGCCAGTTCAACACGGGCGAGCTGGCGCCGATGGACGAATTGGGTCCGTATGTGCAGGACGCGCTCGACCTGATCGAGTTCGCCAACGGCCCGGCCGATCGCGGCTGGGGCCGCAAGCGAGCGGAGATGGGCCACCCCGAACCGTTCGGCCTCAAGCTGCTGGGCATCGGCAACGAGCAATGGGGGCCCCAGTACATCGAACGCTACAAGGTCTTCGCCAAAGCGATCAAGGACAGGTATCCGGATGTCCAATTGATCGTCGCCACCGGGTCGGACGCGACCATCTTCCCCAACGGCCCGCAGGAGATCGAGTACCTCTGGTCGCAGTTCCGCCAGCTCAAGGCCGATATCGTCGACGAGCACTTCTATCGCCGGCCCGACTGGTTCCTCGACAACGCCCATCTCTATGATGACTACCCGCGCGACGGGTCGGAGGTGTTCGTCGGTGAATACGGGGCCCAGAGCGTCGGCGTCGCCAGCCCCGACAACCGCAACAACTGGCACACCGCTCTGGCCGAGGCGGCCTTCATGACCGGGCTCGAACGCAACGCCGACCTGGTGACGATGAGCTGCTACGCCCCGCTGTTCTGTCACGTGGACGGCTGGCAATGGCGGCCTGACCTGATCTGGTTCGACAACCTCCGCGTCTTCGGAACGCCGAACTACTATGTACAGAAGCTGTTCAGTCTGAACCGAGGCGATCGCGTTCTGCCGGTGGCGGTGGCCGAGCCCGCCACGACGCCGGACGGCAAGCCGCGATTCTATGCCTCATCGGTCTACGATGAGACCTCGAACGAGATGATCCTCAAGGTCGTCAACGCGACGGGCGAGCCGGTCCGGGCGATCATCCAGACCAGGGGCGCCAAGGCGGTGGGGCTTCAGGCGAACGTGACGGTCCTGGCGAGCGACGATCTGAACGATGAGAACTCGTTCGAGGCGCCGCGAAAGATCGCTCCGGTCGAGTCGAGGGTTCCGGTGCGCTCCGCCGAGTTCCGCTACGATTTCCGGCCGTACTCGATGACGATCGTTCGACTGATGTGCCAGAATCGGTAGCCCGGGAGCGATTGAGCATTGATGATTGATTATTGATTGCTGGGCACTGACGATCCCAAGGGCGTCGCACCGTCCTGACGGTCAATCATCAATAATCAGTAATCAATCATCCTTTTCCAGGAGCTGCATGTCCTCGCAGCCCTGGACGTCCAGTTTTCGGTCTTCCCTGGTCCGGATCGAGACGTTGTCGAATCGCCAGCCCTTGGCGAACATGATCTGTCCGGCCGTTTCCGCTTCGATATGGACGTCTTTGAGGATGAAGTCCTTCAGAACGCTCGTGCGCATTCCGGACGCGGAGATGGCTCGTCTGGCTCGGGATGCCTGAAGCCGTGAAACGTGCACATCCTTGATCTCGGGAATCCCCCGCTCGGGCGGTTCGACCTTCTGGAGCAGAATCTTCCAGTGCGGCGGGAGCGTCTGGTGCGTGTACCCCTGCGGCAGCGTGCAGTAGCTATGGCTCGGGTTCCAGTTCACGGCCACATCGAGCACCGCACCGACGCCGTCGATCTCGATGTCTTCCAGATGGACGTCCTCGACCGTCCCCCCGCGAGTCTGTGCCGATCGGAATCGCAATCCGGCGCCTGTGTCCCTGGCCTTGAGGTGGTGGGCCAGCACGTGGCGAATACCGCCGGACGTCTCGCTGCCGCAGGCGATCAGCCCCCCGCCGGCGCGGCAAGTGTTGTTGCGGACGACGACGTATTCCGTGGGACGGTTCACTCTCAGCCCGTCGGCGTCCCGGCCGGCTTTGAGGCAGACGTTGTCGTCGCCGCCCTCGAAGTCGCAATTCTCGATCAGCACGAACGACGAGGAGTCGATATCGATCCCGTCGATGCCCGGCCCGTGGCCGTCCGCATTGCTGCGAATCGTCAGAGCGTCGATCGTAACGTGTTTCGAATACAGGACGTGGACCGTCCGGAATGCGGACTCGCGGAGCGCAAGACCCTGGATCGTGACGTTCGAGCAACCCGACACGAGAAGCGTGCGAGGACGCTTGCAGTCGTAGTCCACAACCCACCGAAGCCCCTGGGGTTCGTACTCCTCGCGTCGCAGGGTCCAGTACCTCTCCCGGAACGGACTTGCCTGCGCGTTGACGAGCCCCTCCCCGACGACGGCGACGTTGTCCTGATCGCAGACGTTGATCAGCGCCGCCGGCCAGCGCATCTCGACGCCGGCCACGCGGGTATCGATTTCGGGATAATCGGCAAGGTCCTGGCTGCCCAGGATTCTAACGCCCTCGTCGATGTTAAGCGTAACGCCTTCTTTGACGAAGACGGAGCCCGTCAGATAGGCTCCTGGACCGAAGCGCACAATCCCCCCGCCCCGATCGGCACAGGCATCGATCGCGGCCTGAATCGCCTGGGTGTCGAGCGTCCGACCGTCGCCGACGGCGCCGTAGTCATTCACGTTGACCGCCTGTGTCTTGTCGGGCCTCGTCCGAGCACCTACCTGCCTGGTCCATTCCTGCATCGACGTCGCCTCTTCCATAGAACACGCATTGCGTATGCGTCCGGCGGGCCTCATCCACGTTCCGAGATCGAACCCATATGCCCCGCCGCCGTAGGGGAAAGAAGGACCGAGCACGGTTCGCTCCGTCGGTCATGCCGACAGGCGGATCTATCCTATCGAAAGCGGACCGAGCCGACAAGCGCCGCAAGCATATGCCTCAATGGCCCGGAGGCGCGGATTCTCTTTGGCACGGTCAAGATCTGCCGGTACAATGGCCGATAGGAATCATAGCCGGCCAACGATAGGGGGCACAGCGATCACTGTGTATGGTGTCGATACGACATTCCAGACGAAGCGCCGTTCCAGGGGCAGCCACACGGCACAACGGCTGTCGGCGGCGGCGCTCGTTGTGCTGGCATCGGCTGCCCTTCAAGGCTGTCACGGGTGGCCCGGTGAACGGACCATGGCCATCGAGGCCGAGAGGATCTTTGAGGAGGTGGGCACGGTGGAGTCCGCTCCGGCGACCGACGTGCCGTGGCCGGCGGCCTACAAACGGCCTCCTGTCAAGAGCATGCAGATCGTTGGCGGAGTGGAAGAGTGGAAGCTGATCTACTTCTGTCGGTACCACGAAGCCCATCAGTTAAGGCAGATCGTTCACGAGCAGTTTGCCGCGAGAGTGTTCAATCAGACGGGCCAATCCACGGCCGTTCAAAACTACACTGTCACGGCCGAGCCCGCAACCAACCAACTGATCGTCCGCTGCCCTGCGGAACAGGACATCGACGCCGTTCTGGAAATCCTCCATGCAACGGACGTCCGCCCCATTCAGGTCCAGATCGACTGCATCGTCTCGGAGATGTCGGCCGGCATAACGATGGACCGGGAAACCACGGTGCTCATTGAGAACCTGTTCGGCGAGCAGATCACGCTCGGCGGCGCAGACAGCGGCGGCGAGATCCTGCCGGCCTTTCCCGGAGCCTCTCTGAGGGATCCGGCCAGAGGAAAGTTCGGTCTGAAGATCGGTGTCAGCCGCCCGCTGACCGGACACCAGGTGCAGGTTCTGGTCGACCTGCTGGTCTCACGAGGTTATCTCAAGGTCTTGTTGAGTCCTACGTTAACCGTCCTGAACGGACAAACCGCCAGGGTTCAGTCGAAACAGCGCATTCCCCTGCAGAACATCACGGTCCAGACAGGCGGCTTCGGCGAGGACACCATCCTACGAACCGAGACCGAATATTACAGCGTCATCGACTCGCTCCAGGTCACGCCCCACGTGTTCGCCGACGGGTCGGTCAGTCTGGAAACCCAGGTCCAGATCGCCTCCTATCTCGCGCCCCAGGGTGTTACACAGACCCCCATCGTCACCGAACGGGTGCTCACCACCAAGAACAGCCGCGTCCGACTTGGACAAAGCCTCATCATCGGAGGCCTTCGCAGGACGCAGAAACGCGATGTGATCCGTGGTGTGCCCATCCTCAAGGATATCCCTCTGCTCAATCTGCTCTTCTCCGGACGCGATGCCGAGGAAAGCGTCATGGAGGTCCTCGTCATCCTGACGCCGACCGTCTCGACCGATGGCAGACCCTATCAGGACGTCGCCGATATGCTCGAGCACCGCCACTCCTCGCCGATGGGTCGAAGTCCTGGCGAGATCGTGATGGCGGGCGATATTCGACCCGACGACCGGGTCGAGCCGGCAGAACGCAATTCCGAGACCTATCGCGATCGAAACTGAGCGCCGGACGCGATCTGTCTCATCGACCGGGCCCCGGTCGAATCCCACCGCCGATACGTGACTCTCCGTCGCAGCAGGGGCGATTGTCTCTACGGGCCGACGGCGGGGCCTCGGACGCCGCGAAAGCCCATGATGGAGCTTTCCTGCAGCGGCGATTGCGTCGCTCCCGTGACGGCGTCGCAGCCTTCGGGCACGGCCATCCAGGAGCCGCCTCGCACCGTGCGGAACCCGTCGAGACCAACGTGGTATGACGTCGAGTACCAGTCGAGCGTCCATTCGGCGACGTTTCCGGCCAGGTCGCAGATGCCGTAGGGGCTGGCGAACTTGGCGAAGCTGCCCACCGGCGCCAGACGCTCGAAGCCGTCGTCTTCGCCGTCGAAGTTGCAGCGGTACACGCCGCCCTCATCCGGGGCCTCGTCGCCCCAGGGATAGCGCCGCTCGGGCTTGGGGTTCGGACGGGCTTTGGTCTGGTCGCCGTCGAGGTAGAGTCCGCCGCGAACGGCCTTCTCCCATTCGGCCTCGGTCGGCAGTCGGAGGCCGCACCATCGAAGGAACCCCATCGCATCGTACCACGAGACGTATGTGACGGGATAATCCTCCCGGCCGGGCGCCACGCTGTAGGTGTGGTTGCTCTGCTGGACGATGCCGCAGCGGTCGGCCCGGGCCATTCGCGGGTTCCAGCCCGCGCCTTCGCCGCCCACCTCGTTGAGGTAGTCGGCATACATCGCGACCGTCGTTTCATATTTCGCCATGTGGTAGAGCGGCAGGTTCGTATCCGGACCGGTCTTTCTCGATTCGTCCCGTCCGCCGCCCGGCAGGGCTTTCATCACGAACCGCCCGGCCGGGATGCGGGCCATCGCGATCGCCCGGACGCGGACCTCGATCTGCTCCGGATCCGGCACTACGGTCTGATCCGTGCCCCACCAGAACACCTCCTTGCGTCCGGGTCGTTCGACGATGTCGAAGCCGTTGCCTTGCAGAGCGTCCATCGGGACCAGGTGCCAGTTGTCCCCGAAATCTTTGCTATAGCGCAGGAAGACGTAGGCGGGCGATTCGGGCGAGATGTTCGGGTCCTTCAGCTCGTACTCGACGGCGATCCGAGGGCCGCCCAGTTCCGTGTGCTCGACCCGCACCTTCACGTCGTGCGTCGGCAGCCACCGCGCCTGCACGGCAGAGCAGGCGGCAAGCATCACAACGGCAAAGCGAACGATCCGCCAGAAGGACGGACTCATACGTTCTCCGGGATGGCCCAGCCGGAGCGGTACTGGCGCTTGAGGTACTGATTGGCCTCGTCACAGTTCGTGAACGACTCGGTTGCCGGATCGAATTGCAGACGCTGGTTGCCGACGCGGTACGAGATGTTCGAGATGTGGAACGGCAGCACGGAGAGGTGGCCGATCTCGACGTCGGACGTCGGCCTCTCCCGGCTGCGAATGCAATCGATGAAGTTGTCCTGGTGCTCCTTGTCCGCCTGGCGGCCGAATTCCGAGTGGACCAGGTCGCAGTTGCCGTCGTAGGCCTGCCAGCCGCCGCCGTGCCGGCCGAAGACCATGAACCCTTCCGTGCCCAGGACTTCGACCTTCGTGCTGCAGAACGGCCAATCGGGGAACCGGTCGGAATCGCGAATGCTCGCGGGGATCTTCTTCATGTACGGCGTCCACAGCGAGGCGTCGAGCGTCATCGTCAGTCCATCGTATTCGAACAGCGCCATTTGCGTGTCGGGCATATCCCGGCCGTCGCGAAGCGAGCGGATGGCGCCCGTTTGCGAAACGGCGACGGGATAGAGCGGGTCGCCGACCAGGAAACGAGCCAGGTCGAACTGGTGGACCGCGTCGCCGGCGATGGGGCCGCAACTGTAGTCGAACTGATTGAGCCACTGACGCGATGGGTTGTACGGCCGTTTCGGGGCCGGGCCGCACCAGAGGTCGTAGTCGAAGCCGTCGGGGACCGGGCCATCGGGCGCTTCCCGTCGCTTGGGGTGCTGCATCATGTTGTACACGCGAACGAGGTGGACCTCGCCCAGCTTGCCCGAGCGGATATAGTCCCTGGCCTTGTGGACGTACGGAGCGCTTCGCGACTGCATGCCGACCTGGATCACGCGCTGGTACTTGCGGGCGGCCTCAACCATTTTGCGGCCCTCCCAGATGTTGTGGGCCAGCGGCTTCTCGACGAAGACGTCCTGGCCCGCCTGGCAGGCTAAGATCGAGGCCATCGCGTGCCAGTGGTCCGGCGTGGCGTTGATCAGCACGTCCACGCCCTTGTCGTCGAGCATCCTGCGGAAGTCCTGCACCATCTTCGGGCTGCGGTCCTGGGCCTCCTCGACGGCCTCACGCGCCCGGGCGAATCGCCGGGTGTTCGGGTCGCACAGGTAGGCGACCTCGACGTCGGGCCGCTCGGCAAACCTCTCGGCCAGGTACGTGCCGCGGCCGCCCAGGCCCATCACGCCCATCACGATCTTGTCGTTGGCCCCCAGCGCGCGGGCCGACGGCCACAGAGCCAGCGTGCCGACCGTACCGAAGGAGCGTCTCAGGAATGCGCGACGATTCAATGCGTCCATCGTTTGCACCTCGTCAATTGGCGTGAACCCTTCGTACCCGTGCCGGTCCGTTGGCAACCCCCACCCGGCGACCCCACAACCCTACACCAGCGCCCCCCGCCCCCGCAAGTGCATTTCTCATCGGGCGCCGGCGGCACAGCGCGTCGGCAAGCGGTGGATCGCATGGCGTAGCGACGACGCATCCGTCGCCCTTGGCGCAACAGGATGGCGCCGCGACGCGGTTCATTGGGCAGGCGGCACGTCGGCCCGGCCGTTGTATTGGAAGACCTCTTCGAGGGGCAGGCCGAAGGCGCGGGCGATGCGAAAGGCCAGAGGCAGCGACGGGGCATATTTGCCGGCCTCGATGGCGATGATCGTCTGACGCGTCACGCCGGCCTTGTCGGCCAACTGCTGCTGCGTCATCTCCCCATGCTCGAACCGCAGGCGACGAATCCGGTTCCGTATCTCATCCGTTGGCATCGCCTGTCCTCCAGCCGTATTGCGACAGAATCGCCAGCGAGTAGACGAGGTAGTGACTCAGGCCCGCGCCCCCGAAGATCATGGGCAGCCACGTGACGCGAATCATGGCGCTCGGTCCGAGGACAAAGAACGGGATCATGCAGGCGGCGCCGAAGACCATATAAGCGGCTCCGAAACCAGCCAGCGCCGCCCGGCGTTGGTACAACTGGTCCCGCTCGTCCCAGGCGACAGCGGCCTGATCCTTGCGAAACAGAAGCGGCGCAAGTCCAGCCAATCCC
Organism: uncultured Pirellulales bacterium; assembly: GCA_964610435.1. GTDB lineage: Bacteria > Planctomycetota > Phycisphaerae > Sedimentisphaerales > Anaerobacaceae > Anaerobaca. The sequence continues at coordinate 24,453 of CAZSXM010000034.1, read as the reverse complement.
GCCAGGCCCATGAAGCCGAGGCCGGCCCACGCCCGCGGCATCCCCACATAAGAGACGAGAATGCCCACGACAACCAGGCTGAGAACCAAAGCCACGGAGATCGAAATCACCGTCATCCAAGCCATTTTTTGATGTCGATTCATCTACGTGTCTCCTTCAAGACAACTCGCCCAGCATGCAGCGGCGGCAATGTAACTCAGACCGGCCATAATGTATAGTATACATTACATTATGTCAAGCTCAAATTACATCATTTTGGCGATTGTCCAGGTGGTTGGCAGGAGAGACGGTAAGCTCTGGGCTATCGGGAGGCCCTTTGGCCTCCGGCGACAGCGAGTGGGAATTCGATATCGATCGTCCCGGCGTCTTTTCTCCAGATCGCCAGCCGGACAGACGTCCGCTGATCGGCCCGGAGCAGCGCCAACTCGAAGTCGATCGTATCGGCTATTGGGGCCGAATCGGCCGCTACGATCACGTCGTCGGCCATCAGGCCGGCTCGGCCGGCGATGCCGTCCGGCTCGACCGATTCGACGATCAAGCCTTCGACCACGCAGAAACCCTTGTTGGCGGCCAGCGCGGGAGTAACGGGCGCCAATTCACTGTCGATAACAGGGAATTCAAAATCCGAGACGAACTGCTCGACATCCATGCCAATGACCCGGCTGACGATCCGGCGAAGATCCCGGCCGTCCAAGGCATCCCGCGTAGCGACCTCAGCCAGGATGTCGTGGATCGCCTTCTGACCGAAGCGCTCCTGGATCAGAACGAACAGCCCAAGCGCAGCGTTGTACTTGTCGCGCTCGTCGTTGCCGCTGCCCGACTGAGACCAGGAAAACAGCCGCGTCCGGACCCGGCTCAAGGCCGAAAACGGACTGCTGTGAAGAAGGGCCGCCACAGGCGTCGCACACTCCGGGCAGTCCACCTCAGCCGAGAGGACCTCACAGGCCACGTAGCCGGCGTAGTTGGCCAGCCCGTCCCGGAACCACCGTGTGTAGTTGGTGGCCGTCGCACCGAAGCCGAACGGGCCCCAGCGCACGTCGGGCAGCACGCGCCCGCCCTGCCGGGCGACCAGCGACGTCTCGACCAGTTCGTGCATCAGAATGTAGGGATAGCTGCGGTTCTGGGCCAGGATCGACATGCACGACTCGTCGCCGGCGCGGACGAACAGCGGCAGCGGAAACTCGTTCGGCTCGACCGTCAGTTGGATCTCGAAATTCTGAGGCGGCTCATCGAATCGCAGCAGATCGATGGTGGTCGATGTGGTGACGGTCATGCCAATCTGTTGCTCGACCTGCTCGATCAGTCTCGTTGTAGCGTCGGCGATGCACTCGGCCTGGCCCTGCATGGCCCGTTGGTATCGTACACGGACCCGGTCTCGATCGACAAGACCTTCGAACTCGATCCTGGCCAGCCCCTCGTCGCCGAGGCTGTAGAAGCTCTGACTTCCATAGCGGATATGCCACTGCCTGGCGTGCTCGCCGTCCAGGACGGTCTCCGTCAGTCTTCTGTTGACCGTTCGGCAGCCGGCCAAGGCCAGGACCAGCACCGTCAGGAGGGCCAGCCATCCGGCGCTTAATGGGATCGAGACAGTTCGGTCTCTGCGGTCGAAAGGGTTCAACACATCCATAACAGTCCGCATGGCTCGGCCTGCCCTCGCGATCGGCACGCAAGTCGCTCGTGACGGAGCATCCTTTGTTTCATCTCGGTCCCGCCCGGGGCAGAGAAACCTCCAAGGCCGCCGTCGGTTCGCAGGACGCGGTGGCACGGCACGATCAGGGGGATGGGATTGGCCGCCAGGGCGTTGCCGGCCGCCCGGGCCCCGTGGGGCTGGCCGACGCTTTCGGCCAGGCCCGCATAGGTCTGCGTCCGGCCGGCCGGGATCTGTCGGCAAGCGTTCAAAACGGCCTGCGCAAATGGGCTGCGATCGGTCAGGTCAACGGCCGGAACAGTACTGAAATCGGTGTCTTCGCCCTCGAAATAGGCGATGATGCGCTGTTGCAGACCGCGGGCCAAGCCCTTCTCAAAGACGGCATTCTGCAACGATTGGCTCTCTAAGCCTGCAAGCAATGCCGTCTGGGCCGTTGCGGCATCCGGCACTGGGAGAATGGTCCGACAGACCCGCTGGCCGACACAGGCCAGGCCGAAGCAGCCCCAGGGGGTGTCGAAGGTTGTGTATCTCAGCATGCTCGCCTTCATGCCATCGGCCTCCTGCCTCAGATTCCGGCCCATTTGAACGATGCTTCCATTCCTACGTGTGTCGCACGCCGGCCGGTCGGCCCGCGCCGGGCATTTCGCACACAAATATTCACCTTACGGGCGAAATCCGTTGACGCAAGGGCAAAATCCTGATAAGAAAAGGAGTTTTCACGAGATCGAATTGAGCCTGTGAAGGGCGACCGGGCCGGGAACAGGGGTATGACCACGGGCAACCTCCGCGTGGAGTGACCAGTCTCTCTCCGCCGGGACGCTTCGCCGACTGAGTCGAGTTGGGTTTATGTCGTTGGATGACCTGCGCAATCGAATAGATGAAATCGACCTTGAGTTGGTCAAGCTGCTCAACGAGCGAGCGCAAGTGGTGGTGGACATCGGGGCGCTCAAGAGCCGCACCGACGGGCCGATCTACGCGCCGGACCGCGAGAAGCAGGTGCTGGACAAGATCCGCAGGTCGAATCAAGGCCCCCTTCCCGACCGCACACTGGTGGCGATCTGGCGCGAGCTGATGAGCGGGTCGTTCGTGTTGGAGAAGCCTCTTCGGATCGCCTATCTCGGTCCGGCCGGCAGCTTCAGCCACACCGCGGCCATGCTCAAGTTCGGCCAGAGTGTCGAGTACGAGCCCCTGGCCGACATTCGCAGCATCTTCGACGAGATCAGCAAGGAGCATTGCGACCTTGGCATCGTCCCGATCGAGAATTCGACCGGCGGCGGCGTGATCGAGACGCTTGACGCGCTGATCGACACGGACGTGAAGGTCTGCGCCGAGGTGCTGATGGCCGTCCACCACAACCTGCTGGCCAACTGCCTGCTGGAAGACGTCGAAAAGATCTACTCGAAACCCGAGGTGTTCGCGCAATGCCGCAACTGGCTGACCGCGACCTTCAAGGAGGCCAAGACGATCCCCGTCGCCTCGACGGCGAAGGCGGCGCAGATGGCGGCCGAGGAGCCGAACGCCGCCGCCATCGGCTCGAAGGTCGCCGCCGAGCTGTACGGGCTGAAGATGATCTGCGAGAATATCGAGGATATCGCCAACAACATCACGCGGTTCCTGGTTGTCAGCAAAGAGGACGCCAAGCCGACGGGCGAGGACAAAACGGCGATCCTCTTCAGCACCGCGCACAAGGCCGGCGCCCTAGCCGATGTGCTGGAAGTCTTCAAGAAGTACCATATCAACATGACAAACATCGAATCGCGGCCGAGCAAGAAGCGCGGCTGGGAGTACTACTTTTTCGTCGATTTCCTCGGGCATCACGCCGAGGAGAGGATTCAAATCGGCCTGGAAGAGTCCCGGCAGCATTGCCTGCAACTTTCGATTCTGGGCAGCTTCCCGCGAGCCACCGAGTTACTGTGACCGTGAAAGACCACGACAGGAGAGCCCAATGAGAAAGCCATTTGTAGCCGGTAACTGGAAGATGAATACGGATTGCCGTTCAGGTGTGGACCTGGCCAAGGCCGTCGCCGACGGCTCGGCAGGCCTGGCCGGCAGCAGCGTGGACGTGGCCGTGATCCCCCCGTTCGTCTATCTGTCGGCGGTGGAGCAGGCCATCGGTTCGTCGGGCGTGGCGCTCGGTGCCCAGGACGTCTACTTCGAGGCCAAGGGGGCCTTCACCGGGGAGATCAGCGCCGCCATGCTCAAGGACGTCGGCTGTACCTACGTTCTCTGCGGGCACTCGGAGCGTCGCCACGTTCTGGGCGAGAGCGACGAGTTGGTCAACCAGAAGCTGAAGGCCTCGCTCTCGGGGGGCCTGCTGCCGATTCTGTGCGTCGGCGAGCTGCTCGAAGAGCGGGATGCCTCGCAGACCGAGCAGGTCGTCGAGCGGCAGATCCGCGCCGGCCTGGCCGGGCTCAGCGCCGAGAAGGTCTCCGCTGTGACGATTGCGTACGAGCCGGTCTGGGCGATTGGCACGGGGCGAACGGCGACGCGGGAGCAGGCCCAGGAGGTTCATGCGTTCATCCGCAAACTGCTGGCGGGAATGTACGACGAATCTGTGGCCCAGGAGATGCGGATCCTCTACGGCGGATCGGTCAAGGCGGACAACGCCGAGGAACTGATGGGCCAGGAGGACGTGGACGGCTGTCTGGTCGGCGGAGCCAGTCTCAAGGCCGATGACTTCGTGCAAATCATCGAGGCGGCTGCTTGACGGACCGTCGTCGGGCCGGAGCGTCGCCAACATCCAATTGAATGATGTGTGTTTGGGGCACCAACATGACTGTTTTACCGATTCTGGCAGTAGGCATTCTGATGAAGCTGGTCGCCGTGCTGTTTGTCCTGGTGGCGCTCGTGCTGATTCTTGTCATCCTGGTCCAGAAAGGTCGCGGCGGCGGACTGTCGGCGGCCTTTGGCGGGGGCATGGCCGGGGGCCTTCTGGGCTCGAAGACGGGCGACTTCCTGACCTGGGTCACGATCATCCTGGTGGCGGTCTTCTTGACGCTGGCCGTGGTGATGAACAAGTTCTACCGACCCACAATTAGTGACTACGGCGCCGAATCAGCGATGACCGCGCCGCAGGCGACGACCGACGCACCGATCGTCGGCGAACCGGCCCCGCAGGCGACGACTCCGCAGCCGGTCCCCGACGACAGCCCCGATGCAGACGGATCGAACCCGTAGGCTGGGCGATGGGGATGCAACCTTAGCCGAGTCGGAAGCGATCCGGCCCGACGACGGGCCGTACCGTTCTGCGTTCTTGAAGGCAAGAGATTATGCTCAACAGCATGACCGGATATGGCAGCGCCGATGGTCAACTCGACGGGGTCTGCTACGCCGTCGAGATCAAGGCGGTGAACAACCGCTACCTCAAGACCATTATCAAACTGCCCGAGGCCGTCGCGTTTCTCGAAGACGACATCGACAAGCTGTTGCGCAAGAACCTGTTGCGGGGTACGATCAACTGTGTGGTCCGACTCAAAGGGATCGCGGCCAGCGCTCTGTTCGAGATCGACGAGGTCGCCTTGCAATCCGTCGTCGAACGGCTCAACCACATCGGTTCGTCCGTCGGCGCCGGCGGGACCATCGACCTAGCCAGCCTCCTGGACCTTCCCGGCGTTGTGCATCCGGTGCTGCCCGACGAGCAGGAGAGTCGCCAGATTCGTGATGTGGTGCTGTCGATCGCCCGGGAGGCGATCGGGAGGCTCCAGCAGATGCGGGAGGCCGAGGGGCGATTCCTTCAGGCGGACTTGAAAGGCAACTGCCAGGCCATGGCGCGGGAGTTGGAGGCCATACGCGGCAAGAGCGGCAGCCTCATCAACGAATACGCCAAGCGGCTGCGAAGGCGAGTCGATGCGCTGCTGGCCGAGGCAAAACTAAGACTGGACGAGGACACGTTGTCGCGAGAGGTGGCGATTCTCGCCGATCGATCGGACATCTCCGAGGAGGTCGCCCGCCTCGATGCGCACCTGCAACAGTTCGGACAGATCTGCGAAACCGAGGGCCAGGCCGGCCGCCGACTGGATTTCCTGAGCCAGGAGATGTTGCGGGAGGCCAACACCATGGCGAGCAAGGCGGCGGACGCCGAGATCGTGCGTCGCGTGGTCGATATGAAGTGCCTTATCGAAAGACTGAAGGAGCAGATCCAGAACGTGGAGTAACACGTGATGCTCCCGGCCGCCTCGCGTGCCGGAGCGGACTGTGACTATGAGATCCAACGGGAACCAGCAGACTCAACGGCGCGGCAAGGTGATCGTCATCAGCGGTCCGTCCGGAGTGGGAAAGAGCACCATCTGCCGCGAGGCACTGCGCCGTGTGAAGAACGTGCACTTGAGCGTTTCGCTGACGACCCGCCCGCCGGGACCAGGCGAGCAGAACGGACGCGACTACTGGTTTGTGTCGAAGCGGGAGTTCCGCGAGCGAATCGAGCGGGGCCTGCTCCTGGAATACGCTGATGTGTTCGGAAACCTGTATGGAACGCCGAAGGACAAGGTGGATGAGTCGCTGAAGGCCGGGCAAAGCGTTGTTCTTGAGATCGACGTTCAGGGGGGCAAGCAGGCCAAGGCGGCCTATCCGGATGCCGTGATGATCTTCATCCTGCCGCCGGATGAGAAGGCCTTGGCCGATCGCATCGGACGACGAGGCCGTGACAGCGCCGAGGTCGTCCAGAAGCGCCTGGACAAGGCCGGTGCTGAGATTGCCTCGGCCTGGGAACACTACAACAATATGGTCATCAACGAGAATTTGGAGCACGCCGTCGACGAGGTGGTGCAGATCATCGAGCGCGCTCTCGATGGCGAGGCGTCATCGAGTGGACCGGGCGACTCCGTTGGAGAACAGTGATGCTGGACGAACTCAAGAGTGCAGAAGTCGTGAACAAGGTCGGAGGTCGATTCAAACTGGCCGCTCTCGTACAGAAGCGAATGGCCGAGTTGCTCCAGGGCTCGCGGCCCCTGATCGAGGACACCTCCGGCCTGACCTTGCTGGAGATTGTTGCCCAGGAGATTCTGCAGGACAAGATTACGATTGAGGCGGGCCCGGACGCCGGCAAAGGCGATGCGGACCAGTGGAGATTGAAGCTGTAAGGCCGCATGAGGACCCGTGAGGTCCGGGGCGATCCCCGCGTTTCTATGGTCGAGAAACACAACATTCTGCTGGGCGTCACCGGGGGCGTCGCCGCCTATAAGGCGGTGGACCTGGCGAGCAAGCTGACGGCGGCGGGCGCCGCCGTGCGGACGGTGATGACCGAGGGGGCCCGTCAATTCGTGGGGGCCAAAAGCTTTGAGGCCGTGACATGCGGCCCTGTCTTCACCACGCTCTGGAGCGCCGCCGAGGAGCACAGCAGCGCCCACATCGCCCTGGCCGACTGGGCGGACCTCGTGGTCGTGGCGCCGGCGACGGCCAATATCCTCGGCAAGGTCGCCGGCGGAATCTGCGACGACCTGCTCAGCGTGACTCTCTGTGCCTGCTGGGCCAAACCGATGCTGTTCGCCCCGGCGATGAACAGCCGGATGTGGGCCAACCCCATCGTTGAGGCCAACGTCGCGGCGCTGACGAAGGTGGGTTTTCGGATGATCGGTCCCGGAACGGGACGCCTGGCCTGCGGGACCGAAGGCACCGGCAGGATGGCCGAACCGAGCGAGATCATCGCGGCCATCGAGGCCCTGATTGACAACCATCAATAGGTCCTACCGGTCCCATAGGTCCTGTCGAATGAGCGAGAATCGCCCATGCGTTTTCTCATCACAGCCGGCGGCACCCGCGAACACATCGATCCGGTCCGCTTCATCTCCAACGCCAGCAGCGGCAGGATGGGTTATGCCCTGGCGTCGGCGGCGCTGAAGGCCGGCCATGAGGCAACGCTGATCTCGGCGCCAACGGCGCTGAAGCCGCCGGCCGGCGCCACGTTCGTCGCCGTCGAGAGTGCGGCCGAGATGTTCGCGGCGGTAAAGGAACATTTCCCGAGATGCGATTGCCTGATCATGGCGGCGGCCGTCGCCGATTTCACCCCGGCCAGGCCGTCGAAGACCAAGATCAAGAAGGAAGGTGGGCTGAAGCCCACCCTACGGCTCAAACCGACGCCCGACATCCTCCGCTGGGCCGGACGGCAACGTAGGGTGTGCACCGCACACCGTTCCAGGATTGTCGTCGGCTTCGCCCTCGAGGACCGCGATGTGCGCGCCAACGCCGAACGCAAGATGCGCGACAAGCGCCTCGACATGATCGTCGCCAACACCCCGGCCGCCATCAACGCCACCACTTCAATTCTACATATCAAAGCCATCGATTCCGACTGGATCGAGATCGAGGAATCGCATAAGACCGCCAGCAGCCGACGCATTGTCCGAGAGATCGAAAGACTCTGCCGTCGGCAATGATCCGCACAATTGCCCGCCCCCGACTTGCTCAGGTGGGCAGGTCGGGGAAGGCATGGGCGACGGCGGGGTTGGTGAGGCGGAAGTTGCGCATGTTGACGGCGGCAGCGTGTCCGGCGTCGGTTGCGGCGAACGCATTGACGCCCTTGGAGGCCAGCTCTCGCAGATAGGGCAGCGTGGCATTGCACAAGGCGACGCTCGAAGTCCGGCTGACGGCGCCGGGGATATTCGCCACCGCATAGTGGACCACGCCATCGACGAGGTAGACCGGGTCGCTGTGTGTGGTGGGCCTGGAGGTTTCGGCGCACCCGCCCTGATCGATCGAGACGTCGACGATCACACTGCCCGGCTTCATCCTGGATACGAGCGTGCGGCGGATAAGACGCGGAGCGCGGTCGCCCGGAATCAGGACGGCGCCGATGACCAGATCGGCCTCCATGGCGTATTCCTCGACCGTATGCGGATCGCAATAGATCGTCGTGACGTTGGCGGGCATGACTTCGTGGAGATAGCGGAGCCGGTCGAGATTGATGTCCATGATCGTCACGTGCGCCGCCAGGCCCGCGGCCATTCGCGCGGCGTGGGTGCCGACGACACCGCCGCCCAGGACCAGGACCTCGCCGGGCGCCACGCCGGGGACGCCGCCCAGAAGCAGGCCCCGCCCCATCATAGGCCGCTCCAAGCACTTGGCGCCTTCCTGGATCGACATGCGTCCGGCGATTTCGCTCATGGGGGTCAGCAGGGGAAGCCGGCCGCGCGAATCGGCCAGGGTCTCATAGGCAACCGCGGTGATGCCGGACTTGAGGCAGTCCAGCGTCAGAGATCGCGAGGCGGCGAAGTGGAAATAGCAGAACAGCGTCTGGTCCGGTCGAAGCTGCTCGATTTCGGACGGCTGGGGCTCCTTGACTTTGGCGATCAGATCGGCACGCCGATAGATTTCTTCAGCCGACTCCACAATCTCGGCGCCGACTTCGGCATAGGTCTCGTCGTCGAATCCACTGCCCAGTGCCGCCCCTCGTTCGAGCAGCACCGTATGGCCGTCGCTGGTCAATAGACTGGCTCCTACCGGCAGCAGTGCCACGCGGTATTCGTCCTTCTTGATCTCTTTCGGTACGCCAATAATCATTCAGCCTGTCCCATTCTCGGTGGTCCGTCGGTAATGCCCAGGTCGGTCTTGGTCAGAATCGACTCGAAGACGTGGCCGGCGGCGGTGATGTTCTCTTCGGCGCCCTGGCGGCGGTCAATGACGCAGACGATCTTCTTGACAGTCGCGCCGGCGTCGGCGATGATCTTGGCCGCTTCGAGGACCTGACCGCCGGTGGTGGCGATGTCCTCGACCAGCAGCACGACGTCACCGGGCTTCAGAACGCCCTCGACCATCTTGCCGGTGCCATAGCCCTTCTTGCTGTTGCGGATGATGACCCAGTTCTTGCCGGTCTCCATCGCGGTTGCCGCTGCCAGGGCCACGCCGCCGAGCTCGGCGCCGGCGATCAGCGTCACGTCGTCGGTCATGTGTTTGGCGAACTCGGCGCCGAGGGCCTTGAGGATGTCCGGGCAGGTCTCGAACAGGTACTTGTCGAGGTAGTACTTGCTCTTCTTGCCGCTGCGCAGTGTGAAGTCGCCTTCGAGATACGCGGTCTCTTTGATCCGCTGAATCAGTTCTTCTCTGGTCACGGGGAACGATCTCCTTAGACGTTGAGTTCAACTCGGTGGTTGAGGTGTTTGCTGTATCGCTTGCGGACGGGGACCACGACGGCCTTGATGAATTCGTCCACCTGCTGGGGCGCGCGTCCGATGTAGGCCTGGGGGTCGAGCACTTTGGCGAAGTCGATCCTGGCGAAGGCGACGTCGGCCCGCAGGCGTCCGATCAGGTCGTTGGGTTTGCCGAACGTCTTGACCTGGGCGGCGGCGGCCTGCGAGTGCAGGCGGATCTTCTCGTGCAGTTCCTGCCGGTCGCCGCCGGCCTTGACGGCCGCCATGAGAAGGTTCTCGGTGGCCATGAACGGCAGCTCAGCCTCGACGTGAGCCTCGATCACCTTCGGGTACACCACGAGTCCGTCAAAGACGTTGATGAGGATTCGGAGGATGCCGTCGACGGCCAAGAACGCCTCCGGCAGCACCACGCGCCGGTTGGCCGAGTCGTCGAGCGTGCGCTCGAACCACTGCTCCGCGGCCGTCATGGCGGGGCTGGTCGCCAAGCTCAGCACGAGCCGGCTCAGCGAGGTCACGCGCTCGCACCGCATCGGGTTGCGCTTGTAGGCCATCGCCGACGAGCCCACCTGCGACTTCTCGAACGGCTCCTCCATCTCCTTGAGGTTCGCCAGCAGGCGGATGTCGTTACAGATCTTGTGTGCCGATTGCGCGATCGAGGCCAGGGCGTTGACCACGAGAGTGTCGATCTTGCGCGAGTACGTCTGGCCGGTGACGGGGCAGAGCTTCGCAAAGCCGAAGGCCGCGGCGACGTCCTTGTCGAGCTGCTTGACCTTGCTGTGCCGGCCGTCGAACAGCGCCAGGAACGAGGCCTGTGTCCCGGTCGTACCTTTGACGCCCCGAAACGGCAGGTTCGCGATGCGGTACTCGATCTCCTGGAGGTCCATCGCGAATTCCTGGCACCACAGCGTCGCGCGCTTGCCGACCGTGGTCAACTGGGCCGGCTGATAGTGCGTGAAACCCAGCGTGGCCATCGCGCGGTGCTTTGCCGCGAACTCGCCGAGCAGGTCGATCACCGAGGCCAGCTTGCCCGCAACCATGTGCAGGGCCTCGCGCATGAGGATCAGATCGGTGTTGTCGCCGACGTAGCAGCTCGTGGCGCCGAGGTGGATGATCGGCGCGGCTTTGGGGGCCGCGTCGCCAAACGTGCGGATGTGCGCCATCACATCGTGACGCAGCTCCTTCTCATACCGCGCCGCCTTCGCGAAGTCGATGTCGTCGAGGTGGCGGGCCATCTGGTCGATCTGGCTCTTCTTGATATCCAGTCCGAGCTTCTTCTGGGCCCTGGCCAGCTCGAGCCAGAGCCGTCGCCACGTGCTGAACTTCTTCCGGGCGCCGAACAGGGCCGCCATCTCGGGCGAGGCGTTCCGCTCGACCAGGGGACTGGTGTACAGCCTTTTGTCCTCTGCCATTTCTTTGTTCCCCAATCACAGGTCCAATTCGACCTATAGGACCTATTGTTCTTTCGCAAGAAGCCTCTCGATCTGCTCGACGTCGTCGTCACTGAGATTCCAATCGGCGGCTTGCGCGGTCTCATCAATCTGATCGGGCCGGCGGGCCCCGACGATGGCGGCGGTGACTTCCTTGCGCCGCAGGACCCAACTGACCGCCAGTTGAGCGCAGGTGTGTCCGCTGCGTCGGGCGATCTGCTCCAATCGCTCGACCAGTTCCAGTGTCGCACTGAATCGAGGCTCCTGGAAGTCCGGATGGCGTCGGCGATGGTCGTCCGGCGCCAGGGCCGCCAGCCTTTCACGACTGAACCGGCCCGTGAGCAGGCCGCGCTGCATGGGGCTGTACGCTACGACGCCGATGTGGTGCTGGGCGCAATAGGGCAGCAGTTCGGCCTCGGCCTCGCGGTGGAGCATGCTGTACGGCGGCTGCAACGACGCGGGCGGATGGATCCTGCCGATGCGTTCGAGCTGGGCCACGCTGTAGTTGGAGACGCCGACGTATCGGACCTTGCCCTCTTGCACGAGGCGAGCCATCTGCTCCCAGGCCGCTTCAATCGCATCATCGGGTTCGGGCCAGTGCATTTGGTACAGGTCGATGGTCTCGATGCCCAGCCGTTCGAGACTGGCATGGCATTCGCGACGGAGGCTCTGAGGGTCGAGGCAGGGGACCTTCTGACGCCTGTCGTTCCAGAGCAGGCCGCACTTTGTGGCGATATAGGGCTTGCGCCGGGTCTGTTTCAGCGCCTGACCGACCAACTCCTCCGAATGGCCGAGGCCGTACACCGGCGCTGTGTCGATCCAGTCGATCCCTCGCTCGAGCGCCGCCAGAATGGCGGCCACGGCCTCCTCGTCGTCCTGTGGACCCCAGCCGAATTCCCACGGACCGCCCATGGCCCAGGTGCCCAGACCCACGGTGGTCAATTGCAGTTCGGTATCACCCAGTTTTCGTTTCTGCATATCGGTTTCCCCAAACGTGATGCCGGCGCCCGCTGCGCTGTGCCGGTCGTAGAATAGTCGGCCGAACGTGCGATTTCAACAGCTTTGTCCATTTTGGCGGCCATCGCAGTCTTGAGACCCGCGAGGACCAGCACCTGGACACCGTGAACCTGTGGATTATCGGGGCATGCCGCCGCGTGTCCCGCCCCAAAGGGACCGCCCCGGCTCTCCTGTACCCAATCCACAGGCAAGGCGGGATTTGGCTTAACGCTGGCCTTGCCGATGGCCGATTGTAATTTATGCTTTGTTGGGGGATTCCGCCCGGAGATTGGAGCCGGGATGTCGCACCCGGTTCTCCCACGAGAGCACGAACTTCAGATGTAGGTACGGGAGGTTGACATGAGCGAAATCGTCATGCTCGAGGGGCACGAATCACAATCCGTGCTTCAGACGGTAGTCGGCGAACGTGCGCCGGCGATCATGTCGTATCTGTCCAAGGACAAGTGGCACGTGGCAAAGGTCCTCATGCAGGAGCTTTCCGGCGACAGACTGTGCGTGGAAGGCTGCCACGCCTCCCGCAGGCCGCACCCGATCAACATCCGGGTCGATCAGCCCGTTGGGGTGAATTTCAAACACGCCTACGGCAAGTTCATCTTCGATACCACCGTCGTCGCGCTGGAGCCCTCATCCAATCCGGAGGCCGGCGGGACGATCGTCCTGGCCGTGCCGGATCGCATCGGCGTGGTGCAGCGACGAAGTTATTTCCGCGTCGACGTACCCGAGTCGCTCAAGGTCAAGGTCGTTCTCTGGCATCGCACGAGCCAACGGAAGTCGAGCGAATTGGATCGCACGTACTTCGAGGGCCGACTGAAAGACATCTCGGCCGGCGGGGCCCAATTGACCCTTCCGATGAAGAGCGCTGGAAGCAACGATGTCTCCGGCGTGAATGAGTCGGAGTTTCGCAGAGGGCAGTTCGTCGGGGTACGGTTCACTCCGATGCCCTACGAGACGCCCCTGATGTTCAGCGCCCAGATCCGCAACGTCCTGCCAACAGCCGACCGCACAGGTCTGTGTCTGGGGCTGCAAATCGTGGGCCTCGAAGCGAGCGACGAGGGTCGCGAGGTCCTTTCGCGATTGGCGGCAGTTGTGGACCGCTACCACCAGATCAACCAGTCGGCCGGATCGCGCCAGGAAGCACCATTGCAGCCGCAGCCGGGTTCGCATCCCTCACACATCCCCGCCGGGGCCCTGCAATAAGCGAGCCTTACCCCTGCGTCTGAGAATCGCCTGAGGGCTCGGTCGCAATGGTCGGCCGGTCTGTTACGACGGGACGGCCCTTGCCGGGATGGACTCTGGAATAAGCCCATCGGACCGCCCCACTCGCCGCGAACGCCACGAAGATCAACAGCAGGGCCGTCTGCACACCCAACCACAGCACCACACCCAAAAACAGCAGCACCCTCGTCAGGTAGCTGAACGGTTGCCTGCCTCGGAGATACTGATTCAGAACGTGCGGATACGGGATGCGGGTGACCATGAGAACGGCTGTGCCCAGGGTCAGGACCGGCAGCAGGAACACCGCTGCGTCCAGAGTGGGCATGACCTCCTGATGAAAGATGACGAGGCTGACAATCGCGCCGGCCGCCCCGGGCGTCGGCAGACCGGCGAAGTTCATATGTGCGGCTTCGCTTTCCTCGTTCTCCACGTTGAAACGGGCCAGGCGGATAGCGGCGCAACTGATATAGGCCAGAGCGGCCAGCCAGATGAAGCGGTGAAACAGCCCCCCGCCCAAAGGGGTCGTCAATTCGAGATGGACCTGGATCGCGTTGAGCATGAGAAATGCGGGCGCGACGCCGAAACTGACCATGTCGCAGAGACTGTCCAACTGGCCGCCGAAACTCGAGGTCGACTGGCTCATCCGGGCCAGACGGCCGTCGAGCATATCGGCGATCATCGCCAGCAGAACCATGTAGCCGGCCAGCGCGAAGTACGACAGTCCCGCAAGACCCTTTTCGGCACCCTGACTGGCGAAAACGATCGCGATGAAGCCGAAGACCCCGTTGAGGACGGTGATCAGCGAGGGCAGCACGGTGATGTACTTGACCCGCTGACCTCGCATGCGCTTCAGGAATCGGCCTTTGTCTGGTTTCGCTTTCGATCTGAGCTTTCGCACTCTCGATACCTCAGAAGTGGCGTCATGCCCGCTTTGACGTTGTCTCCTATGCGAACCAGGCACTCAATGTGTTCGCCGGCCGGCACATAAAGTTCGGTTCGCGAGCCGAATTTGATCATGCCGAATGGCTGCCCCTGACTCAACCCGTGCCCTTCCTTGGCCTCGCAGACGATGCGTCGGGCAATGGCCCCGCTGACCTGCCGCACGACAATAGGGTCCCTGGGCTCGTCGGTCCGCACCATGATCAGAGTGTTCGATTCGTTGAGCTTGCCCGAAAGCGGATTCATGGCATTCATATACCTACCTCTTCGGTAGGTGGTCTTTTCGACGGTGGCGCTGCACGGAGCGCGATTGATATGGACGTTAAAGATGCTCAGGAAGATGCCGATGCGAAGGGTCGGGCCGGCGACGAACTCATTCTCCGGCAGTTGATCGATGTTGGTCACTTTGCCATCGGCCGGGGCAACGAACAGGTTGGTGTCCTGTGGCCCGTTGCGCGCCGGGTCGCGAAAGAACATCAACGCCCAGACCAGGACGACGCCAAGGACAATCACCGTCGCGACAACAGCCCACGAGGGTGCGCGGCCCACCCCTCCCAGGGCGACCGCCAACATGGCCACGACCAGAAGGGCCGGATAGACGGCAACCTGGGGCCATCCGTACTTGGTCAATGGTATCCTCATAAGCCGATATGATAGGTCCGGCAGATCGTCCGGGCAACAGAAAAGGCCGATCCTCCGCCGAATCGGCCCTCTCAGAGCAAAGATGATCGGATTGTCCGCCGGAGGGTACGGTCCTACCCGGTATCTGCTGCTGTGGCTTCGAACGCCCTCACCATAGACAGACGCAACACAGCCCCTGATGTTACAGGTTTTCTTGTGAAAACCTCACCGGAACAGGCGCAAAAAAAAGACACGCCCCGTCGCGTGTCCCGACAAGGCGTGCCTGGCTTTCGCATTGTGGCCGCCCGATTGGTGGGCTGCCCAACGGCTGCTGAACGGCGCTCAGGAGCGGCTGAACGGATTGCTGAACGTGGCGGCCTTGCCCAACTCGGCCTCGATTTCGAGCAGTCGGTTGTACTTGGCGATTCGTTCGCTGCGGCAGGCCGAGCCGGTCTTGATCTGCCCGCCGCCCATCGCGACCGCGAAATCGGCCATGAACGTGTCCTCGGTCTCGCCGCTGCGGTGTGAGATTACGTATCCCCAGCCGGCCTGGCGGCACAGGTTGATCGACTCGACGGTCTCGGTCACCGTGCCGATCTGGTTGAGCTTGATGAGCACGGCGTTGGCGGCCCGCTCCTTGATGCCCCGCGCGATGAACTTCGTGTTGGTGACGAACAGGTCGTCGCCGACGACCTGAATCTTCTCGCCCAAGGCGGCGGTGTGCTTCTTGAAGCCGTCCCAGTCGTTCTCGTCCAGCCCATCTTCGATGGAGACGATCGGGTACTTCTCACACCAGGCGGCGTAGAGCTTCGTCATCTGGTCGCTGGTCTTCTTGCCCTGACCGCTCTTGGCGAGGTTGTAGGCGCCCTTCTCGAAGAACGAGCTTGCTGCCGGGTCCAGCGCAATCGCCACGTCCTTGCCCGGCTTGTAGCCGGCGGCTTTGATGGCCTCGACGATCACCTCGCAGGCCTCGTCGTTGCTCTTGAGGTTCGGGGCAAAGCCGCCCTCGTCGCCGACGCTGGTGGCATAACCCTTCTTGGCCAGAATCTTCTGGAGGGCGTGGAAGGTCTCGGCTCCACACCGCAGCGCCTCGGCGAACGTCGGGGCGCCCACGGGCATGGCCATGAATTCCTGGAGGTCGACGCTGTTGTCGGCGTGCTTGCCACCGTTGAGGATGTTCATCATGGGAACGGGCAGCCGCACGGCCCCGGCGCCGCCCAGATACTTGTAGAGCGGCAGGTCCGCCGCCACGGCCGCCGCCCGCGCTACGGCCATCGACACGCCCAGCATGGCGTTGGCGCCGAGCTTGCCCTTGTTGGGCGTGCCGTCCAGCTCGATCATCAGCCGGTCGATCTCGGCCTGCCGGCTCGGGTCCATGCCCACGAGCTTCGGCGCGACGGTCTCATTGACGTTCTTGACCGCCTTGAGGACGCCCTTGCCGAGGTAGCGCTTCTTGTCGCCGTCGCGGAGTTCCACCGCCTCGTTTTCTCCCGTCGAGGCGCCCGACGGCACCGAGGCCGAGACGCTGACGCCATTGTCCAGCTTGCAGAACACCCGCACGGTGGGGTTGCCTCGCGAATCCAGGATTTCCATCGCGCACACGGCCGAAATCGTCGTCTTCATGTTTTCTACTCTCCTTGTCTGTTGTCGTTGGTGTTGCTCCCGCCATACGGCGTCTGGCCGCGGTCAGGGGTTGGCATCCAGCATGGTGGGCACGAACACCCCGGCGATCGACCCGCGCCACCGCAGCGGTTTGCCCCACGTCCGAGAAACGACTTTGTGGGGTCCCTGGCGGCGAGGCGTCATCTGGTCGTGTCTTCATGCCCCGATGCAATTCCGGACCATGCTAACGCAACGACCCGCCGGTCGCAAGCGGAATCTCATCCAGGTCGAACGGACCTTGACTTGGCCGGCCCAAGCGGGTATGGTCCGGCCGTCGGCGGGCAGGCAAGGCATGCGCACGGGCGTCCCGATGTCCATCTGGGGTCTTCGGCGCGGCCGAAACATTCGAGCGGCTCGCGGTGGCCTGCCGATAAACCCGGTAAGGTAGGGCCCTTCAGGGTGAAGGACCGACGGAACGGTTGAACGGAAGACAAGATCGGCGTATGTGGCTGTCCCCTCGGCGACGCCGGGAAGGGCCACCCTGTCGCGGCTATGACTGCGGGCGATGCTGGGTCAGAAGATTGTTCACTTCCTGCTCTTTGTGATCTTCTTCAGTGTGGGTGCCGGCGCACTGGGGGCGGCGGCGTTGTGTGACGACCTGATCGTCCACTGGCGAAACGAGCAGCTCGTCAAGGAGGCGCAGTTGGCGCTGGAGCGTCTGAGATCTCTCAATGAGGAATACGATGCTCTCATCAAGGAACTCCAGGACGATCCGAATCTCCTGCGTCGCATTGCCCCGGCAACCCTGGGCACCCTGCCGGAGGATCCGAATGCCGTCTATCCGAGGGCGAGGGCTCGGGAATTGGCCATGGCCCGCCGAGCCCTGATCGACCGCGCCGAACGGGAGTCGAACGAGGCGGTTCTGCCGGAGTGGCTCGAGCGGTGCAGCGAACCGCGACGCCGAATCGCGCTGTTCCTGGCCGGCGCCGGCTTGGTCCTCATCTCGCTGGTATTCTTCACTCCCAAGCCGGAGACCGCCAGTTGAAGGCCTTCGCAGCAGAGCAACCCATCCGAGCGGCTCTCCGCAAGAAAGTGGCTTGCGACCCGGCAAATTCTCTTGCATCGGCTGCGTGATATGCTAATCTAAAGGTTTAGGATGTGCCGGCGGGCAGGTAGCTCAGTTGGTAGAGCACCGCACTGAAAATGCGGGTGTCGGCGGTTCAAATCCGCCCCTGCCCATTACCCTGAGGCAACGCAATGGCCGACAATCGTGTACGGTTGCCGGCCATTTTTCGTCTGGCAGCGGCCGACGGTCGGCGCGTGGCCCGATCTGCGGATATGCCGAGACGCCCTACGGCTTGGTAACGGTGGTGGTGTAGCGATTGGTGATGGGCAGCCGACGGTCCTTGCCGAACGCTTTGGGGGTGATGCGGACGCCGGGGGGCGACTGACGGCGTTTGTATTCGTTCTGATCGATCAGGCGGATCACGCGTTCGACGTCCTTGGCGGGCAGGCCCGAGGCGACCAATTCGCGTGCGGACAGATCCTTCTCGACGTACCCCTTGATGATCTCATCGAGCAGATCGTACTCGGGCAGCGAATCGGCGTCCTTCTGGTCGGGTCGCAGTTCGGCGCTGGGCGGCCGGGTAATGACGTCGGACGGAATCAGTTCGCGGCCGGCCGTTTCGTTCATGTATACAGCGAGGCGGTAGACCATCGTCTTAAGCACGTCCTTGAGCACCGCGAAGCCGCCGGCGGTGTCGCCGTAGAGCGTGCTGTAGCCGACGGACGTCTCGCTCTTGTTGCCCGTGGTCAGCACAAGCGCGCCGATTTGATTGCTCAGCGACATCAGAATCGTGCCGCGGATGCGCGACTGGAGGTTCTCGTAGGCGATGCCTCTATCGTCCCAGCGCGGGTCCGCCTGGAGCGACTTGCTGAACGGCGTCAGGATCGGCTCGATCGGGATCGTCAACAGCTCGATGCCCAAGTTGTCGGCCACCTTCTTCGCATCGGCAATGGTCTCGGGGCTGTTGAAGCGCGACGGCATGGTGATGCCAAGCACATTCTCGGCGCCGAGGGCCGCGACGGCGATAGCCGCCGTCACCGCCGAATCGATCCCCCCGCTCAGGCCCAGCAGCACCTTCTTGAACCCGTTCTTCCCTGCATAGTCCCTGGTGCCCAGGACCAGCGCATGATAGATTTCGTCGAGCGGATCTTCCGGCAGCGCGGCGTTCGGCTGAGTCGGCGCGACGGCGACGTTCTCCTCGGCCCGCGTCACGTCGGCGATCAGCAGATTCTCTTTGAAGGCCCTGGCCCTCGTGACGATGTGGCCGGTCGAATCGGCCAGAATGCTCTGGCCGTCGAAGACCAGCTCGTCCTGGCAGCCGACGAGATTGCAGTAGGCCACCGCGCAGTTGAAGGCCTTCGAGCACCGCGTGATGATGCGGCCCCGCTCATCGAACTTGCCCATGTGGAATGGTGACGCCGAGATGTTGAGCAGCAGATCGAAGGGTCCGGATTTCGTGAAGAATCGTTTGAGCCATTCGATTTCCCAAATGTCCTCGCAGATGGTCAGGACGATATTCAGGCCGGCCAATTCCACGAGAACGGGTCGATTGCCGGGCCGAAAATAGCGTCGCTCGTCGAAGACGCCGTAGTTAGGCAGCTCTCGCTTCTGGTACGTCTCGGCGATCCGCCCGTCCTGGATCACCGCGGCCGCGTTGAAGGCGGTGCCGTTGACGCTCTCAACGAAGCCGACCACGAGGGTCTTGGCGGGGCAGGCGGCCGCCAGCGTCTCGACGGCGGTCCGGTTGTCTTCGAGGAACTGTCGCTTGTAGACGAGGTCTTCGGGTGGGTAGCCGCAAACCGCCAGTTCGGGGAAGACCACCAGGTCCGCGCCCGCCTCGACGGCCCCGGCCCACATCGACGTCATCTTCTCAATATTGCCCGACAGATCGCCGACCACCGCGTTGAATTGACCCAAAGCGATTCGCACCGAACAAAGCTCCAAACAACCCGATACACCGAAAGCCCGGCGGCAGTTGCTCTTGCAGTCTCCCACCGAACGCTGGGGATGGATGTCCTACAGGGGCCCTATTCTATCGGTCTCTGCGGGGGCAGCAATCTTTTTTGTTGTCCGCCGCCCATCGAGCGGGAACACACGACCCTTTCGCTGGTTCAGCCTGAACTCCACAGGGACGTTGTGGATATGGGGGCAATCTTGTAGAATGGACCTCTCGATAGAATCCATTTGCAGCTGGGTCCGGAGGTGTCTATGACGGGTCGCCATCAACTCAATCGTCGCGAGGTTCTCAGGGGGTTCGGTGCCGGAGCGGTCGCAGCCACCCTCGGTTCGCTGGGTCTCAAGGGTCGCGTCGGATTGGCGCAGGGTGCGGTCGAGCAGCCAGCAGCGCCGGGTGGGCCGCTGTTCAATCGAATTGCGCCGCCGGCGAAGGTCGGTTTGGTCAAGGGCAACGACCGGCGGGACATCGTCTATCAGGCGCTCAAGCATATCGAGGACGAGGTCCTGGCGTCGATCGGGGACAAGAAGAAGATCCTGATCAAGCCCAACTTCGTCAGCACGCGCCACGAGCTGTGCGCGACGCACGTCGACGCGGTCAGAGGCATCCTCGATTTTCTCACGCCCCATTACAAGGAGCGGATTACGATCGGCGAATCGACCGCCTTCGGGGGCGGCACGCGCGAGGGCTATGTCAACTACGGCTATCTGGCCCTGGAGAAGGAATACAACGTCAAGCTGATCGATCTGAACGAGCAGCCCTGGGTGTATCGCTACGTCTTTGGCAGGGGGCACAAGCCGACGCCAATTCGGATCATCTCGGCGTTCCTCGATTCGGACACCTACGTCATCTCGGCGGCTCGCATGAAGACCCACGACCGCGCCGTTACGACCCTGGCGCTGAAGAACGTCCTGCTGGCGGCGCCGCTGAACGACTATAAGACCAACGACAAGTGGCTCACACACGCCGAGTACAACTTCTCGCCCAAAGCGCTGATCCACTTCAATATGTTTCACTTAGCCCAGGAGATCTACCCCGATCTCGGGGTGATCGACGGGTTCGTGGCAATGGAGGGCAACGGCCCGATCGGTGGCACGCCGGTCGACGCGCGAGTGGCGTTGGCCAGCCTCGACAGCTTGGCACTCGATGTGCTGACGACGAAGCTGATGGGTTTCGACCCGAACAAGATCATGTATCTGACGTCGCTGGCCGAGGCGGGCAAGGGACAGGGTGACTTAGCGAAAGTCACCGTCCTGGGCACGCCGGCGGAAGAATGTCAGTTCCACTTCAAGCCTCACGAGAGGCTCATCGAACCCTACGGCCTGGGTTGAGAATGGAAGGAACGATTATGCAGCAGGAATCGGATCGGACGCGCACGAACGAAAGGTTGTCTCGCCGGGACTTCATGAAACACTCGGCCGCGACGGCTGCCTCCGTCACACTGGCCTCGCAGTTGACCGGCCGGGCCTACGCGGCCGGGTCGGACGAGCTGAAGCTCGGCCTGATCGGTTGCGGCGGGCGCGGCACCGGCGCCGTCACCCAGGCCCTGATGGCCACCGACACCCCGGTCAAGCTCTGGGCGATGGCGGATCTGTTCCGCGACCGACTCGACAGGAGCTACACCATGCTCCACGACGGGGCCGAGGCACGCTACGACCGCGTGGCCTTCGACGGTTTGGCGGCGCAGATGGATGTGCCCGAGGAGCGCAAGTTCGTGGGATTCGATGCCTGTGAGAAGCTGCTGGCCAGCGGCGTGGACATGGTGATCCTCGCCTGCCCTCCGGGCTTTCGGCCCCGGCACTTCCGGGCGGCCGTCAAGGCAGGCAAGCACATCTTCATGGAGAAGCCCGTGGCGGTCGATCCGGCGGGCGTCCGCGTGGTGATCGCGGCGGCCAGAGAGGCCGAGCGCAAGGGCCTCTGCGTCGTGGCCGGCACGCAGCGACGGCACCAGAATCACTACATCGAGATCATGAAGCGTGTCCACGACGGCGCCATCGGCGAGATCCGGGCCGCCCAGGTGTATTGGAACGGCAGCGGCGGCTCGCTGACACGACGGAAGCCGGCGGGCATGAGCGACATGGAGTGGCAGGTCCGCAACTGGTACTACTTCTGTTGGACCTGCGGCGACCACATCGTCGAGCAACACGTCCACAACATCGACATCATGCACTGGGCGATGCAGGGCCCGCCGGAGTTCATCATGGGCATGGGCGGTCGCGAGGTGCGTAGAGGTGGCAACATCTGGGACCATTTCGCCGTCGAGTTCGAGTATCCGGGCGGGGTGCGCGTCCAGAGCATGTGCCGGCACCATTCCGGCTGCACCGATCGGGTCTCCGAACACATCGTCGGGACCAAGGGGACCGTCTACATCGACGGCAGCACCGGGTGGATTCGAGGTGAGAATCCGTACGAGCCACCGGCCTCGCCCAACCCCTACGTCCAGGAGCACGCCGATTGGATCGGCGCCATCCGGACGGCCGAACCGATCAATGAGGGCGTGCAGGTCGCCGAGAGCACGATGGCGGCCATTGCAGGAAGGATGAGCGCCTATACCGGGCGGGCGATGAAATGGAGCTGGGCGCTGAACCAGTCGAAGCTGGATCTGAGCCCCCCGAAGTACGAGTTGGGCCCGCTGCCGGTCCGCCCGGTTGCAGTCCCGGGCCAGACTCCGCTGACATAAGAGGCGGTTCGTCAACGGCGCCGGGACCGATGCGCAAGCCGTACGACTACGACATGGTCTGACGGCTCGTCTCGCGGCGGTCGGCGTGTCACCAGTCGCCGAGAAGCCGGTCGGGCCGGATCAAGACGCCCACTCCAACCATCCAGGAATCGCCGGTGAGTTGGCCTTCGAGCCAGCCGACGAGGTTGGGGCCCAACTCGCAGTCGGCGCCGAGGCTCACGCCAAAGCAGGACTTCTCTTCGACGTCGCCGGAGAATTTGCTGCGGCCCGTGTCCTCGCCGACGGAATACCGTACGTCCAGGTCCAGGTCGCCGTCGATCATCTGGAAGAAGGGGCCGGCCCACAGTCCCCAGGTCTCCGTCCGGTAGACGGCGGCCAAGCCGAACTGGCTATGCAGATAATCCAGCTTCGCCGTGCCCACATAGTAGTCGTCTGCAATGCCAGCCTTATAACGTCCGTCGTCGGGGTTCACCCACGTCACCTGCGCCAGGCCGTCGATCTGCCACGGTCCGGACCGATACAAGGTGGCTCGCGTCCCCAAACCCCCGGAGAAGCCAAAGCCTCCGTCGAGGTCCGCATCGCGGCCGCTGATGCCCGCATCCGCGTCGGCGACCCCCAAACGGACGAACACGTCCCAATCCTTGCAGAGGGCATACTCGATGCGTCCGAAAATCATGTTCGTCTTCATCCCGGACAACGTGAACTTGTCCCGGTAGCGCTCCGATGGTCCATCGACGATGCTGTCCACATTAGTCCCTTTGGACGTGAGGTCCGCATCCCCATAGGCGTATTCGACCCCCACGGCCCACTGTCCCTTTTCGAGGATCGGCATCGCCGGGCCCATCGGCACGCCGGCCCATGCCGACGATGCAGCGACAGCCAGACCTATAGACAGGCTCAAGAACGCCATTTTCCCACTCATCGAGAACTCCTTTCAATGCAAACCAATGTTGTCTGTGGCAGCCGCATCAGAAGGCTCTCCGGCCGACCACCAGTACGTTCCCTTCTCCGACGAACGGGTGCTGCGATCGCAGTCTGCCGCTGACATACAACGTTGTGGTTCCGTTATCGGGTATCGCACCGAGAACCTCGGCCAGATCAAACACCGCGCGAACCCGCACGGTTCCGTCGACGACAGTGAGGGTCCGCGAACGGGTCAAGATGTTCCCGGGATCGAGCGAGATGGTCTCCAGGTCAATATCGCTTGCACCAATCTGCGGCGGAAATTCCAGCACGGCCGTGATCTGGGTACGGTTGTGGCCTGTGCGGCCGATGATCAGTGGGCTCAGCGTCAGTGCGACGTCCAACGGGGCTTCGATCACGCGAGCTTCGACACTGGTGCTGCCCGGTGGGACTTCGTCTGCGTCAATATGGACGGTGTTGACAACCATCCGTCCGGGATCGACGTCATGGGCCAGTCGGACGGTCAACGTCACGTGGCGTCTGACCCCGGGCGCCAAGGTGGGATAGATCCACGTGTAGGTATGGGCGGCGTGATCGTACGATCCGGCCACCCCTTCGGCCGAAACAAATGTCACCCTGGCCGGAAGCGTGTCTGTAATGACCACGTTGTTCACGGACCGATCATTGTCATTTCGTACGCTGATCTGATAGGTAATCTCCCGCCCCTGGGCCACATAGGCAATCCCTCGTTCGTCACGGCCACGGATTCCCGCGGTGATGGTCTTGGTCAGTTCGAGCGGCTTGGGCTTCGGCTGCGCGACCACAGCCGAGACGCTGGCCCTCTGGGTACTGGTATTCACACTGTCGGCGATCACGTGGTTTGTGATCACGGTGTCCAGAGCCGTATCACTGCGAACCCGTGCGACCAGCGCAACGCAGACTGTAGACTCGGGCATCAGCGAGGGAAATGACCATGTGTAGACGTGTCGGTCTCGATCGTACGATCCCGCCGCTCCGTCGGCCGAGACGAACGTGACTTCGGCAGGCAGAATATCGACGACAGAGAGCCCCTCCACCCGCTGCGTGTCACTGTGGTTGTTGATGCAGATCTGATAGGTGATCTCAGTTCCAACGCCTACATACTGCGTTCTCTCGTCCTCGCCCAGCATGGCTCCGGCGATGATTCTCTTCGTGAGTCCGAGTCCCTGGAACTCGTAGGCCCCCATGTCGACGGCCTCACCGTGAAGTCTCGGCAGGCCGTCCAGGTCCGTCATGCCAACGGGCGGCACGTAACGCGGGT